>JAJDBW010000053.1 GCA_029261155.1 Nitrospirota bacterium | reverse complement strand
ACCGCCCTGCACAAGAATGTCATGATCGAGTCCGTAGAGAGATTCAAAAATTTCTGCATCGGTCCCGTGCAAATAAGGGGCGAGGGCAGAAGGATCAATGGGATTTTCATCGCGGTCAAGTAAGTCCATCTTCCTCTTTTTCCGCCGTAGAAATTCAATCTCATTTCCACCCGTTCTCGTCAGGCAACCCCCCACCAACAACTGCTCATTGCTATGGATGAAATTATCCGGGGTGCGTTCAGGAAAACCAAACAATAGGGCCTTAAGCGCCCTGAGCGAGCTGCTCTTCCCTACTTCATTCGCCCCAAAGATAATGTGTAGACCGGGGTCTTCCGAGTTAAACTCAAGATGCACCTTCGTAAAAGGGCCAAAAGCGATGAGATCGAGACGTTTGATCCTCATTCGCTCTCCCCATGTCGGATGAGCTTCTCAATTAATAAATCCTGGGCTTCTAAGCGAATCAATTCCAACTTTTCGGGGTTATTTCCTAGAATAAAGTCTTCATTGAGCAGTAGCTCCGGCGGTAATTTATTTTTCAGAGCAGTGAGTTCCGGCACCAGCTCCAAAAGCGTATTCGCGTCAAGCTGTAGATTTTGGATGGACTGCAATAATCCAGATAAGGGGGTGTCTTCACCCACCATATCTTCCAGTCGCGCTTTCCGCCGTGTCCTGAAGTCCACTTTTTCGAGCCAGGTATTTCCAAGCCCAGCGACCCATCCACGGATTTCCTCAGCCAACTGGGTTCGATGTTCAACGATTTGTGCATGGACCGGACAATCCCCTTCTAAGGAGAGCCGCAAGGCCAAGGTTTTCCCCTCTGCTTCCATCTCCGCATTTTCTATGGCGGATCGGACCATTTCATGAACGGCTTCTATTGTTTCACAGGATGACAGGTCAATTCGGCGAAGAATCCACCGTACGACATCGAGTTCCCGATGTGTCACCTCGCGAACAAGTCCGTCCTCTACCGTGACCATCGTTGCCCCTTTGACCCCGGTTTCTCGGATATGGCGGCCCTGAATATTTCCAGGAAAAACGATCCAAGGATCGCGAGAGACCTCTTCCCGCTTATGAATATGGCCAAGCGCCCAGTAATCATATCCCTTGGAATGGAGATCATCGAGCGAGCAGGGGGCATAGGGCTCATGTCCTTCTCGACCATTCAAGGCAGTATGGAGCAGTCCGATATTGAAATAGTTTGGATCATTTTGAGGATAGTGAGAAGCGATATTTTCCATTAACGCGCGGGACGGATAGCTCTGGCCGTGGATAAGAACGCCCAGCTTTTCTAAGCAGACGGTGCTTGGCTTTTTTGCAGAAAAAAGGGTTACATTTTCGGGTAAAGACATGACATTGGTGATCTGACTTGCGGCATCATGGTTTCCGGTGACGATATAAACTGGGATCCCGGCTTTATTCAAACGTCCCATATGGCCTATGAAGAAGAGTCCGGAATTGAAATCTTTCCAGTCGCCATCGAAGAGATCCCCTACAATCAGGAGAAAATCAACCGCCTCCTGAATAGCCAGTTCTATGAGATTATCAAAAGCCCTTCGGGTTGCATTTCGAATTTCCTCAACAGGGGCGTCCTCATAACTTTCTAAACCCCGTAAAGGACTGTCCAAATGGATATCAGCAGCATGTAGAAAACGAAACATAGACATTCCCTAAATGGCAATTCGCTTCGGAAGCAATCGAAAACCTAGAAAGCAGGTTCCGATAATGATCTTTGACAAAATGCCTTCCCCCTACCCGATCGATACGACATCTGAAGCCGGCGATTCGCTGGACATACAGCGCTTCCACCACCTTCGCAATTCATTGCTGGCTCGTAAGCGCGTACACCATGTCGCCAACGAAGCGCTTGAACGACTCGTTCTCCACGAACTGCTTGTAGAACTGCGTGAAGTCCTTCATGGACCCCTGTGCCGCCTTGCCGAGCGCCTGATCGTGAGCAAGGCGGGCGGTATGCGGCGTGTTCGCCTTCGCATTCTGGAAGGCCGCATCAGCGGCGACCTTTGGTGCGATGTCGTCTCGAATGTGCCGGAAGATGCGGTCCGAATCGGTAAACGTCGTCCCGAACTGCTCGTTGAAGGTCTTGAGGATGTTACTCAGCCGATCCAGTTCGGGCTCACTCTTGCGACCGCCCGAATCCGTCGGGACTGGTTCGATCTCGGCATCTGCATCTGCCAGCACTATCTTCAACACCGCCTTCTTCTCGACCCGGTAGCTGTCCATATCAATGGCTTCGAGGATGCCCTTGGAGAGGTCCTCCTCTTGCGGCGCGGGCAGCTTGGGCACGAGCAAATTGAGCAGGATCGATAGCTTCTCCCACTCCGCGTTGCTGTAGGGAATTACCGACGAGAGAAAGCTGTAGGTGCGGCAGAACACCTTGGCCTTGCCCTTGAAGTCCACCTGGCCGTCCTCATCGAGCCTTTCCACGTAGACCGCGACGCAGGCATCGAGGATGGGGTCAAGCGTGTCGCGGTCGGCATCGCCGAGGAATAACGCCACCACCTGCTGCACCTGCTCGGGCGAATACACCTGGACCGCATCCAATGCAGTCTTCAGGTCGTGCAGCTTGTTGGGGTCAGTTTCCTCCGCGAGCAGCGTGGTTTGGTAGTAGTCCTGGAAGGCGAAGGCGATCGCCTCGCTGTTGTTCTGGAAGTCGAGCACGAAGCAGTCGCGCTTCTGAGGGTGTGCGCGGTTGAGCCGCGACAGAGTCTGCACCGCCTTGATGCCCGAGAGCGGCTTGTCCACATACATCGTGTGCAAAAGCGGCTCGTCGTAGCCCGTCTGGAATTTGTCGGCGCAGATCAGGAAGCGGTACGGGTCGGTCTGTATCTTCTTCGCGATCTCGCTGCTGGAAAAGCCGTTGAGCGATACCTCGCTCACTTTTACACCGCCGTACTCGTGCTCGCCCGAGAAGGCGACGATCGCCTGGTACGGGCTTTTGCGCTCGGTGAGATACGTCTTAAAGGCGTGGAAGTACTGGATTGCGCGCGCAATGCCGCTGGTGATCACCATCGCGCGCGCCTGTCCTCCGATCTTCCCGGCCGCCAGCACCTGCTCGTGGAAGTGATCCACCATGATCTCGGCCTTGAGCCGGATCGCATGGTCGTGGCTCTCCACATACCGGCGCAGCTTCTTTTTCGCCTTCCTGGTGTCAAACTCAGGATCATCCTCGACCCTTTTGACCAACCTGTAGTAGCTGTCCACCGGCGTGTAGCTCTTGAGGACATCGAGGATGAAACCCTCCTCGACCGCCTGCTTCATGGTGTAGCTGTGGAATGGCTTGTGCTTGACCTTGCCCTCAACGTCGGGCGGCAGTGGTTCTCCGAACATCTCCAGCGTCTTGTTTTTGGGCGTGGCGGTGAAGGCGAAATAGCTGGCGTTGGTTAGCATCTTGCGCGCCGCCATACGTTTGGCGAGCGCCTCGTTCACCATGTCCTCTGGGTCGGGCCCTTCCTCATCGCTCGCCGCCGAGTCGCCGAGTGCCTGACTCATCGCTGCCGAGGTTTTTCCGCCTTGACTGGAGTGCGCCTCGTCGATGACGATGGCGAAGGTCTTGCCGCCCTCGGTGGCGATCTCATCGAGGATGCGAGGAAATTTCTGCACCGTCGAGACGATGATCTTCTTTCCCGCCTCAATGAATGTGCGCAGGTCCCCGGAATTTTTTGCGTGACCTACCGTCGCCCCCACCTGCATGAACTGCTTGATGGTGTTTTGGATCTGATCATCGAGCAGCCGCCGGTCTGTGACCACGATGACCGAGTCCAAGACCTCCTTCTCGTCGCGCCTCAGACCGATGAGCTGGTGTGAGAGCCAGGCGATGGAGTTTGACTTGCCGCTGCCCGCCGAGTGCTGGATCAGGTAGCGCTTACCCGCCCCGTGGGCGTGCACATCGGCCAGCGCCTGCCGCACCACGTCTAGCTGGTGGTAGCGCGGCCATACCTGCTTGCGCTTCTTCTTACCCGTGCGCGGGTCCTTCTCTTCGACGATCTGCGCATAGTTTTCGAGAATGTTGGTCAGCCCCGCCGGGGTGAGCACTTCCTTCCAGAGGTAGTCGGTCTTGAGGCCGTGCGGGTTCGGCGGGTTCCCCGCGCCGTCGCGATAGCCCTTGTTGAAGGGCAGGAACCACGAGCCTTTGCCTTTGAGATGGGTACACATCTGGACCTCGCTGTCGTCCACCGCGAAGTGCACCACGCAGCGGCCAAACCCGAACAACCGCTCGCGCGGATCGCGGTCGCGTTTGTACTGTTGGACGGCGTCCGCGACGGTCTGCTTCGTGAGGCTATTTTTCAACTCAAAGGTGGCGATGGGCAGGCCGTTGATGAACAGGCAGAGATCAAGCGCGCGACGCGTCTCGTCCATGCTGTAGGCGAGCTGGCGCGTGATCGAGAAGCGGTTCTGCGCGTGCAGCGCCTCGGCCTTGGCATTGCCCGGCGATGGCGTTCCGTAGAACAGATCGAAGTGCAGCGGCCCGTGGTCCACGCCCTTGCGCAGCACATTGATAACGCCACGTTTGCCTATCTCGGCCGAGAGGCGGGCGAGAAACTTGAGGCGGTTGATGTCCTTGGCGTCACCCGCTTGGGCAATAGCCAGTTTCTTGAACGCCTCGGGTTGGGTGGCGCGCAGGAAGGCGAAGAGCTGCGGCACATCGAGCGCGTGGGCGCGGTCGTAGTCCTGAGGGCTGCCCGCGATATAGCCGGTGCCGCCGTAAGGCGGCGGTTGTTCGGCGACCATATTCGGGCTGGCGGCGAGACCGTCTACGCCGGCCATGTGCCGCATGATGAGCGTTTCGAGGCCCTTCTCGCTGGTGTCGGTAGTCATACGGCGACCTCCTCGTCAACGGCCTCGGGATCGATGCTCGGGTCGGTGTCGTCCTCGGTGGTGTCGGGCTGCGCTTCGTCGGGCAGGCGCGCCGCCGCCTCGCGTACATCGAGCTTGCCCGTCACAACATCGGCGACGAGGCAAGTGCGGTATTCGCGGAGGAGTTCGATCTCGCGTTCGAGGCGAAAGATAGCAGAGCTCAGTCCACCTGTCTTCTCTTGTATGAAACTACAGATGGCCTGTTGCTCCTCTACGGGCAACAGAACATTGGGCATTTGTTTGAAGCTTTCCCAGTACAAGCGGTTACGGTCTGAGACGATGCCGGTTGAATATCGATTCACCTGCTGTTTATAGACGGCCGTTCTGAAAACAAACTCATAGAAGTAAGAATCGACACCTTTACGGGGAGTAATAACGACATAGGCTGGACTCACTAGTCCGTCGGTGGCGCTGACTCCAACGGCGCCTTGCCACATTCTCATAGTGTTGTAAGCGAGATCATGCCTACGAACGAGTTTGTACTTGGTATGGTCGGCAATGAGACGCTTTAGTCGGCCAAACTGGTAAAGATCCTCCGATGTGATACCTGAACGAAGTGAGACCTGAAGAATTGGCAAGCCATGGATACCCGGATCAACTCTGTGTGAGAACAGGGCCGAGTTGCGTACGATTCGCCAATGATGCGGAATCTCCCCAAGCCAGGGGATGCCGGAGGGTTTGAGGGGGACGGAGGGGTCGAGGCCGCGGGTGACGGCGCGGTGGATGATGGCCTGCTTCTGCTCGTTGAGCAGCGCGATCACCTTCCGCTTCGCCCGGATCGCCCGCTCCAGCCGCCCGCTCGCCCAGTCCAGAAACCGCACAATCGCCGCCTGCTCGGCGGGCGGGGGGAGCGGGATAGCAATTCCTTGAATGGCTCCGTGTGACAGTCCGTAACGAGTAACTCCATTCGCTTCGACGTGGAACTGCGCGGCAATGAAGTGGCTCTCGAGAGTTCTATGAAGAAACGCCCCAAGTAGACCGGGTCGCGAACGGAGAATCGCAAGGTGGTATCCGCAGACCAAGTCCGGGGCCTCAAATTCGACGAGCGATGGAACGCCGATGTCGTTCCACTGCTCCGAGTCCTTCGTGATCAGAACATCGTCTTTGCGAAGGCCAAACCGGATACGCTCGTCTTCGCTCGCGGTTGCTGCCATGAAGCGGGTGGATTCGCGGATGCGCTCGTTCTTGTACACATCCATGTAGTTGCAAAGCCTGACTGGGGTCTCACCCGGCTTCGTGTGCTTATCGACATTGCTTACACGCATCTCACACGCGTGTCGCAATCGTCCCGTCTCCCAATGCCCCGGCACCTGCCCGAGCCACGGCAGTCCCGATTCCTTGTATTCCGCATACGGCGTAAGCTCGGCGATCATGACTGGTCTTCCTGTGCATCGCTATCCCAGTATTCGCGATAGGCCTTGATGTAGTCGGCGGTGGCGACCGGATCGATGGTCAAATAGTAACGGCAGAGCTGTTTATACAGATGCAGCACGGGTTCGTGGCCACAAAAATCTAGCAAGCCATCCAGCGTGTGTTCGATGTGCCGGCCATCGCGGCTGCGGGTGAGCAGGATGTCGTCCACCACCGGCTGGTATTGCTGCGCAGCCTGCTGCTGAAGATCACTCAGGCCTCGCGCGAGGCTGATAATCGACTCGAACGTGGCGTCGCGAGGATTCATTGCCGACCTTCCGGGTTGGGGGGTCTCCTAGCCGCCTGTTCCCTGGCGTGTTCCATCGCCTGATGCAGGCGGGCCCGCAGCAGCGGCAGCGGCGGCAACTCCGTGAGGTACTTGCTGACGCGGATGGACTTGGCGTCGAGCTGAAGCAGCTCCACTTGCTCGGCATCGGCGGAGGCGCATAGGATGAGTCCGATCGGAGCCTCCTCGCCGGGAGCGCGTTCATGTTTGTCCAGCCAGCGCAGATACAGCTCCATCTGGCCAACATGTGCGGGTTGGAAAGACTCCAGTTTTAATTCGACTGCAATCAGCCTGCGCAGGTGACGGTGGAAGAAGAGCAGATCGAGATGAAAGTCATCCTTGCCGATACTCATGCGCTTTTGTCGGGCGACGAAGGCGAAGCCAGTTCCCAGCTCCAGCAGGACACCCTCGATCTCGCGAAGCATGGCGCTCTCGAGGTCGCGCTCGCTATACGCCCCCGTGAGTCCCAACAGATCGAGCAGGTACGGATCGCGAAAGACGATGTCGGGCGACATGTGTCCGTCGCGCAGTTGCGCGAGCTCCGAGGCGATGACGGTCTTCGGCTTTTTGGAAAGCGCGGTGCGTTGGAACAACATGCCGCCGATCTTCGAGCGCAGGGTGCGCACATCCCACCGCTCGATGCGGCACATCTCCGCGTAGAAATCACGGGCGAGTGGGTCCTTGATCGGGAGCAGCTCGACGAAGTGGCTCCAGCTCAATTCTTGCGACAGTGACGCAAGGATTTGCTCCTCAGCCATCCATTCGGCAAACCGGGCCATCCGGGTGAGGGCGGTATAGCTGAATCCCGCGCCGAACTCCGCCATCAATTCTTGCGACACGGTCGCAAGAATCTGTTTGCCATAGGCGGCCCGCCCTTGCTGAAGGTTCTCCCTGAGCAGGCGGCGGCCCACATTCCAAAACAACAGGGTGGTGGTGGAGTTGGCAACCGTGGCTATCCGCTGGCGTGCGGACTGGATGAGCACCCGCAGATCGGCAATGAGGGCCGCTTGATCGACGGGTGCGGGGACCCTGGTAGCGGGCACGCGTTTCTTGGACTGAGCCGCATTGCCGCCGGACCGTTTGCTGACCACCTTCTTCATGGTTGGGCCCCACTCTTCAACAAGCCATCCAGCAGCCCCTCTGCCTCTTTCTCGATGGCGAGGATGTCGGCGCTGATTTCCTCGAGCGTGCGCAGCGGCTGGGGCTTGTAGAAATGCCGCGTGAAGCTCACCTCGTAGCCGATCTTGGTGGCGTCTACCTTGATCCAGGCGTCGGGCGTGTAGGGCAACACCTCGCGGCGGATGAAGGCCTCGATGCCGCCGTCTTCCAGCAGCGGCACCTGCTCGGTGTCGCGCAGGTCGGAGTCGGGCTCGTACTCGACGATGCTGGGCCTGCCCTCTACTGTTGCCTCGGATAGTCCACGCAACGGGTCGGCCTTGGCCTTGCCAGGCTTGTGAACCTTGGCGATGACCGGCGGCGCGGTCTCGACGCGCCAGCTCACAGCCTTGAGGATCTGCTTCAGATCGGCGGCGGGGAGCTTTTGCCCCGCCTGCTTGAGCGCGGTGCTTACTCGGTCGCGGAAGATGTTGTGATCCTCGAAGAGCTGGTCGCCCAGGTCGGCACGGAGCATCGTGGCGACCTCGACCAGGCGGCCATCGCGCGCCCAGGTCTTGGGGTCGAGCAGTTTCTTTCTCTTTTTCTCAGGCAACCCCTTCTTCGCGCTGCCGCCCTCTTCGTCATCGCCTTCGCCCTCGTCATCGCCCCAGTCGGCAAGGCGCTTCTCCAACGCAGATGAAATCTTGGCGAACTTCGTGAAGAGGTCGTCGCCGAACTCCTCGTAGAGCACAGTGCGCAGGTCTTCGTCGCCGGAGACGTAGCGCAGCATTTCGATGGCCTTGAGCGAGAGCTGACTGTGCAGGCGCAACGGGCGTTCGACCGTGACCTTCCAGTAGCCGAAGGCGGAGTTGGGGAAGATCTTCGACTCGGGCGTTTCCTTGAAGTCGAGAAAGGTGTGGCTGATACGCTCGATGTCTTCGGGCGAAAGCTCGCAGTTCTTCTTGCCGAGATTCTTGCGCAGCGGCTTGAACCACTGGCTGGCGTCGATAAGCTGTACCTGGGCCTTGCGATGCGCGGGCTTCTTATTGGACAGCACCCAGATGTAAGTGGCGATGCCGGTGTTGTAGAAGAGGTTGAGCGGAAGGGCGACGATGGCCTCGAGCCAGTCGTTCTCGATGAGCCAGCGGCGGATGTTGCTCTCGCCCTGCCCCGCGTCGCCGGTAAAGAGCGAGCTACCGTTGTGCACCTCGGCGATGCGGCTGCCGAGTGCGGACTTGGCATTCATCTTCGACGCCATGTTGGCGAGAAAGAGCATCTGCCCGTCGCTGGAGCGAGTGACGAGCGACAACTCCTCGCCCTTGTGCATCACCTTGAAGCGCGGGTCGCGCATCCCCTCCTTGCCGCCCATCGCTTCGAGGTCCTTCTTCCAGCTCTTGCCGTATGGCGGATTGGCGAGCATGAAGTCAAATTCCTGAGCCGGGAAGGCATCGTGCGAAAGCGTGGACCACTCCGCGCCGCCAACAATGTGATCGGCGCTCTCGCCTTCGCCTTTGAGGAGCATGTCCGCCTTGCAGACGGCGTAGGTCTCGGGGTTGATCTCCTGGCCGTAGAGCAGGCACTTGACCTGCTGGGCGCGCTTTGCGCCGATTGCCGTGAGCGTCTCCTCCCCCACAGTGAGCATGCCGCCCGTGCCGCAGGCGCAGTCGTAGAGCAGGTATGTGCCGGACTTGATCTCGGTCTCGATGGGCAGAAACACGAGGTTCGCCATCAGGCGCACGGCGTCGCGCGGCGTCCAGTGTTCGCCCGCTTCTTCATTGTTGTCCTCGTTGAACTTGCGGACCAGTTCCTCGAAGACCGTACCCATCGAGTGGTTGTCGATGCCGGTCGGCGAGAGATCGATATCGGGGTCGAGGAACTTGTTGATCAGGGTGCCGATGGCGTCGGCCTTGGACAGCGTTTGCAGTTGGTTGCGGAACTTGAAGTTCTCGAGGATGTCCTGAACGTTGGGCGAGAAACCGTTGAGATAGTCCTCGAAGTCGGCGAGCAGTTGCTGCTGGCTGCCGCGCGACTTGAGGTCGCGCAGGGTAAACTTCGAGGTGTTGTAGAAGGCTTGGTCCGCAGCATCGCAGAGCGCGGCGCGCTGCGCGGTAATGCGCGCTTCGTCGAGCATTTTCTTGGTCTCGAGCACCTTCTGCTTGGTCGGCTCGAGTACTGCGTCCATGCGCCGGATGACACACATCGGCAGGATCACATCGGGATACTTTCCCCGCTTGAAGAGGTCGCGCAGGACATCGTCGGCGATCCCCCAGATAAAGGAGACAATCTTGTTGTGCGTTGCCTGATCCATTATGGGTTGTGCTCCATCACAGTTATCGGCTCCCAACCCCCCGAAGCCGCGACTGCATGCTGACTCCGTTCATTTACAATCCGCCCCAAAAAAAATGCCCTTGGGGAAAACCGCAAGGGCGCTTTGAATCGATATATGTGAAAGATGTGACAGAAAGATTGAGTCTGTACTTAAGAAATAAGGGGACGCAAGTGTCACGGTGCAGACCGCTGGAAGCCGTTGATAAAAGAGTAGAATTGAGGTTATATCTACTGGAATTTTTCTATTCTGTCAAATCCTCGCTACACGCAATTAAAAAGGAGTTTGGGGGTAAGACTCGGATCATTAAATCGGTATAAAGTGATCTGCTGGGTTTGAATGCCTTTCACCATGCCGCGATGGATAAGTCGGGGTGGTCGAAATATACTTCATCCGGAATCTCGAAAGGAGATGTAGAGGTAGCCGTGTTAGTTGAAGTGGATGGAGGCTGTATGTTTTTTTAGGGATATATCGGATCAATATTATTTTGCCTTAATTTTTACGAATAAGTTTTCTCCGAATTTTTTGTATTCAGAGTCAAACGATTTTCTTAGTTCGATAGTTTCGTCCTCTTCAAATTTTTTTGTCCCACTGAGGGAAATTAATATATCAAAGAGCAAGAATTTTCTTGCTTGGCTGAAATATGCATCGAATGATTTGATGACTTTGTCGACGGAATGGCAAAGACTTTCCGATCGGGCTAATTGCCCTTTGCAAAATTTATTGTAGAAGACGATAGCCTCCCTTTTTACAGCCTTTTCTTTAAGTTCGTATGCACGCAATTCATCGGATTTGTTTTTTCCATATGGAAAACTTATATCCGACAACTCCCCATATAAGAGATAAATTTTCTCTGCTTCATCCAAAAATTTATCCGGCTCCTGTACTGTGCATGATGGCAGCCAGGCGAGAGAAAAATAAATGATAAGCGTAATTGCCATTTTTGCTCTGGGTATCAACATATTCAATTGGTAGGATCGCTCCAAAAGGCATATTGAGCATCATCGTAGGCATTGCCGGCCATGCAACCCGTCAACAACGTGCTTAAAAGAATTATTAAGGATGCTTTCATATCGTCACCATCATAGATATGTGAATTAGCCGCCAGCATTTCCAACTCTCTCCCTTTCTTTACTGAATTCAATGCTTGTGAGTACTTTCCTTTTCGTTCAGGTAAATTGCGACGGCCTCTTCACTGGTCTGCGCTTCCACCTTCGTTTCATAGGCATAGCCTCTCTTTATTAAATTTTTCTCCAACCATTCATTTCCTTCTAAGCCTAACAGAAAGGCGGGGATCATATAGATAATGTTAATGAAAAGGCTCGCATTTTCAGGGTTGCTTGTGATTTGGCTTTCGACCCCTATCAAGAGAAATGAAACAGTAAATACGGCCATGGCTTCTCCCCACATCTTGTTGCTCAATGCCCAGAGACCACTAAATAAAAAGCCCGGCCAAGACCATCCAATTTTCACGGCCACCGGTTCCCTGTTCGGATATACGAAGATCTTATATACTCGTTTGTTCTGGCTTTCTGTGTCGCTGGTCGCTGGACTCACTCTTGCTGGCCCTGAACCACTATGCTCCGGTGATGGTACTTGCCCGGGTTCGGCGGGGATAGTTGTAGAGCATTCTGGGCATCGACCCGTGCGGATAACAACGTCCCAATCCTCATAGGCCTCTGTCGTACTAAAAGAACAGGAAGGGCAATTTATTGCTCGTATTTCACCTTCCTCTTCCGCTTCTTCCTCATCATCCGCATCCTCCTCATCTTCAGCCTCCAAATCCGTTCGACTCGAATCTGCAATTCTACTGACGTAAACCGCCGCCCCAATAGCGATCACCCCTATTGCAATTAACATAATTAAGGCACTAAAATCGGAGATCATTTTTTATCCAGGCGCTGAGAAGTTTGACATCACCCAATATGATGATCCATTCATCCCCTGAATTCGGAACATCTACAAACCGGGCATTTAAAGGCGACTTTAAGACGATGACCTTTTCTGGTTCTGAAGGTGGATCGATTAGTTGTTGACCTTCAACATCTTCTGTTTGACTGGACGTTTCGGGTGACCCGGATAAGTTGATACTTGGACGGCCACACCCAAAGGTAAAAATGACTAGAAGAATCATTGAGAGTAACCTCATTTACTAAAGCCGATAGTGTAAAGTTTCATGTGTGAAATTGGGGGTTGAAAAAAATGGCGTTTTCCATCCAAGATAAAGTTCCCCAACTCAATCAAGGAGGAAAACGCCATGGTGGAACTGACGATCAACGTACCAGAAATCAAACGCTTTTTAAACTAAATTGTTGCGGCTCCTGGGAAGATCTTTGAGATACTCCGGGTGGATATGAAAGAGTCGATGGGCCTGTTGCTAAATCAATTGATGGATGCGGAACTCACCTTCTTTTTAGGGAGAGGGCGATATGAGCGAATGAAGGGAGCCCGTTCTAATCATCGGAACGGATCCACTCCCCGACAATTTACGATCAAGGGGATCGGCGGCGTGGCGGTCAGCGTTCCCCGGGATCGGATGGGGAAGTATCAAACCCACGTGCTCCCCCGCTATCAGCGCTATGAGGGGGAGATCAAAGAGGATCTCTCGCTGCTGTTCTTGTCGGGGGTCTCCACGCGGACCGTGGCGCTGATCTCCAAGCGGCTCTTAGGCCGGACGCTCTCTCATGCGGAGGTCAGTTCGGCCAATTTGGAATTGACGGGCGCGGTGGAAGCCTGGCGGATGCGGGACCTCTCTTCTCTTTCGATCAAATATCTCTACCTCGACGGGGTGAACTTCGACATGCGGATCGCGGGGAGCGTTCAAAAAGTTCCGGTGTTGGCGGCCGTGGGGGTGGATTTAGAGGGGATGAAGCACGTGGTCGGCATGCAGTCGGGAGACAAGGAATCGGCCTGCAGCTGGCGGGAGTTCTTCCGGGACTTGAAGAAGCGGGGGCTGAAGGGAGAACAAGTCCAATTGGGGATCATGGATGGGCTTTCTGGTTTAGAGAAGGTCTTTGAAGAGGGGTTTTCCAAGGCCGAGGTGCAGCGCTGTCAGGTCCACGTTGCCAGAAACGTCTTGGCCAAAGTGCCGATGAAACAGAGGCAGCCGGTGGCCGATGACCTCCGGAGCATCTTTTACGCGAGCAGTTATCCGAAGGCCAAATCTCAGTGGGAGCTCTTTCAGAAGAAATGGGAGAGGGAGCTTCCCTCTGCGACGAAATGTCTTTCTCAATCGTTAGAGAGCTGTCTAAGGTTCTACAAGTTCCCGCAAGAGGAGTGGATCTCGATTCGGACGACGAACATTATCGAGAGATTGAACAAGGAGTTCAAACGTAGGACGAAGCCGATGGAGATCGTGGCGGGGGAGGCCTCCTGCTACAGACTCCTGGCTTTTATTTCTCTTAAAATGGAACTGACTTGGAAGAAAGCGCCTCTGGGGAAGGTCCGTCGCTCCCTCCCCTGGTTCAAAAAATTCACACAAGAAACTTGACACTACCGGTATGGCCGCAGCAAAAAAACGTGGAAAACATGTTGGACGGCCTAGGGCATTGTCACAGGGACAGATTCAGCATATGCATGAACTTCTGAATCAAGGAAAACCCAAGGAGCAGTAGCAGAGCTTTTGGGGGTTTCGGCTAATACTATTGGGCGAACGGTAAGGCGTAAAATCAGAGAGCAATAAAAATGAAAATATTCTATTCATGGCAGAGTGATCTAGAAAATAAACATAATAGAAGCTTTATCAAAAATGCTCTTGCGACAGCTATCAAAGAGTTAAATATAGATTTGGGTATCAGTGAGCCTGACAGGGAGATAGTCCTTGACCATGATACAAAAGGTATCCCGGGAACGCCTGATTTGGCAGGTACTATTTTTGATAAAATTGCATCCAGTACAGTATTCATTGCTGATATTTCTTTCGTTGCCGAACGCGCGGCGAACTCACGCAAAACAGCGAATCCTAATGTTCTGATTGAATTGGGGTATGCTCTATCGAAACTTGGGAGTGACCGGGTTATTGGTGTCCTGAATACTGCTAGTGGTTCTGTCGAGGAGTTGCCATTTGATCTAAAACATAAACGACACCCAATTCAATTTCATATAGAGGACGCCTCTACAGATCATAAAATTCAAAAAACAGACTTGATTGCTACGTTAAAGACAGCAATCAAGTCTGTAATAGACTTCGATCAATACAAGGGTCATGAAGTTACCTTGTCAGCAAATCCTAGCAGAGAAGAAATTCTCAATGCTGTTATGTCATCTGATTCAAAAGATGATTGGGAAAGGGTAACTTCTAATTCTAATAAAGAGACCGTATTTTTTAAAAAAAATGTAAATTTAAGATTTAAAATGGAATACACCGAGGCGGGAACACAATGCGATGATTTTAAAGAGCCTTGGGCTAATAAACACCTTGACGCTAGTGCTGTTGGTTACTGGTCTCAGCTGTACTACTGTGCTACTCATATTGATAGCTATGTATTGGTATCGGTAGATGGCGGTCGAGCACTTCTGCCCTTACCAAATAGTAGGAATGATTTAGTAGTAAAACGTCGCTTTTACAAAGTGGCTCAAATTCATGATTATTTAGGATCTTTAGATCAATACATGGTTAGATCAGGATTAAATTTAGAAAACATTGACTTAGGCGGTGGTTTTGATGATGGCTCAGGATTTGGCGGAGGGAGTGGAAGTAGCGCAGGCAGGGATGATGGTTCTGGAGGCGGATAGAGTACACCCTATATATCAGTGTTTCATCATGATATTTTTGCTGGAAATACAAAGCTGTTTTTCACGGAAATCTCAAACACCCTATTTGTCAGAGAATACATAGCCAAGCTGTTGGCGGTTTACGTCCCTTTATGTTGAACCCAATATCAGTCTAAAGACCGCCAGAGCGAGGAGATCGGGAAGGCCACCATGTTTTTGCCAAATGAAACGGTTTGCTCGCCGGTGTAAAGTATCACGCCCTGTTTAAAACGGTCTCCGGCATCCTCAGCCAACGTGTGAAGGCCTGAAAAATCCTTTTTTGTGACTGTAGCCGATGCCTTCACCTCGATGCCAACCAGTGAGCCAGCCGCACCATTTTCCAGAACGACATCGACCTCTTGCCCTGTCGCTGTTCGATAGTGATAAATTCCAACGCGTGTTTCTGACCAGGTGGCTTGTTTGCGCAATTCGCCCACAACGAAGGATTCGAGCAGATGACCAAAGAACGTTGGATCGGTGGCTAGACGCGACCGAGGATGACCGCTTAAATGAGCAGCAAGGCCGGTATCCACCAAATGAATTTTAGCGGATTTAACAAGCCGCTTGCCTAAATGCGTGTGCCAGGCTGGGAGCGGTTGCATCAGGAAGCTTGCCTCCAGGAGCGCAAGATACCGTTTTAAGGTGGTATGCGGGATTCCGGAGGTGCGTGACAGTTCAGACATATTCAGTAATCCGCCGACACGGGTCGCCAGCAGGGACAGCAGCCGTGGCATTTCGGTCAGCCCTTCGATGTTTGCCAGGTCCCGCACGTCGCGTTGCAGAATGGCGGTGATATATGCGCCATACCAGGCATCACGGCGTTTTCCCTCGGCACGCTGTACCGCCTCCGGATAACCTCCTTTGGAAACGCAGGCCATCAGATCATTTGAGTCCGCTTCTATCAATCTGGGCATTTCCGATTTGAACACCCTATCGATAAAGTGTTCTTTGCGCCCAAAGAGTTCCCCCTGTGAGAGGGGCCACAATGTGATGATTTGCATTCGGCCGGCAAGCGATTCCGAAACCTTCGGCAGCATCTGTACATCGGCCGATCCAGTGAGCAGGAACCGACCCGGTCGCCGGTCGGCGTCCACCAACATTTTAATTGCCGGGAACAGAGCCGGTGCTTTCTGGGCTTCATCAATGGCTACAGTCTGGCCCAAACCTTTCAAAAATCCGATGGGGTCTGAAGTTGCGGCGGCAAGGGTTGTTGCGTCATCTAGTGTGGCATAGCTTGCTCTCATCTGTTCTGCAAGCCGAGTGACCAGCGTACTTTTCCCGGTTTGACGCGCCCCGTTGAGTAAAATGACGGGAGTATCGGCTAAAGCCTCGCGTAATTCAGGTTCAATATTCCGCGTGTACATGAACATATTTTAGCCACTTGATGGTGAATATACAACATAAATGAGATGCTCAGGCGAACGCAGCCAAGGATATTTATCATTTGGGATTGTGAGAATTTGAGACTTTATGCCTTAGAGTACTGTCTCAAAAATCAAAGGGAAAAGGCTGGAATCAGGCCAAAATTGACGGGAAAAGGCTCAATCATGAGACAGAATTACTAATACTGTCTCAGCTGAGAATGCGATCAATACAAGAGAGTCCCGCTTTTCTTGAAAATCGCTCAACTATATACTGGAGGTCTGTCCAGAATGGGTATCAAGCATGCTCTTTACAAAAAGAGAATATTCCTTATCTGGGGAGGATTCAGCATGTAGCTGTTTTATGGCCGCATCTCGTAGTGTCTTATTTTGGGTTCTGTAACAAGCGTCCATTGCCTTCTGGATTTCCATGATCCTGGTTTGACGTTTTTCAATCAGTTCTACCCGATTCAGGTCAATATCCCTGATAGTTATCTCCCCGCGTTCACTCCCATTCTTTTGTAAAATAAGCCACCCTAGTGCATAGAGATGATCGGCGGGACATTCTGAGTATGGGTCAATATAAGGCTGATCTTGGTGATATTTGTCAGATTTTTTGTTATTGCATTTTGGACAAACATAACCAAGATTACTCCATTCACAGGTCAGTTCAGGGTATTTATCCTCTGCTTTCGGTTTAATATGTTCAACATGGCCAAAATCTATATGTGATATTTTACTCTCACAATACATACATTTGTCATTTGAAGCTTCACTAAGAGCTTTTTTATTCTCTGGATGTTTATAATTTCCACTAGCCAGGGCTTTTTCATTTGGGCAAGTCGGCCTATTTATCTTTATCATTTTTTTCGTGCACTACCGAATTAATCGCCAACGGCATTAGTCTTTCAAGTCCCGCCTCGGCTAGCTCCGCTCTCATGTTCACAAAATCTTGTTCTCGAAAACTCTTTTTTACATACTTATTTACAATACTATTTAATTTTTCTTCTGCCCAAATGGGCATTGTAACGGAAACACCTAAAACCTCATCCAGTATTTCAGCAGCGGTTCTTGCTTTGTTCTCGAAATTTAAAGCTCTACTTACAATTTTGTTATTTTCATTATACATAAGAACATAAAC
Organism: Nitrospirota bacterium; assembly: GCA_029261155.1. GTDB lineage: Bacteria > Nitrospirota > Nitrospiria > SBBL01 > JAADHI01 > JAJDBU01. Next base: position 43,166 of record JAJDBW010000053.1, on the reverse strand, counting down.
AGCCGATTCCTTAACTGACCCAACAACGAGGGGGCTATGAGTTGACACAATAAATCTTGCAGAAGGGAAAGCATAAACTAAATTCGAAAGAACTGTACGTTGCATAGTTGGGTGTAAGTGATTTTCTATCTCGTCAATCATCACCGTACATTCCAAGTTATCTTTCGATGAATACATATAGATCTGCCAAGCCATATCAATAAGTGAGCTTATCCCACCTGATGTGGTTTCTAACAAAAATTCATCTTTTCCTTTGTTACAAACAAAAACCACTTCCATGTTTCTTATCTCTACTTCTTCGAATCCAAGCGATTCAGGAAGAATTTTTCTAAGAACTTCCTGAAAACCTTCAAAATTACGAACTTGTTCATCATCTCGTGGCATGATTATCTTGGACCCATTTTGTACTCCATATCCTTGAATTGCCCAGCCAATAAGGGTGTTTTTCATGAAGAAACTACCTGACTGGCTTTCGTTTCCACTGAAATACCGTTGTTTAGTACTGTTAGATACTTCATTAAACGCAGTAAGCTTGTTCTTTTTTACGGTTGGAATATTGCCTATTGGTTGATAACGATTAACAGAACGGTGAGATGGTATAAAAAAACACTTCACGGGTTGCTTATTTGTTATCTGAACTTGGTACTGCGTGGAGTTCGTGTTTTGGACTTGTAATTCAGTAGATGTGTCGTTTGTATAATGGAGATGGCCAATTAAAGGAGTATCCTCTTTATTTTCTCCGTTGAAAAAGCGAGAGAGGTAATGCATTACTCCGGATTTTTGTTCTTTTTTTGGAGTAGCCAGCGATGGCATCTCCCAGCCATAATGTTTAGCTAAAAGATTAAGAATAGTCGTTTTTCCACTTCCATTCGCACCTGTTATTATTGTCAATTTATCGTGAAAATTGATTTCTATACTTTCGAATTGTTGCCATTCTGATAATTGTAGTTTACTAAAATACATGATTCTAAATTCCTGTTATCAGTCCATCTTCCCTTGAGAAGGCGTTTCGCCTTTAGAGATATTGCAAAATATGGTTGGAAATTGTCAAGGTCGACTGGTTTCTATCTATTCCTCTTGAGACAGAGTTACTCATTCTGTCTCACTCCCCGCCCTTCCAAAACAAATTGACCCCCTCAAAAAAAACCGGGGGGCAATTAAACCTTACCGCCTGAAAAAATCAAAACAGTCTGGGCTTGCAGCGGACGTGACGGAGCTACGCGAGGGCGCGACCTCTGCGTGACCGGCTTCCACCCTTTTTAGGCCACAGCCAAAGCCTTATGACTCATTTCATTAATTGTGCTTCCACTTTTTCATAGTCTCCCAAATGTACGCGCATGAGGCTCTTCCAGAGTTTGCCGTGGTTGGGGACGAAAAAATGGAGCAGTTCGTGGACGATGACATAGTCCCAGAGTTCCTGATCGAGCATTAACAATTCGACATTAAAATTCAGGTGGCCATTAGTGGAACAGGAGGCCCATTTATTACGCATCGTGCGTACACCAAGCCATACCACTTCAACGTCAAGTTTGTCTGCCCAGTGGTAGGCTCGATTTTTAAACTCGTGTTTTTGATCCAGTACCGCCATCGCATTAAATCCTGTCTGCCTTTTCCAGAAGCGTGAAAAGCTGATCTACCAGGGCAGTCACCTGATCCAAGTCATCGCTATTGGCTAAAACGGCGAATGTCACTTTCTTGCGTAACTCGCGTAGCGAGTTCTCGCTCTTCTTCCAGTTGGGGAACTCAATGAAGGCCTCTTTGATCTTGCGGCTCACCTCTTCGGCATTTTCTATCTCCGCATCGAGCAGAGTTCGATAAACAAAGTAGGTCAATCCATCGAAGCCCTTCTCCGCCTGCTCCCTTTTTCGTGCCTCGTTCGCTTCTACTTCTTTTAATAAATTATCCAACGCGTCAGCAGTGCTGATCTGACGATCCTCAAAACTCTCCTGTACCGCTTGAGCCCGCTCGGCCATCGCAATAAGATAGGGATCATCGCTACCTTCCTCGGCCAGCTTCTCGATGCTCTTGATTAGGTTGATGACCTTGGTTCCCTCGCCGCCCCTCCGGTTCTTGATCAGTTCGATGGTCTCAGCGTTGATCTCCACGAAATCTTCCACCCGCCCGATGCCGTAACTGCCAACCTGTTCCTGAACCAGCAGGTTCGTCTTCTTCTGAAAGTCCCGATCCACCATCACGGTCTTTGTGTAGGCCTTGCGGACGACGTGATAAATGGCCGAGAGTGTGCCGTAATCATTGATGAAGGGTCGCAAGAAGGCATCGGGGGAGATAATTTCATAGAGCATTTCGATTTCTTTATATTCCTTGAAAAATACCTTGCGCCGTTCCGGGTCACGGAAGTGCTCGATAAGGGTATCGACATCCTTGTCATCGAAGTTACGCTCAATGAGCGCCAGGTATTCCGGCGCCTGTTGCTCCATCTTGTTCTGGAAAAGCACCTTGAGGAGTTTCAGATCCTTGACGATGGCATTGATCTCCTCGCTGTCGAAGGCCAGCGCTTTTTCCAGCTTGTCGAAGATTCCAACAAAATCGAGCACGAAGCCATGCGGCTTCACCATCTCGGCCTTCTCGTTTTCGTAGGGGCGGTTCACCCTGGCAATGGCCTGCAGCAAGGTGTGGTCACGCATGGGCTTGTCGAGATACATGGCGTAGAGCACGGGCGCGTCGAAGCCGGTGAGCAGCTTCTCGGTAACAATCAGGATCTTCGGCTGCTGCTCCAGCTTGTTGAAGCTCTTGCGGATCTGCCGCTCCTTCTTCTGATCGAGGTGGAATTTCTTGAGCAACGCGGAATCGTTGTTGTTGCCGGTGTAGACCACCTCGGAATACTCAGGGGGTAAATACTGATCCAACGCATGTTTGTAGTGGGCACAGGCCTCGCGATCGACGCCGACCAGAAAGGCCTTGTACCCCAAGGGTTCCACATTCTCGCGGTAGTGATCTGCGACAAATTGGGCCACCTTCTGGATGCGGTCTGCACCTTTGAGGAAATTCTTCAAGTTCACAGCACGTTCAAGAATCTTGTTCAGCTCCTCGATATCGGCTACACCTTCGGCTTCGGCCAAGGAGAGGAATTCCTTATCGAGGGTTTCGTGCGGCACCAGCATCTCGTTTGGGGCAAGACTGTAGTAGAGCGGCAACGTCGTGCCGTCTCCAATACTGTCTGCAATGGAATACTTATGCAGATAACCCTTATCATCCTCGCAACCAAAGGTCTTGAAGGTGCCGCGCCCGTAGGCGGTCTTGTCGACCGGTGTGCCGGTAAAACCGATATAACTGGCGTTCGGCAGCCCAGCCATGAGGAAGTTGCCCAGGTCACCGCCTGTGGTGCGGTGCGCCTCGTCGATCAGAACGTAGATATTCGACCGGGTATTAATATTCGCCGGCATATCGCGGAACTTATGAATCATCGTCACGATGATGCCCCGATAGTCGTCGCGCAACAGTCTGTTTAGCCGTGCAATGCTGCCGGCATGTTCCAAATTGCCCAGGCCAAGAGAGGCGAGATTCTTGAGCATTTGGTCTTCCAGCTCGTTGCGGTCGATCATCAGCAGGATGGTGGGTTTATCCGCCTCGGGTGCGCGGAAGAGCATCTCCGCCGCCTTGATCATGGTGAAGGTCTTACCACTCCCTTGCGTATGCCAGACCAGGCCCCGCCTATGCTTAGGGTCTAACGCACGACTGACCACCTGCTCCACGGCACCCGTCTGGTGCTGGCGCAGAATGTATTTATTCAGCTCCTCATCCTTTTCCGCAAAGATGATGTAATCCTTCAACAGTGAGAGCACCTGCGGGATCGCAAAGAAGCTCTTCACCTTGGCTTCCAACTTGCCGACCTCTTCGACCTTCCAGTTGAAGATATTCCGCCGTACCGTGTTCCAGGACACCCCATAGGAAAAGCCGATGGCATCGGTCGCGGTAAAGATCTGTTCGGGAACAAACAGCTCCGGCGTCTCGCGGTGGTAACGGCGAATCTGATCCACCCCCAGAGCAATCGCCTCATCCTTATTGGCATTCTTACACTCGATTACCAGCACCGGAATACCGTTGATCAGGAACACTACATCCTCACGTGTTCCGTAATGCCCGTTATGGAAGGCAAATTCCTCCGTCACTTCGAAAACATTATTCGAGTGCGTGCCGTAATCAATCAGAACAAGATCGAGTTCTCGATTTTCTTCATGATCGAGAAACTTTCCACGGTTGCGCAGGTGGTCGACGAACTCCCGATTGCCGTAAATGTCGGTGTGGAAATGACGAAACTTGCCCAATAATGCACCCTCGGCCTCGGCATAGCGCGGGTTGAATTCCCGTACCTTGGCGTCGAGCAAGTCGTCAAAAAATAACGATACACCCTTCGCTCTGTCCTTAGGTCCGGCAGCAGGATCAAAGCCGCGCCGCTGCTCCGCCGCCCCGCGGGGCACAACGGTCCAACCGATGGCCTCGGCGTAGGCGAGGATGCGGGATTGGACGGTTTTGTGTTCGGAGGGGGTGGGCATGATCGTCAAATTGTCCTGAATCCCCAGCTGATCCACTTCTCTGCATGATTGTCGAAATGCGAAGCAGGCAATCCTACCACTAGAGCATGTCGTGCACGGGTCATTGCGACATACGCCAGTCGCCGTTCTTCCGTGTTTTCGCCTCCCTCGATAGCCGTGACCACGGAATTGAAGAATTTTGTCGATCCCAATACCAAGACTGCATCGATACTCTCGCCTTTCACCTGGTGAATTGTCTCCTGGCGGATATGAGGGAAGAGAGTTTGCAGCTGAAACAGTGGAAGCGCCAGTTGCTGCTGATCGAGTCCCGTTCTTCTGATCTTTTGACCCAACTTTGGGATGCTAGTAATTCCAAGTTCTTTAAGAAGAGGTGCGAGGTTTGTCTTCAATTGGTCAATCCAGACAGTTCCATTCTCTCCAACCGACGGTAGACCATCTTGGGATTTTGTGAATTTCCAAAGATTTAGCTTGAATTCAGTAGAAGCTTCACCTTCGGGATCATCATCGAGTGCATCCCAGAAATCCGGTTCGTCTATCATTTCACGGATGGCGTGCTCGATAATCTGAAAAGCCTTCTTGTAGTCTTTCCGCACGTCCCGGTGAAATGCAGCAAGTGCCATTTCCTTTGTGAGGCCCTGCAATGCAGTGTAATTCACGACGCCTCTAATCGCCTCCAGTTGTTGATGGGCGCGACAGAGAATTGCCGAGCCGCCTTGCGAGATTCCAGCCCTTGCCAGATGTGCCTCAAACGACGAAATGCATCCGCTAAACGCGTTGTCGACCTCACGAACAATAAACGAACTACAGTGCTCATTGAGAGACTCACCGCACCCTTCGAAACTCTCATTTCCGCTTATGTGGCGAACCGAATCCGCGATGGCATTGTTGCAGCGGAAGGAGCGACTGAGAGGCCTCTCGGGAATATCCCATTTCTCCTTCAGTGCCGGAAGTGACGTTGCATCCGCCATGCTAAACTCATAAATGCACTGATCTGGGTCCCCTACCAACGTCACCTTGGTGCCCTTCTCTCGCAGGAAGTTTAAGAGGATGAGGAGCCAAATGTTCGTATCTTGCGCTTCATCAACGATGATTTCTGGGAATCGCCGCGCCAAACAATCGGCGATATGAGGGCGGGCGAATAGAATGCTGCATGCCAAATACACGCGCTGAGCGTGGGAGTAATAGCCAAGCCTAAAGAACTCGGCGACTGGATTGCCCCACTGAAAAGAAAGCGTTTTACCACCAAATCTGGACGATGCTCGGAATGCTACCTTCCCGTTGTCTGGGAATGGGATGATTTCCCATGCGGGAACTGGGCGCTTTTTCCCGCCCGTCACTTCCGTCCAGCCTTGCAACTTCTTGTTGTTCCAATCTCCAGGCCGCGGAGCCAGAAAAAGCTTCGGTCGCTTTGCGGATCCATTGAGCAGGTGCCCAAACGGAGTTATGATGAAGCGTTCAACGAACGAATCAAATGTTCCAACGTAATTCGGGTTCGAAAGAAGTTCTCTCCTGCCGACTTTGATTGTTGCTTCGTGGAATTCCCGAATCGCGGTATTCGTGAACGACAGCAGCGCGAGACCTCCGACTTTGTGATGCCAATTTGCCCCACGCCAAATGAAGCGGCGACATGACGTCCATGTCTTACCGCTCCCGGGAGATGCCCGGAGCAGAAACTCCAACTCGTCAGCAAAAATCGCGTCTCTTTGCTGGTCAGTCGGGTTCTGGGACAGAATCTGTTCCCTCAGTTGCTCCGTCTGGCTCATTGGGGTTGCTCACGGTTATGACGCCAAGAAACTCCAAGGCGTCGCGAATATACTGCGGAACACAGTCCACCGGGAAAGCCTCCGCCTCTGGGTTGGAAAGCGAGTCCTCGAACAAGCCTGCCAATTCCTGCGCAAACTCGCCCTTGGATGCCTTACTCCGCAAGAACTCTTCGAGGAACGCATCGGCCTTTGCGTAATCGGTGCCGAGTCCGTTAATCTGAGTGTCCAACACAGCACCGAGTGTGGGACGAAGTGTTCGATATGCCTGGAGCATGAATGGAAGCAAGGCGGCCGACCGCGCCAACTCGTGCTCAAAAGTGATTTCTCCATATTCGACACGGAGATTTTGTATTTCGCCTTCCTTTGCCTTTAGCCCCGTTGCGGTCGCTGAAGGAGTTCCGGTCCTACCGACATCATCGCCATCGGTCAAAATCGCAACCGATAGGCCTAGGCGACCGCTTCCAAAAAGCGGAACGAAGGCATTAAAGTTAATTCCGTCAGCATTCAGAACGGTGACGGAGGAGTCTTTCAAATTTCCTCCAGCCATTCGGGCGAGCACGGGCAGAAGAAGAGCTTCAGCAATTCCCTCGACCATGAGGATTCGGCGAGCAAAGAAAAGCTCTGCCCGCGTCGCATCGAGAAACCTCTGAAGTTTCTTCTTGAGCGTCTCATCGTAGTCGATTGAGCAAAGGGATACGCCCGTCACTTTCCCGGCTGAATCGTGGACGGAGATAACCGAATCGATCGGAGCCTGGCTCGCTAAGATTGGGGAATGGGTGCTTACCAATACCTGGACTGTATTTCCATCTGTGTCTTCGGCCGCATTCACCAGATGCCGAAGAAGGAGAACTTGCAGGTGAGGATGAAGGTGGGCTTCCGGCTCCTCGACGATGATCGAACGAAACGAATAGTTCTTGCTCCGCCGGAGGGTTCCCAGCGTCGCGGCCGTAAACACTAGATTGTTGTAGCCCAGACCGTTTAGTGCGAAAGGCAATCCATCGATCTCGGGTTGAAGCCCTGCGATGATCCGATGAAAGCTGGGGTCACTGAATATGAGCTCAATCTCTTGCGCAAGTTCAGCCCCGGCAATTGAAGTTAATTGGGCGTCGATGTCGGCTTTTGCACTCTTAACCGGATCAAGTTCTCGAATCTGATTGTTTGCGGTCTGTGCAATGGTTTCGAACTCGACGCGTTTATCAACCGCCGTTAGGCAATCGATCAAGCGGGACACCTGGGAATGTCTGCCAGGGCGCAACCCGCTCTCTGGATCACGGAGAGGTTGTAGGTAAATTGAGCTCAGGTGGTCGTAGAGGTTCGATGGAAGTGTGCCTCCTTCTGTCTCACCGCCCCACATTTTCACATTGGCTCTTCGCGTGGTGGAATTGAATTCAGCCCGCGCATTCAGACGAGCGTGAAACTTCCCGTCGCCAATGTCCACAAGGCACTCCTGAAAGTGAACTTCGTCAGCATTGCTGAGATCACAAAACGTACAGGAAATTTCGATTGGTGCGTTCTGTGACCCTCTGCGAAAGTCATCCTCATTAAGCCGAAGGGCTTCAAAGTCGCGGCTTGAAAATAGCATTAGCCGTAAAGCATCGATAATTGCCGTTTTCCCGGCGTTGTTCTCGCCGACAATTACGGCCAAACCTTTCGGAAAGATCACGGACAAGTCTTCAATCTTTCGGAAGTTGCGGATATGGAGATTGAGTAAGCGCATCGAATGGTTTCGCTATGAGTTGCCTGCTTCCGCAAGAAAAGTGAGTGCATGAACGCGGGTCTGCGCAGTCATCAGTTCGTGAAGAAGGGTGCGGAAGAGGTCTTGGAGCGCGGACTGTTTGCTGGCTACCGAGCCCTGCTTATCTTCGAGCGTTTGGAATACGGTAACTATCTCCTTTTGCTCGTCCGTCGATGGGACTGGTATCGGGAGAGTCTTTAAGAAACCGCAGGTCAGCGCTCCTTTGGTGCTTCCGCCGCCGTGCGCAATGGAACGCAGGTAGTCATAGCGTGTCCGCATAAACCACAGCACGAAATCAGGAACGATCTTCGCCGAGTGAAACTGTGCGTAGGCGAGGTGCTGATTGATACAGGTCTCGATCCGGGTGATCGCTGAGTTGCCGAGTGTCTTTCCTTGGCCGGTGATCGCGATCAGTAGGCTGTTCGGTGCGACTTTTGGAAGATGGCATTCCTTGACGGCTTGTAGCGTCACAAACTGGTCAGCTTCGGTGATGAAGCGGTCGTGAATCTTGGTGCTGTTCAACCACGGGATTGTTCCGCCTTCCCAGTAGGTATCGTTCGCTCGTTTGGGAGTTGAGCCGTTTCCCACCTTGGCGAGCGAACCCAACTCCACCACCTCCCAGCTTTCGGGGACAGGGCCGATTTCGGTTTGTTTTTGGGCTTCGTCTCGGAGGCCTTCGGTGAAGAGCTTGTGCATGAGGGCCTTTTTCAGCTCGGTGGTGGTCTGAATGATCCGCTCCTGCGCTTCGATCGCCCGCTGCACCGTCGAAAGGATGTGCGCGATCTTCTTCTGCTCGGGGAGTGCCCCCGGGAAATAAACTGGCTCCATGTAAGCCATTTCACGATTCAAGCCTGGAACACCAACATCTCCAGTGATCCGTGTGAGATCGATGTGTCGGAGCAGGTAGAACAAAAATTCGAGGTCGGTATCGGGCGCGTCTTCTGCGGTGACATAGAAGGTTGTATCAATCGGACAGAATGGGACGAGAGAACGATGAACTTGTCCAGCCGATCCTTTTCGCCCAACGATTAGGCCAGGTGTATAAACGATCGCTTCATTATGCGTACCAACGATTCCATTGGAGCCGTAAACCGGAATCGGCCCTTCGACGCGGTTCTTCACGGAAAGACTTTTTCCGTAATTGAGGCGGAGGACGTCTCCCAGGCGCTTTGTTTGCCAATCGCTCATACCCCGATCTTCTCCAAAATCTTCTTCAAGGCCTTGTCCGTCTCCCGCGCCTCGGCCTCGATGACCTTCAGTTCCTCGACGATCTCCGCGATGGGTCGATAGGTTTCGGCGTCGCTGGTGTGGATGTAGCGGCTGGGGGAGATGTTGTAGTCGTTTTTCTTCAGCTCGGCGTGATCGACGATGCGGCTGAGTTTTTTCTCTTCCTTCCACCCGATGAGGGTGTCGGCGATGCGCTGGATGCCCTCATCGGGGATGAAGTTCTTTGGGTCGCCCTTTTCGAAGACCTGGCTGGCGTTGACGAGGAAGACCTTGCCCTGTCGGGTCTTGGGCTTGGCCCGGTTGAGGAAGAGGACGATGCCCGGGGCGGTGGTGTTGTAGAAGAGGTTTTCGGGCAGGTAGAGCACGCTCTCGATGAGGTCGTGGTCGACGAACCACTGGCGAACGGTCTTTTCCTTGTTGGTGCCGGCATTGCCCGATCCGCGGGAGGAGGCGCCGGTGTCGAGGACGACAGCGGCGCGGCCTTTTTCATTCAGGCTGGCGTGCATGTGCTGGACCCAGCCCCAGTCGGCGGAGGATTTGCCGGGGAAGCCGGCCCCGGCGGGGAAGCGGTCGAGTTCGTCGTTGTCGTAGTCGGCCTCGATAAACCAGTCCTGGTTCCACATGGGATTGGCGACGACGCGGTCGAAGGTGCGGAGTCTGCCGCCTGTTCTGAATTTGGGGTTCTTGAAGGTGTCGCCGATCTCGATCTGGCCTTCCATGTCGTGGATGATCATGTTCATATTGGCCATGGCCCAGGTGTCGGCGATGTATTCCTGGCCGTAGAGCTTGAGCGGGGCAACGGTGCGCTTTTTGCCTTTGGCCGCCTCTTCCATCGCGATCTCGCATTTTACAAGAAGGCCCCCGGAACCGCAGCAGGGATCGTAGATCTCCATGCCGGGCTCGGGCTGGAGGACGCGGGACATGATGGCGCCGACCTCGGGCGGGGTGTAGAACTCGCCGGCGCTCTGGCCGCCGCCCTCGGCGAATTTGCGGATGAGGTATTCGTAGCTCTTGCCGATGATGTCGGCCTCGACGTCCTCGAGCCCGAGGCGCTTGGTGCTGATCGCTTCGATCAGGTTGGAGAGTCGGTCGTCGTCTATATCACGCTGACCGTGAGTGGTGGCGTTGAAGTCGACGCGGTCGATGATGCCTTGTAGCAGCGCGTTTTCCTTGGCGATGGCGCGCATGTAGGTGGTGACGCCTTCGCCGATCTTGTCGGAGAGCGTGCGGATGATTGACCAGACCGATTCATCCGGGTCTTCCGGTAACAGGGGTAAATAGAAGCGCACGAGTTTGTGATCGGCCTTGACGAGCTGGAAGGCCTTTTTGCGTGAACCGACCTCCGCCGCGATACGGTTGACCTCGTCATCGAAGACATCGCACAGCCGCTTGGTAAAGATCAGCGGCAGGATGAAATCTTTATACTTTGGCGCGTCTTTGGCCCCACGAATAGAGCAGGCCGCATCCCAGATCCAGGATTCGAGGGATTTAGAAAAGCCTTTTTGTTGCGTCATTTTTTTCCGGGTACTACCAAAATTAGACCTCATTAGCTTTCCGCTCAATCTCCCCTGATCCCCTCCCCTTTTGCCCTTCGTCATCCTTCATTGCGACGCCTCGTCCATCTTCGGGGGTATAATTATCCGGCTGAGTGTAGCGTTTTGGGGGTTGAAGATCAATAAGCGACAATTCGCAATGATGCGGGGTCGGTCATAAAATTCGTGGCTGGAAAAAGAAGTGGCGAGACAATCAAAATCAAGACTTCGAAGTCGATTTAATTCTCGATGGCTCCCCGATCGGCCATATCCGGAGAAGTGCGGTGAAAGCCAGTTGCAAAAAACACTAACTAACCTATAATAAAAAACTGGTTTTCACTGCCGGAGTGGATGGGATCCAATGAGATCTGGAAAGAGAACCGGAAGCCAAGGAAAGGAATGAACGCGTGACACGCTTTCTTCATACGGGAGACTGGCAGTTAGGTATGACCCGGCACTTCTTCTCTGAAGGGGTTCAGGAGAGATTTGCCCAATCCCGATTTGATGCCATCCGTGAACTTGGGCGCATTGCCGAAAAAGAAGAGTGCCGGTTTATGGTGGTCTGTGGGGATGTGTTTGAGTCAAACCTGGTTGACCGAAAGACCGTCTCGCGTGCCCTCGAAGCTCTGAAGGATGTGCCGATTCCCGTATATCTGCTCCCCGGCAACCATGACCCGCTCAACGCAGCCTCCGTTTTTCGCAGCCCGACCTTCCTGGAGCGGAAGCCGGCTCACGTCCATGTGATTGAGGACACGGTGCCCATTGCTATTGAAGAGGGCATTGAGATTGTAGGAATACCCTGGACATCAAAACGACCCTTGCAAGACCTGGTGGCTTTGACGACCGGAAAACTTGAGCCCATTGCCAATACCCTGCGTGTTTGTGTTGCGCATGGAGGGGTGGACAAGCTCTCTCCAGATCCTGATGATCCAGCACTTATTTCCCTTCATGCAGCTGAAAACGCAATATCACAGAACAAGATCCATTACCTGGCTCTCGGAGACCGGCACTCTCTGACTGAGGTCGGCGACAGTGGCCGTATATGGTACGCGGGCGCTCCCGAGCCAACGGACTACACCGAAGTGAAGCCCGGCTTTGCCCTGGTAGCCACTCTTAACGAAGAGGGGGTCACCACGAAAGAGGTGGAAATTGGAAGATGGAAGTTTATCGAGCGAAAACAGGTAGACCTCAATACAAAGGAAGACATCGAGGCCCTTCGTGACTGGATTGAGAGGCTCGAAGATAAAGAACGAACCGTAGTCAAATTGCGCCTTGTCGGCGCACTCTCGCTGTCGCTCCATGCCGAGCTTGAAGAACTGCTTTCCCATGTTCTGGAGATTCTGGGCGCGCTTGAAATACGTACTCACAATCTCGTCGTCATTCCGGAAGATGCCGATTTCATGGATCTTGGTTTTTCAGGTTTTGCCAGTAGTACCCTTGAACGCTTGCGATCTCATGTTGAGGGATCCGATGCCGGTTCGGTCACTTCACGCGATGCGCTTGCTCTCCTCGTCAGGCTTGCAGGGAGGGAACGATGAGGCTTCTCCGCCTCCGTCTGGCCAATTACCGAGGAATTGATGCGACCGAAGTGCGATTCGGCTCCAAAGGACTCACCGTCGTCGAAGGACCGAATGAAGTTGGAAAAACCAGCCTCAGCGAAGCGGTAAGACTTCTTTTCGATTATCTCGACTCAAGCAAACACAGTGAGATCAAAGCGATCAAGACTGTGACGCGAGACGCAGGTCCGGAGATTGAGCTGGAGGCAGAAAGCGGCCCCTACGTCTTTACCTACTTCAAAAGGTTTCATAAGAAACCAGAGACGACCCTTAGGGTCACCCATCCCAAATCGGAAAACCATACCGGGCGGGAAGCGCATGAACGTGCCGAAGAAATCTTGCGCGAAACCATTGACATCGACCTGTGGAAAGCACTCTGCATTCAGCAAGGTGATGCAGTCCAGCAGGCCGATCTATCCAAGCAGACATCCTTATCGGCCGCACTCGATATCGCTGCGGGGGGGCATCGGGCAAATTCAAAAGAGGAGAGTCTATTCGATAAGGTGCGGGAGGAGTCTGGGCGTTACTTCACAGAGCTGGGCAGTGAAAAAAAGGACTTGCAGCAGATCCAAATAGCCCAGGAGGAAACAGAGGCTGAAGTTGCTTCTCTGGAAACTCAGATCCAGAATCTGGAAAAGGACATCGTTCGCGCTGCGGATCTTAGCCGGGAACTCGAACATTTAAAGCAGCAGGAACAGGACCTCCGGAGAGATGTCTCCGAATACACAAAATCTCTCGATAAAATCAAGGAATTGGAAACAGACCTGGCAACGGTCCGCCTTAAGTTGGAGTTGGCACAAAAATCTGAAAAGGCCGCCAAGCGTGAGCAAGAAGAGCGCCTTTACCTCATCGAGACCGTCTCCAGTACCGGAAAGACCCACGCAGCACTCGATGAATCCATTACATCGTCCACGGCATCGCTCAAGAAGGCGGAGACCGATCTGGAAAAGGCCCAATCTGACGCGAGCATAGCTGACGCCGCACGCAAAGGGGCCGAAACACTTCTTAAGCTCCGGCATGCGGATTTTGACTACTTCAACAACAAGCTGCACTTGGAACAACTGAGGGAACGTAAAGACCGCGTAGATCGTGCCCGGCAAGACGCAGCCCTAGCGGATGCCTTGTTGGCTTCGAGCCGCGTAGATAAAGAGACTCTAAATACAATTCAGAAGGCTGAACACGCGCTCATTACCGCTCAGGCGAAGTTAGAGACGGGCGCGCCAAATGTTCTGCTGAGAGGGCTGGCCAACCTCGACTTCCAGATTAACAACGAGAAAACGACGCTCTTAAGAAACGAGGAACGTCGCCTCTCCATTTCCGATCGGGTCCGTGTGACCATTCCAGGGTCTTTGCAAATGGAGGTAACAGCCGGGGCCAGTTCATCCGATCTTTCGGAAAAGGTCGAAGAGGCAAAACAGATGCTCGATGCCCTCTGCAATGCGGGGGGGGTGAGCAATGGGAATGAGGCAAGGCAATCCTATGATGCGCGGCGGGAAGCACAGCAGTCTATAGCAAGGCAGAAGGAAATCGAGAAAGAAAACCTTCGCGACTTAACATACGAGGAGTTGGATAGAAAAGTCATCGGGCTAGGAAAGAGTGTACCGGCTTATCCCGCAGCCCGGACCCCGGAACCCAAGCTTCCTGAAAATCTGGAAACTGCGAAGAAGGAACGGCAAAGTGCAGAGGGCGATCTTGAGAGAGCAAATGATGCATTGGAGGGAGCCAGAACGGTACTGGATGCGGCCCGCCGAGTGCGTGATGAACTGAGGGAACGGTACCAGAAAGTGAGGGTGGAACTTGACCTCAAAACTGAAGAACTAAAGCGTACCCGCGACGAGCTTGTGCGGTCCCGGACGATTACATCCGATGACGACCTTAAATCGAAACATTCTAAATCGGCCCAAATTGTCTATTCAGAAGAGAAAAACGTAAAATCGGCCGAGACAGATCTACACGGCAAGGAACCTGATCGAGTAAAAGCACTGGCGGAAACGGCGAAGGGTTCTTTGGAAACGGTAGAGAAAAAGCGTGAAGAGGCACAGAAAGAAAATACAGAAGTTCGGACGCGCCTCAAGGTTTTTGGAGAAGAGGGGCTGCATGAGAAGCGAGATGCAGCCCAGAGTCATCTCGATCACATTAGGCAAGAAAATGCAGCAATCATCCGGAGGGCTCAAGCGGCCAGGTTGCTGTATGTCACCATGAAAGAGGAACGTGACAAGGCGCGTCGCGCCTATGTCGCCCCCCTCAAAGACAAAATCGAGAGGCTTGGACGCCTGGTGTTTAACAGCTCCTTTGAGGTTGAGGTCACTGAGGATTTATCGATTGCTGGTCGGACGATGGATGGTTCCAACGTCCCATTTGAGTCCTTGAGCGGGGGTACCAAAGAACAGATCTCTATGATATCTCGTTTAGCATGTGCGATGACCGTCTCAAAAGACGGCGGGGCTTCCCTTATTTTAGATGATGCATTGGGAAATACAGATCCAGAGCGACTTAAACTGATGGGAGCGGTTATTGCCAAGGCGGGGAAAGAATGCCAAATCATCATCCTCACTTGTGTGCCCGATCGGTACAACAACATCGGCGAGGCAACCGTGGTTCGATTGGGCCACCGGATCGAAAATATCTAACTTTCAAACGATCCTCGCCTCGCCCTGAACAAAGAACCCAGGCAATCAAAAAGGATCTCAGATGATTGAAAAATCATCATTTAAAAAATATCGAAGTCATCTTATTTATCGATAATGCGCATTTCACTGAAATCGACAGGGTGTTTCACTCGAAGCCGACAGCTTGTCGGAGCGTAGCGACGCTGGTTTTTCTATCTTCTACAAATCTGTCGGCTTCGTCAACTTCGATCGTGTTTTTCTCATTGATTCTCCCTTCAAAATGATCTTGTAAGCGTTGTGGACAAGCCTGTCGAGAATGGCATCGGCAAGGGTCGGATCCCCGATGGCATCATGCCACTTGCTCACAGGCAACTGGCTTGTGACGATTGTAGAACGCAACCCGTTTCTGTCTTCCACAATCTCAAGCAGGTCCCGGCGATTCTCTGCGGTCAGCGGCATCAGCCCCAAATCGTCCAGGACAATCAGGTCTGTCTTTGAAAAAGCTTTCATCAGTTTGCCATACCGGCCGTCACCTTTGGCCACGGCGATCTCGTCGAGCAGTCTTGGCAGCCTCGCGTAAATGACCGTGTATCCCTCAAGACAGGCCTTGTGGGCAAGAGCGCAGGCGATGTATGTTTTTCCCGCACCGGTCGCGCCTTCGATTAATACGCTGTGATGGTCCCGGATCCATTTACAGGATGAGAGCGCCATTATCATCGATTTGTCCAGGCCCCTTCGATGACGGTAATCGATATCCTCGAAGCAGGCGCGCTCCCGAAGCTTTGCCCGCTTCAGCCTGATCGCGAGCCTGCGGTTTTCTCTTTCCAGCATCTCCCGGTCGATCATGAGACCCAGGCGCTCATGGAAGGAGAGAGACGCGATTTCCTCGGTCTGTTCCTGGTCTTTCAATGCTTTCGCCATGCCGATGAGTCTTAAGGTGTTGAGTTTGTCGATTGTGGGATTGTTGAGCATATGGAAACTCCTTTCAATGATAGTAGTGGGATCCCCGGACATTCGGGTGATCAATGGGGCCTTGCTGTTTGGGTCTCTCTGGCAGGGGCTGTTGATCCAGCCTGGTTTTCAAGATCGACTGGATGCTCTTGTACGAGAAGGCATTGATAAAGAGGGCCCTTTGGCAGGCGGCTTCAAGCCGTTCATTTCCATACGCCTTGCCAAGGCGCATGATGCCGAGACACGATCTAAACCCCTGCTCAGGATGCGGGCGGCGGGCCATGATCGCGGCAAAAAGATCGGCTGTGGCCGCGCCTGTCTTCTGGGCCCAGCTGATGATTCTCGAAGGGGTCCATTGAAGATGCCGCTGGTGAGACTTGGGCATGTGCGCTTTGATCGTGGTGTGGGCTCCCTTGAAATAACTTCTCATATGGCTCGCCTGCCGTTTCCCTTTGTGGAAGATCTCCACGATCATCGAGGTCAAGCGGATATCCATCGTTTGTCTGACCAGCCTGTGAGGGACGCTGTAGTAATGATCCAAGACCTCCACGTGATAGTCGATGTTGACCTTAGCCTTCTTCCATTCGCCGTACTGATAGGGAGAGGGAGGCAAAGGCTTCAAAGCCGGTTTGTCCAGTTTCTCGAACAAGGATCTCCTGCTGCCGGGAAGTTTTTTGAAGGGGCGATTATTGAGCGCTTCGAGTAATGTGCCCATCGCCTCGTTCAGCTCGGCCAGGCTGAAGAAGGTCCTGTGTCTCAGCTTCGCCAATATCCATCGTTCGACAAGCAGCACTCCGGCTTCCGCTTTCGCCTTGTCCCTGGGCTTTCTCACACGGGCGGGGATGACCGCCATCCCGTAGTGTGCCGCCAGGTCTTGATACGTGGGGTTGATGTCGGGCTCGTAACGGCAGGCTTTCGATACACCGGAGGCGAGATTATCCGGCTTATGTGCCCCACCAGATTATGTGGCCGACTGTTGTATTTTCATTCCGTTTCAGGTGGTTATCAATTGCCTCGGGCACATAACGCTGGGTGGTATGGCATGATGATCTTCTTATCAGAAAGGAGGTTGTCATGCTGGACAAATATTATGTTCGGCCGGATACGGCCGACCGGGTTCGATCTTCGTGGATCGGATCCGCTGTAGAAAAATATGTTCATTGGCTCTCTGAGTGCCGGTATTCGAGCCGCAGTATTTTGCGGCGGATCCCGGTTTTGGTGAGGTTTGGGGAGTTTGCTCAGAAGCGTGGTGCAACACAGTGGGAACATCTTCCCGACCACGTCGAGTCCTTCATTCAGAATTGGATCTCCGAGCGCACACGTCCAAAGATCCCTTCAAATCAACGCAAAAAGATCTGCGATGGTGTACGCAATCCCATCCGCCAGATGCTTCGTCTCGTTGTGCCAGGCTATGTCGGCTTGGGCCGATCTTGTAAGCCGGATAATCCATTTGAGAGAGATGCGCCCCGATTCTTCGAGTATCTCAAGGAGGAGAAAGGGCTTCGTGCGAGATCGATCGCGTCGTACAGACACTACTTGCGTCGGTTTGCTGCATACCTTGAGAGGATCGGGTTGGAAGAACTTTCACATCTCTCCCCCACAGTCCTCAGCGGGTTTGTCGCCGAATACAGTCGCCGAGTAGGCTGGTGTTCGCTACGTAACGCGTGCGGTTCGTTACGTGTCTTTCTTCGTTATCTCCACCGGGAAGGTGTACTCCCCAAGGATCTCAGCCATGTCATAGAGTCCCCCCAATCCTTCCGTCTTTCCGGCATTCCTCGCTCCATCGCCTGGAATCAGGTGCAGCGCGTGCTTGAGAGCGTGGATCGTCGTACTCCGATCGGCAAACGTGACTATGCGATCCTACTGTTGCTTGTCACCTACGGCCTTCGGGCTCGCGAAGTGGCCGCGCTGACTCTGGATGACATCAACTGGAGGAACGATCGCCTGAGAGTCCCGGAACGGAAGGCCGGCCATTCGACCGCTTATCCGCTCTCGCCGATCGTTGGGGAAGCGATCCTGGACTATCTGAAGAAGGGTCGCCCTGGGCGACGGGGAGGAAGTCCTATGAAGTCACTATGGATCGGTTTTCAGAGCATTCTCGCCAACGATATTCGGAATTTTCTAGCCCACAAGCGGGCTCTCGGACGGCGATATGACGTCGAGGAGGTGTCGCTTCGGCTTCTCGATCGGTACTTGGCCCAGCAGAGCGTGAAGGGGCCTAGCGACGTGACGGCCGATCTCATCGAGAAGTTTCTCGCCTCTCGGCCCCGCCAACGCCCTCGCAGTTACAACCACCTGCTTTGCACCGTGCGGCGCTTGTTCGATTGGTTGGTCGGACAAGAGGTTCTGCAAAGCTCTCCTGTCCGCACAAAACCCAGGCGGCAGACCTCTCAGCGGATTCCCTTCATTTTCGACCTTCAGACTGCACGCAGATTGCTAGAGGTCGCCCAACGGCTCCCGGAAAGGTCAAAAGCGCCGATGAGAGGAAAAACCTATCACGCCATCTTCGCCATTCTCTATGGTCTGGGTTTACGGGTAGGAGAAGCCTGTCGTCTTCAACTCAAGGACGTCGATTTCGACCGAAGGCTTCTGGTCATCCGGCAGACCAAGTTCTATAAGAGCCGGTTGGTCCCTTTCGGTCCCAAGATGGAGGCGCTCCTTCTGGAGCACCTTCGGGCCATGGGCCGCCGGTTTGGCGCCCTTTCGCCGGACGCCCCCTTCTTCTCCTTCACGAACCGCGGCGAGATCCATCCTTGCACGGTGAGCCAGACCTTCCATCATCTCATTCCCCAGCTGAGGCTTGTGATTCCGCCGGGTGGTTCGTCTCCGCGTCTACACGATCTAAGGCATTCCTTCGCGGTTGGAACACTGATTCGCTGGTATCGGACCGGCGCGGATCCCGGAGCCGGCCTGTTGAAGCTGGCTACCTTCCTTGGCCATGTGGATGTGAACTCCACGGCGGTCTATTTGACGATGACGGAGACGCTTCTTCAAGAGGCCAATAGCCGGTTCGAACCGTTCGTGGCTCCGATCATTAGGGAGGGACTCCGCCGATGAAGACAATTCTAGGTCAAGTCGTTCATTCTTTTTTTGAGAACCACCTCAGCGTCCAGAAAGGTCTTCGATCAACATCCATTCACAGCTATCGGGATACCCTGCGCCTTTTCTTGTGTTTCATCTCGCAGGAGGCTAAGCAGCCGATCTCAGTTCTGTCGCTTGCGGCACTCACCTTTGATCGGGTCCTGGCTTTTCTCAGTCATCTGGAGAAGGACAGAGGCAACCATGCTCGGACCCGCAATCAACGGCTTGCGGCTCTTAGGACCTTTTTTGAGTACATCGCCGGTCGCGTCCCTGAGATGCTTCACACGTGTCAGCAAGTCGCCGCGATCCCGGTCAAGCGGACCCCACCGCCTGAAACGCATTACCTGGAACGTGAGGAGATGACGTCGCTCTTGCAACGCCTGCCACGGGAAGGACGGCACGCCTCGCGTGACCGAACGCTACTTCTGTTCCTTTACAACACCGGAGCACGCGTTCAAGAAGCCGCGGATCTCCAGGTGGAAAACCTGGATCTCGGTGCCCCACCCCGGGTTCATCTCCACGGAAAAGGAGACAAGTGGAGAACCTGTCCGCTTTGGGCCGAGACAGCAAAGCATCTTCGAATGCTGCTGCGATGGCAAGGGAAAATACTTATCGCCAATCGTCATGTGTTCTGTTCTCGTCCAGGTATTCCACTCACTCGATTCGGCATCTACAAAATCGTTCGGCGACATGCAGGCGGCTTAGATACGAAGGGGATTCACCCAAGGCGCGTGACGCCGCATCTGTTTCGTCATACGGCGGCGGTCCATCTTTTGGAGTCCGGCGTCGAGATCAACGTCATTCGCGGATGGCTCGGTCATGTCAGTCTTGATACCACCAATCGGTATGCAGAACTGACATTGCGAGCGAAAGAAGCGGCGTTGCGAGAATGCGAGCCCAGTTTAGGAATTTCGGCGGGCTCCCGCTCTCGTGCAGTCTGGAAGGACGATGAGTCCCTCCTGGCCTGGCTGAATTCCCTGTAGTTGATTATGTTCCCACCTGCACGCGATCCTCCAAACTTCTTCATGACTTAGATGTGGTCGGCCACATAATCTGGTGGGGCACATAAGCCGGATTATGTTGCGGGCAACATAATCCGGCACGACAATTTCCGTGACGCCGCCGAAATAACCGAACGCCCGGACGTGGGACCCCGTCCAATCCGGCAGACCTTGCGTCCAGGTCGCCTCGGTGAAGGTGTAGCTCGACGCCCCGAGGACCGCGACAAAGATTTGCGCTTCACGCACTTCACCGGTCTTTCGGTTCACCACAGGCAGGGTCTGGCCGCAGTAGTCCACGAACATTTTCTCGCCGGCCTTGTGATTAAACCGCATGGGCAGATCAAGATGACCTTTCCATTTCCGGTATAGATTGCAGACCTGGGTGTATTGATAGCCGCTGGGATGGACTGCCTTGTATTCCTGCCAGAGCAGCAGCAGGGTCACCCCCTTACGCTTGAGCTCCTCGTGGATATCAGAAGTGGACCCCGAAAAAGAGACAGTAGCGTAAGTGAAAATCCTGAGGTATTTTAGACAACCACAGGAGAAAAGAGATGAATCGAAAAAGACGGAATCATTTGCCCGCATTCAAAGCCAAAGTCGCGTTGGCCGCCATTAAAGGTGACAAGACCTTAGCGGAGCTTGCAGAACAGTTTGATGTCCACCCAAATCAAATTCAGGATTGGAAGAAGCAATTACTTGATCAGGCTGCATCCGTATTTGGAAGCAGCCAAGACCAAAAGCGGGCCGATGAATCCCATCTAAAAACTCTGCACGCCAAGATTGGAGAATTGGCATTAGAAAACGATTTTTTAGCCAAAGCGCTCGGTCGTTAAGCAGGGCTGAGCGCAAGCTTAAAGTAGACCGGCAGCATGGGCTGCCCCTGACCCGACAATGTGCGGCCCTTGATCTCTGTCGATCATCGGCTTATAGATCACCTGCCGAGGTGAATGTTGCGGATCTTGAGTTGATGGCAAAAATAGATGTGCTGCACCTTCGACATCCCTTCAAAGGGTCGAGGCGCTTGCGTGATGACCTATGGGATGACCATGGTTTGCAAGTCAATCGAAAGCGCGTGCAGCGCTTGATGCGCATCATGGGGATACGGGCACTCTACCCGGGGGCCAAGACCACGCGCCGCAATCCAGAGCACAAGGTCTATCCTTATTTGCTGCGGGATTTGGAAATCAACCAAGTCAACCAGGTGTGGTGCACCGACACGACCTACATCCCGATGCGCAAAGGCTTTTTGTATCTGGTTGCCATCATGGACTGGTATTCCAGGAAAGTCCTCTCATGGCGATTGTCTAACAGCCTGGATACCGCGCCTTGTATCGAAGCATTGGAAGAGGCCTTGGCGAACCATGGGACACCCGGCATTTTCAACAGCGACCAAGGCAGCCAATTTACCAGCGACGACTTTATTAAAACCCTCAAGAACCAGAGCATAAAGATCAGCATGGATGGCAAAGGGCGTTGGATCGACAACGTCTTCATCGAGCGCCTATGGCGTAGCCTGAAATATGAGGAGGTTTACCTCAAGGCCTATGATACGGTCGCACAAGCAAAAAAGAATATTGGCATTTGGTTGGCGTTTTATAATCAGGACAGGCGGCATGCCAACCTGAAAAGGATGACACCAGACCAGGTCTATTATAAGCTCCCTTCCGAGCTTCCAGAGGCCGCATGACACTGTCCCAGGATTTCACTTATAAAAGCAAATTCACTGTGTCAGGCTTGGGGTCCACTTCAATCGGCAAAATCCGGCACGGCACGTGTCGAAGATGGGACAGAGGGAAAAAGTGGGAACAGAAGACGCTGAAGGGCGTCATCATCAATGTCACTGGGTAGTGGCCACGATATCCCGGCTGAATCGGCGCGGCTCAAATACTCCGAAACCGTGCTGCGGGCCACACAAAGACTTCTGGCGATCCCGCTCACGCTCAAGCCGCATGAGAACTTTAGGCGAAGCGCCTCTTTTACTTTACGCATGGTCAACCTCCTAGCTGGCATCCATTCCCTCCCTGTTGATGAACAAAAAGGGTAAAGATACCGGGTTAACCAGCGTCGTGGATCGCTCTTTATGAAACCGTCAGACCGATTCGGCTGCGTCGTTTCAACACGACTTCAAAAAACCGCCGGAATCGCACTGAAATCAGGTGCCGACTTCGAGTGAAATCGGGTGTCGGCTTCGTGTGAAATCACATGCCGACTTCAGGTGAAATATGCAGATAACACTCGCATCTCTTAAAATTAAAGAATACCAAATGAAATAGAGCGTGGTAGCGAGCAAGGAGATCCCCCATCTTCTTTAAGGGGCTGTGGTAAAACTTCTTGTTTCGCTATCAGTAATGCCCCCCTTGTCATCATCGGCTGTTACCTTCCAGTGATAGGTTGTGCCAGGCTTCAGGTCGGAGATGAGAAGTGTCATGTCGGCATCAAGGGGTTCAATTAGCGGAGGCACATTAACAAGCGGCGTTTTTCCTCCTCCTCCACCCCCCCCATCACAAGAGGTCACGAAGGAAGCTGTGATGATAATGCCTGCTATGAATAGACCGATTTTTCTCCTCCCTTTGACACCTCCAATCATGACCATCCCGACGATCAATCCAACAAGACTCAGCCCCGCATAATATGTGGATTTACCCACAACTTTTGCGACGTCCTCCGGGCTGCACCCTGTAAAACTGGAATCCTCACAGACGGTTAAGCTGTAAGTTATTGTGTCCGCATTTGAATCTTCTGACTTATTCCACCCAAAGGTGACAGTTGTCCCTAAGCCGGTTTGCCCATCGGCAGGAAATACCAATTCTGGGGGGGAAGGTGGCGCAGGAGGCGGCTCTGCGGCCTGGACACTGGTAAAATGGTTAACCTGAACTTCAATCGTTGGAGGAGTTGTGTCTGGGTGATCTACTCGTGATCCCAGGAGCATCCAGCCTTCCACTTCACTGGCCAAGCGCCATCCTCTTTCAGGTGTGAAGACATATAAGCTCAGGAGAGAGAGGTCGCTTCCTCCCGGCACAGGGACAAAGAGGGTGACGGGGTTATCAAACACGGTTGGAGGTTCCAGGTTGAGGGGAAAGCCCACGCCTCCAGCGACCGTTAACGGGGGGATCTCATCGACCGGTCCAAAGCGCGGGGTGACCGGCTCTGCGGTATTAAAGAGTATCTTTGCCCCTTCGATCTTCGACCCCTGGGCTGCCTCAATCGTCGTTATTCCCGACGTAGGATCTACGCTTGTGGTAACTCTCGGCATGGTCGCCATAGCATTGTTGTGTTCTTGTTCTGACTCAACCTTAAAACTAAACTCATAGGGATTCATCGCAATTCCCTTGGTATCCCGGACTTCTATTCGTATATTGATTTCTTGATCAAAGGCAAACTCAAAGATATCCGGCCTTCCATCATTATCGGTATCCGGATTTGTTGTATCGTAGATCACCCAGATATCCGTGAACCCTGCGTTATTGATCGCCTTTGTTCGAATACTGTTCTGAACCCCGACCTCCTCCACCGTCATAAGAATACTATTCGGGTCGATTCCATCATCCTCATCCTTGATTCGGATAGCTATAGAGCTGTCAATCGGAACTCGCCTTGTATCTTCTACAATCCCCTGGCCGTCGTGGGGAGATGCCTCTACTACAAAGGGCCGGATCGGATGGCTAGCGGCATTCCGCGGATCGGTGCCGCCTAAGAATTCTTCAAGGTTGGTGTAGCTGTCACCATCTGAATCTCTCAGGGCATCCAGCGGATCATTCGGATTGAGTCCATGCGCCATCTCAAAACTGTCCGGCAGGCCGTCGTTGTCATTGTCTGCTGAGGATGGCTGACCAGTGGTCGCACTGGCTTCGTTTGAATAAGCGGAATGGCCTGATCCATTATAAGAACGTACACGGTAGGTATAGTTTGCTCCACTGGACAGATTAGAATCGTTGTAAAATGTGACATCGGAATCAACGATGTCCACTTGGCTATATGTTCCACTTTCACCCGTTTTTCTCTCGATCTTAAATCCGATCTCTTTATCGGTGTCGGTCCATGAGAGGTTAATTTGTGAATCAGACACGACTATTGCCGCCAACCCGGCGGGGGGCTGAGGGGCTGGTTCTGGCAAGGTGAGAAAGCGCCAGATATGCCCGGTAATCGAATTCCCCCAATTATCTGTTGCAACAATTCGCCAGTAGTAAAAGGTGTTGAAGGCCAAGGGACCGGGATCGTAAGTGGCTAGTGGTTGATCGTTAGAAACGAGCGGTGGCTCGGTGCTTGTTCCAAAGTAGAGATCATAGGTTACGGTATCAAGCGGATCCGGATCTCCACCTGACCAGGCGAATGTTTTGCCGATAGGTTGGTTCACACCATTGTCTGCGGGTGAAGGATTGCTTGGGATGTTCGGAGGCTGATTGAGTACGGTAACTTGCTTTGCGGTATTTGATGAAAACCACCCCTTATCTCTGACCTGAAGCCCGATGGTAAAGACCCCGACATTTGAAAACTGCATCGGTATGGTTTTCTGAGTGGTCCAAGGGGTTTCATATTGACCGTTTCCATCAAGGTCCCAACGGACCCAAAGCTCTGAAGGAGCTGTTTCTTTATCAAAAGAGATCCCGGCATCAAAAACAAACAAACTACCCACATTTCCTATAGAAGGCTTCGTAATAAAATCGGCCTGAGGAGGGGTATTGCTTCCCTGCCCTCCATAGGCTCCGCGATCATTTCTGGAGCCATCCGTGTCGTTGTATCTGGGTTCTAGATGGCCGCGATCAATCCCTGGGGAACCTGCCTGCAGACTGAAATCCACCAGGTTTGGATTCGTAAAAAGTGGATCGTCTATCGTATCCCCAGGCCCCATCAGGAGCTTATCACTCCCCGCACTGTGGACTAGATGCCCATCCACATTGTTCCAATACGTGTTGAATGAAGAGAAAATATGTTGATGGTTGGGATCTCCTAAACCGTTGTCTAAAACGCCGATCCTATTGTTGGCAATGATATTGTTCGTGGCAAAGATTCGTGTTGTAGGTACGCCATTTTCAAGGTCAATGCCATTGGGTGGAGGGCTTCCAGAAACTGGGGCTGTACTGACGATTGTATTGTTCTCCAGAATGATCGAGAGATCACCAAAGGCAATAATTCCGTAGCCGGAACTTCTTCCCTGAATGAGGTTATTGCGAATAATAGCTTTACATCCGCTTACGGCATCAATTCCACGAAGTGCTTCGATCATGTTATTCGATATGATCAGTGTCCTATTCTGACAATTAATAGCCCTACCCCGATGGGACTTTAGGGTAAATCCATCAATTGCCGTATCCGGTGCATCGGTGATTGCAGTTATATTATTGGTGGATATATTCTCCAATATGGTGGCCCCCGGACCCGCCCCTTGTAATCGGATGCCAGCCTTGAGGACTACATTTTCATGATAGGTTCCCGGCAGCACATAGACCATGTCCCCGGAAAGCGCTACATCGACAGCCGCTTGGATGCTTGGGAATTGTGTCGGGACCTCCAGGACGCTCCGATTCGGAACATAGAGGATTGTATCGGTTATCGGACTGGTCATTAGGTTGCCAAAGGCATCCGAGACCTTGACAAAAACGGTGCGGGTCCCTGAATCGGTTCCTCCGCCAAAGGCTGTCAGATCCCATCCTTTTTTCAGAGAGCTATAAGGCTCAGGCGTTGACCAATCGACGCCATCGTTGCTGAACATCATCTCTGCTCCCGGCCCCATACCGGCGACGTCATCCAGAACGTCCAGGGAAATAGTTATCAGGGGGTCCGCTGTCGCAAATTCATCGTAGTTGGCTGAGACCGTGCCAAAGGGGGGTATCGTATCGGCATTGTAAGTGCCATCAAATGTCACTGTCTGGTTGCTCATTACTATTTGTGATTGATACGGTGGGGAATAATGACCACCGATTGGACTGAAGGTAATCGAGTAAACACCGAGGGGGACATTGGCGAACACGGTGCTGGTTCCGCTTCCACTAAAGGATTGGGGCCCCGTAACAGTAAACGCCGCATCAATCCGGTTCGAAGGAACATTAAGCGTACCCACCCCGCCAAACTCATAGGCCCCCATATCCGGTGCTGGTCCCATAAATGGAATGCCGACATCAATACCCGCATTGATCACCGGGGAGCCTGAACTCAGCCTAAAATTAGATGTCGTGGCATTGATAAACCCAGGATCGGCAGACATATTTTGATTGATACCGGTTTGATCAGGGATCCCTTGGTAATTGTTGCTGATGTTATTGTTTATATTTCCAAAAACATTATTGTGGCTAAGCGTCGGCATTTCACCATTCGTGGCTATCCCGTTTCCATTGAAAGAGATTATATTGTTACGGATGATCGATGAAGCGTTGGGACAGATGCCGCAGCTGTTGGAATTGTGAGAAATGGTGTTGTGCAGTATAGATATATTCGTTCCGGAGTTCACCCGGATGCCTTCGCCATTTCCTGTAATCAGGTTGTTGGATATTTCAACATTTGTGGGATTGGATAAGGCCACACCGCCGCCCACAGCGATCCCTCCATCACTTCCCCGGATGATTGAATTCTTAATCTTGGCCGAATCAGATTCAAGGAGAACGGCATATCTGACACCACCCGAATCGGAGTTAATAAGCGTTAGGCCCTCAACGACAGCGTTATCGGCATCAACAAGGGTCCAGAGCCCGATCCCCTCCAAGATGATCGTTGTTTTCTCGGCTCCTGCGCCCATCAAGGTCACGCCGGGTTGCATCACCAAACCCACACTACGTGAAGGATAACGAGGGGGCTTGCTGTTACCTGTAATTGTGTATGTTCCTTCCGTAAGGAAAACTGTCTCTCCAGGTTGCGCGGCATCTACCGCATCCTGGATGGTCTCATAGAGTTTCCCGTTCAAGAGAATATTCCCGGGCATGGAGGCCACCTTGTCGATCGTATCACTGAAGGTTGCGGACTCATTTTCCTGATTATCCCGGAATTGGGCAAAAACCGTATAGCTTGTTTGGTTTAGTTTCCCCCCGGTACGACTATCCGCCAGGTTCCACGGATATTGTGACGCAAAGCCGACCCAGAAGGACCAGTTAATGCCATCGTTGCTAAACCGCATATACTGAATGCCGGAGTCTGTATCCGAGGCGGAGAGATGAAGGGTTACGCTGTAGGTGTCGCTCGTCTCGTCACCGTTATTGATTACGATAGAACCCGTTGGAGGCGTACTATCGGCAAGGGTGTTAAAGTGGAACATCGGACTGACCCTGCTATCCCCCGTGTCATCTATCGACTCGATCCCCCATGAAATTCGTGTGTTGTAAGGAAGGTTTGCCGCAGAGTAACAAGAACTAGTCTGACCGGAAGATTTGATATTGTGCGGAAAGAAAAATTCAGTATCGGAGTGGGTAAGGTAGACGTTGTACCGGAGACTCTCACCTCCCGGATGGCTTGCGGACCAGCAAAGATTGACGGTCAAGTTCTGATTAATGGCATTGTCAGTAGGAGAAGTGGCGGTAATCTCTCCAGGTCCAAAATTGGACTGGATTGACACGCTCTTTGTCTGACTCCACAATGCACTTTCTCCACAACTATTGACCGCTTTGACACGATAAAAGTACGTGCCCGCTGGTTTTTCGCTGAAAAAGATTGAGGCCTGCGTCAACGAACGTCGTGTAGGACTGCCAAAAGATGATGTCGTATCCTCTTCCAGAATATAACTGCTCGCACCGCTCACGTTGCCCCAAGTGACCGTATAACTGCGACCGGAAGCCGAAATACTCTGAAGAGTGGGGATCAGTGGCAGGGAGCAGGTTTGAGAAATTGAAAAATTGCCGTTGCTGGCGTCGCTCCCGGTCATTACTCCATCAGAGGCTGAAACTGAAACCCGGACGCTGCTTGAAGCGATATCCGGCAAGGTCCACGAGAAATTGCCACTGTTGTCGATATTGGTCCCACCAGGAATATCGATCCATTGGCTCCCCCCATCTGTGGAATAGGAGAGACTAACGGACGTGACACCGACATCATCGGTGGCTGTCCACTGTATGTTTTGCACGCTTCCTGCAGGAAAATTTTCTCCCCCATTGGGTCTGCCAACCACGACGCTGGGAGCAACATTGCCCAGGGCACTTGTTGAAAAGAAATTGTTGTTGGAAAAGGCCCGGTTCCCCGCTGCATCACGGCTGAAAACACGATAGTAATACCTTGTCAAAGGCGTAAGCCCTGTCAGTCTCATAGAATGGTTTGTTGTAAAAATTGAATCAACAGGGAGAAAGAACAGGCAGGGACAAGGTGATGTCCCGTATTCCAACTGCGAATTGGCAGGCTCGTTCGTGATCCAGCTAATCGTTGCTGTGGTGCCGGTGGCGGATGCAGACAGGGATGAGATATTTGGTGCTGTTGTGTCCGTAATGGTGTTGTTCACTGTTACCGAAAGAGTGGGGCTGGTTTTTTGATTTCCTGCAGTGTCGTAAGCGATGGCATAAAGAGAGTAATTCTTGTTCGCAAACCCTGTTGTGTTCCAAGACCAAAGATAAGGGGAGGAAGAATCGATGACCTGCCGCACACTGTCTAAATAAAACTCGACTTTGCTGATACCCATACTATCCGTGGCACTGGCTGCCACTGTGGGTATACCGCTCACTGTCTCTCCATTTAGAGGTGCCGTGATGTTCACGGCCGGAGCGGTGTTATCCAGTGAGGCGATTATAGACAGGGTGCCATTTACAATGCCCGATACTGCGGGAATATCTGTATTCCAATTGCCATCCGGAAGAGGACATTGCGGAATGGTCGTGGGTGTTTCGTATGCAGGAACGAAGCTATAAACGCCTGCTTTCGTCAGCTTTAGGGTCCCTTCGTATTTATAGGGAACATTTGGCTGCAGGGTAAGGCAGGTTTTCGCCGGAAAGTCTGAGGTAATATTGTCGGGGTCAACACCTTTTACGGTTAACCGGGCCACCGTAACCGGTGTGGGCGTTGTATTTGTAATGACAAACTGGGCGGAAAGGGTTGCCCCCACAGCCTGGCGAACTGACTCGGGTGTAAGTTTCAGGCTTGATGTAATTGTAAGAGGCTGTACTGTATCCCAGAAGAGTTTGTAGAGCTCTGCGGTAGCCTTCATCGCGAGTGGCATCAGGACTTTTCCGATGGTTTTTAAATTTGTTTCTTCTATAATGCATGGGCCTATCGCACATGGAGTTATGTTGCATATATTAATAATGCACGTTCTTACTTTTTGGTAAATTCCGTTAGAGACCTCTCCAGCAACCCCATCACTATCGAAATTATCTGCGATTTCTGCGGTATACCAAAATAGGTGATAAAGCTCTGTTTTTTCATCCCAACTTTGTGGGGTTCCTCGCCATTTTTTTACGTCTGTCCCAAAACCAGTAAAACCACCACCCGTTGTAACGGTGGCATAGTCGTTATATTTTATATCACCTACGTTGTAGGTCCATGACCCTTCCGGTGTCGAGTTGTAAGTGTATTTCGTGTAATTTTCCCCCATAAAATTTTCATATGAATCTACCCCTCCGACTATTTCGTTTCCATGATTATCCGCGTGGGCATGTGCTGGAACAGTCATATCTGTGAGGAAATGGGCCACCCTACCCAAATAATAGTAGGCCAAGCCTTTGTTTCCTTCTTTATATTTGGTGATTGACATATTCCAATATTCTTGCGCCATTTGATAAGGCGTATGGGGGGAACCAGTTGATTGTCCACATGATGGTAATCTAGCTACCCCTGTTAATCCTGTGTCTCCAGTGCCGTTATGATTTGGGCGGTTCCATAGATGATTTAGGTATATGCAAGCACCGTTTGCGTCCAAACCGCCACCGAAAAATTGATCACTATGCTCATCAAGGTTTACAATGGCAAAATAATCTTCCTCCATAACACCTTCTATGATGTCATCACCGCCATTCGTGCAGGAGCCAGCAGATAGGTTCTCTGGTCCTCTTTCACCACACCTTCCTAAATCATTGGTCCCAGTTCCAATGGAAAACGTTTTTTTGTTAAGCTCGGAATATGGAACAGCATGGTCATTGCTGTCGGAACAAATAGTCGAAATGTGGCGTGGATCTGAGCAAGGAAGTGTCCGCGGATTAAACGGGCTTTTTACATATTCACCATTAAACCGGCCGCCATAGGTCGTAACATGAGTGTCGGACAATACAGCCGCGTCATTCAAATCATATTCTACTTTCTCTCCAATGTATTCCCAGATCTCATGATGGTTCGAATCTGTTACATAACCTCCAGGCCAAATCTTCGCCGCTTCTCCAACCAGATATTGATGTGTCTGCATATCGGGCTCGGATTTATGCTTAATAATGATTAAACCATTTATCTGACTGGCTATAAATACTTTAGTTTTGACATTGTCCGTAAGATCTGTTTCTCCCTTAATCACACTGACATCGCTCTTAATTGAAAGAACTATTTCTTCCCCGGCATTAATACTCGCCACCCAGGCAAACCCGACATTAAGACTCTCTCCCGGTTTGATTATTTCTATCTGCTTTGGCTCTTCAATTTGCCCATCGTTCATGAAGGTTGTGACTGATAGATCATCCTCCACAAACGTGCCTTGGTTTTGTACAGTGACAATGATCTGAGTAGGCTCTCCGATTTTGAAGGATTGCGGTTCGACGCGGATGTGGGTGACGGCTAAATCATGTACTTCAATACTTGCCACCTCCAATGCCTTGGCCGCATTAAGACGGCCATAGCCAAACTCCGGGTCTAACCCAGCCTCCCCAAGGTCATCTGCCGTCTGATACAGAATCTGCTCCACCTGCGTATTGGAGAAGTCTGGATTCTTTGAAAGGATCAAGGAAGCAACACCGGAGACATGAGCCGTAGAAGCCGAAGTGCCAGTGGCACTGACATAGACGTTACCCAAAGCGGTGCTCAGGATATCGATGCCCGGAGCCGATAGCTTGATGTAAGTCCCCTGATTGGACGGAGTCCAGATCTGATCGGCAGGATCGGTGGCCGAAACACCGATGACATTCGGATAGGCCGCCGGATAGATGGGATCGCTGCTGTCCTCATTGCCCCCGGCGGCCACAATCACCGCGCCTTTTGTATGGGCATATTCCACGGCATCGCCCAAGACCTGCGAATAGGAATAGCCTCCGATACTGAAGTTGAGCACACGAGCGTCCTTGTCCACCGCATAAAGAATCCCATCCATCACATCGGAATAGGCACCTTCTCCTGAAGAGGTGATCACCTTCACCGGCAGCAGAGTACTGTCCCAAGAAATTCCAGCGATACCTAGCCGATTATTCGCCTCGGCCGCCACAATCCCGGCAACGTGGGTGCCATGGCCATGATCATCGGAGGGATCAGGATCGTTATTGACGATATCCCTACCGGGGAGAACCTTATTAACAAGGTCTTGGTGTGTCATCTCGATTCCCGTATCGAGAATGGCAACGACGACCTCCGGGCTGCCGGTTGTGACCTCCCAAGCCTTTTCGGCCTGGATCTTAGTGATCGCCCATTGAGGAGCCAGTGATGGATCATTAGGTGGAATCGTTTGTGTCGAAAGTATCGACGCAATGAAATTGGGTTCAATCAGTTCGAGGATTTCATTTTTGCCATGTTGTTCAATAAATTCCGAGACGGAGACATCAGCGGGAATTTTCAACCGGTAGACCTTCAGTTGATTCTTACGGATAACAGTAGCATCGAGTTCCTTCAGAAACTTTTCAATCTCCTCGTCCGTCAGCCCCTTTTTAAAACGGACCATCACCTCTGCTTTGACCACCTCCACAAAGCGATCCAGTTTTTTATCAAAGAAAGGTTCCTTCTCGAAGGAGGTGATGCCCTTCGGTTTGTTGGCTGAACCCTTTGACTGGATCGGCGCACTCTTTGAAGTCCCTTTTTGTTTCAGAAAAATCTTCTCAATCAACCACTGACCGACTTTCCCAGGCTCCTTGCTCTGCTGGTACACCAGTGCATTATTCACAACCCCCGCACTTCGGAGGATTGTCTTTAGACCGGATTCAAACGGCACATCCTCAAACTGAACAGTCACTTTCTCATCTTTCAGGCTCGCATTGATCGAAACCGCGATATCGGCCTTCCGGCTGACCTCTTCCATCAAAACCCCAAGCGCGACACCTTCGGTCTGAACAGAGAGTAGGCCCTTATTAAAACGGACCTTCGTGTTGTGGATTTTTTGGGTTTCAGGCGATGGAGGCGAGGAAAATACTATTTGCGGAACAAAACCTAGAAGAACGAACAAGCTGAAAAGAAGGACTGAAAGGGCGGACCTCAAAGCAGATGTTACGGCTAGTTGCCTTATTTGTGGCGAGTCGGGAGCATTGGTAGGAGGAATATTCCGCCTTCTGAGGAAATGGATGACGGGCAAGAACATTCAGAACACCTCTGACTTCGCTCGTTAAAGTATTGGGATATGCTCACTTCTACGGGAAGTACCCCGGCATGTCAACCCCCTCGAATGGGGGGTGACACTTTAAATCGACACAGGCATTTACTAGGCTTTTGTGACGCGGATTTCAGGGTGTAAGGTTTTTCCCTATGTCCATTCGCTTATGTAGGACGCGGACGATTTCAATCCTTTTTACTTTCAGGCGATAAAAAACAATATGGCTTTTGACTGGAAGTTTTCGATACCCTTCACGATATTCGTAAAGGCTTCCCATTTCAGGATTTTCCCTTAGCGCATTTATCCCATATTCCAATTCGTCAAGATACAAATCGGCTTGGGTCTCACCCCACTGTGCAAAAGAATAAAGCCAAATACCGATCAAGTCATTTTCGGCCGCTCGGGTCTTATGGACCTTAAGCATTCTTAAGGTTTCAATCCCGCTTGCTGTTTGGCCTTTTTGCGGATCGCTTTCATATCCAAGAGGCCAGCATCTCCGCTTTCTTCTCCTTCAATCAAGGCGCGGTTTAAGGCTTCAACTTTGTTTTCATGTTCTTCCAGGAGACGCATCCCAGCGCGGACCGCTTCGCTTTTCGATTCAAAGCGGCCTTGTTCGATTTTTTCAGCGATGAAGCCTTCGAAATGCTCCCCTAAGGTCACGCTTGTATTTCTAGGCATCATAACCCCCTTTGTAAATGTGTATTAGTTATTAATACAGTATATCAGATTGAAAGTCTACCGATAATTATTGTTTATGCGTTTTAATGGAAAAATAAAACGGTCCAGCTATGCCTAGATTTCAGTACTTTTTAGGGACTACTTGAATGCATCTTATTTCATCGGCGAGGCGAGAGGGGGCAGCTCCGAGAGCTGGTTTAGATTGAAGTGACTTAAAAACTTTTGGGTGGTGCCGTACAGATAGGCCCCCGACAGTTCTCCCATCACCTGAATCAATCCCACCTGCCTGAGGGTTTGAAGCACGCTTTCACACTCCACCCCGCGAATGTCTTCAATCTCCGATCGTTTAATCGGCTGTTTGTAGGCGACGATGGCCAAAGTGATTCGGCCCTCGTCTGTCAGGCGGACCGGCGCATTCGACTGGTATCGCCGGACCCAGCGCGCGTACTTCGCCTGCGTCTTAAGGAGATAACCGCCCCCGACCTGGTGAAGCGCAAGCCCGCGTTTGTTGTATTCCGCTTCCAGTCCTTTGAGCTCCGCCATCAGGCCCGCGCGGCCTTCCGGAGAAGTGATCTCAAAGGTTTCCATGAGATGGGCCATCGTGACCGGCTCCGTGGCGGTCAAAAAGATATTTTCAAGGACCTCTTTCATAAAGACATTAGCCACGGATCCGCTCCGGCCCGAAACAGGTCTGGAGGATGAAGGCGTCTTCCGTTATTCCCGAGGCTTGGGCTTCTCTTCTAATCTCCTGCCATTTTGCCGGGGAAAACCCTTTTTTGAGGGCCGCCAGGCGAAGCCGATTATCGCTGTTTAAGGGAGATACTTCGTGTACTGCTTCTGGAAGCATCGGTTTGTCCGGCTCTTCCAGGCAAAGCCGGTAGAGCGCCGGGGCGTTTTGTTGCCCCGCTTTCAGGCATTTGACCAGACCGCGCTGGATCAGACCCTTGATCGCGGTCTTAATCGTGTTGGCCGATTTAATCCCTGTCCAGGAGATGAGGTGGCTTTGGGAGGCGTAGGTCTCGTCCTTGACCTTGTGCAAATAGAGCTGGATCAAGACGACCTGCTCGGAGGGCCGCAGGTCTGAAAGCACTGGAATCATTGGGTCTAAATCCATCGTGTCCGGCCTCAAGGCGGAGATTTTTTGTGCTCCCTCTCCTATCTATCAATAATTGATGGATGCATTTTAAGGTTGAAAACAGCCAAAGTCAAGGCTATACTGCGCGGAAGGTCCATTCCGCGTAGTATATTTGATGTGATCGCACCCAAAAGCCAGTCAAGACCTGAAAGAACGTCGTTTAGAAGGGTTTTAAGTGATTTAAGGCCATTTGCGGCCATATTAAGAGAAGAGAAGCTCTTATACCCGGCCGCAGAGGGCTTTTTAGAAGGAAGTGAGAAGGACACAGCCTATGAAACGAGATCAGGCAAGCGAAGCCCTACTAGACTTAAATCAAATAAAAAAAGGGGTCGCGCTCGCGCCCTATATCACGGGTTTCCTCCTCGCGCACGATCTCCATTGGGCGGAGGCGACGCACAAGACCTACGATCAGGCCCTCAAGCAATTCGAGGCCTACCGACAGGATCGGTCCCTCCCCGCCTTAAATAATCTCCTCATAAAACAATATGTCCGTCATCTCAATCTCTACAGGCGATCACCGGCCTACGTGCAACGTCAGCTGTCGGTACTCAGGACTTTCTCCGCCTGGGCCGTGGAAGAGCATATCCTGCCGGAAGACCCGACGAAAAAGGTGCCCTTGCCCAAGCTGTCGCAGGAATACCGAAAAGAGGCCTTGGATCCGGAAGAAAAAGAAAAGCTGGTCGCTCAAATTCCAATTCGGACGCCGGCCAAATTGAGAGATTATTTGTTGGTCTCCTTAATCCTTCAGACGGCCGTCCGCCTGGTGGAGCTCCATCGGCTGAACGTGGAAGATTTTGTCAGGAAGGGAGAAGGCGGGATTCTGTACGTCCAGGGGAAAGGACGCGAAGCGGCCGATAGTTTTGTGGTGATTGTGCCGGCGCTCATTCCGGCCATGGAACGGTATAAGCGACTCCGGGGGCTGGTCTCAGAAAAGGCGCCGCTTTTTGTGGCGGAAAAACCGGTCAAGGGCGCGCGGCTTTCGGTCCGGGGCATTCAATACATTATTACAAAATATCTGAAACAGGCGGGGATCAAACGCAATCGGCTGACGGCCTATTCCCTGAGGCATACGGCCGCGACGGAGGCCTTAACGAATGGTGCAGATTTTAAGGCCGTTCAGGACATGATGCGGCATAAATCCATGAACACGACGATGAAGTATGACCACATGGTGCGGCGGATTGCTGACGGAGCGGAGTCTTTTATCAAGGTGGCTGGCGGAACGGGGCCGGATCTGTCGGAGGTAGAATAGTAGGATAAGGGAAAGTGCCTATCTCAAAACATTCCGCGATTTCCAACCCTCAGTTAAAGTAGCGATATAAACCCGACTCCATGGTCTTTTTTCTCATGACTTCCCTCCCCCCCTGCCTTATAGCAATAAAGTTGTTGTCCGGCCTGCATAGGGCCAAATATTGCAGTTTTTTCTTTAGGGGCGGGAGCGAAACAACCGGAGGGCTGGTTTGAGGTAGAGGGTTATTTGGTTGTCTTTGCTACAAGGTTGGCTTCTTCGGCATAACGATTGATTTTGGTCATGAATAGGCCGATGGGGGATCGGACTGTCCCCTCTCTCTTTTCTTCCCGCACCTCGGAGATGGCGCGGTAGATGAGGTCGGAGGGAATGGTTTCTGCAATTTTCCAGTATTGGGCATCGGCGGTTTCGTTTTTTCCGAGGTAGCGGACCATGGTTTCGTATAGGGCGTTTGCGATTTCTCTGACTTCGGGGTCGACCTCATTTTCTTTTTTGAGAACAACGGTGAGGAGGTCAGCACCTTGCTTCGATTTTGAGAATTCGAAGTCTTTGAGGTAGCCCCTGTTTTTTAAGATGTTGAGGCCAGGGAGGATTCCCTGTTTTATTTTAGAGGGAGGGCGGGAGGTTAAGGGAATAGTCCGGCCAAGTTCGATAAGGTCGTAGGTTATTTTCGAGGATTTGTAACCCCGTTTGTCAAAAAGTGAATAGAGACGTTTAGGAATGGGGTCATTAAGGGACCAATAGAATCCAAAGTCGAATGGTTTGATGTAGTGGTTTTTCAGGCTCTCCAGGACATACTTAGAGAGCCTGACTTCACAGGTGGCGTGTCGCGTTCTTTTTCCTTCGACGAGTCGAATGAAACGGACCTGTTCCAAGAAGGTGAAAATATCGTCGACATAGGCGTCTTTGCCTTTGATGTAGAAGGAATGTTTGGAGTGAATATTGGTGGTTTTCATCCGCTCGAGAGCTTCCCGTATCCGTCGCCAGGTCCAGCCACCGTGATCCAAGCCGAGGATGTCGGCAATTTGGTAGAGGGAGAATTTAATTGATCCGCTTTGGGATACAGCTTCGTATCCGGTCTCGAAAATGAGCTGGTCGAGCGCGCGTTTAACGTCGGCCTCGAAACTTCCGGGAAGATGATTGCCATGTTCGGCGCGAACAATCCATTCTTGGTGCAAGGTCTCCCCTTTCGAGTTACTGACCTTCCTTGAAAATATGATTTCCTTCTGATTTTTTAGATTTTTGGTGGAGGGGATGAAATAGGGAAACTCTTCAAAGTTGCATTCTACTTTTCCTTTGAGTTGTTTTGGTTCTGCCATTTTCGATAATTTGTTCATCAAGGCATCCCTGTTATTTTTGATAGAATATTTATGCTATTTAAAATTAGATTTATTATAAGTATTATAGGCCGAATTAAGCTTATATATTTCAATTAGTTGCAAGACTTTTGTTCCTTCCAACTCCCCTAGCGCTTCCTTTCAGCCCCTCTATGGCTTCCTTTCAACTCCCCTCCGTCTTCCTTTCAACCCCTCTATAGCTTCCTTTCAACTCCCCTGGCCTTCCTTTCAACTCCTTCATCCCTGGAAGTCCTATCCCTTTCGGTCTTGCCTTAATGCTGAGATAGGAAGGAAAATATGGTTTCTCAATGTCTTCGTCTCGCATTGGGCCATCTGGGTTAATAGAATAACCCTGGATGTCTCCCGGTTTTCTCTTTAATTTTTCCTTTCAACTCCCCTATTGTTAGATTGAGCTTCCTCCCAACTACTCTAATAACACGTTCTTCGGAGCAGGCCGTTGCTCCTTTTTATTTATGTTGTTTCTTTTTCCTTCGCCAATTTATTGAGCTTCGTTATTGTGTTCTTTAATGTTTTTAATACTTCCTGAATGTCCAGTTTGCTCATGTTGGGGCGAACTTGAATGTCCAGATCGAACCAGTCGTCACGTTTTTCCTTGAGGTGGATATTGTTTGAGCGCTGAGTTGGGAAATAAGTGCGAGAGATGTAATCTCTCAGTTGTTGAACTGTCCAGGTCTCGTTTTTTATTTTTCCGATAATGGTTTTCTGTTCGGCGAGGGGGGCACGCATGACGGCATGCAGGTGACCCTCGGACACGAAATCGACATGGGCAAAGTAGATTTCGACCGCCGCTTCGCTGAGGCGCTCAAGGAGTCTGATCGATTTCACGAGTACGGTTCGGGTTATACCCAATTCATTGGCCATTTCAGTCTGATTTTTAAAGATATTTTTATTGAGCAGTTCCTTGAAAGCGAGAGCTCTTTCTATGGGATTAAGGTTTTCCCGGTTAATGTTTTCGATGACGGAGATCTTGTAAGCCTGTTCCGGAGTGACATCCAGAATAATGGCCTTTATAGTCTCATGATTGAGAGACTGGCAGGCCCGCCAGCGTCGTTCTCCGGCGATGAGCTGGTAAGAGCCCGCTGGTGTGATCGGTCGGACGACGATAGGCTCGATGAGGCCGACGTCTGGATCGGAGATCGATTGAGCAAGGTCCAGAATTGATTTTTGGTTGAAGATCCGTCTAGGTTGTTTCGGGTCTGGTTGAATCTTGCGGATGGGAATATCTTGGTAGGAACCCAGTGCTTCCTCGATGAGAGTCGATGTGTTCTTTTGAGGAATGTCGATATTCCAAGATCGGGGACGTTGCTTGTCTTTCTTATCGAGGGCGTCCCATCCCGTTCCTACGGCCTTTTTGATCTTACGATCTGGAGGGTGACCCTTGTCATGTGCCATCGGTTCTCTCCTTGGCAAACACACCGATCATCTCTTTGGTTAGGGCAAGAATGTCTCTTGCTCCCGCACTATTTTGGGCGAAAGTGAAGACCGGTTGCATATTTTTTGCTGATTCCGTTAGGACGGTACTGCGACTGACGACTGTCTCTAAAAGTTGAGGTGCGTATTCTCCGGTTTTCAACCGTCCGAGAGATTCCTGGCAAATATTATTTCTTATATCGAAATTGTTTGCGAGCAGTTTAATCTTAGGGAGTTCTACGTCAAGATCCTTAAATGTCTGCTTTAATGCCTCAATAGTGTCATAGAGAAGCGATAGGCTGTGATGGGATAAAAAATCCGTCAGCATGGGTGCGATGAGCTGGTCAGAGGCAATAAAGGCATTAATGTTGAGGAGATTGATATTCGGTGGGGCGTCGATGAAGATGTAATCGTAATCCCCTTTGACAGAGTCGATCAGGTTTTTTAGACTATAAAGCTTCCTTTCGATAGTGGTTTCGGAGGAGAGGAATAAGTCGATGGCGGCGGTGTCTAAGGAGGCCGGAATGAGGTCCAGAGTTGGAGAGAGTTTGATCAAAGTTTCTTGGAGCGTTGCTTTGTCTTTGTCTTCCCCATAGAAAATGTTATAAAGGGTGTTGAGGCGATCCTGGTCGGCGGAGGGGATTCCAAAACAGGTAGTTAGATGGGATTGACCGTCCAGATCGATGGCCAAGACGCGATATCCGATCCTTGAAAACGCCCCTGCGAGATTGAAGCTGAGGGTGGTCTTTCCGACACCCCCTTTTAACAGCCAAAAAAGGAGGGTCTGGGGCGCATGCTTGGGGAGGGGTCGGTAGCGCTTTCGGGCTTCTAGGACATGTTGTATATTGTATCGACGGCGGTGAGTCTTCCCCCAAGGGATGTGATTAGGGATCAGTCCCTCCTTCTCCCACTTGATCACTAAGCTTTGCGAGACGCCGAGTAATTCGGAAAATTCTTGGCGATTCATCGTATAATTATGTGTATAATTCGGTGCTTCCATTAGTAAACCCAGGGTGTAAGTAAAACATAGACAAACAATAGCTTTACCTACATACCAGAGGAGATATGATATGTCAAGGAAATAAATAACGTTAGGAACAGAGGCATTATCCCTTTATATCACAGTATTTTTTCATGAGGCGATTAAATGGGGGTGTGGGATGTCCCACACCTTGCTTGAATGGATGACTCTTCGAGGGTCTTGGGTCGGACCTTTTAGGAATGTATTTTTATTAATCAAGGCTTCATTCCCTGCGATCTTCCCTCCATGGCCGGATCCCCTGTTTGCTAGTCGGGATTCAAAGGGACATGTTTTTCCTCCTTCCCTTTCGACCTTGTATTTGGAAACCGCCGTCAGGTGTGGGACGTCCCACACATTGGTTGGGTAGGATTCCGATCGCTTGAATCGCCTCTTGTATAGCCTCATTTATTGCCGCGGTTGATGCTCCCTGGGCATGTCAGATAGGGCAGTTGGAAGGCAGGACCGTCGGGATGTGGGATGTCCCACAGCTTACAGGAAAGGATGCCTAAGGGAGGGCTTTAGTGCGGACCCTTTAGGAAAGTGTTTAAATAGATTACGTTTCGATTCAGGCGAAGTTTCCTCCAGGACCTCACTGCCTAATTACCAGTCGGGATTCAGCGGGGCATTGAATTCTTTTTCTCCCTGTCGCTTTCAAGGATGCATTTGGATGCCGCTGTCAGGTGTGGGACGTCCCACACCATTGAAAAGGATAAACTGATTCCAGTGCGAATGACGAAACGCTATACTTCGTGACCCTGGATCCAGCTTCGACTTGAAAGCCCAATAAAGAGGAAGAAATCATGTCCCTCTATTGTGTGCCTTCTATCCCCTGCCTCGGGGATCCAGAGCTGCTTATTGACATAGGATTGGAGAATGGGTAACTTCACCTGGAACAATTGGCCGTTAGGAAAAATGATATGCAAACAAAGCCCACAATGGATTTGGTAAGGCCCATTCTATGAAACGGGGAGCATTAGGAAAAGGCTTGGGATTGTCCGCGCTGGTCCCGCCGGAAGGGATCCGAGAAAAGGGCTTGATCGACCTCGATATAGAGAGGATCATCCCTAACCGGTATCAACCCAGAGAGATCTTCAACCAAGAGGCGATCGAAAAACTCGCCGAATCGATTACAGAGCATGGCCTGATCCAGCCTATTATTGTCCGGAAAGACCCGGATAAGAATTTCGAACTGATCTCGGGGGAACGTCGGTGGCGTGCGGCCAAGCATGCGGGCCTTTCGAAGATTCCGGCGATTGTGAAGGAGATCGATGACCAGGGCTTAATGGAATGGGCTGTTATCGAGAACCTGCAGCGGGAGGACCTAAACCCGCTTGAGAAAGCGAAGGCCTACGAAAAATTAATCGCTGAGTTTTCCCTGACGCAGGCGGAGATCGCCAAGCGGATCGGGATCGACCGCTCTTCGGTGTCGAATTTCCTTCGGCTCCTTTCGCTGCCCACGGAAATCTGGGACGATGTCGCGCACGGCAGTCTGTCGATGGGGCATGCGAAGGCGCTCTTGTCCCTGGAAGCCAAGGCGGACCGGATCGTCCTGGCGGAGGCCATCAAGAGAGAGGAACTCTCGGTTCGGCAAGCGGAGCGCGCCGTTCAAAGGATGAAGGCGCAGACCGAAGCCAAGCCGCCTCATCGACCCGTGGCCCTAAACCAGAAGCTGATCGAAGTTGAAGATCACCTCAGGGAGACCCTGGGAACCAGAGTCAAATTCGTGCAAAAAGGAAAGGCCTACGAGATGCGTATTACCATCCACCGGCAGGACGAACTTGATACCTTGATTAGAAAATTATCTTAAATACTAAAATGGTATATATTTATCAAGAATAAAATTTATCTGGATTAGAGTTGGGTAGGGGGCTGGCAAACCGGCCTTGTCTCCGATGATGCTTTGGAATTCACCCTTGATTTCGCCTTTATTTTGCTTTTTTTTGCTTTTGGCTTCGTGCTTGTTTCGGTCTGGCCATTTTCTTCCCTGCGGGCGTCCGCCCTGCCGGCCTTGTCTTTTTGAGTGGTTTGCCTTGTTTGGAAAGGGCAGCTCCTCTTGCGCCGCCTCGTTTTCCTGTCAATAACCAGTCCGTTGTGACCTGGCCGATTTCCGCGATGCGGACCAGGAGGTCGGGGGAAGGAATGCGCCCCCGCTCATAACGGCTGATGTAGTTTTGTTTTTTGACCCCCAGTACCGCTGCAAATTCTGTTTGGGTCTGCTTACCGCGTATGGCCCGAATTCTTTCACCGACTTTCTCTGGAGACACTTTTTCCATCACGAGTCCCTTTCCTTCTGTCCATGTTCATTGCATCGCTTCAGGCCGCCCGATTTGGGAACGAGGTAGTGCTTTCATGTATATGTCAATATAGTTTACTGTAAAGTGGTGAAAACACAATACGCGCCTCTCTATCGGAGGCGTTTGAGCGCTTTTTCCCCAGTCCCCCCTTATTGATCTTCACCCCCCAAAAAGCTAGACTCGGGCGAGAGGTTTTAAATTCCTAAAGATGGAAATAATTAAACCTATATCAAAGGCGGGTAGGGGAGAGGGCATCAATCCCTTTTCTAACTTAGACTCTTCCAGATGAAAGCACCTTCAAAGCTCCTCGTTATTGCTTTAATCGCCTTTGCCACCTACTTCACCTACCAAAAATTCTTTAAAGAAGATATCAACTACAGCCAAGACGGGTCGGTCTCCTTCAAGCAAAGTGATAACATCCCCGAGGCAGCGGAGGACCATTTTATAAGGGGGATGGAGGCCTATCACGAGAATCGGCTTCGGGGGGCGGAAGCGGAGTTTAACAAGGCCATAGAGATCGCCCCGAATTATACGCAAGCCTATTTCTTCCGGGGCAATGCGCGGTCTCAACTCCAAGAATACGATGAAGCGATTGCTGATTTTGATACGCTGCTTCTCCTTCAGCAGGAGAACGTACCGGCCTGGGTGAATCGGGGTTTTGCGAAGCTTTCGAAAGGGGACTTGGAGGGGGCGAAGGCGGATTACGATAGGGCCCTGGAGATGGATCCGAATCTGGTAATGGTGTTTCGCAACCGTGCAAAGCTATTAAACAGTAAGGGAGACTTTGCGGGGGCGCTTTCCGATCTGGATCGTGTGCTGTCCTTGACGCCTGAGGATATCGGGTCGCGCAACAATCGCGGAGGGCTCAAGGCCCGCCTGAAGGATTATGAGGGGGCGCTTGCAGATTTTGAGAAGGTCTTGGAGATGGATGCCAGCAATGCGGCTGCCTTGCGGGGGATCGAGGCGACCCGGAGGGAGATGGGAGAGGTTGGCGGGGAGTGATGTTTTGGGGGGCAAGGTTTGAAGCTCTCAAATGCTTCCCGTAACCTTCACATTTAAAATTCACCCAACAATACAACCTTTTTAACGGCATTTGTTAATTTTGGCTGAATATTTGTAGAATCATGTAGTTGTGTAGGGGGTATACCGAATATTTTCCGTATACTACCAAGGTTAGTGTCTTGAATTGTACAAATTTTTTGATTGTGATAAATGAAATGCATCTGAAATGTATCTATTGTTTTGAAGAAAAACCAAAGGTTTTATTTTCTAAAACTGAGCATATTATTCCCCAGTCTTTTGGGATGTTTGAAAGTAACTTTACGTTAAATGGGATTGTCTGCGACGAATGTAATCAATATTTTGGCGATAATCTCGAAATAGGTTTGGCTCGTGATACTTATGAAGGTATTTCTCGATTTGATTTTGGTTTAAAAAAGGAGAAGGATTTTAAAACTCTCGGAAAAAAGGGAAGTATCATTATAAAAATTGCTGAAGGTCCCCTAAAAGGGGCATATGCATTTCGTGAGTATTCTAAGAAGCAAAATAAAATTACTCTGCAACCAATTCCTCAAGTAGGTTTTTTGAAAAAGAATTCTGAGGACTACCAGTACTACTTGATTGATCAATTACCTAAAAAGGAAGATCTATCAGTG
>JAJDBW010000052.1 GCA_029261155.1 Nitrospirota bacterium | reverse complement strand
GATGAGTGGCTGCCTTGGGTTCACATCGTCATCAGCAATATGAAGCGATTCCTTCTTGGAACCTATCACGGCGTATCCGCAATTCATTTACAAGAGTATCTCAATGAATTCTGTTACCGGTTTAATCGAAGACAATGGGAGCCCCAACTTCCCAATCGACTTTTAAGCCTGTGTGTGCAACATACAC
Organism: Nitrospirota bacterium; assembly: GCA_029261155.1. Taxonomy (GTDB): domain Bacteria; phylum Nitrospirota; class Nitrospiria; order SBBL01; family JAADHI01; genus JAJDBU01. The sequence goes on along the minus strand of JAJDBW010000052.1, from coordinate 3,009 downwards.
CCGTTCTGAAGCAAGCTGTGAATTGTTAGGAGGCAAGTTCTTTTATGTCTCTATTCCTAAATTCATTTCTAAGATAGCCGTTCTAAGCGATGGGAAGGATAGGGTGTAGGTATGAGCTTGGGTCTTGACTTAGCACGACCCTATTAATAGGTGCCCTTCCCATCTTGAATTGTGAATTGGCTCAGGGTTCGATTTTTCCAGACCATCACTTAGCCGCCTTCTTTTCCTTCTCCGCTGGACACAAATCGTAGAGCACGCATTCCCCGCACAGCGGCCTACGCGCCTTGCAAACATACCTCCCATGCAAAAGAATCCGGTGTGCCCCACTCGTCCATTTTTTTTTCGGGAGCACTTGGGCCAGGTCGGCCTCGATTTTGACCGGATCGTCTGAACGCGTCAGCTTCAAACGGTTGGCGACGCGGCGAACGTGGGTGTCTACCACAATCGCCTCTTGGCCGAAGGCCGAGCCCAAAACGACATTCGCCGTTTTTCGCCCGACGCCCGGCAGGCTCACCAGCGCTTCGATTGTATCCGGGACTTTGCTACCGTAGTCTTCCAGCAATTTCTTGGCGCAGCCGATCATGTTTTTCGTCTTGTTTTGGTAGAAACCGGTGGAGTGGATGATGTCGCGTAAGTCCTCCGGATTGGCCTGGGCGATGTCCTCCGGGCCGGGGAATTGCGCAAAGAGGACGGGCGTGACTTGATTGACGCGGACATCGGTGCATTGGGCTGAGAGGATGGTGGCGATCAAGAGTTGAAAGGGGTTGTTGTGCGCGAGGGCGGTTTCGGGGTCGGGGATGGACTTTTCGAGCCGCTGGAGGATCGCGGCGGCTCGGGCGCGCTCGGCCTTCATCTTTGCGGCGGAGGGGCTAAGCTTCGAGGGCTTTTTCGTCAATCCGAATCGTCGTCCGCTGGGCCTGCGGCCTTGTAGCCGCCCTCGGGCGCGGCTTCCATTTTAAAGAAAATCTTCATCTGTTTCGAAAGGAAATCCCGGCCCGTTTTATCGCCCAGGCTGATCTTGGTTTCGTTGATGATTTTAATCGATTCTTCGTACCAAAGTTTCCAGCAGACGTTGCAGACCTTCTCTTTCAGCTCTTGGCCAATTCTCCCGCCATAGGGGATGCCTTCGATTTCTGCGCGGGTTTGACCGCAACGGATGCACTGTAGGTCTGCCATGCCTAAAATTCTCCTTTACAGGTGACAATGTGCCCCTGAATGCTAAGCCTTCTCATGAGGCTGCCCCAGGGTGGTGATGTAAACGATAATTTTATCGAGCGAGAGGCCGAGCAGGGCGTTGACCTCGTCATCGTAAAAGCCGCCAATGCCACTGACCCCTAAGCCTAGGCGTATGGCCGCAAGGTTCATCCGCTGACCGATATATCCGGCGTTGAGATGCATATAGCGATAGGCCCGATTGCCATAGCGTGCAATGGCCTTTCCCAAGTGCGCCGTATGGACGACGATAAAGGCGGCATCCCGCGCGAGTTCCTGGCCCAGGCAAAAATGCCAGCTTTGGTTTCTAAAATCGCCCGAATAAATTGTACGAAAGGCCTTGTCCTCCGGCGAAAAAAAGTAGACGCCTTCTTCCAGGCCGACGACCTGCTGAACGATAATGTAGGTTTCGAGGAGCGTGGGATCGGCCACGGGGATTCCCTTCGGCTCTGTATCGGCATAGGCGTATTCCAATAAAGAATCCAGCGCAAGCTTGGGGACGGCCCCGCCGCTAAAGGCCCGCGTGGAGCGACGGTGAACGATGGTGGCCCCGATACTTCTGCCCCAATCGATGGCCTCGCCCAAGGTGGGGATCTCCGGCTTCATTGTATAAGGTGCGATTAGACTTTCCGTTTGTTTCGGATTTTCTTCGGCTATTTCTTTAGAGACTTCTTCGGGTGCAATGGATGAGCTGTGATGAAGATGCAAGAGGAGCGGATTATTGGCCTCGTCTTCTTCGTCCGGTAGCGTTGCCTGTGTATTCCATTGCTGTTTTGTGTTTAAAAAGCGGCTCGCTTCACCGGGAAGCGCCGAGTTGACCGGGTGCCGAGGCAAGGCGACCACGAATAAAACCCCTTCGGACGATTCATCCAAAAAGAGCAAGCGATTCAGCGAGCGATCAACAAAGCCCCCAATAGGGGAGGGCATAAACCCTTCTTCGGGCGCGTAGGCTGAGAGATTCCCGAGGATGTGGCCGGTATCCAAAAGAATTCGGCGGTAGGCGCGTTCGTGATAGCGCCAGGTACTTCGGGCGTAGACTGCGGTCAAAATGATGAGGAGATTGGATTCCTCTATCGCCGGATGCTCCAGACAATATTTTTTGAACTCCGTCCAAAAGTTCCCTTCCCAAACCGGCACCAGCGAATGGTCTTTGACTTGAAAGTTATAAATACCGTCATCCAAACTCGAAAGGCCCTGTGTGGCGCAATAAATTTCAGTGGGATAAAGTCCGCCCGCGGTGGGCGCGGCGCGCAGCGAAAGCGATTGGCCCGAAGGATATTGCAGTATGCCCGTGACCCCGTTCGTAAAATAAAGCAGTCGGGAGATTGCTCCGATGCCGAAGGGATAGCCTTCGTCTTCCAGAATGGGTTCGATCGGATCTTCGGTAAAGGGATTGTTCCGAAGCGGAAGATAGGGCACAAGGTCGATTTTTTTTTCCGAATGATAGGCCTTAAAGGGAGAAGGTTGCGCAGACCAATTGAGCTGTTGTTGGTGTTTGCCCATCTCATTTTCATAATACTTGGTTTCTTGGTGATAGATCTCTGCGATAGGTTTTTGCTTCATTTCCTCAGACCTTGAAGTCGGGTTTATGAAAGGGCGGAATGCAGAGGGAGGGTAATCGATTTGCCAAAGCGATGTCAATCGAAACCCCTGGGGGTGTCAAGGCAAAATAGAAATGTCCTAAAGTCACCAAAATAGAAATGTCCGGTTTTTCAGATTCAAAGGTGAGGCCCTGACTTTTTCAATTCTAAATAAGATTTTCTCCAAGGATGCTCTTTTGTCGGCTTTAAAGGTCGT
>JAJDBW010000051.1 GCA_029261155.1 Nitrospirota bacterium | reverse complement strand
AGATCAGCCTGTTGCGTTTCATTAACTTTTATAATACCGTCAAACCCCATAAGGGCATTGGCGACATGACCCCTTATGAAAAGCTATTTGAACACTTTCATGGATCAACAAATGTGTAAACAACGCGATGTTTTCTAACATCTTATGCTTCCCCCTTTGAAAAAGGGGGATTGAGGGGGATTTTATCCTTATTCGTATTGTTGACCTGTTTAAATCCCCCCTAGCCCCCCTTTTTCAAAGGGGGGATTACACTTGCCAGTCTGAAAATCATTCAGAGGCAAATAAAATAATCTGTTTGGCCCTCCATATCCCCCCAAACCCAAGATATGGTAGGCCCTTTTTAGAGCCTATACTTTCTATTGAATATTTCCCCTTTACATCCTATTGTGGCTGTGTTATTAAAAATGTGGTTTTTGTCTTTTTTCCGGCCTTTAGGAGGGAGAATGCGCCTCAAAAAATTAGAAGTCTTTGGCTTTAAATCCTTTTTCGATAAAACGGTGGTCGCTTTCCAACCGGGGGTCAACGGCATTGTTGGCCCCAACGGTTGCGGCAAGAGCAATCTTTCGGATGCCATTCTCTGGGTGTTGGGCGAGCAAAGCCCAAAAAACCTGCGTGGCGAAAAAATGGAAGATGTCATCTTCAACGGCACCGAACATCGAAAAGCACTGGCCGTGGCCGAAGTGTCGCTCACGGTCGGCGACATCGCCAAAGAACTTCCCCCACCCTATACGCCTTATGGCGAGCTGACCTTCAGCCGCCGCCTGTACCGCTCCGGAGAAAGCGAATACCTTATTAATAAATCCCCCTGCCGCCTGAAAGACATTCGAGACCTGCTCATCGACATGGGTGCGGGTTACAAGGCGCATACGATTATTGAACAAGGCCGCGTGGACGACATGATTACGGCCTCGCCCCTGCAACGCCGCGAGTTGGTGGAAGAGGCCGCAGGTATCGCGAAATACCGCCTTCGCAAGGCCGAGGCGCTTCGCAAGCTGGATCATACCGAACAAAACCTGCTTCGCGTGCGGGACATTATCGACGAATTGAGACGCCAGCGCTCGGGCCTCGACCGGCAGGCGCGCAAGGCCGAAAAATATAAGGGCTTCAGGGAAACCCTCAAAACCCTCGAATTACAGTTGGCGGAGCAGGAATGGGCCCAGTGGAATACGAGCCGTACAGCGCTCGCCGAGAATGAAAAAAGTTTGCAGGATCAACGCGCCGAGCGCGCTTCTCAATTGGCCGAATTAGACCTGAAGCATACCGAAACGAAAACGGCGCTCACTGAAAAAGACGCCCTCCTGGGACAGGCCAATATTGAGGCCTCTGAAATGGAGGGACGGATTCAACGCCTGGAAGGAAAGATAGAAACCCTGCACGCGCAACGCAAAGAATGGCTGGAGGCCCAGGCCCAATCGACCCTGGAAATTACGCGTCTCGAAGAAGGCATTGCGGCCCTGGTTCAAGAGGCCGATCAACTCGAAAAAGAAGCGTCCGACCTGGCCTTGGCCTTGCCCGAAAAAGAGGCGGCGCTGGCCAAAAACGAGGCGGAATCCCAGGCGCTTCAAGAAAAGGGACGCATCGCTTTTGACGACATTGAGCAGCAAAAAACCGATCTCTTCCATATCGCCTCGCTCTTAAGTAACGCAAACAACAACCTGCTTCACTTTCAGGTGCAAAAGGAGGCCTTGCACAAACAGCAAGAACGCAGAAGCCTCGAAAGAGAAGAACTGAGCGCAAAATCGGCGGAAGCCGAGACCAGTTTAAAACAGCGGCAAGCGGAAAGCCTGCATACAAGCGAGATTTTAGGTGAAAAGAAAGCGCGTCAAGAAGCGGTCTTGGCCCTCATCGGCCAAACCGAAGACGCCTTGGACACGAAAGAAGGCCGCTTGCTGGGCTTAAAAGAAGAACTCGCGGCGGCGAAGGCCGAAGCCGATTCCCGCAAGCATTTTTACCGGGGCCTCTTGGAAAAGAAAGAGGGGAGCGAAAACCGCTTTCTGGAATTGGGCGGATTAAAGGGCATGATGGCCGATTTAATCGAGGTACCTGCACGCTACGAGCGCGCCGCCGAAGCCCTGCTTGGCGCGCGGCTCCAGGGCATTGTTTTGGGTGACCAAAGCGAAATTAAAAAAGGGATGCGCCTGCTTCGCGAGGGCCAAATGGGCCGTGGCGTGTTTTTTCCAAGCCAAGCCCGTGTGTCCGGCCCTGCATCTTCCGAGGCCGTATCGGGAGCGGGCTTGGTCGGTGAGGCAAAGGACCTGCTCTCCTTTCGCGGCGGCTATGAAAGCCTTTCGGAGGCACTCTTGTCCTCGGTTTTTTTCGTGAACGATTTGGACGCCGCTTTTCAATTGTGGGAGCGCTTTCCAAAAGTTGAAGCCTGGGTGACCCTCGAAGGGGAAGTGCTTGATCACTATGGCATCGTATCGGGCGGGCGGGAGCAAGACGAAAAAGGGGTGTTGGTTCAGAAGCGGGAGATTCAATCCCTGATGGACCAGATCGATGTGCTCAAAAAAGAAATGGCCCTTCTGGAAGCGGAAATTGAAAGTGATGTTCAGGCCTTGGCTGAAGCGAAAGATGAATTAGAAAGCCTTTCGGAAAGCCTTCGCACGCTCTCTTTGGAAAAGGTCGAGCGAGAGAACGATCAAAAAGTCTTGTCCTCTGAGGTCGATCGCTATGCGAGAGAGTTGGAAACCCTGCAATTCGAGGAAGAAGAGCATCGGGCGCAAGTCGAAGAGCTGATTCAAAAAGAAGAATCCGAACAAGCCTTGATTGTCGAAAAACGGGCATTGAAAGAAGAGATGGAAGCCGAGCTCGAAAAGAAGCAGCAAGAATTAAATACCGCCCGCGCGGCCTTGAACACCCTGAATGAGGCGGGCGTTCAGTTGCGCATGATGACCAGCGCATTAAAAGAAAAAAGCCGTCATACCCAAGAAAAACAGGATCGTGTTCGCACGGAGCATGCCGTCTTTGTTCGCCGCAAAGAAGAACAGGTGGGTTTACAAAATGCACTTCAGGAAAAATTGGGCATCGCCAGATCCGATGAGGAAAAGGCGGTCGCATCGATTGAGCAATTGTCCACGGAGCGGGAGGCGCGCATCGCGCAGATTCGTGCAGAGCAAGAAATTCATGCAAGCCTCATCTCGCGCCTTCAAGCGCTCGATACAGAGAGCGCTTCTCTCCGTAAGGCCTTGAGTGAGACACAGGACGGTCTTCAGGATGTCGCTGTGAAAAAGGTCGAGGTGGAAATGAACCTTCAAAAAATTACCGAAGCGGTTGCAATGAACTATCAGATCGATATCGCCAGCTATCACTCCACAGAAGACATGCCGCCACTTGAGGAAGCGAAGGCTCAGAGTCAGAGCCTTAGAGCGAAGTTGGATGAAATGGGACCGGTGAACATGACCGCCATCGAAGAATACCGCGAACTCGATGAGCGCTACCAGTTTTTAACAACGCAAGAGGCCGACTTATTGAAATCCATCGAGGGGCTTCGCGAGGCCATCACCAAAATCAACAAGACCACGCGCGGCTTGTTTGTCGATACCTTTCATCTGCTGAATCAAAAATTTGGAGAAGTGTTTACCTCCTTCTTCGGCGGTGGAACAGCGGCCCTGATTTTATTGGACGAGGCCCATCCCTTGGAGTCCGGTATCGATTTGTTGGTGCAGTTGCCCGGAAAAGGGAAACGGACCATCACCTTGCTTTCCGGCGGCGAGAAGGCACTCTCGGCGATCTCGCTGCTCTTGGCCACCTTCCTTATCCATCCGACGCCTTTCTGTCTGCTCGACGAGATTGACGCGCCGCTCGATGAGGAAAATACCCGCCGTTTCACACAGACCATTTTGAAGATGTCTGAACAAACGCAGTTTATTATTGTGACGCATAATAAACTATCGATGGAGATCGCCGATGTCCTTTATGGCGTGACCATGGAAGAGACGGGTATCTCCAAGCTTGTGTCCGTCAACCTCAGCCATGTTGCGGAATCGAAGGAAGTAAAGGCGCAACAGCCCGCTGAATCGCCTGAACCGGCGCTCCGCTAAAGCCCCACCCTACAAAAACTGAACATATTTTATAGAACAGGAAGCCCTTCTCTATCTTAAGATGGCCTGATCTAAGGTTTTGTGTTTAAGCTTTTCTTCGCGTAAAACGGCGGGGGAAGGACTTTTGTGTGGAATTTAACTTTGGGCTTTTGTTTTGAAAAAGCTTGGCCTAAGGCGACTTTAATTCAGTCTGTGATTTTTCTGTTTTTGATCCAAGGGACTGACCACAGCCTTTGCAGCGGTAATCGTAAAGGTTGCCAGTGGGAAGCACTAAGAGTAGGCGTTCGTGGACGGGCATGGCCTGGCCGCATCGGGTGCAATAGAGCAGGGATGCGTGAAATTCTTCGTAATTTTTATCCATTGAATCGTTCTTAATCTATCGTAAAGCCTTGCGCTTCTACTTCACTTTCTTAAAATGATCATAGCCTCCAGGCTTTAGTTTTCGAAGGCCGCCCTCTTTTTCTCTGAGCACAAGGCCCTGGCCTTTATCAATAATGCAGCCAATATGGGTAGCTTGGATGACGCCGCGTTGACACAGTTTTTCAAATTTGGAAATCTTTTTTTGGGGAAGACAAAAAAGGAGTTCGTAATCTTCCCCGCCATAGAGCGCAGGGTTTAAGGGATCACTTTTTTTTGCTCTGGCATAACGCCTTAAGGACGGTGAAATGGGGATGCGCTCCAAAAAGAGTTCGGCCCCAACATGGCTGGCTTCCAAGATGTGATTTAAATCGGCAGTGAGTCCATCGGAAATGTCGATCATGGCCGAGGGGATTTTCTCTTTTCCCAAGGCGCGTCCTTCCTGAACGCGGGCTTGAGGACTTTGATAGCGTCGAATCAATTTGGCATATTTCCGGTGATCCGCGTTTTCTTTTAGGACAGACAGGCCGGCCGCTGCATCGCCTAAAGTGCCGGTGACATAGAGGGCGTCTCCCACCTTGGCCTTGGCTCGACTGACCAACTCCGTTTTTGCGATTTCGCCGATAAGGGTGATGCCGATAAAAATCTGTTTTTTCGATTGACTGGTATTTCCGCCAACCATAAGTACCTTCGCTTCTTCGCTTGCCTTTGCGAGGCCCCGATAGAGTTGATCCAAGTCGGCCAGGCGTAAATTATTCCGAAGTCCTAAGGAAACGAGGAAATAGGAAGGCTTGCCCCCCATGGCCGCGATGTCACTGAGATTGACGGCGAGGGCTTTGTATCCCAGCTGCGAGAAACGCGATAGGCGGCAATCGAAATGGATGTGCTCGACAAGGGTGTCTGTGGTGAGCAGGGTGTAACTTAAGGAAGAGGATGGGACCGCCGCCGCATCGTCGCCGATGCCCAAGGGCACGGCGTCGGAGGCGGCGAGCTTATTTTTGATCCGCCGGATGAGACCGAATTCTCCGGCTTCCTGAAGGGTCATGGATGACGTGCTGCACCCTGGCTTGCGGTTTTAAGACGGCGCCCTGTCTTTTTAGGGCGAGGCGGCTTGGAGGTTTTTTTCTTTCTGAAGACGGCGTCCAATACGGTTTCCATATGATCGGCAAAGATAAAGTCGAGGCCCTTGAGAAGGTGATTGGGAATTTCGTCCAAATCTTTTTCATTCTGTTTAGGTAGGATGACCGTTTTCATCCCCGCACGTTTTGCTGCAAGGATTTTTTCCTTTAATCCCCCTACAGGAAGGACACGCCCGCGTAGGGTGATCTCCCCGGTCATGGCGACATCCCTTCGAATCGGTTTAGTGGAGAGGGCCGAGGTCATGGCCACCGCGATGGTAATGCCGGCGGAAGGGCCGTCTTTCGGAATGGCGCCTGCGGGAACGTGTATATGCAGATCGCTTTTGGAAAAGGATTCCGGTTTAATTTTTAAGGTTTTTTCCATTGATCGAATGTAGGAAAGGGCGGCTCTGGCCGATTCTTTCATGACGTCGCCGAGTGATCCGGTCAGGGTGAGTTCGCCTTTTCCTTTCATTAAAGTGGCTTCGATTCGGATAATATCTCCGCCCGTCGGTGTCCAAGCCATGCCGGTGGCGACACCGACTTCATCCTTCTCTTGTTCCATTTCCGGAAGGAATTTGGGTATCCCCAAAAACTGATGTAAGTTGGCAGGCGTGACGACGGTCCGCTTCATTTTTCCTTCCGCTAAGCGGCGGGCTATTTTTCTGAGCACACGCGCAATTTCCCGCTCTAGGTTTCGGACGCCGGCTTCACGGGTGTAACTGCTAATGATTTTCTCCAGACTGGCATCGGAAAGACCCACCCATTTTTCTGAGGTGCCGTGTTCTTCAAGTTGTCGGGGCAGTAAAAAATCGCGTGCAATGCCGATTTTTTCTTCCGTGGTATAGCCCGCAAGTTCAATGACTTCCATGCGGTCTCGGAGGGGGCTGGGGATGGGGTCCATCTGATTGGCCGTGGTGATAAACATGACGCGTGAGAGGTCGAAAGGAACGCCCAAGTAATGATCGGAAAAGGCATTGTTCTGCTCGGGATCCAGGACTTCCAATAAGGCGGAGGAGGGATCGCCCCGAAAATCGGTGCCGATTTTGTCGATTTCGTCCATCATAAAAACCGGATTTGCGGTCCCGGCCTGTTTCATGCCCTGAATGAGGCGACCGGGGAGGGCGCCCACATAGGTACGGCGATGGCCGCGTATTTCGGCTTCGTCCCGAATGCCGCCCAATGAAATTCGAACAAATTTTCTGCCGAGGGCGCGCGCGATGGATTTGCCGAGCGAAGTTTTTCCGACACCGGGGGGGCCGACAAAACAGAGGATGGGCCCCTTCATTTTTTTGTTCATTTTTCGGACGGCCAAGTACTCGAGGATGCGTTCCTTAATCCGTTCCAGGTCGTAGTGGTCTTCATCGAGGACTTTTTTTGCCGTGATGATATTGAGCTTGTCTTTGGTTTGCTTATCCCAGGGGAGTTCGACCATCCATTCCAGGTAGGTGCGCACGGTGGAGGCTTCCGCAGAATCGGGGTGCATTTGTTCCAAACGTCGAAGCTGTTTCGTCGCTTCTTTTTCGACCTTTTCCGGCATTTTTACTTCGGCAATCTTTTCCTTAAACTCTTCGATTTCCTTGGCGCGTTCATCGACTTCGCCAAGCTCTTTTTGAATGGCTTTTAGTTGTTCCTTTAAAAAATACTCTCTTTGGACCTTGTCCATTTCGCCTTTGGCTTCAGTTTGGATTTTTTGCTGCATGGTCATGACATGAAGCTCTTTGGCGAGGAGATGACTGACCTTATTCAGTCGTTCGCCGGGATCAATCGTTTCTAAAATTTCCTGAGCCGCTTCGACTTTGAGTCCGAGATTGGAAACCACGAGATCGGATAAGCGGCCCGGATCTTCGATGTTTTCGATTAAGGCGATAACGTCCGGTACGAGAAATTTTCCGAATGAGATGGCCTTTTCCATCTGTTGTTTTACGGTCCGAACGATGGCCTCCACTTCAGGAGAGAGCTTATCCGTACTGGGCTCTTTTATTTTTTCGACCTTGACTTGGAAGTAGGGGGTCGACTTTGTAAAGGAGACGATTTTGGCTTTGGCAATGCCTTGAACTAAGATTTTGATTCGGCCATCGGAGAGTTTCAGCATGCGCATGATGGTGCCGATGGTGCCTAGGGTGTAGATGTCCTTCGGTTTGGGTTTTTCAACTTCTAATGTTTTTTGAGTGGCAAGGAGGACCATGCGGTTGCCGGAAACCGCTTGTTCGATGGCCTTCACGGACATTTCTCTTCCCACAAAAAGGGGCAAGACCATGTGCGGAAAAACGACAATATCTCTTACCGGGAGCAGGGGAAGGATATCGGGAAGATCCAGTTCTTTTTTCTCTGTTTTAGCTGACTTTGCCACGCAATGCTCCTTTTGGGGCTAGAGGATAATGGACGATATTCATTGTACACGAACGAAATGAGGCTTGGCAACGCGATTGCTTAAGGACTATAAGGAAAGGCCTTTCAGGTAGTTGCGGAACTTGTTTCCAAGTTGAGGATTTTTCAGACCCATTTCGACCGTGGCCTGTAGGAAACCGAGCTTGTCGCCCGCGTCGTAGCGACTGCCTTCGATCCGGTAGCCGTACATGGATTTGATCTTTGCCAGTTCTTTGAGTGCATCGGTGAGTTGGATCTCGTTGTTTTTTCCTGGCGGGGTTTTCTCGAGTAGTTCGAAAATCTCTGGGGTCAAAATATAGCGCCCGATGACTGCAAGGTCGGAGGGGGCATCGGCCACGGCTGGTTTTTCAACCAAGGTTTTGATTTTGTAGAGGCCTTCTTTCGTGACGCTGGCATCTAAAATTCCGTATTGGTGGACTTCCGATTTTTCGACCTGCTGAATGCCAATGATGGGTGCGTGATGGTTTTCGTAAATCTCGACCATTTGTTTTAACGCCGGTTTGGGATGATCGATGATGTCGTCTCCCAGCATCACCGCGAAGGGCTCGTCTCCGATAACGTGTTTAGCGCAGAGGAGGGCATGACCGAGTCCTTGTGGTTGACTCTGACGAATATAACAAAAATCGGCCATCTCGGAAATGTTTCTCAGTTCGGGAAGTAGACGTTTTTTTCCTGTTTGTTTTAGAATTTCTTCGAGTTCGAAAGAGATGTCAAAGTGGTCTTCGATAGCGCGTTTGCCTCGGCCGGTGATAATGATGATTTGCCGAATTCCAGACGCGACAGCTTCTTCCACAACGTATTGTATGAGGGGTTTGTCGACAAGGGGCAGCATTTCCTTTGGCGATGCCTTCGTCACCGGCAGAAAACGGGTGCCGAGTCCAGCAGCTGGAATAACCGCTTTGGTAATTTGCTGTTTGCGCATGAGACCTCCATGGAGATAAAACAATGAGGGAGATTTTATGGGGTGCTTGAATCAAAGTCAAGCAGAAGGCCTGTTGTCTCCCGCTTTTTCTTTAAGTCGAGCATAAACTTGATGAAGGGATGTCTTTACCGTGTTCAGGGGTTCATTACAACGGATGACTTCGTCGGCGAGAGCGACTTTTTCGTCGATGGGCATCTGGGCCGATATTCTGAGTAGGGCATCCTCTTTTGAAAGGTGGTCCCGTTTGATTAATCGTTGGATCTGCGTCTCGGGATCGACATAGGCTAAAAGAACCCAGTCCATTTTTTTATAGGCGCCTGTTTCGATTAAGAGGGCCGCATCGAATACGATGACGGCCTTCGGATTTTTGGCATGAATGGCCTTTTTTTCGGTCTCCGCTTTTTTAAAAACGTAGGGATGAACGATTTGATTTAGCCGCTGTCGTTGGTCGGGATTCCGAAAGACAAGCGCGCCAAGCCGTTTACGATCTATTTTGCGTTCGTGATCCAGTATGATCTCGCCGAAGGCCTTTAGCACCGAATCGTAGACGACACCTTTATCGCAAAGCAAGGCATGGACAATTTGGTCGGCGTCGATAATGTATGCACCTTCTCGATGAAGAAAATGCGATACAGTACTTTTACCGCTTGCGATTCCTCCCGTAAGGCCGACCCAGAGCATGACTTATCCTAATATTGGGGTTATGAAAAAAATAATGCGATACTATCCTTGCTAAGTCTAAAAAATGGGTGCTTTATTCGTGTTCTATTGATGTAAATGAGGCAGAATCATAGCATATTGTTTTCATATAGAACAATTTTGATCTACTGCGCGACCTTTCATCAAAGCAGGTCGACGCGTCTGAGCGTGGCCTTGTGTTGATTTGATCTGAAGGGGGATTTTGTTTGAATTAAAGGAAGGTTGTTTTTAAAGGTTAGTGCGCTTAATCCGTTGAGAGGAGTTTGAGGTCATTTGCGATTTCTTTGATTAAGTTTTCATCTAAGCGTTCTTTTTTTTGTAAGAAACCTTCTAGGAGGGCATTGTCACAGATGGTATTAATTAAACGCGGGATGCCTCCGGAATAGTGATGAATGGCCGCGAATGAAGCCTCTTCAAAAAGCGGTTTTTTTGCGCCAGCGACATCCAGCCGGCACTGTATGTAAGCCGCCGTCGCATCTTGTTGTGCAAAAGACCGGAGCGGATACCGCACGGCCGTACGTTGTTGTAGGGCTTTATCGAGCGCGAGGGTATCGTCGAGGCTTGGTAGTCCAAAAAGAACAAAGGTGATGAGCTTCTTGCCCTCTATTTCGATGTTGAGGATTCCACGAAATTCTTCCATCGTTTCTTTATTATGGAGCATTTGCGCTTCATCGACCAACACAACTGTCTTTTTCCCGTCATCATTAATTTCGACGAGGCGAGCGTAGAGTTGGTTGAGAAGACTTGCCTTGTCTTCTGAGGGATTATCCACGCCGAGCTGGATTGCAATTTTTCTTAGAAGCCATTCGGAGGTAATTGCGGTGTGAATCACCACGAGCAGGGCGGATTCGAATTCTGCTTCATCCAATTCATCAAGCATTCTTCGCGCGAGTGTCGTTTTTCCGGTGCCCACATCTCCGACACAAACCGCTAAGCCCTTCCTGTGCTCCGCGGCATATTTGAGTCTGAGCAAGGCTTCCGCATGTTGGTCGCTGTTATAAAAAAAACGGTTATCGACGGATATCGAAAAAGGCTGTTCGTTTAATTGATAAAAATCGAGGTAATTCATGTCACCTAAAGGTAAGAAACGCGATCTTTTTTCTTTTGACCTGTGCTGCCTTTTGAAAGCTCTTTATCCGGGGAATCGTGCCATGGGGAGTTAAGGTCATCTTTGACTAAGGCGGATCGCTTGCTTGCGACTTCCCGGAAGTTGGGGTCAAATGCAAAGATTTCGTCGAATAAAACGGCCGCCTCTATTTTGTTGCCTTGTTGGTCATGAAGGAGAGCTAACTCGTATTTCAGTGTAATGAGGGTTTCTGAGTTCATCTTTCGGTTATTGATGCCTTCTTGGAGTAAGTTGATCGCCGCGTCGATCGATCCGTTGCGCCGATGGCAGATGACCAACATGGTCATCGCATCCTTGAAGCGATGTTCTCCTTGCGCGGCAATTTCAAAAGCCGAGATCGCCTCATGAATCATGTCCATTTCTTTATAGGCGATACCCAGGTCATACTGTGTTTCAATTTCTTGTGCGTCGTGGTCTTCTTGCGCCTTACCTTGAAGACTACGGATTGTTCTTTCCAGCGTGGTTTCGTTTTCTTCTTCTTCAAGGTCTTCTGAAATGATCGCTTGTAAATCGATGTAGTCTTCGGCTTCGTCTTTATGGTTATGAGTTGTGGATTGCAGGGGCGTTTCGGCGAGGGCTTCTTCAGATAGGAAGCGATCGCTTGGCCATTCTTCAGGCGTATTGCCCACGGGGGCGGGATCTGCCGACGTTCGGTTTTGTTCATCAAAGCTTGCCGATAGTGCTTCCGAATCCAAAGCAAAATCTTCGAGATTAATATCACCCTTTTGAATGTCTTGTTCCACCTTGTTCAGCGGCGGGACTTCTTGCGGGGTAGAGAGATTCGGCGCAGCATTTTCCTCTTGAGCCAGTTCCTCTTCATCTAGGAAGAAATTATCCATTTCGTTTACATCGGAACCCAGCTTGGCTTCCGAAATTACGTCCCTCTGGGCTGATGCGGGTTCATTTACTTCTTTCAAGTAGGATGGGGCTCCGCTCGTTTCTGCTGATTCCTTTTCTTTAGGGTTTCCGGGCTCAGCCAATAAGGTGGCTTCATCGTCAAAGGAGATGGCTTCTGTACCGGCAATTAAGGCGAGTGAATCTTCTTTGCTGTCTGGAAAAGCCTCTTGTTCTATGGGGTCTAAAAAGGCCTCATCATGTGTGGGTGCTGCGGCAGGTGATTCGATTTTATTCGAAGCGCTCGCTCCTTCTTTGATTTGAGCTTGGATCGCCATGAGTTCATCGAGGATGGATTCGCGTTTGGCGTCATCACCATTATCTTTATATAGTCCTGCTAAGGTTGAACAGATTTCTGCGACCTTATCGGTTTGGCCTTCTTGGGCGTAGAGTTCTTTTAACTTTAACTGCGGTTGAACCTCGGTCGGAAAGCGTTCCGCAGCGTCACGAAGCTGGTCGATGGCTTTATCGGTAAGTCCATATTGAGTGTAGACCTCGGCTTCAGTGAGGTAGCTTTCGATGGGTTTATCGATACCGGCATTCTGCGTTTCCTCACCAACGCTTAGTTCTGCCTTATCTTCAGCTTGTAGCGAAAGTTCAGATGAATAGACTGTTTGCTCATTGGTCATAAGCTCTGGTTCGGGTTCAAGTAAGCCAGACATTTCGGTGTCTTCTGGGGTGAGGGGTGATTCGTCAATCGCATTGGGCATAAATAGGTCATCAGCATCAAGAAGGTCTGCTTCCGGTTTTTGCGCTGCTTCAAGGATTGAAGCTGGACCCTTCTTAGAATAGTTAGGGTCGAGTTCCTCTATTTTACTTATAATCGCTTGGGCTTCAGAGGCGCGGTCTGTTTCTTCAAACAGCTTAACCGCCTTCGCATATTCCGCTATGGCTTCTTCCTTGTGTCCTTGTTTTTGACACATTTCTCCAATTTCAATGAGGATGTCCGAATTGCTCGGATCGAGGTCTGCAATTTTTCGATAGACAGTTAAGGAGGCATGGAAGTCGTTTTGTTGCAAATAATGCTTTGCGGCTTTTAGGTAATTGTCGATTGCATTTCCAATTAAGCCACGCTCGGAATAAACATGGGCAAGTTTTTCGTGGATCTCGACACGGGATGGATCAACTTTTAGGGCCTTTTTGTAGACCGCGATACTTTTCATTTCAAAGCCGGCCGATTGAAAGGCATCGGCAGCGTTAATGAAAACTTCAGTTGCCTTTTTTTTCTGGCCCGCTTTGAGATGTAAATCACCAATGGAATTGTAGATATTTCCATCGTTCGGGGCCTCGGCAATGAGCTTTTCCCATTCCAGGATGGCTTTGTCGAATTGGCCTTTGGCCGCTAATTTTTGAGCTGTTTCAATAATTGTACTTTTGCGAAAAGACAAGGAAATCCCTCATACCGACACACCTTAAACAGATATCATAGAACCCTATAGGTGTCAAGAAATTGTCTCCAATTTGAGCACAGGGAGACGTTTAGGTTAAAGCTTTGTAAAACCTTAATATTTTTGACTGAAATTATGTGATTAAGGGTCATCAATTTCTCAAAAACGCTGTGCTTCTTTGAGGTCTCATAATCTCGGTTTTTGTAACTTGATTAAGGTAAATTTGTTTAAGGAAATCGACTATGATGCTTAAAGGTTTGGCCACTAAAACGACAGGCACACCGTGTTCATTCGTTGGCATTATGATAACAGTTTACTTGAATACGATACAAAAGAGAAATAAAACCGCGATATATTTTTAGTTCGATTAAAGCGCCTAGAAAGCGAAGTCAAGTTTTGGAATTAAAGGACTTTTATCGGTCCGAAATTTTTTAATTTATCGCAGCTTTATTGATCGAAGCATGGTCAGTTTCAATTGAAAGCGGCCATTATGGCTGTGATTTCGCCTTTGTGTCCTATTCCTATCGTTCATTTTTGTCTTGAACACGACAAAATTGTTTGTTTATGGAAGTGCGCTTTTGGCAGAATTCGTCCACTTCGCTTTGCGAATATCTAAAAAAGAGAAAAGGTATCGGAATTGCTTTAACAAATGGGGATTGAGTAAATGATTAGGCAAAGGCGCCTGAATCCTCGTGGTTCAGGCGCCTTTTTTTATTTGTGAAAGAGGTATTCATGCGAGAAGGTGTTCAACTTCCCAAATTTTCAAATCGATTTTTTAGGGCCGATTTCGAAGCCGAACTGATGCCCGTACTTTCGCTTTATCCCATACCGGCTCCTGTCAATCTCGATTCTCTTCAAATTGATGTCTGTGGCTTGCATCAGCACCCGCGCCCTATTGGATGGCCGAGCCTTGCCCATCTTCCCCGGGTCAAGTTGAAATTGCCCCTGATCTGTCAAATTTTTAACTGGTCTGAGGAGGTCGAATGGGAAGGCATTCGCCTGGTCGATTTACTCGATTTTCTAAAAATAGATACACACCCTGAGGGCTATTTCGCACTCCATTCTCGAGATCGTATGTATTTCGAAGGCTTGTCTCGAGAGGAAGCCCGAGATCCGCGTGTACTCTTAGCCTATGGGCTCAACGGAAACCCACTTCCGGTTGCGCACGGTGGTCCGCTTCGATTGGTGGTTCCCTTCCTTCAAGGGTATAAGAGCGTCAAATGGCTTCGCGCAATTCACGCCTATCAAAATGATCCTGTCGGGATCAAGAGGCTATTGGGTCAAAGCGAAAGGAGCCAACTTAATGAAACGTGGCGGAAGAAATATGGCGGCCAATATTCTATTCTTCCTCCAGCGGGACGAACCGGAGATCCACCCCTACCTTCGGCTCCGGAACCCATCGGTCAGCCTGTTATGGAAGAACCTTCCCTTGCAATAGTCGATAACCCCGTATCGGCGGAACGGCTTCCGCCTTTGACGGGAAAGCTTGCATCACATGGCGGAGAAATAAAAGAGAACCGCCACGCATTAGGGCGATTAAAAGAAGTGATCGCAATTCTACGGCCCGAAAAACATGGGCTGACCCGGCTTGCCCTCGAAGCGGCAGACATCACGTCCTACACCACCTTTGGCGTATTGGGCCGAAGTCATCAGCGGGGATTGCGTTCCCAATCTGATCGTGTTGAAGATCAAAAAGGAGTATCGATTAAATTTCTACCGAAGCAATACTTTTCTATTGTCATTCCGGAGGCGCGATTATCCGCTGCAATCGCCGTGATCATGAAGGCGAACCGTTCCGGGAAGGGAGCTGTGGGCGACGGCAGAATTTTTGTAACCGATGTTGAAGAGGCTGTTCGAATCAGTACGGACGACCGAGGTGAGGAGGCTATCTGATGAAACTTTTACGCGCAGTCATTCGACCCGATCGAGAAGTGCATGTATTTAATGAACTCGAAAAATCGGATATTTTTGCCGTGACCAAGATGCCGGTCCTGGGTCGAGGACGCCAACGCGGTGTTTCTGTGGGACGGATTAGTTATGACCTGCTTTCAAAAGTGATACTCATGGTGGTTGTCGATGAGGCAGATTATGAGAAGGCCTTGGCAGCCATCGAACGCGGCGCCGAAACGGGGCATCAGGGTGATGGCAAGATTTTCGTACAGGATGTTGTTGAAGCCTATTCGGTACGGACCGGTATGAAGGAGGCGGGGAGCAAATGAAGGCCGCATCGCTTTTTCGTTTTTCTCGTCCCGAAATCCGCGCCCTGCATCTTACTTGGATCGCCTTCTTCCTCTGCTTTTACACCTGGTTCAATATGGCGCCCTTGGCCACAACCCTGTTGAAATCGGTGGCCTGGTTGACCGAAGACCATATCAAGCTCTTTGCGATCTGCAACGTCGCCTTAACCATTCCTGCGCGTATTTTGGCCGGTATGGCGATGGATCGATGGGGCCCGCGCCGTGTTTTTTCCACGATGATGATTGTGATGGCCGGACCGGGCTTTCTCTTCGCCTTTGGCGAAACCTTTGTGCAATTATTGGTCGCTCGATTGCTCTTGGGCTGCATCGGTGCGAGTTTCGTCGTTGGCATTCATATGACGGCCCTTTGGTTTCAACCCAAAGATATCGGCTTTGCCGAAGGGTTTTATGCGGGCTGGGGCAATTTCGGATCGGCCGCCGCGGCCATGGCGCTTCCCTCCATCGCCTTTTATTTATTTGGCGGTGCTGCGGGCTGGCGCTATGCCATTGCCGCCAACAGTGTCGTCCTCCTGGCCTACGGCATCTTTTATTGGTTCGGCATCTCCGATGGGCCCAGCGGCACCGTTTTTCGTAAGCCGCGAAAAGTGGCGGCCATGGAAGTCAGCAGTCGGGGAGATATGATCAAGCTCATCCTGTGGACCATTCCCATGATCGGGGGTTTGTCTTTGCTGGTCTGGAAAATTCAGCGCAGCGGTATCTTAAGCCCCATGGCCGCGGCGATGGCCTATGGTGCTATTGCCGTCGCGGTGGTCTATCAGGTTATCCAAATCCTTAAAGTCAATTTGCCGATCTTAAAGCAAGGTGTTCCGGAAGATGACCGCTACGATTTTAATAATGTCGCTGCGCTCAATACGACCTATCTGGCCAATTTTGGGGCCGAGCTGGCGGTGGTTTCCATGTTGCCTGCTTTCTTTGAGTTGACCTATGGACTTTCGCCGGCAGTGGCGGGCCTGATCGCATCCTCCTTTGCTTTCGTCAACCTTTTTGCCCGGCCCCTGGGCGGTGTCATCTCCGACCGTATGAAAAGCCGAAAGCGAGTCATGCTCATTTACATGATCGGTATTTCCATCGGATTTTTGATGATGTCACAAATCAATTCGACCTGGCCGCTCCCTTTTGCCGTCATCGTGACAATACTTTGCTCTTGCTTTGTTCAAGGGGCCGAAGGCGCGACCTTCGCCATTATTCCGATGATCAAGCGCCGACTGACCGGCCAAATCTCAGGTATGGCAGGGGCCTACGGCAATGTCGGGGCGGTGATTTATCTCACGGTGTATTCCTTTGTCGATGCGCAGACCTTTTTCTTCGTGATCGCCTTCGGGGCCTTCTGCAGTTTTCTGGTGTGTCAACGCTATCTTCAAGAACCGGAGAATGCCTTTAGTGGGGAATATTATCTTTCGTCCGTTGACCGTGAGATCGAAGGCGAGGCCATCTTCGCGAACAGCGGTCTTTTTTCGGAAATTGAAATCGAGCAAGACTTAACGGAGGGACAGATTAAAATGGGAGTGGGTTCGCGTGAATAATTCTGAGGGTCGTTCAAAGCGGCTGGTCGTTATCGGAAGCGGCATGGCGGGTATTGCCGCGATTGAGGCCATTTTTAAGACCGATTCGGATGTGTCGATCACCCTCTTTGGGGAAGAGCAAGCACTTCACTATAATCGTATTCTCCTTTCCGAAGTGCTTGCAGGAAAGAGCGACTTCGAAAAGATTGTGGTGCACTCAAAGGAATGGTATGCAGAGAAAGGCATCGATTATCGAAGAGGTATTTCCGTGGTCTCGATTGACACAAAAAACAAAGCTGTGCGCGATGCAACAGGGGCCGAAGTTACTTACGATTATTTAGTAATGGCGACCGGCAGCCGTCCTCATCTTCCACCCATTAAAGGGCATGAAAAAAAGGGCGTCTATACTTTTTGGACCGTAGCCGATACCGAAAATATTATTGCCGAGGCTTGTCATCAGCGAGAGGCCGTGGTCATCGGTGGCGGCTTGTTGGGACTCGAAGCTGCGCGTGCCTTAATCAACTATGGCGTGTCGGTCACCGTGGTTCACTTAACCGACCGCTTGATGGAGCAACAACTCGATCCGGCAGGGGCATCCCTCCTCAAGCAGCAAATCGAACAAATGGGCATTCGCGTTTTACTTAAGAACACCGCAGAAGAAATTCTCGGCGACGATCAGGTAAGCGGCGTTCGATTGAAGGGCTCGGAAGAAACGATTTCCGCCGGTATGGTCATCATCGCGACGGGGACACGACCTGATACGGGTCTTGCACAGGCTGCCGGTCTTGCGGTGAATCGCGGTATCGTCGTCGATGACCGCATGGAAACCAGTGTGCCGAGGATCTATGCCCTTGGCGATGTGATCGAACATCGCGGAAGAACCTATGGACTTATTGCACCCTTGAAAGAGCAGGCCCAAGTCTTCGCGGATGTGATCGCCGGAAAAGATGAAAGACGCTACGCAGGGACAGAATGCGCAACAACCTTAAAGGTTGCAGGCATCGATTTAACCTCAGCCGGAGAATTATTCCGAGGACTGGGCGCGGAAGAAATTGCACTGCTGGATACGGAAAAGGGAATTTATAAAAAAGGCATCATCCATCATGGCCGCTTGAAGGGTTATATTTTATTGGGGGATCATAAAGACTCGGCCCGCCTTTTTAACCTTATGAGAAAAGGAGAGGATGTTTCCGCGATTCAGGACCAACTTTTTGGAGGCCTTGCTGTTGTCGGACCCGCTGCGCAAAACGGAGCCCTGCCTTCTCCCGCATCGGGGCTGGCGGATGCCGATATTGTCTGTAATTGCAACAATATCTCGAAAGGCAGCATCGTTAAAGCCATTCGGGAGGGTTGTTTAAAAACCCGGGAATCGGTTGCCCAATGTACCGAGGCCACGACAGGTTGCGGATCGTGTACCGACTTGGTCGATGCCTTGCTCTTAGAGGCGAATCCGGTGCTTCCATCTGCCAGGCCTCTCCTTCGTGAAAAAAAAGAAAAACCCGTTTCCCTGAAGGTCCTCGACTTAGAGAAGATTAAAAAAGAAGGGCTGGGACTCGATTTTCCCCGCATCGAAGCGCAAGGCTCCTTGGCCGTATCTCCCGACGACAAGTATCGATTAAAAACCTACGGCCTCTGCGTTCAAAAACACGATGGGTATTCGATGATGCGCATCCGGATTCCCGGCGGCGTGATACAACCAAAACAAATCGCCCCATTGGCTACGCTTGCAGAAGTTCAGGGTCGTGGCCGCATCCATCTTACGGTTCGGCAATCGATCGAGCTGCACTGGGTTCGGGTGGAAGAGGCCACCCGTATTTTCGAGGGGCTCCGTGAAATCGGTCTCACGACGCGTTCCGCGTGCGGCCACACCTTGCGCAATGTGACGGCGTGTTCGCATGGCGGCATTGCAGCGGATGGACTTCTCGACGTTCAACCCTTTGTGCAGGCCATCAGTGACTACTTCATCGCGCGTTCCGACTGGATTAATCCGATGATGCCGAACCGTTTGAATGTCTATTTTTCGGGCTGCGAAAGCTGCGCCTCCGAGGCCATGATTAACGATATCGGCTTTGCCGCGGTGCGACGCGAAACCGAGGGCGAAAATTGTGAAATCGGTTTCGAACTCTGGGTCGGCGGGAGTCTTGGGGCGCACCCGAAGCTCGGATATAAGATTCGCGATTTTCTTCCACTTTCGGAGGCCTTGTACGTTTGCCAGACGATATTCGAACTCCACACTCGGTTTGGCAATAGAAATAAGGCACGCTCGCGTTTGAAATATTTGATCGATCAATGGGGTATTGATGCCTTCCGGGAACGCTTTGACAAAATCTTCCACGAAAAAAGAGGAATTGCCGAGCAATGGGAAGGCCCCTTTCTGTCCTACAGCGAACAAACAAAACAGCCGGGTGTCGGCAAGCGATTGATGGCGAGTGTGCTTAGGCCGAGGCATCCGAATTTACCTCCTGGGGTCGTGCGCCAGCGGCAGCGCGGCTTTACGCAAGTGACGGTGGCTGTCCCGCTCGGAGAAATGAGGACAGACGATTTTGTCTCTCTTGGCGCGCTTGCCAAACGTTATGGAGATGGTCATTTTTATTTAACGAAGGATCAGGACATCGCGCTGCATTGGGTACCGCTTAGGAAACTTAGGGGCCTGATCAAGGCACTCGAAGCGATGGGCTTTTATTTGAAAGGCAGTTCGGGTGAGGCGAATGTGGTTTCCTGTGTGGGTATTGAATTTTGCACCCTGGCCGTAACCCACGCCCAAGGCGCGGCACGGGAGATCCTTAATCATTATGCGCCGGTTGATCCGGAAAAACGCGCATTGCTGGCCTCGATTTCCATCCACATTTCGGGTTGCCCGAACAGTTGTGCGAAACACCAAGCGGCGGAAATCGGCCTGGCCGGAACCATGTTGCCGGTGGGCGATGCCCGGCGCTATTCTTATCAACTCTATTTGGGCGGCGCGGTGGATCGAGACGCCTCACTTGGCGTGATGGTGCGAAAAGGCATTACGGACGAAATGATACTTCCCACACTGGATGCCTTGCTCGACATCGTGTTGGTGGAAAGAAAAGAAGGGGAGACCTTTAACGATGTCGTGTGGCGAATTGGGCCGGAACAAGTGATTCAAGGGCTCGAAGAGAAGATTATTCGCTACTTGCCGCACAGTTTAAAAGGCGTAGAAATGACGCCGGATTGGGTTGAGGTGGGATAATGAAAATGATCGTGGCCATTGTACGGCCTGAAAAAGAACGGGATGTGATTTCTGAAATAGAGAAAACTGGGGTTTTTTCTTTTACACGATACGCGACCTTGGGTCGCGGTCGGCAACGCGGCATACAGGTGGGCGCGGTTCACTACGAAGAAATGCCCAAAATCACCTTGATGATCGCCGTCGAGGAAGCCGAGGTCGAGCGAGTGGTCGACACCCTCCGCATCGCCGCCTGCACGGGTAATCCTGGTGACGGCAAGATCTTTGTTTCCAATTTAAAGGAAGCTCGGTCGATTCGAAAAGAAGCGTAATTTAAGGATAGAGTGTAATCCTTGTCCGGCGTCGCTTGAGGCCTCTGATGTCGAGAGTCCTAAGTAACAGCGGGAGAAGGTCGTGGGCTTGAATCTGCTATGACCTCTAGTTTCTCTAAACCTTGTTGCGGGTTTGTTTTTGACGAAATTCAACTTTTCAGGTAAATTTGTATAGAACTACCACGCTTAGGCTCCATATGCCGGAGGTCTTTAATGTTGAAGTACTTTCTCGTTTTTTTAATGATCTTAATTCTTGGAATCGGTGCAAATCTCCGACTTTCTTTTGCGCAAGCCACGATTACCACAAGTTCCCAAAACTTCCGTAACCAAAACCACACCAACCTCTTGGGCCAGTGCGCTGCGACCCGTATTGACTGCAGTCCACTCACAGTGAATCCTGGAGGCGGATCCATTAGTGGTCCGCAAAGTCTAATTCGGGTGGATTCCGTGGTTCCTGGAGAGATTCGTTGTGTGAGCGGGTTTGGGACAGCTGATGGGGATAGTCCTGGACAGACGGGTTTAGGTTCCAACAACCTTTGCATGACAACGGGCGGTGTCCTTTGGGCAGGAGACGAGCGGAATATGGATGCGGGCGATTGCGGGAATACCCGCTTTTGCAACAATTTTTATCCTTTTACCGGTTTCCCGCGCATTCCCGTTGGCGCGGATACCCAATTTGGGGTGGGAGCGAAGGCCAGCAACGGCATGGATATCGGCGGAACGGCCAACGACAATGCCGTGCCAGTAGGTGCAAGTCCCGGCAATCACAATTTTACGGTTCGCCAAGACTTTAAGGATACTTTAGTGGGAGGCGGCGGTTTTGGAGGGGGGGGAGAGGCCGGAAATTTTGAATCGAATGGCCAATCCTCTTATAAAGTTAATTGGTCCGCCCAAGCACCTCCCGATTGCATCAGCTGCCCCCCAACCTTAATCGGAAATCACTTTCGCTCCGAGCCCATTCTCGATGGTGGAGGCAACCTTATCGGGCGCCGTCATATTATGGAATATGGCCACACCCAACGCTGGTCCAATGGCATAACCAGCAACGAAGGAAATACCGGAACCGACCGGGGAGATGGGGACAATATGCAGCAATTCATTATCTCCTTTCAGGTGGAATCGACGACAGACCTCAATGGCAACCTGACGGCCAACCCAACAGGAAGTTACTTTAGTGAAATTCGGGATCTTGGATCTACAGGTGATGTGGATACCACAGCAAGCGGAACGGTGAGGTCGTCTGAATCGGGCACCTTTAACACGGCGGTTACTTTTCCGAGCGGCGTGCCGACTGCGAGTGTAACGCTGACACAATCGGGTGGGCAGGGGGGATGCCAACACGATTCCAATGGAACAAGCTGTATCAACCGATCGAATACATTTTTACCCTAAAGAGAAGGTGCGTATCGCCATGACCTCATCGAAAGTTTTTTGTTTTGCTCTCGTCGCGACCGTCCTCTTGGTGCGTCCAGCTTTTCTTCTTGGGCAGAGTAACGATTTTTTCACCAATACCCAATCTTCGGGTCAGCTGGCGAGCAGCCCTTCCGGCTGTCCTTCAGGGACCAGCTGTGCTGCGAATGGACCCGGATTTAATCCCACCGATCTTGTCAATCATGCCGACCCGAATTCGACGATTATCGGGACGACCAAAATCGTCGGCGGCACGCGTCCTTTTTTCAGCCAACTCGGTCCGGGAGCCATCACCGATAATCTCTTCGGGGTAATCTCTCAAATTCATCCGGGCGCGGACGCCACGCCCAACACCAGCGACGACCAAATCCTGTGCGGCACGCTTCCGGGCGACCCCAACACCGGAGCGGGTGTTGCCCCCAATGCCGTCGGCGCCAATAACAGCAGCCTGAATTGTGGCGACCTACGATTTGATCCCCTTAGCCAGGGACAGACGATTCCCACAGGAACGAATATTTTGCAAATGAATGCCAATCCAATCTCCTCGGGTCAATTTAACAGCGACTTCAGTCCTTCTGCGGACGCCCACATGGGGCTTGATTTGGTGAACGATTTTTCCTTTGTGCTCTCGCCACTTTCGTCAAGCGGCACCCAGCAAACGCTGCAAGTTACAGCCTTGACAGCAGGCGGCACTGCAGCGACGGTCGGTACGCCCGGCACCCTCGCTGCTTTTGGCAGCGGGGATCAGCGGATGGATATTGATACCTCTTGGTCCGTGACCGGAACTTTTGACAGCACAACCAACAGACCGACCATTACCTGGTCCATGTCCCTCGATCCTATTAATGCCCTCACACCCACGACGGCACCTTTTTCAACGAATACCGTGGATACGATCAATACCGTTGAGCTCTTAACCAGCAGTGGTTCCTTTGAATATAACAACGGCGGTTTTTCGCAATCGACCCTTCCTTTTCCGTGTTGGTGGGCCGGGTGTACGCTTCCCTCGGAATCCATCACCCTTCCTTGATCCATATCAAGCATTCAACTTTATAAGTCCAATAAATTTTATTTACATTCCCCATGCACACTACTAATCTAGAATGATCGTTTTGTCCTTTTTTATATGGGCTGTCGCGGTCTACTCAACTCGGATATCTCCAATATCCTAGACAGAACCTCTAATTTTCTGTTCAAATTAAAGTTATTTTTCAGTAACGATCTTAAAGCCTTCTGTTAAACCTCAAGATTTCGATTTCTCATATTTCCGAAAAACCTAGAAATAATCCCCTAATTGGCGTTATAATACCTCCGAAATTACCAACACACGTTTTTTTCATCCGCATAGAACCTGTCTAGGAGAGAATGCGGGCGCGTATTGTGTGGGTATTAAAAAAGGGCCTTCTGTATTCTACCTAGTGATTAAATATGATGTTTAGCACCTTGTCTTAAGGACGTATTCGAGTTTTTTCCTGACTAGGAAAGGCATAAGTCGTTGCTCCAATTAAGTGGCTTAAAAAAAATACAGGTCGTCATTTTATTTTCGATGATATTAAGCCTATCGGGCTGTGGAAAAGGCGGGAGTGCAGGAACGCCCGCGGGTGAAGGACCAGGCAATCCATTAACAGCCCATCCAAAAGTCAGTGGAGTCGAACCGATCGATCAGTCCACTGAGGTTTCGGCTTTTTCAGAAATTACCATGACCTTCGATAAGGCAATGAATCCCGCTACGTTCCTGAGCGGATTAGAAATCACGCCAACAACCGGTATCGATTCATTCGCTTGCGAATCGGCAGACTGTAAAACAATTATCCTACATTTATTTAGGGCGCTCAAGTTTGGTAAAACCTACACCCTAACTTTAAAAGCGGGAGATCAAGGTATTCGCGATGTGAACGGGCTGGGTTTAGAAGCGGACTATATATGGACCTTTACGGTCGGGGCCTTCGCCCCAGAACTTCTTTTTAGCACTTTGATTCTCGATGGTAAGGGCATGGAAGAACAGGCGGTCGATGAAAATGGCGATAAAGTTTTCGAAGCGGATGGCACGCCTGTGATGATCGCCGTCGATGATGCGGGTGAATGCACGGCCATTCATTTTGACGAAGCAGATCCGGATCAAACCATCCATATCACTTACTTATCGGTCACGAACAGATCCCCTAAACATGCATTTTGCTCAACAATGAAAAACGGACTTCCCAACGACTGCGCTAAAGTGGAAAATTGGGCCAAAGAAATTATCGACCCTTCGGCCATAGCGATTTCGTCCCCTCACAAACTCGGACGAGACATTAACCTGGAAATTGAATCGATCGGTCCCAATATGGCCGGTCGACTTCATGTGAGTTATCGTGATTTTGCGATTGAAACGGCGATCCCCGATGCAAACAATGAAAACGAAGTTAATGCACTCCATGATGATGATGCCCACATTATTAAATATGCCGTCAAAGAACCTGGAGGCTTAACTTGGACTCCCGTGAAAGTCTATGATGCCACCGACGGCGTCAGCGACACCTTTATCAAAGTTGACAGCAAGGGACGGATCCATATTATTTATCACGCAAAAAACCAGGTTTACGTCGGACTGGAACACCGGATGCAGCATTCCCTTATGTATTCTACCTGTGCATCGAACTGTGAGACAAATGGGATCTGGACGACGATCGAAGTCGATGGCGGCTGGCAACCTGGCGACAATCTTTATGCCCAGCCGAGCTTTTTATTTGTAAAAGACAATCGTATTCACATCAGCTATTACGCGAATTTCAAGTTAAAATATGCGACCTGTACGATGGATCTAAATTCAATCGGTTGTAACACGCCAGCAGAATGGGAAACGGTACACGTAGACATTCCCGCAACGGCAGGGGACGTTGGCACAGAAAACTCCATTTTTGTGGATAACCAAGGGATTCATATCAGCTATCGCGATAACGTAAACAGCCAACTAAAATATGCCTATTGCGACCCAAGTGCCACCGCTTCCGCTTGTCTCTCCACAAATGATTGGCAAAATATTACCGCCGATTCGAATCAGGGCAGAGGACGTAGCACGCAAATTAAACTCGATGCACTCAAGCAGCGCCATGTCGTATATGGAGATTCCAGGAATAACCATCTTCGTTATGCCTACTGCGAAAGTGATTGTAACAGTAGCGCCCAATGGTCCTCTTATCTAATTGAGATCGACGCAGGACACGACAACTATATCTCGATCGGCAATTTGAGCGGAACACCCACTATTTTTCTGAGCACCCGAGACGACTTTTCCGGAGCCCTGAAATTTGCTTTCGGTCTAAGCCCCTAATAAAACGCATCTTTATATTCGTGTACTCTTCTTGACATATTTCCCTGTCTTGACTATGATGCCCGCATTAATGCTCAAGAATTTCATTTTATTCGAAAATGAATACTACTCACAAACTTATATATGGATATAAACGGAATGATCTTCCAAATTTAGTAATTTAATTCGCAAATTAATGAATTAAGCGGCATCGTAAACCAGTTTTTTACATAATTATATCTATAAAAATAATTGGGGGGATATTTATGGAATACTTATTTAAAAGTTGCCGTCATGGAATTATTAAACAGAAAATAAGTGTCCTTATTTTTACGACCTTTGTTTTCCTATTGAGCATTAATGTCGCAGGGGCAAGTCACAATAATACACCCACGGCTCCGGCGAGACCTCTTCCACCTTCGACCGTCACGCCCATTCCCTTTGAAGGCCCTGCGCCTTGGGGAACCAATCCCGCCACGGTACCCGGTGCAGTCATTACGGGGGCCATCACAGGCAATGGTTTTTTATCCGAAGTCATTGCCCTTCCGGATGGCCGGCGCTTCTGGTATCAGAAGATTGAGAATCCGAATTTCTTGAACGAAGCCTACATCAAAAAAGAGAACGTCTTCCAAAGAAATCCAACCGACCCTCAGGGCAGTGTCGATGTCTCCGGCAATGTGATCTTTAAT
>JAJDBW010000006.1 GCA_029261155.1 Nitrospirota bacterium | reverse complement strand
ATTTACAAGAGTATCTCAATGAATTCTGTTACCGGTTTAATCGAAGACAATGGGAGTCCCAACTTCCCAATCGACTTTTAAGCCTGTGTGTGCAACATACACCCGTTCTGAAGCAAGCTGTGAATTGTTAAGAGGCAAGTTTTATAATGAGTAAAATAAGACGAAAGATCCTATTAAAAGAACATCCTCGAAATTAGGTTCCAAATAGACTTGACAATTTTTATTGGAACGCGTAAAAACACTCTCTCTCAACATCCCAAGCAACAAGCATTTCCGAGCTTTTCTCTTAAAAAGTTTACTATTTTCGGGTGCATTCTCTTGGTCGATCTCGCTATAAACCAAATTGCCTTTCAATTGAACCAATACTTGAAAAGTATCTTCGATTTAACCGAAGACGTGGTGGTGGTTTCAAATATTTTAGAACAAGACGGGACCATCGCTCCCCATGTAAATAATAAAGTCCTACTTTTTATCGTGAATATCGAGAAAGACTCAGCCGTGGGTCGTGTCTCCAATCAAAATGGCAGCGGGGCGCATCGGACGGCGATTAGTAATCCGCCGGTCTATTTAAATTTATATATGATGGCCGCCGGATATTTTAATCAATACACCGAGGCACTGAAATTTATATCGAATACGATTAGTTTTTTTCAAAGACACCCCATCTTTGACCACCAGAATACGCCCGAGTTGGATGAAAAAATCGAGAAGTTGGTCTTAGACATTGAAAACCTGGATATCAAAGATTTAAGCACCTTGTGGGGCGTTCTCAGCGGTAAATATCTACCCTCCATTTTATATAAAGTCAGGATGGTGGCCTTTGATGCAGGTGACGTGGTCGCCCAGGTCCCCACTTTGAGAGAACCGCGAAGCACGGCGAACCAGTAACCCTTTGGAGTTATTTTGGGATCTTATCGACCCTTATTCACGCTTTCTGTAGACCACACTTTTTTTTTAGGAGAAATCTGTTTGGGGCTCCATTTCTTGCCGACCGACGCCACCGCCACCCTGCTTCAAAAATCGGCCTTACTCACGAGAACAATGCCAAATGGCATCGGCGTTTTTTACGATTCGGACCAAGCGAAAACCTTAGACCTATATTTGGAAGATACCCAAGACCCTTTCGCGCTCCAATACCGGGTTTACTCGAAAGATTTATTTTTTAAAATTTATACCGAAGCCGTGGTCTACAAAGAAAACGCCTTGCCCTATTTTGACAATAAAAATGCCCGAGACGAGAGGCAAAATCGTTTCAGACTCCATGAGGCTGAAACCGTGACGGGAGCCGATCTCCTTCCCCTGGATGAAACGCGGCTCAACACCGTGCTCACGAAAAAGGATCGCTTAGTCCACCCCGATTTTGTCGTCAATATCGGCATGTCCAAAAGATCAGACCCCGCAAAAAATTACATCATCAAATTCAAAGCACGGGAAACCTACTGGAAGTACTATCTCTTAGGTAACATGGCTAGAAAAGAGGCCTATATCGCGGACCTCAGCCATCAAACCGAATTCGAGTTTACCGGTTCGGAACCTTTGCAAGATAAAAAGCTTGCCCTGACATTCCGATCGAAAAACCCGATTCCTTTGCGGGAAAGACTGGATTGCCGCTTCCAATTAAGGGAGAAGGGAACCGGAAATGGAAAGGTACTCATCAAACGTTTGCCCGTCGCGGAGGCAAAACAAATTAGCAAGGAAACAATCAATGGAAAGGAATCCGACATATCGGAAATCTACATCAACTGTTAACCCTAAAGAGAGGATGAGAACATGGCTCAAATGAAAACCCCCGGTGTTTACATTGTCGAAAAGAGCGCCTTCCCCAATTCCGTCGTCGAAGTGGCCACTGCGGTCCCGGCCTTTGTCGGATATACGGAAAAAGCGGACAATAAAGGGAAGTCTTTATCGAATAAACCATGGCGGATTACATCCATGGCGGAATTTTACGATTATTATGGTTATGGTCCAAAGGCCACCTTTGCCGTGGCGGAAAGCACAGGGGCTTCCGATTTTTCTTTCGGAGGCAAAGACTACACCCTAACCCAAGATGCAGGAAAGTATCTCCTTTTCTACAGCATGATGCTCTTTTTTCAAAACGGCGGCGGCCCTTGCTACATTGTGTCTGTGGGAAAATATGGCGATGACGTCGCGCCGGACAAGTTGCAGAATGGCATCAACCTCCTGGTGAAAGAGCAGGAGCCGACCATGGTCGTCATCCCCGATGCGGTGCTTTTGGCAAAGGACGACTGTATTTCGGTTCAGCAGACGGCCTTGGCCCATTGCGGCGGCACCATGAGAAACAGGGTCGCGGTGCTCGATGTCTGGGAAGGCTTTAAAGATCGACAAGATCCTTCGGGCGATTGTGTCGAAGGCTTTCGGGGTGCATTGGGCATCAACTACCTTGACTACGCTTCGGCGTATTATCCTTGGGTCAATACCACCATTACCCAAGATAAAGATTTAAGCAGCGAAAACATATCGAATCATGATGTCCTTCAAGGCCTAATCAAAACCGAACTCGGCCTACCCGATACAGCACCGGAAGTGGCCGAGACCGACAGCCCTGCAGAGAAATCGAAAAAAGGGAAGATCACTCAGCAGATTGAGGCCGTCAATAATATCGCCAGTGATTGGGCAGGACTCGCGCCGGAAGATGTCGCTTCAAATAAAATGTTGCTCAATAAAACCCTGGTCGCCATGAGCCCCTTGTTTGGAAAAATCTTGATGGAAATCAAGAGCAAGCTCAACCTCCTGCCGCCGAGCGCCGCCATGGCCGGAATTTACACCATGGTGGACAACCTGAGAGGGGTCTGGAAGGCACCGGCCAATGTGAGCCTGGCCGCAGTCGTCTCTCCCGCCGTGAACATTACGCACGACGAACAGGAAGATCTAAACGTCACCACGCAGGGAAAATCGATCAACGCCATTCGGACCTTCATCGGCGAAGGCACTTTGGTTTGGGGTGCGCGAACGCTTGATGGCAACAGCCTCGACTGGCGTTACCTCAACGTCCGAAGAACCATGATCATGTTGGAAGAGTCCATCAAATTGGCAAGCAAGGCCTACGTTTTCGAGAAAAACGATGCCGGAACGTGGACCACCATGAAAAGCATGATCCGAAATTTCTTAACCGGCATCTGGAAACGAGGCGGTTTGGCGGGTGCAAGTCCCGATGACGCCTTTAGCGTGCATGTCGGTCTCGGCGAAACGATGACTCCGGAAGACATTCTGGAAGGGATTTTGAGAATTACCGTGCTGGTGGCCATTTCGCGGCCTGCCGAATTTATCGAGATTACTTTTCAACAACAAATGCAGAAGTCGTAGTCGGCCAAACCCAGCTTTATTTGGCTTGATTTACACCGACGACGGACAATGGCACTCAGCACTGAATAATCTAAATTTAATGGGAGGTATATCATGGCAGATGATGGATCCGCGCAGTCAACCACAGTATGGCCTTTGCCGAAATTTCATTTTCAGGTGAAATGGGATTCAACGGTCATGTCGTTTCAAGAAGTCTCCGGCCTGGATGTCGAGGCCCAGCCCATCGAGTACCGGCACGGCGATAGCCCCGAGTTCTCAACCATCAAAATGCCCGGCATAAAAAAGGCTGGGAATATCACGATGAAAAAAGGCATCTACAAATCCGACAATAAATTCTGGGATTGGTTCAATCAGATCAAAATGAACACCATCAAGCGCTTGCCCGTAACAATCAGCCTGCTCGATGAGGCCGGCGCGCCCACCATGGTGTGGACGCTGGCCAATGCCTGGCCGACCAAAATCACGGGAACCGACCTCAAATCGGACGGCAACGAAGTGGCGATCGAATCCATCGAAATCGTCCACGAAGGTCTAACGATTGGAAATGGCTGATCAAGAAACAATAATCTCGGCGACGGGGCTTGAGCAGAGAACGCGGCTCAAGTCCCTCGTCACCTAAGCGGAGCGTACGATTGAGTCTGTTATCGATCTTAAAAGCGGACGAGTATCCGCTCCCGGCTTTTTACTTTAAGGTTGTCTTTTCAGCGACCTTGGGAATGTCGGACACTTCATTCCAAGAAGTCACGGGCATCGATTCGCAAATCGACACCGAAGAAGTCGTCGAAGGCGGTGAAAACCGCTATGTACACAAACTGCCAAAGTCGGTAAAACACAGCAACATGGTCCTTAAGCGCGGCATTGCGAAAATGACCTCGCCATTGGTCATCTGGTGCCGCTCCGTTTTCGAGGCCGGTTTTATTGCGCCCATCGTTCCCATGCCGATCTCTGTTTTTTTAATGAACGAAAACAAGGTCCCCGTCCGGGCCTGGACTTTTGCAAACGCCTATCCCGTCAAATGGGAAGTCGAACCTTTTAGTTCGATGAAAAATGAAGTGGCGATCGAGAAGATTGAACTGAGCTATAACTATTCCAATAGACTGATCTAGTTGAGATGGCGATCGAAATTAAACAGATGTTAATCAAGTCCACTGTGCTTCCTGATGAATCTTCCGAAAATAGGAGTGATCACCGCTTCAGAGAAACGGATCAGGATACCGAATCCTTAAAGCAAGACATCCTTGCCGACTGCCGAGCCTTGCTCCTTCAGCTCTTGCGCGAACAAAAGGAACGATAGATGGCGGGAATCAGCACCGGGCTTAAAAAAAAGCTGAGTATCTCTCCCTGCACCCTCGATTCGGCGGGAAATATCAGCGTCGATGCCTCGAAAAAGGCCTTCGAGGTCATGCTCAACCCATCGGCCTATTCGCATAATCTGTCTATTAACTACAACAAGAAAAAGACCCTCGGTCAATCCGGAAACGAGTCGAAGTTCAACGCCGTCGAACCGGAAAAGGTCAGCTTCGACATGGTGATAGACGGTACCGGTGTGGTGAACCTCCCCATTCCCGGGATTGGTTCCCCCGATGTTAAAACGCAAGTCCAGCAGCTTCAGGACATTGTCTACACTTACGATGGTTCGAAACATGAACCCAATCATGTTCGGCTGCTCTGGGGCAGTCTCATTTTTTTCGGGCGCATGGAATCCATGTCGCTCGACTACACCTTGTTTAAACCCAGCGGCGAACCCTTAAGGGCCAAGGTGAAATTGTCTTTTGTCGGCGCCATGAGCAAGGAAGAAGAGTCGCTCAAGGCAAACCGCTCTTCTCCCGATCTAACGCATGTGGTCGAGGTGAAAGCCGGCGACACCCTGCCTCTGCTCTGTTATCGCATTTATAACGACAGCGCCTATTATCTTGATGTCGCACGAATAAATCACTTGGTCAATTTTCGGAATCTCAAGCCTGGCACCAAACTCCATTTTCCTCCCTTGAGGTAAGTTATGGCGGAATCGCCCTCAGCCACGATCGGCAGTGTCGTTCGTCTAACGCTATTTAGCAACGGCACACAAGTCAGCGACACCACACAGGTGATTTCTGTTTCCGTCGACAGTGAAATCAACAAAGTCCCTGCTGCGCGTATCGTATTCATGGATGGGGACATGCCGAACCAAGATTTCCCATTAAGCAATACGGACGATTTTAAGCCGGGCACCGAAATCAAAATTAATGCGGGTTACGATGAAAGCGAGGACACAATCTTTCAAGGCGTCGTGATTAAACACAGCATTTCGATTACGGGCGACAACGATGCCCGCCTCGTCATCGAGTGCCGCGACAAGGCCGTGGCGATGACCCTCGGACGGAAGAACGCCAACTTCGTGGACATGAAAGACAGCGACATCCTTTCGAAATTGATCGGAAACTACAGTGGCCTGTCCGCCGACGTGGACGCCACGACGACAAGCCACAAAGAAATCGTGCAATATTATTGCAGCGACTGGGATTTCATCCTCTCCCGCGCCGAGGTGAACGGCCTGCTCGTTTCCGTCGACGCCGCCAAGGTTTCGGTCAAGGCACCGGATACCAGCGCTTCCGCAGCATTAAAAGTAAGTTACGGCCAGGATCTCATCGAATTTCAAGGCGACATTGACGCCCGGACCCAATTAAGCGCAGTGGACGGCACGGCCTGGGATCCAAAATCTCAAGCAGTCGTCGAACAAAGCTCGCCGCCTGAAACCCTCAATACCCAAGGCGACCTCGATTCGGCGACCTTGGCCAGCGTGGTCGGGCCCGATTCCTTTCGCCTTCAAAGCGCCACGCCCCTGGAGTCCGAGGCCCTAAAGGCCTGGACCAAGGGCCAGCAGATCAAGTCCGGCCTGGCTCGTATCCGAGGACGCATGAAATTTCAAGGCAGCGCCCAGGCAAAGATCGGCACGCTCATCGAACTCGCCGGCGTCGGCAACCGTTTTAACGGCAATGTCTTCGTCAGTGGGGTTCATCACGACATTTCGAACGGCATGTGGGAAACGGAGGCCGTCTTCGGCATGTCGCCCAGCTGGTTTGCCGAGCGGCGCGACTTGGTCTCTCCCCCCGCTTCGGGTTTGTTGCCCGGTGTCGAAGGCTTGCAAGTCGGCGTGGTGATGAAACTCGACGAAGATCCCGAAGGCGAACAAAAAATCCAGGTTTCCGTGCCGGTCTTACAAGCAGAAACCGAAGGCGTGTGGGCACGCATGGCGAAGTTTTATGCCTCAGACGGCATCGGTTCTTTTTTCGTTCCCGAAATCGGCGACGAAGTGGTGCTGGGCTATATGAACAACGATCCCTCTCACCCCATCATCCTCGGCAGCCTGTATAGCAGCAAACGAAAGCCGCCTTACGATCTCACGGCCGACAACTTCATTAAAGCCCTGGTTACCAAGAGCGAATTAAAAATCGAGTTCGACGACGAAAATAAAGTCATTACCCTCATTACACCGGGCGAGAATAAAATTATTATCAGCGACAAAGACCAGTCGATTCTCGTGCAGGATCAAAATAGCAATAAAATCGAACTGAGTTCGAGCGGAATCGTACTGGACAGCCCAAAAGACATTGCCATCTCCGCAAAAGGGAAAATTACGCTGGATGCGGTGGGCGAAATCGGAATCACCTCCCAAGCGGATGTGAACGTTTCGGGACTCAATGTCAATAACACCGCCAACGTCGGTTTTGTCGGAAAAGGGAGCGCCACTGCAGAACTTTCCGCTTCCGGACAAACCACCGTCAAAGGCGCGATGGTTATGATCAATTAGGAGGATAAGATGCCCCCTGCCGCACGCTTAACGGACATGCACGTCTGCCCTATGCAAACCCCGGGTGTCCCCCCCATTCCACACGTGGGCGGTCCCATCGTGGGGCCGGGAGCGCCGACAGTCCTCATCGGCGGTATGCCCGCATCGGTCATGGGCGACAGCGCCACTTGTGTCGGTCCACCCGACAGCATCGTAAAAGGCTCGGCCACGGTGATGATTACGAACAAACCCGCCGTGCGTTTGGGCGATACGACAGCCCACGGCGGTAACATCGTGGTGGGCTGTCCGACGGTGATTATTGGGGGATGAAGACCACGGTGCAAAAATCGACACCTGAACATCGAAGGTTCAATACGACCGCCGCCCGCGTGCCATCAAAAAAAAGGGGAGGTTCTGCGCAATTTTCCGATCGCCGCCTTGAATCCGTGAAACAACGGAAGTTGTCCTCACTCATCCATCAAGGTGCCGCCCTACAGCGCCGCCGCTCGAAAAACGTCCACACCAGCGATGAACTCGCCTATGTGAAAGGCCATAACGACGGCATTGACGCCTACGACACAAGCGAGACGGAGGATACAATATGGGGAAAGGCAAACACCGCCTATACTCGCGATGTGGTGAAAGGAAAATCGAAAGTACAATTACTGGATACTCGGATCGACACACTCAAAGACGTGGATAAAAAAACGGCGGAACAGCTCAAGATCACACAATCCCGAACCGGCGCCGAACAAAACTGGGGCGATTACTATGAAAGCCAGGTGGGCGATAAAATCGACGACGGCAGTAGCGACTACGACAAAATGATCGGCATCAAAAGTAAAGGGTATGAAGAAAAAAAAGGACCGCTACACCCCCGAGACAAACCGGAGAAAGATCCGGACTACAAAAACTACTTCAAAGTCGATACCGGCGAGATTCACGCGGACGAAAATTGGGGGGAATACGATAATTCGGGCGGCAAGATAAAAAACAACAAGGTCCTCTGGATGCAGTATCGGGCGGCCATCGCGAAAGAAACGGGAAAAGGCGATCTTTCGGAGCAGACGGAAAGCCTAAAAAAACTGCAGTCCATTTCGCGCCACACCATTATTAACCGCCATACTAACCGGAATATTTTTATGTCCTTCGACAACGGTAAAGCAGAAGGCAGCAAAACCTGGACACCCGGCACGGACGAATTTGCGGCAATTCTCCAATCGCCCAATGCCTTGTCTTCTTTTTGGATGTTGTACGAAGAAGCCGATGTCTTAGACAAAAAAATAAAAGACATCAAAAGCGATGGAGACAGCCAGCTTCAAATCAATTTCGAGGATGCATGAGATGTGCCTAAGGCCTTTCAAGGAAAACGGCTGTGAGCGATAACAAAAATTTCTTGGGGAAAGGCTGGAGTTTCCCCCCCGAGTTTAATCGCTATACCCGTTCGGTTAAGATGGTTTCCGAGGAAGAAGATATCCGCGAGAGCCTCCACATCCTTCTTTTAACAAGCCCAGGAGAACGGACCCTACAACAGGCCTACGGTTGTGGACTTAAACTGATGGTCTTCGAACAGATGAACGAGAGCACCGAGACAGAAATCAAGGACCTGATCAAACGCGCCGTGCTCTTTTTCGAACCGCGCATCACGCTTCATCGCATCGACATCGATTTCGTAGCCTGGGACCAAGGCCTACTCAACATCGGCCTTGACTATACCATACGAACCACAAACAGCAGGAGCAACATGGTATTTCCATTTTATTTTCGGGAAGGGACAAGTCTGAAATTATAAAGTGTACCGGCTTATTCGGGCATTGGTTCTATTGCATCGGCATTGACCTTCCGCCTTTTAATACCTGCACTGAAAGAGAGATCGTGGCGTTAACGCGGCAGAGCTGTCTTCCCCGCCCAAGGCTGTAAATAATCAAAGAACCCTTCTTCCGGCCAATCGCATTGAAGCCTTGGCCAAAAACGAAACGGCAGAAAAATCGCATGGGGTATTCAAACCCAAAGACGGAACAATGATGAAAGACGGAACCAGCCAAAAAGACCGGATAACGCCTGCTTTGGAAACAGGATATATCGATGTAGACGAAATGCGTTTTGAAGACCTCTTGGCGATGGCCGCCGATTTTTCCCACCTGCTGACCTACTACAATCTTGAGAATCAGCCGAATGGGGATTGGTCCCCTTTTTTCGTTTCAAACGAAGCCGTGATTTTCGCCGTCATCCAAACCCTTGATCTGAAGAAAGCCGAAACCGCCTTCTATGCCTTTATGAATGAAACCGCTTGGGACAGCGGCATAAGGCTGGGCCGAAACCTTTTTACGTCTCAAGAACAGGCTTGGAAAACCTTCCCCAATTATCGCCTGGTTAAAAAACTAGACACCTGGCACAAGCAATTAAAGACCCCGGAAAGCGAAGCCGGCCTGAAACTGCGTCAAGAGATCGGTGTTGGAATAGAATCCTATTACGGAAAAGGCCTAAGCCAATTGCTTCGGTTTTTTTCACAATATGGAGAAGGCATCTCGACACGCATTCAAAGCGACTTCCAGGGCAATTGGTTTGCCGCCACACCCTCGCAGACCGTCCCAACACCCTCGGATGACCCGAGCGCAATCTTTTCTTTTTTAAAGTCGAACTTTTATATCTTTCACAATGCGATCTTTTCCCTAAAAGCCAGCGCCAAGCGCCTGCTTCCGCTTTCCTTGGAAAGCCGCAATCATCCGCCCTCGCTCGGACTATACATTGCCTTTATCCGCCTCTTCCAAAAGGCCCAAGAAAACCTAAATACTTTTCAGGGACGGCATTTAGATTTTTACTATAACAAAGTCCTCAAGGTGCAAGGACGCGACCGCATACCGGACAGCACCTATCTTATTTTTCATCCAACGAAGGAAGGTAAGCCCGTTTTTATCCGCAAGAACACTGCCTTTACTGCAGGGCTTGATGATCGGCATCAAGACATTCTCTATACAACAGATACGGATCTTTTCATTAAGCCCGCTGAAATCGTCTCCTTGCGTACGCTCTATTTCGCGCGCAATCCCTACAGCTCTCCTGAAAATAGTCTGGGCTACATCACGGCGGTCAAAGAAAACGAAATCCCAATTTTAGAATCAACGCTAGCCGCCAGCGACAATGCAAGCGGCGAGTCAGGCCCTGAAGATAGAAAGTCATGGCCGCTCTTTGGGGCGCCCCAGAACCATGCCGAAGGGCGGCAATATCGAAACGCCAGTTTCGGATTTGCCATCGCAAGCCCCGTTTTGTTTCTAAAGGAGGGTGAACGGGAGATCGATCTTTCCATTAAAATGCTTCGGCCGGCCTCCGAGGCCGAAGACGCGACGGAAAACGGTTTCAATGCCGAAATGACACTGGACGAAGTGCTCGACCTCATCCTCAAAAAAATGAAGGAAGAGACCGGCGATTTTAAACCGCAGACGGAAAATGAAGGCCACGCCTTCTTTTTTAAAGTCTTTGCACAGATTTTCCGGATCGAACTCAGCACCGAAACGGGATGGCTCTCTGTCGATGACTATCTTCCCCTTTGCCACCTGCTGGATCCGCGCTGCGAAAAAGACGCGCTCAAGATTCGCTTGAATCTCTCTCCGGAAATCGCCGCCATCGTCGCCTATCAACCGGAGATCCATGGTCCCGGCTACGAAACACAACTTCCGGTTCTCCGATTGACCATGAATCCTAAAGCCTACCTTTTCCCCTATTCCCTTCTGCTCCCCTTTATCGTTAAAGAAGTCCGCATTGACGTTTCGGTCAAAGAAGTCCGGGAATTGCTCTTATACAATAATTTGGGACGACTGGATCCAAACAGTCCCTTTAATCCTTTCGGGCCGCTGCCTTCGGTCGGATCGTATTTTATTGTCGGCAACGCCGAAATGGCGCGTAAAAAGATCACCTCCTTTGAAACCCAGCTCGAGTGGGGCGATCTCCCCAGAGAAAAGGGCGGCTTCGAAACTTATTACAAGGCTTATCCCGAGGCCTATCACAATGCAAGTTTTAAAGCCCGGATCACAACCCTCAATGGCAGTCGTTGGCTTCCCTTTGCGGAAGAAGCGCAACCGGAGACCGCGCTCTTCAAAACGGAACGTTGCAACACGGAAGACAGCGACCTGATCGACAAACACCGAACTTTGTCCTGCAAAGCCGTTGTCGAATTTTTTAAGCCGACGCAGCAGCGCAATACCGACAAGCCTTTCAGCTACACCCCGGAGATCAAGGGCGGTTTTTTTAAGTTCACCCTGTCTGCACCGGATACCGGCTTTGGGCATAAAGCCTACCCCAATTTATTGACCCAGGTTTTAACCCTGAACGCGAGACTCAAAAAACCCGCCTTCTTTAAACCAGTGCCGAATGCCCCTTACACGCCACTGGTGAACGCGATTTCCATTAATTACAAGGCAGTTGCCAAGCTGAATTTGCGGGAGAGCAGCAATGCCCAAGACGCCGGTGACGAGGGACAGTTTTTCCATATTCACCCCTTCGGACATGAAAGCTTATCCTCAACCTCGTATCGGCATATTCACCTCCTGCCCCGCTATAGCGAGGCTGGCTATCTTTTTATCGGGCTTTCCGAGGCGCCGACCGGATCGCTCACCTTGTTTTTTCATCTAAAGGAAGATACAACACCCGAGACAGGCAGCGCCCCGTCCCACTTTATCTGGTCTTATTTGGCTTCCAACCGCTGGTACATCCTCAATCCTTATCAAGTGGTCTCAGATACCACAGGCGGTTTTTTGACTTCGGGCATTGTCACATTAAAGATTCCCGGCACAATCGAACAGGGAAATACCATCATGCCGGAAAAACCGTACTGGCTTCGCGTTTCTGTGGCCGAACATCCCGAAAGGTTGTGCAGCGTATACGCAATCCACACGCACGCTGCCAAAGTTACCCGGCAGGCCGAGCACACATCGTCCTTCCACTCTGGAGAAAACCTCGCTGCCGGGACAATTAAGGCCCCGCTAAAATCGATTCCCGGTATTGGAGAAGTCAAGCAAATCGTCAAGAGCTTTGGCGGGAGGCACAGAGAATCCGCCGACCATATCAAAAAACGGATCAACGAACGCCTACGGCACAAAAACAGAGCGACGACCCCCTGGGATTACGAGCGCTTAATCTTGGAAAAATTCCCGGAAATATTTAAGGTGAAGTGCTTCGCCAATATGGTCGAGGCAGAGGAAGCCAAAAATCGAATTCGCCCCGGACATCTCTTAATCATTGTCATCCCCCAACGTCCGAAAAGCGGATCGGATACACCCTCCCCCATAGTGAACGGTGCGATTTTGAAAGAAATCCAAACCTATGCCAAAAAGTTATCTTCCCCCTTTGCACGGCTTTCCGTTCGAAATCCTGCCTACGAACAGATTCAGGTTCGTTGTACAGTGAAACTTAAAATGGACCATCTTTCCGGACACCATGTCGAGTTGCTGAATCAAGAAATCTCGGACTACCTTTCCCCTTGGAGCGATACCGGATATCACGCGGGCTTCGGCTGGGCCATTCGCCGCTACGAACTGGAAGCCTTTATTCGAAACCGGGTTTATATCGACTATGTCACCAACTTTTCCATGCTTCACTTGACACAAAACGGGCAGGGGGAATATGTACTTTTCGACTCAGCCGATGGGGAAGAAAGCAAGGACCGTGTCGAGGAAATACGCCCCTATTTCCCTTGGAGCCTGCCCATGCCTCTTAAAAAGCACTATATCGAAACGATAGATAAGGTGGAATCCATCCCGCCGGACGTTACAGGAATAGACGAATTGGAAATCGGCAGCACCTTCATCATTAAGCAAAGGTAAGGTTATGGCAAAAAAGAACAGAGAGACACTCAAAAATTATTTCAAAAACGGAAGCTTGCCCTCTCAAGACGAATTCGGCGATCTCATCGATTCCAACTTGAATGTCATAGACGAAGGCTTCGACAAGTCGAACGATGAGGGCCTTAAAGTTTCATCAACAAGCCCCTCGGGCAGGCTCATCAGCTTCTTCAAAAACATCCCAATCAAAAACGCCCTATGGTTTGTCGGCATCGACGCCAAAACCGACAACTTATTAATCGGCAATGAAGAGAATAAACAGGCCCTCTCCTTTTCCCAAGACAACACAGAGGCACCGCATGAAAGCACGGAAGCAGACTGCGTTCAGCCTAGAACGAAAATCGGCATCAACATCAAAGCGCCCGTCTGGGAACTCGATGTCGGCGGCGTGATTCGATCGGAAGGACGAATCGGTACCAATCAGAAAGCCATTCCAGCAGACGGGAAATGGCATGCCATCACTGGAGCCCTCAGCGGATGCCAGGCCTTTGAAGTGATGGCCGGCGTGGGCGGAGCCAAAAAGTCAGGCAAGTACGCCCTGCTGCATGCCTATGCCTTAAACACCTACAACCCCAGAGGCTGGTTTTTTAATTTTTTGAATCTAAAGAAAAAGATCCGACCGCACCAATCCTACTACCGATCTATTCGCGACAAATTGAAATTACGCTGGGTGGGAGAAAGTCGCGCCTACTACCTGGAGCTCCGCACGAACAGCGATTTCGGTGAAGACATTTGGATCAAATATTACTTGACCCAGCTTTGGTTTGACGAAGACATGCGAGGGTCACGCTCTTAAACACGAGGACGGATTGCACGAGAAGGACTCCGTCCACAGCTGGGAAGATCGCCATGCTCGAAAATACCTATCTGGAACGAAAAAAAGGAAAGCCTGAGGCCGAAAGCGCCGCGGCCCTCAAACGCGAAGGGCTCGATATCGTGCAATCGGCATCGGGCGCACTCTGGACCGATTACAATCTGCACGATCCGGGCGTGACGATTCTCGAACAACTCTGTTATGCCCTGACCGACCTCATCTATCGGACACGTTTTGATACCGCCGATCTGCTCTGCGATGCCGCCGGAACCCTCGATTATCAAAAACTGGCCTTATTCCCCCCCGAAGAAATCTACCCCAGCCAAGCCATCACGACCGAAGATTATCGGAAGATCATTTTTGACGCCATCCCCGAAATAGACGACCTCTGGGTTCGATGCGACGCAGAACAAGAAGGGTCGCCTCAAGGCAACTACACGATCTACATTAAATTAAACGAGGTGCTGGTTGAAAACGACGATACCAAAAAACATCTGGCAATTATCGATAAGGTCAAGACCCTTTATGCCGCCAATCGTAACCTCTGCGAAAACCTACAGACCGTCTCGATCATTCCACCCCGCTACTATTCCTTGCATGGTGCGATTGACCTGGATGAGGCCAATGCGCTCCCCGAATTTTTAGCCGAACTCTACTACCGTTGCTCGCGAATCATTACTCCCGGACTTCCTTTTCAGGCCTACGACCATGCCTTGAGAGAGAAGCCACTTGAAACCGTGTTTACCGGCCCACAGACACAGCACGTCTATATCGAAGATACCGAAGAAGAGAACACCTGGGAATCGGTCACGCTTGCCGAGATGATCGGCGAGGTCGAACAAATAAAGGGCCTTCGATTTATAGAGCGCCTTTGGTTCGAAGACGCGCAAGGGAATAAAACCGATTCGATCGCCTACGACCCGCAGCTCGACTTTGTCCCTTGCCTGAAAATCCCCAGGGACCAAGC
Source organism: Nitrospirota bacterium (assembly GCA_029261155.1). Lineage (GTDB taxonomy): Bacteria > Nitrospirota > Nitrospiria > SBBL01 > JAADHI01 > JAJDBU01. The sequence goes on along the minus strand of JAJDBW010000006.1, from coordinate 38,588 downwards.
AGAAAGCGGCATCCAACTCAAAGTAAAGGGACGCGTATACGGCGTCTCGGTCAAGGAAATGAAAACAGAATATTTACGTCGCTGCGCCGAAGACCAAGCCCTGAGAAATGCAAAACCACACCTCCCCGACCTGATTCCCCTGCCCAAGGGCGAAGCGCAAGACCTCTCTGACTATCATTCCATTCAACACCACTTCCCGGCCATTTACGGCATCAACGCCTATGGTCTACCCGCCTCCGAGACGGCGCTACGAAAAGCGCAGGCCAAACAGCTCAAGGCCTATCTGCTTCCGTATGAACAAATCATGGCCAATTTCTTACAAAACCTATCGGCCCTCCCTCGACTCTTTTCACTGGACGCCGAACTGAATCAAAGTTATTTCTCTCAAGTATTAAAAGATGAAGTCATTCCTGACATTGAGGAAATTTACCGAGGAAACACCGACAAAATCAACTCGGTGCTCGGCCGAATCGTTAAACTTTACGACCCTTATTTAGATCGACGCGGGAGAGTCCTTGATTACTTACTTGCGCTCTACGGTGAAGATTTTTCGCAAAATACCTTGCAGGCCTATCATGAGGATGACAATCCTAGCCTCCTCAGGCATGAAAACATGCATAACAAAATTCATTTCCTCAAAAATCGAGTCGATATCAGCCGAAACCGAGCCGCCGCCTTTAATGATCGGGCGATTTCTTGGAACACAGAAAACACCGCGGGATTAAAAAAGAAAGTGAGCCTACTTCTGGGCATGCGCTATCTTCAAAATCGATCACTAATCGATAACTTCATCGAGAAAGGCCTGGAACTCCTGAGCGACGAACAATACAAGACGGTGAAGGAAGGAACGCTGGCCTTGGAGTATGTCGATTTGGAAGAAATCCAAGATCGTATCGACCATCAGTTTCTCGAGGTCCCTCCCCGAAAATCCGCCCACTTGAATGAAGGACGGCTCTTCGATCGGATTGTTTTTCTGAAACACAACACCATCAGTGAGTCGATTCTAAGGCAAGGGATCCATCTCAATCGTTACCGTGTCGGAAGCACAGGAAACGGCTCACGCTTCCAGCTTGTTTTTAATGCAGGAGGAGATAAAAGGTGGGAATACCTGGGTTCCTTTCCTTCCATGGAAAATGCCGTCGCCGTGGCAAATGACCTACATCAATTCTTAATCCAACTCAACCTGGAAAGCGAAGGGATGCACTTGCTTGAACATCTGCTCTTAAAGGCCAAAGGAGAAAGGCCCCACGAGAATGTCCCAGATGATTTTTATCCTTTCAGAATCAGTGTGCTCTTCCCGGCATGGACATCCCGGTTTCATGACAAGGCATTCCGTCAACGGGCGGAGGACACCGTCCGTCTCAATGCCCCGGCACATCTCCACATCGCGTTTTACTGGCTCGCGTTTAAGCAGATGAATGTCTTTGAAGTCGGCTATAAAAGATGGCTCGACCAAAAATGGCTCATCCAAAAAAACGGTAATGAACAACACACGACAACACTCGACAATGCGGCAAAGGATCTAATCGATTTTTTAATTTCAAACCGGATACCGGATTAAACCCCGATCAATCAATCAAAGATGAGCGATAAGCATACAATAGATCATGCGGTTCTCGAACTTGCCTTCGGTTCGCAATCCCACGCCATGGCGCAAGACGGGAGCCTTGGCCTCATCCTGAAGGGAACGCTCCTGCCCATCATCGATGAAGTCGTGCATACGGTCTCCGACACACGGGAAGGGCAAATCGATCACCTTTGCATCGACCTGGGCGTCATGAACTACACGGGTTTCCAAGGAGAAATGGCCTCGCGATTGCGCAGCCGACTGAAGGCAGAACTGGAACGCATCCTTCAGCCGAATCAAAGCGCATCACCCTCCACGGTGCAAACCTCTAAAATGCAATACCCGACCAAGCGCGGAAAACCTTCGCAAGAGGCTAGCCTTGAAACTCTGTTGGTTCAGGGCCAATGGCCGAAGCTTCCCGCTTCGGAGAAGCGTCGCATTGAACAGTGGGTGAGCGAAGCCATCGCATCGGATGGGCCAAAATTCGTAAACTTTTTAAAGCAATCGCCAGATTACGACATCGTCGTTAAACGATTGGCCCTTCAGTGTTCCGATCAAACCCTTCATAAAATCGCCCAGCGGCTCAGCACGGGCACCTTTATTCTTTCGATCAGTCTCATCAAAAAGCTTGAAGAAACCTTGCGCGTCAGCCGCCTTGTTCAGGTTGGAGAAGATAAGATCAAAGCCCTTATCTGGGAGGTCATCTTTCATCAACTTCTTAAATCGCGCAGCGAATCCTTTAGTATCGACAAGCTCGTGGATCGCTTAATCGAACGAAGCACAGATCAATTCAATCTGAGCACAGTAGAAGCGCTGAAAGATCTGGGTAATCGACTGAAGACCTCTGTTCGGGACACGCAGGAATTGCCGCAAGACTCACTTAAAAACGCGGCAGACCACCGAATGAAGACACCTCATCCCCGAGGTTCGGAGATGACCCAAATGAGAAGCCTGCTCATGAAGGCGATCTCGGTCGGCGAGCCCACATCCCTTATGGCCATCTGGTCGAAAATCTGTAGCGTATATCCCCAGTTATTAAAAGAAGTTTTTTTTCAAACAGGAAAACGCGTCGCGGTAAGGAAAGCCTTGGCCTTGGGCTTTCCCGAATCGATGTTAAAAGACATGGTCAGGCTCATCGAACCGGAAGCCAGCGGATTCATCCAAGACCTTATCGCCCGAACCTCGCTTTTTCAATCCATCCTTCCTGGGCAATTTAGCAAGTCTGTTCGGGTTCAAGCCCTGCTCTGGGAATGGACCTTCGGCTACCTTATTTTTGAGTGCGCCTCAGGGTTTCACAAGAAAGACTTCATCTCGAGTCTACTTTCACAGATGGCCCTCGAATACCAGACCCCCTACCCTCTTCTCTTGCGGACATTAAAACAAGCGTTCGAAAAACAAGCGCTCAGCCCTAGGGGAAAAAGTGATCTGCCGCGATTACTCAAGCAACTTCTCAATGCCCTCCCCAATGTCGAGGACTGGAGAAAGATCGACCATATAAGCACTTCGACAGCCGATACCACCATTGAAGCCTTTGGACAATACGAAAAACTTAGTACCTACTTACTCAGAAAGGCCGCGTTAAATGAAGGGAATGACGCCAACGAGAACTTGGACGCGGCGCATGCAGTCGCATTGATTCGCCTTCTACACCGCGCGCATCCTGAACAACTTTTACGGCTCTACCGAAGGCTTCAGGCCTCTTTTCGATCTTGGGAAAATATCGGCACCGGAATACCGACAAGGGTTTTGCATCAACTCATCCAATCCTTTCTCTCGCTAAGCCCACATGAAAATCTAGTGCCCGCTGATTTACTCGAGGCGATCGAAAAATATGCACGGACCGCGAAAGACATCAATACTTACTACCAGCAGATCCTCAGTGCACTGATTCAAAATCAGGCCATTGATTTTGAGGCCATTCACCAATTTACTCCGCGTACCCCACAAACAGAAACGGTTTCAAACGATAAGGAAAGCCCGTCGGTTCTCCATCAGGACAAGAGGGCTTCCGCAGAAATCGCCACGTTAAAGAGGCAAGTCAGCGATGCTATCCGAGAAGGACGGCCAGAGGCCCTCCAAGCCCTCTGGCCGGAACTCATCCAAAATGAACCCGAAATAATCCGATCCGTCTTATTCAGTCTTGGAAAAAACGCAGGCATGCTAAACACCCTGGCCCAATCCTTCCCGGATGCCATGCTCCGCGATATCGTCGACCTGATTGAACCCGCCGCAAGCGCGTTTGTCTATGCGCTTGTCAGCTCGCCGATATTTAATCAACATGAGGCACTGCTTCGCGGCGTCGAGGTCGGAAAAATTAAGGCAAAACTTTGGGCTTGGAACTTGGCCACCCTCCTTCGCACTCAGCATTTTGACCGGACGCGTTATTTGGACAGTCTCATTCGGAGGATAGCCGTCGAACAAAAGATCGACGCAGGAGACCTTTTGCGCTCGCTAACCGAAGCGTGTTCCGGCTTGAAAAAACGCTCCGCACCGAGTAATACGCTGATGCACTCCCTCAGAGCATTGTCCGAGGCTGCACAAAATCAATTGGGCCGTACAGAAGAAGACAAACAGGAGCACGAAGCAACCGTATCAAAAGATCTGTACAGCAGGCTTAAAGCGCTTCTCCTTCAAGGTCAGAGCCCGCCGATGGACATCATCCTTGCCTTAAGCCAACTCCATCCTGGGCAATTACGACAGGTGTTTCGAGATCTCCAATCCGAGGCTACACCCGGCACAGCCTTCCTCCGGGGCTTTTCGACTGAGGGACTCAAAAAAATCATCGCTGCGTTTGTTTCGCACGAAACGAAAGGCGTAAAAGATAAATTCAAGGACTTCGCACAAGCAATCTCAATCTATGCCCAAAAAGCGAAAAACGAACAAAATTATTATCGTCGTATCTTAATCGCGCTTATTGAAAACACCCCAATCGATTTTGAAAAAATGATAGAAGAAATCTCGAACCAAAAAGGAATGGCGCCCAGGAATTCATCCGACGAGCAAGCGGACAATCGCACACAAATCAACGCGACAGCAAGGCTGTCCCTCTCGAACACTCAGTTTAAAACGCTGGAAGACGCGCTAGAGACACAAGAACCCTGGACTTATGTGTTTAAGCAACGCTTCTCCGATCTGATTGATCACTTACTCGCACGCGACCCGGAGCGACTTTCGGCGCTTTTATTACGTCACCTTCAGAAACCGGAGACGGCAGCGCGACTCATCGCCACCCTGAATGAAAAACGCCTCGCACGCTTGCTGCGATTCCTCCATCCACAGGGTCTGAATGCACTCGCCCAAACCGCCGATATTATTGCGACAGCCTGTTTCTCCCAAGATTGCGCAATTGATCCGACAGGAATCACGAAATTAAAGTGGGCCTTTATTTATCGATACCTTTTTGAAGAAAGACGTCCCATTCACGCCAAGCTTTTTATCTCTCTGTTCAGCGCTTTTCTTGCGAAAAAAACACAGGCTTCGGAACCAAAGCAGTTCTACGCCAGCCTTTGCCAACCACTTCTCCTGAATATACTCCCGTCTACAAAAGCATCGATTCTCGAGATTGTCTCCATATTGACGGCGCAGGCTGAAGAAGAGGCCTTGCTTGAACCAATGCCGCCGCACGACCTTTCAGTCGATGACGCCAAAATCTTAAATGACGCGGAACCCAATGCTTTAGAAGAGCTCTATATTTACAATGCGGGCATGGTTTTAGCCGTGCCCTATCTTGAGCGTCTTTTTTCCATCTTGGATTTAAGCGGACCCTCGGCCTTTAAAAGCCGAAGGGCCAGCGAACGCGCCGTTCATTTATTGGAATATTTGGTAAACACCGAAACCGAGACACCGGAATATCGATTGGTGTTGAATAAGATTCTTTGTGGAATCAAACCCGGCCGACCCATAATAAAGGGCATTGAAATTCGTGATAAGGAAAGCACAGCGATCGAAGGCTTGCTTGAAGGCATAATCAGCCACTGGAAACAACTTGGGAACACCTCGATTCAGGGGCTTCGTGAATCTTTCCTTCAACGCGAAGGACATCTGCATCGTAGCGAAAAGGGCTGGGAGCTTTCGGTTCAGCCAAAACCCTACGATATGTTATTGGATCAGCTCCCATGGTCTTTTTCGATTATTAAATTACCCTGGATGGAACAGACCCTCTATGTGAAATGGCGCTAGGCTTTAAATCCAATAACGATAGGAGCGCAGCATGGCAAAGATCGGCCCTAAAAAATACGCGCAACAGAAAGAAACAGTGGTAAATCAGCAAAAGCGAGAGGGCGCCCAAACACGAGGGGCAGCCGATCCAATACAAAACCGACATCAGGTGACTATTGCGGAAAGCCCCTATATCGCGGTCCAAAGAAAACGGCAAGAAGCGTGTTTTGGTGCCTCAAACCTAGCCCCGGTGCAAAGAAGCGAAAACAAAACCGGCATACCCGATAGGCTCAAGGCCGGAATGGAAGAGCGACACGGTGCAAATTTTTCCGATGTCCGGGTTCATGCCGAATCTGCAAAGGCGCCGGAAGTGGGCGCGCTCGCCTATACCCAAGGCAGCAACATTCATTTTGCCCCCGGCCAATTCAGTCCGGATACTGCCAAGGGGAAAAGTTTGTTGGGCCACGAATTAACGCACGTGGTCCAACAGCGTCAAGGGCGGGTACAACCCACCACCGAAGTTGCCGGCATGCCAGTGAACGACAATCCGAAACTCGAACAAGAAGCGGACGCTTTCGGGAAAAAGGTATCCGATTTATAAAAACAAGGTCGACGCTAAAGTGAGGTGAAGGATGGGTAAAGAAACGACAAGCCAATCGAAAAAAGAAACGCAAGCTCCCGCCGCAGTCCGGCAAAATAAAGCCTTGGGCACCACGGAGGCAATCCAGGATCATCGTCCCGAATCCACCGCCCAAAGAAAATTACAGGCGGTCATCCAAGGCGGAACGTCAGAATCGGCACAAATGAAGATTGCTGGAAGCCCCTCCAGCCCCGTTCAAAGAGAAATAAAAGACGAGGACAAGATACAAGGCAAGTTCAGCTTACAGCGTGAAGGCCTTGAAGACGAAGAGAAGGCTCCGGCCTAATTCATCGATGAAGGTCCTAAAGCAAAATGCCCAAAGTTTGGAAAACGAACTGACTTGGTTTGGTCAGGTGCTGGAGACCCGGATCAGTCTCTATTTCAACCAAGAATCGTCCACCGAAAATATCCAAGATATCGCACCGCCCGACCTGTCGGGAAACGATTCGGAATACGCCCAGTTGATCAATGCTTGTGACTTTGATTTCAACGAAAGGATCATCCTGATCTTAACCCTGATTCCGCACATCCGACCGCAGGTTCTGGATACCTTCTTTACACAAAACAAAAACTTCGATCGCGGCTTCTCCGAGTTTGGGGGCTGGAAAGGCAAATCTCATGGCGGATTCCTCCCCACCTGTGAAACGGCGTCCTTCATCCTCGCCGGAACGGATCTAAAAAAACGCTTGGCCTTAATCGCCCTATTCGAAAAAGACCATCCTTTTTTCACAAAAGGCATCCTCCATGTCGAACACCAAGACAGTGGCGAGCCTTTTTTCAGTGGCGCATTGAAGATTTCGACAGAGTACCTCAACCGCCTGACATCAGGACGCTATCACAAGCCCGATTACAGCATTCAATTCCCTGCCAAACGTATTACCACAAAATTAAAATGGGACGATCTGGTTCTTGCTCCGGAAGTGCTGGATGAGATCGAAATCATAAGAACCTGGTTGAAGCACCGCTCGACGGTGATGGAGGCCTGGGGTATGGGAAAGGTCATTAAACCGGGGTATCGTGCCCTTTTTTACGGCCCACCCGGCACAGGAAAGACCCTGACCGCCACGCTGCTCGGTGCCACCATCGGTGTCGATGTCTACCGGATTGATCTTTCCATGGTCGTTTCGAAATACATCGGCGAAACGGAAAAGAACCTGGCCAATGTCTTCGATCAGGCTGAAAATAAAAACTGGATCCTTTTTTTCGACGAGGCCGATGCCTTGTTTGGAAAGCGCACCCAAACAACAAGTAGCAACGACCGTTACGCCAATCAGGAAATTTCCTACCTGCTTCAACGCGTGGAAGACTTTCCGGGCGCCGTCATCCTGGCAAGCAACCTAAGCGCAAACATCGATGAAGCCTTTTCCCGACGGTTTCAAACGGCCATCTACTTCCCTTTACCCGATGCAGAACAGCGCCTCCAGATCTGGCAGCAAACCCTCAAAGACAGCTGCCCCTTGGCGGCGGACATCCAACTCTCGGCCTTGGCGGAAGCACATGAACTATCTGCAGGGGCGATTGTCAACGCCGCCCATTACGGGGCGCTGCGGGCACTGCAAAGTGGCGAAGGCCGCGTCAGGCAGCGAGATTTGGTTAAAGGCATCTCAAGAGAATTAATGAAAGAAGGGAAGACGGTTTAGGGCCGATGAAGAAAGCTCACTTTCGATTCGATAAAATCATAAGGCACCCTTGGCGCTTTATTTTCTGCGCCCTCGTCCTCATACACACTATCTCATTCACAAGGGTGGTCCTCGTCGATGCCGCCGTGCGTGGAAGCGGCTTCTCACCGCCTCAACAAATATTCCAGGCGAAGGCCCCAGGAACAGATGTAACAAGTCCGCGTGTGGAAAATAAAATCGTACAAGCGCAGGCTTTAAATAAAGCCATCGCACAAGACCAAAAACCTCCCAAGCCGCAACTGGCTGCCACAACGAAAAAAGTCGAAAATCAAGATCCTCCGACGGAGGCCACGTCGCCAGCACCTGTGGCAAATGAGCTGGAAGATAAGATTGATACCACGGCCAATACGGTAAGCGACGCCAAGCCCGATGCTGCGGACATGAACGAAAATCCGCCGATGAACATATTAGAGCAAATTAGAGCGGCACCGCCTTTCGATCCGGAAAAAACCGTCTCATGGCTCGGTGGAGACTGCGGATGCGTCGTCGATTTCTCCGGTGTCGTTTACGGCTTCTATCCTTATTGGCTTGCTGGTGCGCCACAGGAAATCGATTTCAGTTTGCTTTCCCGAATCGCGTACCATGCCCTATCCTTAGATCATAACGGAAAAATTTCCTCGCTGAAAAATTGGAATCCCAAGGCGGCGGATTTTATTACCGAAGCCCAAAGACACCAGACCCAGGTGGACCTGGTGATCTATAAAAACGATTGGGAAGAATGGTTTACGACCTCCGCCAGGGATCGCCTCTATCTTATCGATGAAACCACAACGAATATCGTCAATGTCGTCGATCAAAAAATTGCCGACACCTCGCCGATTAACCTTAAAAAAGTGGTGGCCTCAGAGAGCAGCACCAAGATGGGCGATGGCGTCACGCTTTTTTTCGACGCCTATCCCGAAGACAAAATCGCCGTTGAATTCTTCCTCGACTTCGTCGAAACACTTCGCAAAAAACTGAAGGCGACGGGTGAAGACTATGCTCTGAACCTTATGCTCCCCATGTCGGCCATTGGCAAAGGCGTTTACACCTATCAAAATCTAGAAGAATTTATGAACAATGCAGACAGCAAGGAAGACGACGAGATCGATCTCTATCTCGTTATTCTTGAGGGGGCGGCGGACGATGCGTCGAAAAAAGAAAAGGGCCTGGCCCCCAAGAAGGTCTTGCGCGCGCAGATCGAAAAGGAATTTAGCGGCATCCGACGGCGCAACATGCTGAGAAAAATCGTTCCGGTCGTTCAAGCGGTCGGCGAACAATCAGAGGCAGAGCAACAATTCGAGGACGATCTTATCTATTTCGAAGACAATTTCGGCGGCGTCGGATTTTGGCCCCTACCCTTGGTTGGCGCACCTGAAACCGAGGACGTCAATGCCAAGGTCGAAAGCGTTTTCAAGCAACAAAGCGGTTTAGGCTTTATCGCGCAAAACCTGCCGGTAAACGACACGGACTATTGTAAATTCGTTTGCCCAAACCGATGGGCCTTCCGCTTAACCTACGACCTGCTTTTCGTGCTTCTAGGGGCCTACGCGCTTATTGCCACGCGGAGTCCTTTATTTAGAAACCTGTTTGAAGCCTACCGCTTCTATTTTATGGGTCTCGCCGGGGGCGCACTCTTGATCTTTTACAGTGCGCTCATGTGCGACCCTTATTTAAGCGATAAAAAAGGGTGGGCGGCGATCGCCTTTGTCTTAGGCCTTCTTTTTTATTGGGTACTACGAAGCTATTTTAAAATGAAGCGGGAGGACTATCCCTAAGCGGGCCAGACATGAACCTCATCCATAAACGGAGCCTGGTCTTTAATAGGATAAAGGTGTTTGTTCATGCCGCATAATTATCCGATCTATCGAAATCAGTGCACGACGCGGGAGGTTTCGTAATGAAAACGAAACAGCAAGGGACGCAAACACGAAAAAATCCGAGGACCGTACCCGCAGCCCAATCGACGGTTCAAAAAAAGAAGGACGCGTCAATCAGCACTGCCAGTGCTGCCCCATCGCTTGAAAGGCCCCAGTTTCAATCCAGATTTGCAGACAGTCCGCACCTGCAAGCCCAAAGCGAAAATATCGATCGCGTCTTTGGTTCAAATCGGCAGAACAAGGGCACTACCGTGGTGTCCCAGCAAAAGCATGTTAAACCTCATCCAAGCGATGGCGGACACGCCTCCGTGGTCCAGCGAGACCTCGGAGATAAACCCCTTGTGGACTTCATTAAAAACCAGGGGGCGCGTGCGAAGACCGCCTATGACCTCTTGTGTGCACAAGTCGAAGCCGGAAATACCCAAGTTCGGATGTTGGAATTCTATTCAGAGCCGATCGAAAATGAAGCCAATGCTGAACTCGCCACCGCAAAGCAGCGCATCGCGGAAACGGCGAACGCGCTCCGGGGCCATATCTCCGGACTCCCCGACGCCGCAAGCGATGCCCGGGCGACGGCGGTCGGCCTTGCAAACGCTTCAAGCCTCGCAACGCCACATGCATTGCTCGACCAGTGGTCTAAAGATGTTCTGGCAGCGGTTAAGATTGTCGCATTTGCTCAGGCCAGGTCGGCGGGCATACTGGTCAAAATAAAACAAGAAGCGGTGAAGATGGCTCAGATTGCGATGGCCGAACAGGAAATCCCTTTGATGCGAGGCCTCCTCAAAGTCGCGGACGAAAGCGATGCCGCCGCGGCCGAGGGTGACCGCGTCATTGCGGAACTAAACGGAGACGATTCGGTCTCTTCATCGGGTAAGGAAAAGGCCGGTCTTGTGGCGACGGCCAGTGATGCGCTCAACAATGCGGCGACCGGCGTCGGTTTCGGCGTAGTCGGCGCATTGGACGCGGGCAATGTGTTCAGCCTCTCAACCACGGCGGCTGCCGCACTGGGCATCGTCGGGGGCGCACTCGGCATCTTCTTCGGCGCAATCGGGACCTTCCTCGGCGTGAAAAACGCCATTCAAGGCGCCCGGAAGAAAAAGGCACTCAAAAATGCCAAGTCGAAACTCTCCAATGCCGAGCTCGAGGAAATCGCAAACTACGCCATCGAGCAAAAAGGAAAGAAGGTCAAACGAAATGTGGCTGCCACTGTCGGCGGCTTGATCGCGATCACTGCAGGAGTGCTCGGCTTGATCGCCGTGTCCGTGGCCACCTTCGGCGTGGCGGCCATCGTGGCGGGGATTGTCGCCGCACTGATCGGCTTAGGCTTTCTTGGGTTCAAAATTATTCGTAATTGGCGCAAACGCAAGGCGGAGCGGACGGCCTTTGCCGACGAGTTAATCTCTCAAATTCAAGGCGGAGAAGAGGATGCCGAACAGTCGCGGCAAATCGTCTCCGGCGTCGGACTCGACCCCGGCCAGATCGAGCAGAAGGGCTTCCGAAAAAAACTCATCAGGAAGGTCGGCATCTATATCGCCTCGAAGCGTACGCGCATGGCCCAGGGTTTGGTCAGAGCTTTGGTTTCGGGAAAGCCCTCAGAGGTTTTCGATGCCGAGCTCATTCTCGGCGCCTTAGGCATCGACCCAGAATGGATAAAGGCCCAGGTCGAAGCGGACAAAGCCAACAAAGCCGTTGGCAAAGTCGCAGGTAAATTGGCCTCGTGGTAGCCGCATCGCAGCTGAGCATATCTATTTCGGATAGAAGTGAAGCGGGATCGAAAACAGCGACGAAAAACATGCCCGGCTCTGCGCAAAGCCGGACTATGGCAATGCTCCGACTGAGAAAACACCCCCATCCCACATCTGCCTTTCCTCAGACATTCTATTTGGAAGAAAGATACGCCTTAATACCAGTAGAGGCAGAGAATGCGGTTTTGGTTTTCGGAAATAGCGCATCATCATTTACAATCTTTTCCCATGTGAATATCTTTTTTGGAGGAACAGATGGAGACGCTTAAAACAAGAAATCAATCCGTATTTTTACGAGATGAACTTCTTCTCGAGTGCCGCGCCATGGCGGAATATGCCTTGTCCATGGGCAAGACGCTACCGGCAACGGTCATCGAAGTGATCGATTTTTTCGAACTGAAAAATCAAGACAAGGGCGATAAAGAATCAAGCGATCACAATGGCGTTTCAAAAAAGAAAAGCTTTGAGATCGATCACTTGGGCAAAGCGCACAGCACCTTATCTAAAATCGTTGAACCCGCTATCCCGCAGTCTATTCTCCTCATATTTCTCGCAAAACAAAAGGGAATCCTGAAGTCTTTAGGTCCTGTGCCACTGGTCAGACAACTGATGTTGGTTGCGATTATTTCTCTGTTGGCTTTTATCGCCATCGTCCTTTCGCCCGATATTAACGACCAGGGAACAAGTATCTTTAATTCGGAAGGCCTCCCATTACTCATCAATTTGATCTTCCTTCTGACTGCCGCCGGATTGGGCTCCTCCTTTACCGCGCTCTACAAAGCAAACCGTTATATTACGAACCTAACCTTTGACCCAAACCATGAAGCCTCTTATTGGATTCGCTTTTTACTGGGTTTGATTTCAGGACTTATTCTCTCACTCGTGATCTCTGATACAGCCATCCAAAGCGATTTTTTAGAAGTGGGCATTGTTCGACCGCTCCTCGCGATTCTCGGCGGATTCTCTGCAGACCTGGTGTATACTTTTTTAAATCGCATGGTCGAAACGGTTCGCTCGCTATTTGAGGGAAGCAAAGAGACGATGGTCGAAACCGAAATTCAAAAAGAGAAAATCAAACTGGCCATGAGAGCCATGGAAAGAGAACGCCTGTTCGTCGGCCAATTAATTAAAATTCAACAAGAGATTGGCACGGAGACCCCGCAAAAAGAAATAAAATCAAAATTAGAATCCCTGCTCATCAAAGTCATGCCTGAAGCAAAGGATAGGACATCGGATAAACTGTCATTTTAATCGCGAGAACCTCTACACAAGCGCACGTGGAACTTAGCTTATACGAGGACTCGCAACAATCAAGCGCAAGTCAATTTGAGGATTGAAATATTCGGATAAACCAGGTAGAAGTAAAGGTTGCGTATCAACTACAAAAACGCGATCCCGAAAGTAAGACTTTACCGAGTGCTGAAAAGCCTTAAAAAAGAGACAAAGCCCAAGCGGCCTCATCAGGAATCGTCATGACGATTATGGAAGTCATACACGCGATAAATAGTGTGCTCGATTTCGCCATTTTTCATGTCGCGAATACCAGCGTCACGCTACGCTCTCTCATTACCTTTGGGGTCGTCGCTGCATTTTTTATTGGTAGCTCTCGAATACTGCGGCGAATTTTGATGACGCGTTTCTTAGCTCGACTGCAAGTCGAAGAAGGCACGCGCTACTCCCTTGCCCGCATTGTGCAATACACAGTCGTGGTGGTGGGTGTGGTCGTTGCCTTCCAATTTATCGGCATCGACCTTAGCGGACTCTTGGTTGTGTTTGGCTTTCTGTCCGTCGGAATCGGTTTCGGCCTGCAAAACATCACGTCGAACTTTATTTCAGGGCTTATCTTATTATTTGAGCGGCATATCAAAGTTGGCGACCGGGTTACAGTCGGCGATACGGAAGGCGATGTCATCGAAATCAATATCCGTTCAACCACGATTCGTTCTTTGAACAATATCTCGATCATTGTTCCTAACACAGAATTTATTTCAGGCACGGTCATCAACTGGTCTCATACCGATCCAAAGGTTCGTCTCGATATCGCGGTGGGCGTCTCCTACAATTCCGATTTGGATACGGTCTTGCGTTCACTCTACGAAGTCGCGGACGAAAACCCCGAAGTATTGAAAAGCCCCAAACCGGAAGTTCTCCTCGAAACCTTCGGGGATTCCTCATGGGATATGAACCTCCGCGCTTGGATCGGCAATCCCAAAAGAGACCGCCAGGCACGCTCCGATCTCAATTGCGCCATCGTCCGAAAGTTTCGCGACAATGGCGTGGAAATCCCCTTCCCACAGCGAGATCTTCATCTTCGCTCGCCCTTGCCACTCCCTTTCGTCAACCCTAAAACAGTAACGACAAAAACCAAGACTTAAATCGCCCCCTCCCCCTTATTTTAAAGCACTGTTCATCTCCTGATCACTCCTCCTTCGCTTGAGCCCTCGATTTCCTTTGATTATCCTAAGGCTCCTATTGTATAATGACGCATTCAAAGAAAGGGGTTCTCATGTTCGAAATAAGAGATGATGGGATCAAAACAGCGAAGAAACGGAGAACCCGCTTTGTTTTTAGCACTTCGATTTAGACCTTTGCAATTGGACACGCAGAAGTCTAAGTGCACTCAAGCCGCAGCTATCCACTGACTTCTCCTCTTCGTGTCCAGTTTAGCCTAAATCGCTTAAGTACAGACTTCCATATTTTGACCGGTGCCTCTTTTCTCATAAAAACCAAGTGGACCGCTGTCAGAAAAAACGGTTTCTCCCATAAATGAATGCCAAAGGAGAAGCGGGTTTCAAATCGAAAGAAACGAAATGCGGAGGGTAAAATGATTAGCGCAGACGAAAAAAAAGAGGGTGAAACTATTAAAAATATCGATCCGATTCAGCACAATGGGAAAAGCAAACCAGGCAAAACTGGCAAAGCTGAAAACACTCCCCAGGCTGAAAATCTGGAAAAAACAGCCCCCCCTAAGACGGAGGAAGAGAAGAACTTTTCCAGTACATTGAAAGAAATGTTTGTTCAAGTGACCGAAAAAGGCGAAAAAATGGTCAAAACAAGTGCAGCCGCTGTCGGAGATTTTACCCTACAAGCCGCACACCAAGCCAAGCTCAAACTTGAGATTCATAATCTCAAAAACAATTTAGAAAAACGCTATCAAGAAGTCGGAGAAAAGCTGTGGCAAATGCAAAGACGGGGCGAAGCGAATCACATCGCGGAAGCCTTTGCAGACGATTTTAAACGAATGGCCGCCATTGAGGAAACTTTGAAGATAAAAGAAGACGAGGCCGAAAGAAAGACCGAAGTCCCTGAAAAAACAGACCACTAATCGGCTGTTTCCTCACAGAACCCGAAAACCACACTACGATGGCGGGGATCTCACCCTGAATTAATTTTCAGGGGCCTTCACGACCTTGTCTGCATTTTGGGGATCGGGTTCCTTTCGAAGACGCTGCAGACGTTCTTCACCGGCCTTTAAGATACGATTCAGCATCTGAGCATAGGAAATATCGGCGAACTTTGCCATCTTGGCAAGATGGCCATCCCAGCACCATCCTGGATTCGGATTGACCTCGAGCAATCGCGGGGTTTCCTTGCTGTCCAATCGCCAATCGAATCGGGCATAATCTCGACAACCCAATCGCTCGAAGAGCTTGAGGCAACAGGCAATCAAAAATTGCTCGGTTTCTTCGGGCAAGTTTGCGGGGAGCGATTTGATTTGAAAATAGGGCGAGTTGGGATCCCATTTCGCCTCGTAGCCGCAGATTTTAGGTAAATGAGCGGGCAGCACCGAGTAATCTTCTTCGATAATGGGTAGGATCTGGTAAGATTCGGGCGGATTGCCGATAATGCCGACGCTAATATCCTTTCCCACCAAAAATTCTTCCACCAACACGGGCTTGTCATAACCCACCTTATCTCTTACTTTGATGAGGGCGTTCTCAAATTCCTCGATCGACCGGCACACACTTTCCTGAGTAATACCAAAACTCGAATCGCCAAAATTGGGTTTCACAATCACGGGGAACTCGATCTTCATTTTAATAAAATTGGTATCCTCCGGCTTAATGAAAAAAGCCAGCGGCACGGGAATATCCATTTCCTTGGCAACGCCCCGTGTTAAGGATTTGTCGTAACAATAGGCCAGACACTGCGGGGTTCCCCCCGTGTAAGCAATGCCCAACATTTCCAACAAAGTCGGGACGTGCAATTCTTTGGTGGCATCGTTATCGAAACCCTCATCGCATAAATTCAACACAAAATCGAAACTTCTCTTTTTATTTTGAAGATCGTGAATTAGGGTATCGTGCTGGTTGAGGTAAACGAAGTCGTATTCTTTTAATTCCGCCAGCGCACTTTTCAGTGCGTTGATCGTAAAAAAATCGTCCTCGTCGAATTTACCCTCGGGTTTTACATTGTCTGTTTTTCGATGGTCACCCAAAAGCACCGCGATTGGCTTTGTCTGTTTCGACTCTTTTTTGACGTGGCTCCATTCCTTTTGCGCGACGGAGGTGACCAGGAAGCGTTGTGCCATCATGCCTAAATCCTGTTTCCTCTGCGAATCTGTTGTAAATTCGGGATGGAACGTCACCTCAGAAAAATTCGAGCTTTTAAGCAGCTCATTCAGGCTTTCTTGGGTATAGAGTCGTTCCGCATAAAATTGATCTGCAATCACGCCTTTTTTGACATTCGTAATCACTTCTCTCGAAATCAGCCGTTCGTTATCGGAAGAAAGCGATCGCTCGCGGCAGACAAAGTGATTTTGATTGATCCACTCCCAACTGCGCGGCTGAAAATGACTTCGCATGTAATTTCCATCCGAAATATCGATCAAGAGCTTTCCAAAGGGTTTTAGGACGCGGATTACTTCCTTGAGCACTTTTAAATCATCGTGTATCGATTCGAAATAGCCAAAACTATTCCCTGCGATAAAAACATAGTCGAAGGCATCCGTGGAAAAAGGCAACTTTCGGGCATCGCCTTCTCTAAATATAACATTGTTCCCTTCTTTTCGATTGATCGATTTCGCGCGGTTGATGAGATAATGGGAACGATCGAAACCGAATAGATTGGTGTAACCCCGGCGGGCCAACTCCAAGGAATGGCGACCCTGGCCGCAACACAAATCCAAAATTGCGCAATCTTTATCAATGGGATTCAAAATACTCAGAAACAAGTCAATTTCCGATCGGGTAATGGCCATGTCCTCCACCACGTCCCCATCGGTTCTCAAATAGTTGGCGTTAAAGATATGCCGCCACCAATCGGTCTTAACATGGTTTTCTAAATCTTCAACGGGCCCCAAAAAATGCGGCCAGCTTGTGTTTTTCGGTTTATTCATTCTTTTTTACCTGCCTCCAATGTACACGCTTTTCAATCGACTTAAGGCACCTTTCACAGTCTACTTTAGAGGAAAAAAAGGGGAAGGCCCCCAGCTTCCTTAGAGCTCGTCCCCTTGACCTCTGTTAGCAGATTTAATGTTCCCGAAGCGACTTTTCTGTGAATCCAAGGTAGAGAATGGCCTCTTTAAGCTTTTTATTCTTGGACCTATTTTAGGTCGCCAAGAAGTGTCTAAATCTTGGCATCACCTCATGCCATGGAAAGTCAGACAGGGTCCAAAACGGAAGGTCCGAGAACTCAGCAAGTAACCCTATCCAAGACACAGGACGAAAAAAAATACTAAGGCAAGCCCACTCGAAAGTCAATCGGATTAAGGTTCCAAAGGCCCAACATGGAACACAGGAGCAAAACTTCGTGTTTCCTGGAAACAAGGTCGGGATTGCCTGGAAAAAACGGTTTAGCAAAAAGAGAAAATGAATCGTCGAATGACCGCGCGATTCAGGCCGTTCGGGACTTAAAACGTATAACTCTGGGAAACACCTTCGGCGCTCGGGTCAGAGACCAGTGTCCTAATGCGTATCGATCAAGGTTCTCAGGACCTCGATTTCCTCCGCATTTACATCCAGGGCCCGCAGGCGCGAAAGCATCGTTTTGGCTTGCGGCTTGCGGCCTTCAAGGACATAGGCATCCCCAAGATTATAGAGCAACTGAGTGTCATCCGGGAGATAATGGAGCGCCCTTTCCAAATGGGCTAGCGCCGCCTTCGACCTCCCGCTTCTCAATAAAATGACTCCTGACCATTTATTGGCCACTCCAGAGTCTTTTAAGGCCAAGGCGCTTTGAAGCAACTGAAGCGCGGCTTCGAGATCATCATTTTGGAAGCGATGCCGTGCAGCCATGATGTATCGCTCCGCATCAAAGGGAGAAGATCGAATCAAGGCCTGATATTCTCGGTAAGCCATTTCGACATGCCCCTCAGCTTGATAGTAGTCTGCCATTTCAACATGCGCATCGATAAAGTCGATCTCGTCTTTCACGGTGCGATAAGCGAGTTCTTCCGCTTTTGTCGTCGGCAAAAAACGCGCGAAGGCATCGCCCGACACCGAGGGCGGTGTAAAAGGCCAATGGTCCATCAGACTTACGATTCTCAAAAATCCAAGGGCACGGTCGTAGTCGGTGATCGGCCACGCTTCGGCATAAACAGATGCCGGTTTTAAACCTCCCGTTTTCCAAGGGCGACGGATAAAGCCGTGCTGCCTCAAGGCCTCGAAAAATGCATCCGCGATTAAAAGGTAGCCTTCGGCCTTCGGATGAAGGTGCTCCAACATGATATTGGCCCCGATCAAACCCTTCGGAGAAGCCGCTTCAAAATATTGTTTCATCGGAACCACTGGAATATCGAAGGCTTCGGCCGTTTCGTGAATAATCGCGTTGAGGGCTTCGGCCGCACGGAAACGCAGGCCATCCAGATCTTTCGCGCGGTAATAGGCTTCGCGCGCAAGCGCATTATCCCCTTCGGCCTCCAGGCGCCGGGCGCGCTTAAAGACAAGATCCGCCCGCTCATCGGCTTCCGTTTCGATGGAAACAAAGGGGGCCTGATCCCTGACATTACTGACCAACTCGCTGATTAAAACCGGCACACCAGCTTTTTTCGATCGTTTCAGAATGTCTCGGAGGTTTTCACGGAATTGCGCATGCGCCCTTTGGTAGATTTTGCCCCCGTAGGGAATGCGCCGCTCCCCAATCATCTGACCCATGAGGGTGGGATGGCGGCCCTGATCTGCCTCTGACTTTTTTTGACTTCCCCACTGACTCCGAAGATCGTGATAACGGTCCCGGAGCCATTGCACCGTTTTAAAATCGAGCAAGGCCAGATAGCTGCGAATCACCCAGTGCATACCGCCCAGCGATTCGGTCGAGGCCGCCCCAAGTGCGCCATAAAATTCGTTGTGTCCGGCATAGATGAGGATCGCGTCCGGGTCCTGCGCGAGGATTTCATCCATAAAGTCAAGAAGGGTGTGGCTATTGACGGCCGCGATTCCTGTATTGATCACTTCGATGGTCTTATCGGGAAAGGCGTCCGAAAGGCGCTGGTTTAAGATGCGGGACGACATCACATGATTTGGGTAGGGCCAACCCGCCGTCGTCGATCCTCCCATCATAAAAATACGATAACCGTTTTCCGGTTTTTGTTTTAAGAAGTGTTCAAAGGGAGGGCGAGGCGTAAAGGTCTCTTTAGAAAAATAACGATGGGCGACATCCGGGTTGAGCATCAATCGGTCTTTATCGGAAAAACCTTCTTCTGCGGGAATAAAGAGATCTACGTTTTGACCTGAGCCGAAGACACGAAGTCCGAGCTCGACCGTCACGAAAAACAGGAGCGGAAAAGCGAGGGTTAAAAAAAAGAAGAGGCGATATTTATTATTGTTGATGGGCTTTGGCATGGCTCGATGTGGGAGGTGGAGAAACGATCGATACACGGAGACTGTCTTTGAATTATAGCATGAAATTTCCCGGACAGAATGATTGCCTTTGTGTCCTAACCGCAGGAAAGACGTTTTCTCTGCCTCATTCGACACGCCCCTGCTAAATTGTAATTTGAAGAGGCTTTTGATATTCTGATTCAACCTTGAATACACCGTCAAAGAAGGCGCAACTCGAAAACAGTCCGTCCAGCCAGGCCCCCTGGCGAAACCTATGCTTAACGCTACTAGGTCTCCTCAGCCTCTCCTGCCTTAAGCCTTTAGGCCTTTACGCGGAAAACCCCGCGCCCCTTTCTCTTTCGCTTTCCAAAGCCATCGAGTTGGCCTTAGTGAATAATATCGATATACAGGTCGAACGGGAAAACATCCATTTAAGCCGCTTTGCCTTTCAAATTGAAGCAGCGCAATTCGATACAACATTAACGCTCGATACCCGAAGCAACCGGACCGTACGGAGTTCGACCTCCGGCATCGAAATCGGGCCGAGCGGAACCACAAAAATCGTTCAGGAAAACCAGCGCATCAGCGCCGGACTCAATCAGCGCTATCGCTGGGGAGGAAATTACGATCTCAATTTGGGGCAGGCTCGGTCGAAGGCGAGCTTTCAAACCCTAAATCCGACCATGAGCGGCAACCTGGTTTTCTCCTTCACCCAACCCCTGCTCAAAGGATTCGGGAGTGAAATAACCGAAGTCCCTTTGCGAATCGCTCAGCGTCAAATCGCGATTTCAGAAAGCGCGTTCCAAGCCCAGGTCATGAATATTATTTTATCCGTTGGCACCGCCTATTGGGACCTCGTGTTTCAACGCAAAAACCTGGAAATTCAAGAGCAGGCCCGCGAATCGGCTAAACAGCTCCTAAATTCGGTTCGCGCCAAAGTGGATTCAGGCTTGCTGGCCCCCATCGAAATCCTCGTGGCCGACTCGGGGGTTGCCTCCCTGGAGGAAGCGGTAATCATCGCCCAAAAAGCGGTGCAAGACACGGAAGATCTGCTCCATATTTTGTTAAACCTACCGGCGCAGTCCTTCTCCTCGCCTCCAACGATTCTTCCAAGCGAAGCCCCCATCGAAACGGAAAAAACAATCGATGAGGAAAGCGTGTTAAAATGGGCCCTTGCCCAACGCCCCGAAATTAAAGGAAATCAGTTCTTGCGTCAAAACCAAACTTTGGTGGTGAAGCGTGCGCAAGACCAACTTTCACCATCGCTCGATTTGGTGGGCAATGTCGGTCTTAACGGCTTGGGAAGCGATTTCTCGAACGAAACCGACCAACTCAGTTCGGGCAGCTTTCATCAATGGGAAGCGGGGCTGGTCCTTTCCTTCCCTCTGGGCAATCGCGAAGCCCGCGCAGCCCTAAAAAAGGAAAAGACCGCATTAAACAAAGCCGTTCTAATAGAACAGAAAATTGTTCAGGAAATCGTGAACGAAACGAAAGAAGGAATTCGACGCGTTCGGACCGACTTCCAACGGATTGAAACCACGCGGCGGTCCCGTCTCTTGTCTGCAGAAAAACTCGCTGCCGGAAATGATCGCTTCAATCTGGGTTTAATCAGCAGCCACGATCTTTTGGAATTTCAAGACGACCTGGCAGATGCGAAGGGAAAGGAATTGAAGGCGATTACTGATTACAATAAGTCGCTCATCAACCTCGAAAAAGTCACGGGGACGCTTCTAAGCCGCTACCGGATTGATGCCTCTCAAGGAGCGCCTAAACCATGAATCGCCCAGCGCGAAACCTTATTCTTCTACTTATCTTAGCCTCGCTGCTGGCCATGGCCTTTTACCGTGTCCGAAACGGAAAACGTGAAACGGGCGTTAAGGAGCAATCCGTCTTTGTGAAAAGAGGCGATGTCATCGTCAAAGCTGCGGAAATCGGATCTCTGGAGCCCACACACACTGTAGAGATTAAATCTGAGCAAGCCGGCGAAGTCAAACAACTCTTTGTCGAGGAAGGCGATACGGTGACCACAGGCCAAGCGCTTGCGACCATTCAGCAAGAGTCAAACCAAGCGCGGCAGGTCGCCGAGGCGCGCGCCGCCATCGAGCAGGAAGCCTTGAATCTCAAAGAAGCCGAGCGTGAATCCAAACGGATGCACGAGCTATTTAAAAAAGGTTTTGTTTCTCGAAAGGAAGTGGAAAATGCCGAAAATGCGCTCGAAAATGCACAAATTCGAACCCAATTGGTCAAGAGGAACCTCCTCTTAACCCTGGGCGGGAATCAGGCCTTGTTCGAAAAAGTCCTCGCGAAGGACCTCTCTGCAGAGGCCCTCGACGATTTCACCCTCCATGCACCGACCTCCGGACGGGTACTTGAAGTACTGGTTTCCGTTGGCGAGATCGTCTCCTCCGGAACCTCCACTGTCACGGGAGGAACGGCCTTAATGCGCATTGCAGACCTCTCCAATATGTGGGTTAAAACCAAGATCAACGAGGTGAATATCGGCAAGATCGCAGAAGGACAGTCTGCGCGGATTCGGCTCGATGCCATTCCTAAAACGGTTTATGAAGGCCGCGTGGCCAAGATCGCTCCAAAAGGCGAAAAAACGGACAATGTCGTCACCTATGAAATTACCATCGCCCTCGCCAACTCTGACCACCGATTAATGCCCTCAATGACCGCCAATGTAGATATCATCACTGAAGTCGCTCAAGATGTCTTCTACCTCCCCTTGTCGGCGATCACGGAAGAAGGCGGCAAGGCCACCGTCCGCCTGAAAAAAGCCTCCGGCGAGATCGAAATCCGCGCCCTCGGCCTCGGATTAAAAAATGAAACAGAGGCTGTGATTACCGAGGGTCTGCAAGAAGGCGATGAAGTCCTTCTTCCCCAAAGAGCGAACAAAGAAGACAGCGGTCGGAGATAGCTTCTTACGTATCCTCAGGATTCATCTCGATTGAACAGAGCCATTGGCTATGCTTATCGCACTCAAAGAGGTTAGCAAAACCTACAAAATGGGGGAAGTTTCTGTTAAGGCCCTCGACCAAACCAGCTTTATGATCGACAAGGGAGAGTGTGTCGCGATTGTCGGCCCTTCGGGGAGTGGCAAGACGACCCTACTCGACATCATCGGATGCCTCTCGCGTCCGACCTCCGGAGACTACCTCCTCCAAGGACAGGCCGTGCAAGATCTTTCGGATGCGGAGCTGGCGCGCACGCGAAACAAAAAGATAGGTTTTATCTTTCAAACCTTTCACCTGCTCGGACGCAATACCGCACTGGTGAATGTTTCCTTGCCGCTTTTTTACGCGGGCCACGCGCGAGAGGAACGCCTGGGCCGGGCAGAAACGGCGCTTTCCACCGTCGGCCTCGCCGACCGCATTCACCACCGGCCAAATCAGCTTTCGGGAGGCCAGCAACAACGCGTCGCCATCGCAAGGGCGCTGGTGAACGATCCGGAAATCATTTTAGCCGACGAGCCGACCGGCAATTTGGATTCAAAGTCGGGGCAGGAAATTATGAAGCTCTTGCTCGACCTCAACAAAAAGGGACAGACCTTAATTTTAATCACACACGATCGAGATTTGGCGGAAAGAACCGAACGAACCCTCACAATTAAAGACGGCCGCATTGTAGACGATATTCGGCGATAAAAAAGACAGCTTCAAGGAGGAAAAAACCGATGAATATCATCGAAATTTTTGTCGACGCCATTCGGAACCTGGGCGCGAACAAACTGCGTTCGGGCCTGACCATGCTGGGCGTCATTATCGGAGTCTCGGCGGTCATCTCGATGTCGTCCATCGTCGAGGGCGGAAAACAAATGACCGTCGAAATGATCGAAAAAATGGGCACCAACCTACTCTCGGTCCGGCCCAAGCGCATGGACAAGGAAGACCTCCTGAAATTCTCCGGACGCTCAAAAGGACTGCGCTACGGCGATGCCGAACTCATTAAAGCGTCGGTTCCCTATGTGGAACAGCTGACCCCGGTGATTAATTTTCAAACGCAATTGCGTTATGGCGACAAGGATCGCAGTGGGATGGTTGAAGGGGTGCTCGAAAGCTATCGAGAGATTCGGAATTATGACGTAGGGCGGGGCCGTTTCCTTTCAGAAGAAGACGCCAAAAAATTCAAAAAAGTGGCGGTCGTCGGAACGGAGGTGGTCTCCGATCTCTTCGGGAAGGTCGATCCCCTGGGAAAAGACTTGCAGATCGGAAATCAGCGTTTTGTCGTCATCGGCGTCTTGCAAGAAAAGGGGAGCCTCCACGGCATTAATTACGACGACACCATCTTGGTCCCGGCGACCACGGCCATGAAACTCTTGACGGGAAATGACACGCTCAATTCTTTTATCGTCAAGGTCGATCAGCGGCATAACATGCAGAAGGCCGACCGCATGATCCACGAGCTGATGATGAAGCGCCATGACGGCGTCGAGGATTTCGCCATCCGCAGCCAAGACGAACTGTTGCGTAACACCGAGTTGATCATTTTTACCTTCAGGGTGATCCTGGGTGGAACCGCTGCGCTTTCATTGCTGGTCGGCGGGATTGGCATTATGAACATCATGCTCGTGACGGTCACGGAACGCACGGCGGAGATTGGCCTGCGCAAGGCCCTGGGCGCGAGCCGTCGCGCGATTTTATTTCAATTCCTCATTGAATCCACCGCCATCAGCCTGCTGGGCGGATTGATCGGGATTCTTTTCGGCGTCGCCCTCGGCACCGGCTTCGGCTGGCTGGCCCAACGGGCCATCACCGGCTGGACGGCCGTTATCCTGCCCAGCGCCGTCATCTTGGGTTTCTTCTTCGCCATGACTGTCGGCATGACTTTCGGGCTGTACCCGGCCTACAAGGCCGCTCAACTCGACCCCGCAGAAGCCTTGCGCTACCAATAAACAAAAGGGAGATAAACATGAAATCCGATCTGAATAAAAAAGGGTACGACAAGGAGGAAGAATACTTCCATAAACTCAACCAAGAATTAATCAAAAAACAAGAAGAGAAAAAAGCCTCAAAGCATACCCAAACGCAAGAACCCAAAGCCGATCAATGATCTTGCATTTTGTCTTCGCCTTACTCCTTACCGTTCTCCCCGTTCAAGCATCTCAACCTGTTTCATTGGAAATATTATTCGATGGCGTTCCCACCCTAGGGGGAGGCTGGGTGTTGACGGTGACGATGAAAGCAGAAACCGACATCCTTACGTCCCAGATCGAACTTGTACATTCTCATGGATTACGTGTCGATGCGGGTTTGGGGTTTTGGAAAGGCCCCTTGTCGGCCGAACAGGAGACCGTCTTAGAAATCGCCTATACCCTTGTTGACAAACCGCCGCAAGAAATTATCGTTAATATCAATGGGCAAACGGCTGAGGGCCATGCCTTTCAATTGCAAGAACGCCGTGTGATCGATTTTAAATAAAGTGAAGTTGAATAAAGAAGCGGTTTAGAAAGGAACGATGGAGATTAATCCTCCACCGTATGTCGTATTGTTTTATCCTTGTCGATTGTCCACTCGTCAAGGACCGGGTCGCTATCGATATTCCCTCGAGCAGTTGCTAAAAAGGATTGCGAACCTGCCGGAACCGTAATGGTGATGTCATAAAACTTCTGATTTCCCAAGGTGGGCAATCCAAGCGAATCTAAATTATCCGTATATTCATCGTGGGCCACGTAGTAAGCCTCTTCCTGCTTGGTGAGATCGCTGAGCACCCTATGCGCTTCTACTCTTCTCGCCTTTTTAAGAAAGTGCGTGTAAACCACGATAGAGAGCGCAGACAGAATGGATACCACTGCAATAACTATCGTCAATTCGATAAAGGTAAACCCTTGGTCTCGGAGAATGCCTTTCGATCTTTTCATTACTTTTTGTCGAGTTGAAACTTGTCGATCGACATGCGGAGCGCTTCTTCGTTTTGCCCGATAAGTTGCGTGCATGCTTTTAGATGTTCGGTGTCGCAATTTCCTTTATCAAGCATGGCATTCAAATCCGAAACCGCGCGACGCAAGGCCCCTTCTTTATCTTTTAACTCTTGTAATCCTGACCTCAAAGACAGTGTCATTTTATTAATCTCGTCCATCAGGTCAACAAAAAAGTCGCCGTCTCTTAGCGTCACCGTATAAGACAAATCATTTTTACCGATTCCTTTTAGCGTCTCTTTAAATCGATAGACTGGACCGACCATTCGATGACTCACGCGAATACTATGGATACCGATTACAATTAAAACAAAAAAAATGGCCGGCCAAAAGTGCTCATGAAGTGCAAGAAAGGCATTTGCGGCATCGTGCAATTCCGGTGTGCTTTCCTCAGCATTCAGACGTATTGCGAGGGGAACAAAAATAAATATGGCCAGGAGAAGGAGATAAACGAGCGCATTTTTTACAACCATAAGCGCTAGTCGTCCTTGAATTTCCCGGTCGATAAACTTCTTCTGTCTCCTATTCTTAGAATTCTCTTCCATCATATTGTCCTATACCGTTTTAATGACAGGGATCTTAAAATCCCTAAAATATCAACTAAATACAAAAACAAACCCTACACCTTTTATAAATGATATCACCCCACAAAGTGCTGTCAAGCGGCAACCCAAAGGGAACGATCTGGAGAAGTGGGCATTCAGTGCCTTGGATTTTTAGATTTTGCAAGACAAAATTATTGTCCTGATATCGAAGTGGAATTTAAATTTGGAAATGTGTTTTCTTATTGCGGATTGCTGGGAAGGATTAAGACAGTTATTCTGATGTGATTCTGAGCCGATGGAAAATCTCACCGATTTGTTTCTTCGTGAGGGTGCCGCCGAAGACCTGTTCGCGAATCACACCTTGGGGATCGACAAAAAAAGTGACGGGCAGACTGACCACGCGATATTGTTCGGCCACCTTCACTTTTGGATCCAACAAAACCGGAAAACTTAATTTGCCGTGATGCGCAAAGGATGAGGCCGCATCCTTATCCTCTCCGAAATTAATCCCCAAGACGACAAAGCCCTCGTCCTTATATTCGTGATAGGCCGCTTCGATCTCCGGCATTTCGGCTTTACAGGGTTCACACCAGGTTGCCCAGAAATTCAAGAGGACCACCTTGCCGCGAAAATCCGATAACGCGACGGACGCACCCCCAACCCTTTCAAGTTCGAAGGCAGGCGCAGGACCGCCGACAAGGGGCGGACGGCTTGCCATACCCATTGAAGCCATCAATAAGGCCAAGCTAGCGAAAAATTGGAGGGCCTTCCTCGACCCACTTCTCACCTTGTTCATTTCTTCCTCATCCTTTTACTTTAGGGGTTAAGAACAGTATAACATCGAATTGAGCGTGACCTGGTTTGCGCCGAACCCCTGAAGGATTCGGCGCATTTTACGGCTAAATGAACCAAGGCAGAGGCACTTTAGACGACCCTCCTAAACCGCCTCCCCAGCTAGTGACTGTGACCTCCATCACCACTGCCTTCCGGTAACGTGAGCGTCGCCGCATCGACGTAGACCAAGGCGTTCGGTTCCTCGCCGACTTCAAAGGTCCCAAGAAGGGAAAGATCGGCGGTATCGAAGACCGAAACCGTTCCCGGATTTGCCCCGGAGTTCGGGACGAACAAACGCGCATCGTCGCTGCTTAGGGCAATGGCGCGATGATCGTGCCCCTTGCCAACCGTCAGGAAAGGCGTCGTCGGATGAAGCGCCGCCGCACCCGTCGTTTCGTTGATATCGACCACAGCGACCGTCGTACCCGGAACTGCCGCCGCATTGTCCTCGTCTTCCACGCTGCTGATGTAAATTCGGTTGCCGTGTTCCGTGAGGGCAAACTTATCCGGTTTGAAATTCGGTATCGGCAACACGGAGGCCACGGTTTCCGGCACGGTAGTGCTGATGACAGAAAGATAGCCGGTCGGCGGGCTAACGGTATTGTCATATCCCACAGTAAAAACAAAGGTCCCCTCGTGGTTCGCGTGCGTATAACCGGAGGCCGGAATTTGGTTTGCGCCCAAGCCTTTGGCGAAGCCGCCCAGGTCGAGGGCCGTACAGGCCGGATCGGTTTTGTCGTAGGGATTCGCGGGCACCGAAATCAGTGGATTCATGTCGATGATTGTGATCGGCTCCGCGGGATCGGCGACATTCGCGACGTAGGCATGTCCGCTTTCGTGGGAGTAATCGATACCGTGGGGCACGGCGAAGGAAACCGTGCCGGTCGCCACCGTACACAAAACGGATAGGGCGTTTACGTCGATCACCGAAACCGTCGCCGCCGATAAGTTGGTGATCGCGGCGCGGTTCGACTCGTCGCTGTAGGCCAGTTTATGGTGGCCGTTGCCGACGCGAATGCGGGCGATTTCCATCATAAAGCTGGCGTTGTTGGGATTGGTGTCGATGACCGACACGGTATCGTCTTGCTTCGCTAATCCATCGTCGTCCGTTGTGGCGGCATCGTCTCTCGGGCCGTCGTTTCCGACCAGCAGGAGGTTTCCGCCTTTAACCATCAGGCTATGCACGGGGCGCTCGCCCACGGTAATCGTGCCTTTCACGACTTCCTTGTTGGCGTCGATGACGACAACATTGTTCGCACCGGCATTGTTGAGATACACATGGCCGAAAGCGGCCGCCACATCGTTCGAGCCTCCCGCATTAATCGTCGTCACATGTTTCGGTTCATGCCCGTGGGTAATCACGGCGACCGTGCCGTCGGCGCTGGCCACATAGGCCTTTTCTTTATTTTGCTCCAGTTCCACAAGCGGCAGGTCGAAATTTTCCGCGCAGTTGCTTAAAAGAAACGCAAGCGGAAGCGCCAGCAAGGCCGCCACCTTTCGCTTCATACTGATCTTAAGATTAAACATAGTATTCTCCTTATCATAATAGAGTTGAGACACCAGAACACTGAAAGACCGGAAGTCCGTCCTTAGAAGGTATAGGATGCCCCAAGCGCAAGCGCGTAACGCGAGACGAGGTTGACCTCATTCACATATTGGTAGACCGGAATCTGCACGAAGCTATAGAGCCCCAGCGCATCCGAAGCCTGAACCCGAATCCCCGGCGTCACATAAAGCCAAGTACCACCAGTCGAAGCCACACCGATATCCTTGAATTGGTCGTGCGGCGTGTGGCGAAGATTCAGCTGGCCACTGACGGTCACCTTTTCGTTCGCGATGTAGCCGAGCCCTGTGTTTAAGATCGACTGTTCTCCAAATTCGTAGCCGAGGTCGTTTTCCGTCGTCAGTTGATAACTACCCGAAAGGAAGGCATCCAACTTGTGCGGCCTGATTTGGTAGTCGTAGAAAAATGAAAATAGATAGTCGATCGATCCGGTGCCCGGCATAATCGTCGGCTCGTTGATCTCGCCGTGCGCGTCGAGGAGCTTGTACTCCCCGGTGGGCAACTTCAGGCCGAGGCCGAGGACCAAAAGGTGTCTCGTACGCACAAGGGCGGCGTATCTTCCGTTGATTCGAATATCGCCCATTCCCGAGGTCCCGTCTTGACGCGTAAACTCCTCGCCTGCCGTGCCCACGCCGTCAAAATGTTCGTGGCTGCGGTCATTCACCAGCGGAATCGACACCTGCACCGTAAAGCGTTCCGCGATGCCGTAGCCGACGTCCACTTGCATGAGTTCGTTCACGGTGCGGACTTCCCGGTGATGGCCGTCTTCGATCACCCCGGCTCCGAAATCGACCTTGGGCACAACGGCTTCGCCGACGCTGCCGCTCCCTCTTTGAAAATCGTCCATCGGGATGTAGCGATAGGAAATATCCAGGGTCATTTGCCCGGAATTGGAAATGCCTTCCTGCGTGCCCGTCACCAAGAAGCAATTGGCGGAACCACAACTCGACCAAGCTTGCGGCGTTGACAGGAAAAACGAGAGGCTTGCACAAAATCCGGCAAGCACCCATTTCTTTAAGCGTAAAGATTGAATGGTCATACAAACTCCTTTCAGAATAAAAATCGATAGAGACCGCTTGCGCCGGACGCAACACGACAGCAAACCGGCCATGCCATCAAAGATCTGTAGAAAAACGAACTAGGTAAAAGAGCGCGTATTAGGAGGGGGTCGGATATAAAAGGCAAAAAGCGGTGAATTCGAAAAAATCCGCTCCGCGTGGAAAACAATGAGCTCGGAAAAATGAACCAATGTCTTTGGAAGCTGTTGCTGAAGGGTGAAGACATGGGTGGAGGCCGCGCACATCCAGGTGCACAAAAGGGTGGCATGTTGGACGCTATGGTGGCCGATCCGACCGTGCCGCAAGGCATGTTGCCCCACCGTGAACATGACGAAGACCGAGAGGGAAAAATAAACCAGTATCGTCGTCAAAGCGATTTTTTTAGCCCATTGCGCTTGTTTTATCTTCATAGCAGCGATTCAATAAACAACACGCATCCTTGCGAAGCCGCATTCGTGTTTTCGATATCGATCTATCCGTGTTGGTCACGCCAAAGCAAAGCGGCATTCCGGAATAGTGTTTTTTTAAAAAATTTGGATTAATTCGAGATGAAAGGACAGGACAGAGGGCAACGAGTCCGATGCAAGGTCGAAACAGCTTGCCGGTCCTAGGCCGCCAAAGGCGGGGCGCGGGAGCGGAAATTTTCTGTGTGGATTTTATAGAAATGAAAGGCGGCCAGGAGCAGCAGGATGCCGAATAAGAAATGGCCCGATGGCAACTGAGGTGCACTGGCATCTCGCGCCATAAGGCTGGAACAAGCCAAGAGGCAACTGAGGCTATGATGAACGCGTTGTTTCTGGTGATGGAGGTTCTGGCCTCCCTGGGACGGACACAGGGTACTGAACACCACCGTGACGGCATAGAAGACCACCAGAAAAACAATGGCGTTGGCCCTTTTAAAAAACAGACTTCTCATAGGCGATTATTATAGAGATCAGAATTGTATTGTCAATCTTTTCAGAGAACGCTCCAAAAGTGGAACCCTTCGTCTCTCCAGGACGCATCCGGCGATACCCTCTGGATTGGCAGTGAAGTCCGCAGGCAATTGGGCCCCAAATCATTCATAAAACAGGAAAATGACGACAACCTTCCAGCTTGCCGCAGCTTAGCGGTTTTTTTCGTAGATCGGCAGCACCTTAGGCAACAGGGCTTCGATCCGGAGAACGCGGCTTTTGTCGCTGGGATGGGTGGACATAAACTCCGGCGGTTTCTTCCCACCGCCTTGCCCCATCCGCTTCCAGAATGCGCTCGCTTCCCTCGGGTCGTATCCGGCCTTGGCCATAAGATGTAGGCCGATTTCGTCCGCCTCCGATTCGTGGTGACGGCTAAAGGGGAGCATGATACCGACTTGGCTGCCGATCCCGAAGGCCTGTTGAACGGCCTGCGTGGTTTGCGGATCGCCTTGTCCCAATAGGAGACTGATGCCTTGCACCCCGACCTGGGTCATCATTCCCGTCGACATACGTTCACCCCCGTGGCGGGCCAGGGCATGGGCAACTTCATGCCCCATAACCACGGCGAGGCCGGTCTCGCTTTGGGTATATTTTAATATTCCAGTATAAATGGCGACTTTACCGCCGGGCAGAGCCCAGGCGTTGGGGACATCTTTTTCAATGAGATTAAACGCCCATTGATAATCCGAACGGCCCGAAACCGCGGCGATCCGGCCTCCGACGCGTTTGACCATCGCCACCTTCTCGGCATCCGTCGATAGCGTTTCCTCCTCCAAGGTTTTACGGTAGGCCGTAAGCCCCAAATCAATCTCTTCCGATTCCGATATAATGAGAAACTGCTGGCGTCCCGTGATCGGCACACTCTTACAGGCGGAGAGGACAAGCGATAAAACCAAGCCAGCCGCGACCCAAGTAATTGTTTTAATACCCATTTCCATATCTTCTTTTACGCTCATGCGAAAAACCTTATGCGATTATGACACAGGCCAATTTACCGTTTCAATTGCAAATCGGGAGAAAGGGCGCGCATTCAACCCCTTTAAGCACATCGCCGCATCCTCGTTCTTGTGGAAAGGACACTTGGGTTGTACAGTATAGGAATACCCAGCGGCTTAATTCCGCTTCACAATGTCGTCCGATTCACCCAAGGATGGCGCGCGCATTGGAGTACACTCATGAAATTTGCAAAACACTTTTTCCTATTTTGTATCTTATCTCTGGCCACCGCATGCACCAGTGGCGGAGAAGAGGCAACGCATGTCTTGAAGAAATCACAGGATGCCGTGCAAGAAAAAGCCGACGCCTTTATTCAACCCAGAATCCATGCCATAGAAAAGGCAAAAGGATTAGAAGACAAACTCAAAAAGATTGAAGACAAACGCCGAAGTGATATCGAAGGCTTTGAAGACGAAGGGCCATAGACCGCTTTCGCTGTAGAACACACAAGCAGGACACCGAATCATCAATCGAATAATGGGGTTTTAAGCCGAAACCGGAACGTGCAGACGATGCCCCTTTTTGATCATCTTCCAATGGATCGCTGCGACAAGCGAAAACAGCAAGGCGTAGAACAGGCTACGCCACCCGGCTTCCGCCATCATTCCCGTGGGCGAAAGTGACACCTCATGCGCAAAATAGAGTTCAAGGCTTCTCAAATTAATCAGCACGTGAAAAAGAATGCTGGGAACGAGGGATTGTGTCGATTCGTACAAGTAGGCAAAGAGAAGACCAAAGACAAAAGTGCTCTGGGCGATTTGACCATGACCCAACATAAATAAAAATGCGGTCATCAAAGCCGCAAAAACCGGTCCAACCTGCCGCCGCATCGGTCCATAGAGTAAACCCCGAAAAACAAGTTCTTCCAAAATTGGTCCCACTAAAACCAGATAAACCACAGGAATCCAAAGGAAGGCAGCCCCCCATTCCGCTTCGACCAAGGCAAGTAAACCGACGGATCCCTCCATCGCCTGCCTTTGCCTAACAATCAAAGTCTCGAAAACCTGAGGGAAGTCAAGCACCTTCAAAAAGAAAATGGCGAACAGATAAACCGACACGTTCCCAATGATGAAATAGCCAATGATCCACCGTAAACCTAAAACCAGCTGTAGAGGCAGCTGGACCCAGGACAGGCCCAAGGCAGTGAGGCTTCGCTTCATCACCAGGCGGTAATAAAAAAAGAGGCTGAATAACATCACGCCTCCCATGCCCATGTAGACCCACCACACAATGGGCCTTCCGTGCGAGAATAGACCCGCGCCACGCCCAATCAGGTGAATCAGGATCGCTGAAATAATCCCCGGCCAAATATTCCAGCCTTGATGATCGAAAAGCGACCGCCGCATAGAAAGAACCGATGTATTGGCCGTGAAGTACCCGCCCACGCCGAGTAAAAGAAGCAGGTATCCAATCCCATTCGCCATTCATGCACCCCGAGCCTAGGATATCGGATAAAACAACCCAGGTGCAATCTTCATTTTATGTTCGCCTTCTTCCTGAAACCTAGGCATACCTCGCGAGGTGATAGCGGTGTGAGGCGTTAATTAACAATTTGATATCGACATTCATAATATCTAAAAGCGCCCCGTAGGATTCGGTTTTCTCCCCTTCCACCTGAGCGATCATCGCATCGACTAAATTAAGGAGACCGCAAAGCCATGTCGGATGCATTTGTAAATGATAGGCCACCTGGCCAAGACTGGATCTGATTTCTCTAAGATTGTCATAGGCCTCTTTTAATGTCAGTTGGATAGCAAAGACAATTCTGTATAAACGGAGTCGTTCGCCCTCGGAACAGACCTGAGTGCTTTCAAGCCTTTCCAAAAGATGTTGTATACGAAGGTCAAGCGCATTACGAACCGCGACTTCTCTTTCCATGCAAAGGCTGTCTGTTTTCATCCTTTCACCTCATCGCTATTGTTGAATTGTTTTAAAGGTTTTGTATTGAGCTTGACGAACAGAAGAGCAAGTCGCATGCCTAAGCATTTACAGGAGGAGGAGGAGATTAAGCTATTGATTTATTTATAGATAATTTCAACTTCATTCCTTTGACCTCTGATTCAGTTTCCGGAATTCGATTCAGATTATCGGAAAATTGAAAGGGATCGAGATCTGATACGAGAGTCGAAATAGGCTAAATCAAAATTCAATTTTATTCATGTCCAATTTAGGTGGGACCCGCTTAGAAGCCCCAAGTCTGTCGGTTTTTTGAGACAAAATGAAGAAAGTTTTTCCTCGAATAAAGAACAAGCTTAAGCACAGGCTTGGAAAGGCCGTGTCTCCATTACACGACTTTTACACATCTTTCCTTACCCTAAACCTTTCTCACTGAGATTATATTACCGATTCCCAATCAATGTAGATTCCCTCAGCAATCAGATTCCGGAAATCGAAACACCATTCCAATAACTGGAATTTCCTCTTCTCCCATAGGTCATTCTTGGGGAAGATAGGCCCGTCTATCGCAGCGCTGTCCTTATAATCTATTGGTACACCTTTTGCTTTTCTAGAAAGACAGCATAAGACATTAGACATCAGGTCTTTCGACCTGGCAAGAAAACCGCAGAATTAGAATAGGGTTCATAAAGTGAGGCGAAGCAACTAATGGAAAAAGTAGAATTCGAATTCAAGCGGTTGCCGAATGTCCTAGAGCAAACAACGGATTCGATCATGATCACCAATACAGAAGGTGTAATCGAGTACGTCAATCCTGCTTATATTCGTTCAAGGGGGTGTCGGCCGAATGACATTCTCGGTAAAAAAGGAGGAAGCACCCACATCCAAGATACGTCCGCCGACTTTTCTTTGAAGCAAGTTCACGCTCGCTTGGAAAAAGGAGAGATCTTCCAGGAAATTAGAATCAGACGTTGGAAAAATCAAACGCCCTACTACGAGGAACTCACAGTCACGCCCATTGTCGACGAGGCAGGGAAGATTACCCATTACATTTCAACGGGAAGAGATATTACGAAACAGATTCAAGAGCAGGAAAAGCTCTATCGCCTTGCCTACTACGATCTCTTAACGCAACTCCCAAACCGTGCCCTCTTTTTAGATCGGTTTACGCACGCCCTTGCAGGAATGCGCAATGGCGTTAAGACCCTCGGTGTCCTCTATCTAGACTTAGACCGGTTTAAAAATGTGAACGACTCGCACGGACACGATGCCGGGGATAAACTCTTAATTGCTTATGCAAAAAGACTTGTTGAATCTTTGAGAGAAGTGGACACCATCGCCCGACTTTCAGGGGACGAATTTATCATTCTCTTGGAAGGCATGACATCGATCGATGATATTGATCTTATCTGCAGGAAAATCCTCAAAACGTTATCACAGCCTTTTTCAATTGACGCGCATGAACATATCGTCACAACAAGTATCGGGGTCAGTATCTATCCTCGAGACGGGCGTGAGGTGTCGGTACTCATGAAATGCGCCGATATCGCAATGTACCGGGCAAAAAGGGCCGGGCGACATACCTTTAAATTTTATACACCCGAAATGGGGAAAAACGGAATGCATGACTCAGAGATGGAAGCACGAGCCAATTACGACACGACATCGGGCAAGGAATTGAAGCGAATAGGAAGATAGAAGCAAGAAAAACAACTTTCTTTTCGAGCATCCGGGGCACGAAACTTCGCATACGACAATAAGAATCGCCTGAATTTACGAAGAGATAAACACCGCTTCATAATGTAAACTGCTTTCATCCATCCCGACGGGCGCAAGGCAAAGCTCGAACACACCCAATTTTTCGTGTTCAAGCCGATAAACTTGCTCGGACAGAACATAATCTAAAGGCCCCCGAAAAATAAGTGAAAAGGAGGCCCCGACTTCTTCATCGGCATCTGGCGAACGCTGGAGATTGGTAACCTTCAGCAATTCAAGATGAACATCGGCGGACAATTCCGATGCTAAGCGATAACGGTCTCCCAAACATTTCGAAAAAACCGACATTTCGAGTTTAATTGACATCGTCCCTCCTCGATCATATCTCCAAAAAGTTGATCTTTCCTCGTCCAATCATAACCCGACCCATAATTGCTGCTCGCGATAAGCTTTGCTTCGCAGGACCGGATTTACACTTTCAATGGCTCGCAAAAATAAGAATTTTCAATCGCCTTGTCAAGAAACAGTCTCCTTCCTATTAAAAAAATCGTTGCATCTTATTTCAGAAAGTCCTATCTTCTTGCTGACGACTTAGAATTTCTCGACATCGAAATAATGACTCCCGACATTAAAGAAAAACACGCCGCAATACTCATGATCTCCTGCCCCGATCAAAAGGGTTTGATCGCCAGTGTCACGGCCTTCATCCTCGAACACCGAGGCAACATCCTTCACCTGGAACAATATGTAGATCCGGCAGAGAACCATTTCTTCATGCGCCTCGAATGGGACTTAAGCGGCTTTACAATTTCGCCTGAGGAATTCAGGTCTCAGTTTCAGCAAAAAATTGCGCGCCCTTTTCGCATGGACTGGCAGCGCTTCGATTCAAACGAACATCAGCGTTTGGCGATTTTTGTTTCGAAATACGCGCACTGCTTGTTCGACATCTTGTCGCGATACCAAGCCGGAGAGTGGCAGGTGGAGATCCCCCTGATCGTGAGCAATCATCCCGACCTTGAAGCGGCGGCTCTGAACCTCGGCATCGATTTTCACCATTTCCCCATGAACAAGGCCAACAAAGCCGAGCAAGAAAAAAAACAATTGCGGCTTTTAAAAGACCATCGCATCGATACCCTTGTCCTGGCCCGTTATATGCAGATTCTCAGTGACGACTTCGTCAGCCACTACCCAAATCGCATCATCAACATTCACCACTCTTTTCTCCCCGCCTTTCCCGGCGCCAAACCCTACAATTCCGCACATGAACGCGGCGTTAAAATTATCGGAGCCACCAGTCACTATGTGACCGCGGAATTGGACGCAGGGCCGATTATCGAACAAGACGTCATTCGGGTGAGCCATAGCGATACGGTAAACGATCTCATTCGGAAAGGCCGTGATTTGGAAAAGGTAGTTCTGTCGCGGGCGGTCTGGCACCACCTCAATCGAAAAATTCTCGTCTTTAAAAACCGCAGCATCGTATTCGTATAGTCCTCCGACACCACAGCGGGACGATTCGCGAATGGACTTTCCCGCTTAACAAACGCGGTGGAGAAAGCGCAAATTTTGGAAGCATCCTACAACATTTTAATTATTGGCGGCGGCATCGTCGGCAGCAGTATCGCGATGGCCCTGGCCGAGGCGGGCGCAAAAGATATCGCCGTGGTCGATAGTGACCTCAGCGGCACCTGGGGCTCGTCCGAACGCAATGCCGGCGGGGTAAGAGCCACTTGGTCTCAGCCGGTCAACATCGCCCTTTCTAAAGACGCCATCGCCTTTTATGAGCAGCATGCTGCGGAAGTTGGTTTTCACCAACAAGGCTACCTTTGGCTTTATGACGAGGCCGGATGGCGACGTGGCAAAGCGCACCGTAAAACACAGGCGGCCCTCGGCGGGGTGCTTGAGCCTTTATTCCCTCAAGAGATCACCAAACGCTTTCCCTTCCTTGATCGGCTCGAGGGTGTTTATAGGGCGGGCTTTTCCCCCAAAGACGGCCTCATCAACCCAAACCTGCTCAAATCATATTATCGCCGTCGCGCGTCGGCAGCCGGCGTGACCTGGATCGATCGGCATGCCGTCGAAAAAATAACGGTTAAAGAGAAGTCTGTCCGCAGGCTCCACTTGCGCGAAATCTCATCCGAAGATGCCCTTCGTGACTTTTTAATCACTCAAAAGCTCGCTGCAGAAAGCCCCGTTTCAACGGTCGAGGTCAAAACGCTTGTCAATGCGGCGGGCGCATGGGCTCCACGCCTGTCTTCATTATATGGACAAAAAACCCCCAGTACGGCACTTCGCCGACAGGTCTCCATTCTCCATGCACAAGATCTTGATCTTTCCGCTTATGGCATGATTGTCGATAACAGCGGGCTCTATTTCCATCATGAGGGTGGGAATATTCTGGCGGGCTATGCCCTTCCGGCCGAGCCGCCGGGCTATCGCCTCGATTACGACCGCGACTCCTTTTTCATTCAAGAAATCTGGCCGCGCCTCGCTAAACGAAGCAGCAACTTCGATCGCCTCAAGCCGATTGGCGGTTGGGCCGGACTCTATGCCGTTTCACCCGACAGCAGCGCGATCATTGGACAAGTGGATGGCTTTTTAAATCTTTATGAAGCCCACGCCTTTTCGGGCCATGGGGTCATGCAGTCCTACGCCGTTGGACGTGGATTAGCTGAGCTCATTTTAGAGGGTCGCTACCGGAGTATCGACCTCTCCATGCTTTCGGGACACCGTTTTAAAACGGGGAAAACCGTTTCGGAAACCATGCTCATCTGATCCCGTAAGGAACCTGAGCTTAGCAAGTCGAGCGGAGACTTGACCGTAATGCCGCTGGAAGGGATATTCCTGATTTTTCTCGCTTGATCAAGTCCTTGGCTTGGGCGTATTGTATGGCAGAGGACGCGTGAAAAGTGGATCTGTACGAAACGCAAAAAGCGTATTTCGAGGAAGCGTATCGATCGGGAGAACACGGCTGGCCGGTTTCCGAGCCCTCGCTGCCCGTGATCCAATTTCTGAAAGCATTTAAAAAGAAAAAACCTTCCGGACAGGTGCTCGACCTTGGCTGCGGCGAAGGACGCCATGCCGCCCTCTTTGCGCGTGCCGGTTATCGAGCAGTGGGTCTGGATTACCAAGCCGGCGCCCTGACCCGTGCAATCCACTTACTCAACGGCTTGCGATCAAATCCCTGCTTTGTTTTAGGAGATGTTTTTCAGCTTCCTTTTTCGCCCAACACTTTCGATGTGCTCATCGATTACGGCTGCCTCCACCATGTACGGAAGCGGGACACCAAAGCCTATTTACAAAGTGTTGTCCCCTTATTAAAGTCGGAGGGGAACTTTCTTTTGTCTTGTTTTTCGACCCGCTTTAAACATCACCCTGAGGACCGCAGGACCCGCGATTGGGTGATGCACAAAGGGCATTACGATCGCTTTTTCAAAAAAGGAAGCTTCCGGGCGATTTTTGGCAGGGAATTCAAAATCCTAAAAATCGAAGAAGAACGAGACGGGCTTTATGCCTTCTACCATGTGCACATGCAGAAGAAAAAGCATTAGAATTCATTAGATGTAAGAAATAAGCGCGTTGTTTACAGAATTTCGTGTAATTTAACGAAGAGGAGGTTCTGTAGACATGGTGATGCACAAGCGGATCAGGTTAACGCCCCTAGATCGACAGGAGATCTGGCGTTTGTGGAAAACAGGGCA
>JAJDBW010000050.1 GCA_029261155.1 Nitrospirota bacterium | reverse complement strand
GCTGTCTCCCAACCCAATCTCCATTATTACAAGGGTTCTTATGACCCAATCAACTTACTAGGGTTAGGGGAGACAGGAAACACACTTAAATAAGGATTCACAGACCCAGATGAAACTTAAGTTTTCCTGCCTTTCAAATTTAAATTCCACACCTTTAATAACATGAATTGATAGTAGGAGTTTCACCCCGCCACTACCCTAAAAAATATTCCCCCGCCCTCCAAAATGCCGTCGTGTCCGGCTTGAGCCTCCCGCGACCGCGTTGATTCCCATCCGCCCCATGGGGCTCCCCCCGCACGACATCCAACAGCGCATATTGAGCGCTGCAGCATGTCCAACCCGCGCCACCTCCAAGAACGAGATAATTATCGATCGACGGCAAAAATGATCACTTGAATTTTATTTTTTCGGGTCCTTGTGTTTTCTCCCACACCCAACGCAATGCATTTGCCTGTTTTGTTAAACAAAGTGTTTCACAAATAATTTGGAGATGATCCATTGCCTTTAGTCCTTACAACTTTTCATGTTTAACAAATGAGTTAAACATAGCCTCCTTCGCTAATGTTGTTTAGGGTCCAGCCACATAATGTAGATCACCTTCTCTCGGTCCTTTTCAGATGGAGGAAAAATTTGATCAGCATGCCTCGCACGCCATTCCTTTAAATAAACAGACGGCTTTGAGCAATTTCTACATCGTTTGTTTTTATTATTGATGGGAAAAAACGTATTCTCACACTGTGTGTTAATACATTTAACTTTTTTATGATTGTAGGCGTCATCCCTCAATTTATTCGCAGTCACCGGGTCCATCCCAGCTTCAATAGATAATTTGATTGAATTATCGATGACATTATTTGAAACAATATTTGTAATCGAAGGCTTTAAAAATTCCTTGTTATTTATGTCGATACACCCCTTTTTCACTCCCAGGTAATTATGCATCAACCCGCTTATTTTATATACGAACTTTTTGATGTAGTCGCATTCTCCTCGTGTTAATTTACCAAGACTTAAGGACAGATCCATGGCAGGGGCAATCCTGAACATTTTAATTTTCAAGATAGTGTCCCGGTACTCAGGGATTGATATTTTCCCTTTTAATTTCCCGTATTTTCTGCGATGCACTTCTATTGGTGTTCCATAAAGGGAGATATCCTTTGAAAAACGGTCTTCACTACGGGTTGGAATAGCGAGAAAAGCATCGCCTGGTATGCAAACATATTTCTTATTTGTATTGATATCCTCATAATCAAAAATGATCCGACAGGCCACGTCATCTGGTAATTTCTCGACTAATTTTTTCATAGCCTCTACTTTTCGATCATGACTAGTGGACAACTCCTGTGGAACATAACCTACCGTTTTGATGCATTCTTCTATAACTTGATCATACTCATCAGGTGTTAAAATTTTCTTTAAGAGTAGGTCTACCTCTCTAATAATATCGGAAAAAACTCTTAGATTATCCTGGCGGTTTACAATTATTTTCTCCAATCTATTTTCTTCATCGCTAGTGGGGAACAAGTCGTCGGAATGATAGGTCTCTTCTTTGCTGTTATTCACATAGCGATGAAAAAGATCGGCTTCTTCTTTTTTAATGAAACCATGATCGATCAGGATCTGGATCAAATCTTTTTGTACACTCATTTTCCCCTCCTTTAGCATTTTTCAATGAAAGGCAAGAAGTTTTTCTCACCCCTTTTTGTGTCTGCCTTAAAATTTCACTATTGGCTACGAATCAATTTTCTGAAGAAAGATCCCACCTTCAGAGGGCCTTCTCGCTGTGATGCAAAATAGTTACAACTACGAGGTTTTTTCAGTGCGATTTAAAATAGTTACAACAATGAGACCAAATAATTATTTGGAAGCCCTATGAAAAAGAAAAAAGCGTTTTCTTGGGGCATCCGCTTCTCCAAAGAGGAAGTCGAACAGATAGACACATTCCGTAAAGGAATGCATCTAAACAAAAGCGAAGTGATTCGTTATTTGATTCAACAGGGATTTGCTATTGAAAAGAAAGAGGTTTCTCAACTGGCCGAGGAAGTCAGGGCGCTTCAAAAGGAACTCCGGGCGATATACCTTCTGAATCGTTATGTCGCAGGACTTTTGACGGCCTTGGTCCGAAAGACTTCAAAAAATAATCCACAAGAGGCCGAAA
The DNA here is from genome assembly GCA_029261155.1 of Nitrospirota bacterium. Classification (GTDB taxonomy): domain Bacteria; phylum Nitrospirota; class Nitrospiria; order SBBL01; family JAADHI01; genus JAJDBU01. The sequence goes on along the minus strand of JAJDBW010000050.1, from coordinate 5,536 downwards.
AGATAATTTACGCGGCCAAATTAGAGGCGGAAAAATGAAAGAAATCGATACACCTGTAACATATCCGCGCACTGTTGTTACATTTCCACGCACCTCATCCAAAATACAATAAAGGAGAAGATATGAGTTTAATGAGACCCCAGCCCTATAAGGGATATGAAAGTGTCACCACCCGTTTCTCAATGGCCTTCAATATGTACCTCTCCACACTGCTTTCCCTCTTGGGCTTGCATGTACTGATTGTTGGGATCATCGCCTGGCATTGGGTGGATCTCTCCCCTTTTCGGCAATGGTTCAATCTCACCTTGGCCGCGATCTGGGCCCTGTATCCAGACAGTTCGATTGCGCTCAATCTCGGAACGGGGAAGGGACTTCAAAGCTATCCCGCCTTGCAAATAAGAGATGTCCTCATCGAATATATTGAACCCTCGCTATCGCGCATCGGATTCTTTGCCCTTTGGACCAGTCCTATCTATGTCTTGGCTCCGGTTTTATTCCGTTACTTCAAACATGTTTCGGAAGAAGAATCGGGTATTCGTCATGTCAGGGGATTTCAGCAGATTACGGCAAAGGCCTTGAATCGAGAACTCCGTCGCCTGAAAGAAAAACGCTATCTCCCCATTGGCAATATCGCCATCCCTTTTTCCTTTGAAACGCTTCATGGCTTGATTCTTGGCGCAACGGGTAGCGGAAAGACGACGATTTTTTTACAGGTCTATGATTTTCTAAGTACGCAAGAGGCCAAGGGTCTGGTCTTTGACAGCAAGGGGGACTTCATTGCACGGCGTTACGATCCCTCGCGCGACATCCTCTTTAATCCCCTGGACGCACGATGTGTCGGCTGGAACATCTTTAACGAGATCCACAACACCTTAGACATCGAAAAAATCGGAAGCAGCCTCTTCCCGGAGACCCACAAGGAAAGAGATGCCTATTGGCGCATGGCCGCCCGAGATATTTTTATCGGCCTGCTTCACTATCTTTGGCAGAAGAATAAACGGACAAACCGCGCGGTCTGGGAGGCGGTCTCTGCGCCGGTGTCTGATATTCGGAAATGCTTGTCGATCTATCCGGAGGGGCGGCCTGGATATCGCCATCTTGAAGGCAATGAGGGGCAGCTTTATCAGCAGACCGCCGGTTGTCTCAGTACCTTGATGCAATTCTCCCGCAGCTTTGAATTTCTCGCTGGCATCGATGGTAAGTTTTCCATCGAGAACTGGGTGAAGGAGGGAAAGGGATTTATCTTTTTGGGAAATCCAAAAAAGGCGCAGGAAACCATCCGGCCCATCCTGACCTTGATGGTCGACCTGCTCGGCTACAACATCTTAGATCTTTCCGAGGATATCCACCGCCGGATCTATCTCCTCATCGACGAATTTGGGGCGCTTCAGAAAATCAATACCTTGGTGGATCTTCTGACCTTGGCGCGGTCGAAAGGGGGGAGTTGCTGGCTCGGGGCTCAGGATCTGGGGCGGGTTTGGGAGACCTATGGAGAATCTACCGTCGAGACGATCTTTAATAACACGGGGACTAAATTGACCTTTCGCTTGGACGCCCCCGATACGGTGAGTTATCTGGAACGGGCCATGGGAGAAAGAGAGCTCACAGAGGTGGAGCCGAGCCTGAGTATGGGGCCTTCGGATCATCGGGACGGTCTGAGTTTCGGACGGAAAAAACGGACGGAAAAAATCATCATGGCCGGAGAGATCTCTTCGTTAGAGAAATTAAATTGTTTTATCAAGGTGGGGAATCATAACCCCGCCAAGATCAAACTGACCTTCATCGATTTCCCGGTGCGGAACGAATCGTTTATTCCGAGAAAAGACCTGGTACTGAAACAACACGAACCGCTCGGTTCAGAAAGCCCCTTGGATTTTTAAATCGGAACGAAGAGGAGAGATCAGACCATGATGTCTTTGAGCCCGGTGAGCCCAGGCCAAGCCAGGAATTATTTTACCAAAGATGATTATTACACCAAGGAACAAGGCCAATGGCAGGGCATCGGGGCGAGGGCACTGGGTCTGGTCGGAGATGTTGAAAAAGAAGACTTCAATCTGCTGATTCAAGGTCAAGGACCTGAAGGGGAATCTTTGGTGAGCTCACAAAACGGGAAGGAACATCGTGCAGGCATCGATCTGACCTTCTCTGCACCCAAAAGTATTTCGATTTTGTCGGAGCTCGTCGGTGATCTCACTGTCCGTGAGGCCCATCAAAGCGCGGTCTCACGGACACTTGCATTCGCGGAAAAAACACTCAGTCAAGCCAGGCAGACCGAAAACGGCATCACCAAAAGAATCGATACGGGGAATTTGGTGATCGCCAAATTCGATCATGAGACCTCCCGCATCCTCGATCCGCAACGCCACACCCACGCCGTCGTCATGAATATGACTCAAAGACCCGATGGCGCATGGCGGGCCCTCTCGAACGAAAAGCTCTATGAACATAAACTCTTGTTGGGACAGATTTACCGGAATGAATTGGCGCATCAAGTCAAAAGTTTAGGCTACGGAATCCAACCGAAGAAATACGGCTTGTTTGAGGTCGAGGGAATCGATTCAAGCTTGATCAAGGCCTTCAGTCTTAGACGGGAGCAGATTCTAGAGGTCCTCAACGGAAGGGCCTCCGGGAGACGGCTTGCCGAGAAAATCGCCTTATTGAGTCGGGAAGCCAAGACCTACGAAGTAGATCGTGAGACCTTAAAAAAAGAATGGGCGGATCGCGCTATGGCACTGGGATTCAGCCCAGAAAAGATTCAGGAGACGGCCCTCAAGATTGGAAGCGAAAGAGATCAAGGACCTTCTAAGCACAGCCACCTGAATGAGGCGATAAGAAGCTTAGAAGTGCAAACGGCGACCTGGTCGAAAGAGGAGATGATCAAGACCGCACTGAAGCGCGGCCTAGTAGAGGGCTTGACACTCGATCAGGTCGAAAGGCAGATCGGCCGGGCGCTTGAAAACGAGACCTTGGTTCAACTCGACACCCATCGATTCTCCTCCAAGGAAGCCATTCGAATAGAGAAGGAGATTATGACGCTGGTTCAAAAACATCAGGGGACCATACCTTCCATCGGGTCCGATCATATCGACGCAGGCCTCCAAAAAATGGGGGCCTATCTCAACGAAGGCCAGCAGAATGCGGTCCGTCAAATCGCCGGAAACCGCGATCTCGTGGTGGCTGTCCAGGGCTATGCGGGCGTGGGCAAGACGGCAATGATGGCGGTTGCATATCGCTTATGGAGAGGACAGGGCGTCTCAGTGCAGGGCTTAAGCTTTACCGGAAAGGCGGCTGAAACCCTTCAATTTCAGGCCGGCATTAAAAGCCTTACCCTTCACGCCTTTTTAGGGGAGAGAGAGGCATCGGATAGGCTCCAGGTCCCTGGTCCTCAAGTCTGGGTTGTGGATGAAGCCAGTATGGTCGGGAATCGGCAGATGCTGGATTTGCTCAAGGCAGCGGAAAAAGCGCAAGCCAAGGTGGTGTTGATCGGTGACCGATATCAGCTCCAGGCCATCGATGCGGGGAAGCCCTTCCAACTGCTTCAGGAAAAAGGGAGGGTGGAGACGGCCAGGATGGATGATATCTTGCGGCAAAAAACGGAGGGATTACGTCAGGCTGTCGAGGCGGTTGCAAAGGAAAAAGATACGGATAAAGCGATCCATCTATTCGATCGGATGGGGGCGATTCACGAATTTGAAAACCGCCAGGAGCGGCTGGCAAGACTTGCGCAAGATTATCTGGCCTTGCCCATAAAAGCGCAGAAAGAAACCTTGATTGTCACGGCCAGAAACAGAGACCGGCTGGAGATTAATCAGTCTATTCGAGAGGGATTGAAAGAACGGGGCCAGCTCAGTGAAGGGACGGAGAAGCAATACACCGTTGCGATTCCAAAAGCGATTCAGGCGGAAGACCGAGGGCGCGGAGAAAGTTATTCGGAAGGCGATATGATTCGATTTTATCGCTCCCATCAAGGCATGGAGATTGTCCGGGGGGAGTCGGGAATCGTTGAAAAAATAGAAGGACAGGTCTTAAGTGTTCGGATAGGATACACAGAAAAGACGGTCTCGGTTGATCTCGAAAGATATACGCGATTCGAGGTTTATTCTCCGAAAGTCAGACAATTTGCGCACGGAGACCAGGTGATGTTTTTAAGGAACGATAAGAATTTGAGCGTGGTCAATGGAAGCGTCGGAATGGTTGTCGAGGCGGGCGACCACTTTCTAAAAGTCGAAACGAGAACCGGACTGAAGGAAGTGGATTTAAACAGCTATAGCCACATCGATCATTCCTACGGATCGACCCTGCATAAATCTCAAGGCATGACCTCAGAACGGGTCTTCATCCACATCGATACTGAGCAGGGATTCAGTAATTCAGCCAATGCCTTCTATGTGGGCGTCAGTCGTGCCAGCCATGAAGCCAAGATTTACACGGATGACAAGGCATAACTGCCGGAAGCGGTCCGGGAGTGGCAGAGTAAAGAATCTGCTTTGGATTATGAGAAGGACGTGAGCCTCGATCATCTAGAAGAAAATGAATCAGAAAAAGTCAACTCCTTCGAAAAGACTTATGAAAGATAGGGAAATTTTAATTTTGTAACAGCGTTCAAGGCAACACCTTTTCTAATGTCAGAAAATTATGTTGACTAAAGAGAGAAAAATAGATACATGTCTTTGTATGAAAGGAACCATCCGGACGAAGGAGAAATGTCCTAAGTGTAAAGGGAAGTTTGTGGGGCTGCCTTTACAATGTCCTACCTGTTTGACCACCCCTAGTCGATTTTTTATCGATTTTCATCTGCCTCGACATGGCCGATTGAAAATATATTCCGATAAACTCGGTCTTTCACTCGATAGCCATCAAAGAGCAAATCGGGTTTTGGAGTCGATTCGCTATGAATTTGATCAACATATATTTGATCCTGCGAGATATGTTGCCGCCAATATTCAAGATTTTAAATTTGAAGTCCGTGTGGAGGGATGGTACCAAAGCAAACTCAAGGAAGTTGAAAAAGGGGACCTTGCGGAAAGTTACACGTCCAAACTGAAATGTTATACAGAGTATTACTACCTCCCCTTCTTCAAGGGAATGGATATCAGGGACATTCGTACCTTCCATATACAGCAGTTTTATGATCAACTCCCTTCTACGAAAAGTTTAAAATATTTAAAAAACATCATGGGTGGCTTGAAACACTTCTTCAATACCCTTAAGCGCTTTGAATATATTTCGCAGACGCCTTCCTTCCCCGTCATTCAAGTCAATCAAGTTACGCCGAAATGGATTGACAGTCCTACCCAGCTCAAAATACTAGACATGATTCCCTATGAAGATCGTCCGATATTTGCTTTTCTGATGTTCCAGGGAGTCCGCCCAAGCGAAGCCCGCGCTTTAAAGGTTAAGGTGTTAGAAAACATCGCGTTGTTTACACATTTGTTGATCCATGAAAGTGTTCAAATAGCTTTTCATAAGGGGTCATGTCGCCAATGCCCTTATGGGGTTTGACGGTATTATAAAAGTTAATGAAACGCAACAGGCT
>JAJDBW010000049.1 GCA_029261155.1 Nitrospirota bacterium | reverse complement strand
GCTGTCTCCCAACCCAATCTCCATTATTACAAGGGTTCTTATGACCCAATCAACTTACTAGGGTTAGGGGAGACAGGAAACACACTTAAATAAGGATTCACAGACCCAGATGAAACTTAAGTTTTCCTGCCTTTCAAATTTCAATTCCACACCTTTAATAACATGAATTGATAGTAGGAGATGTATTCGATCAGGATTCATTTTAGGAAACTATTTTGAAGTAAGATGCAAAACGCATTAACTTATCTCAACAAGAAAACCTTTCCAATTCTAAGCGCTTGATGTCCTAAATATCTCCTGAATCCTCAAGGTTTTCTCTCAGATACCCCCTTCTTAAGCAAAGCGATTTACAGCGGCTCTGGCGCGTGCTAAGATTCGAAACCCGGCGGATAATACGCGATTATCTTCGATTTAGGCTTATGAAAAAACAGAATATTCAAATTAAGGGTGCGCGGGAGCATAATCTCAAAAATATCGATTTGGAGATTCCACGGGATCAGTTTGTGGTGATTACCGGGCTCTCCGGTTCGGGCAAGTCTTCTCTGGCCTTCGATACCATCTATGCCGAAGGGCAACGGCGCTATGTCGAATCGCTTTCGACTTACGCCCGGCAGTTTCTCGATAAAATGGACAAGCCCGATGTCGATTCCATTGAAGGTTTAAGCCCCGCAATTTCGATCGAACAAAAAACCACCAGCCGGAATCCGCGTTCGACGGTTGCTACGGTGACGGAGCTCTACGATTATTTTCGACTACTCTTCGCGCGTATCGGGCGGCCTTTTTGCTACCAATGCGGCAAGCCGATTACGGCGCAAACCATTCAACAAATGGCCGATGCCATCCTCCAGTTTCCCGAAGAGGAGAAGATTTATGTCCTCGCGCCGATCGTTCGAGGTCGTAAGGGAGAATATAAAAAGGAGTTGCGCGCGGTACGTCAACGGGGTTTTGTGCGCGTGCGCATCGACGGGAAGATCGTCGATTTGTCTTTGGATGAAAAAGCGGCGATTCAGGCCAAAAACAAAAAACATGATATCGAAGTGGTGGTCGACCGATTGGTGGTCAAGGCCGGGATTGCCCGGCGTTTGGCCGACTCTCTCGAGATGGCCGCGAAAATGGGCGATGGCATTGTGCTTGTTCTTAAAGGGGAGGACGTCGTCTTGTTCTCGGAGCATTTAGCCTGTATCGATTGTGGGGTGAGTTACCCTGAAACCGAGCCGCGCCTGTTTTCCTTTAACTCCCCGCAAGGCGCTTGCCCGGCCTGTGACGGCATTGGCATGACGCTCGATGTCGATCCAGAACTTGTGGTTACAAATCCTGAATGTTCCTTAAGCGAAGGGGCGATCCGGCCCTGGGCGAAACGGGCTTCGATGTTTTACGATCAAATCTTCGAAGCCTTGGCCGAACACTATGGTTTCGATATGCATACGCCTTTTGGGAAGCTTAAGCCGAAACAGCAGGAAGTTTTGCTCTATGGCTCTGGCCGAGAGCGAATTACATTCCGTAGCAAGCGAGAGGGCAAAGCGCAGTCTTATCTCCGCCCTTTTGAGGGCGTGATTCCCAATCTTGAACGGCGTTATAAAGAAACCGATTCGAGTTATATCCGTCAAGAGATCGAGATTTATATGTCGAAGCATCCTTGCCCAAGCTGCAAGGGTGATCGTCTCAAACTGGAGAGTCTGGCGATTAAGATCGCGGGACAATCAATTTCAGAATTGATGAAGTTGTCGATTAAGTCGGCCCTTCAATTTGTCGAAACCTTGAAGTTAACGGAACGGGAACGACTGATTGGAGAGCGAATTTTAAAGGAAGTCCGTGAACGCCTCGGATTTCTCGTAAATGTGGGCGTAGAGTATCTCACGCTCGACCGAACGGCGGGGACACTTTCGGGCGGGGAGGGCCAACGGATTCGTCTGGCCACGCAAATTGGATCTTCTCTGGTGGGGGTGCTCTACATTCTTGATGAGCCGAGCATCGGATTGCACCAGCGTGACAATATGCGCCTTCTGAATACCTTAAGACGCTTGCGTGATCTGGGGAACACGGTCCTGGTGGTCGAGCATGATGAAGAGACGATACAAAGTGCGGACTGGGTGATCGACATGGGCCCGGCGGCGGGCATCCATGGCGGGTCTGTGGTGGCGCAAGGGACGCCGAAGGCCATCATTGCCGCAAAGAATTCTCCGACGGGGGCTTATCTTTCGAAGAAGAAAACGATTTCCCTGCCGCCTCGGACGCGCAAGGCGAAGAAATTTATCAAGATCAAAGGGGCATCCGAGAACAATCTAAAGAAAATCGACGTCGACATTCCCATGGGTCTCTTCACCTGTGTAACGGGCGTGAGTGGTTCGGGCAAATCGACGCTCGTCCTCGAAGTCCTCTATAAGCATTTGGCACAGAAGCTCTACCGAAGTTCCGACAAGCCGGGGGCTTTCCTCGGTATTTCCGGGATACTGCAAATTGATAAGGTTATTCACATTGATCAGGCACCCATCGGCCGCACGCCGCGTTCCAACGCCGCAACCTATACCGGCGTGTTTACCTTTATTCGCGATCTTTTTACCCAGTTGCCGGAGTCGCGCATGCGGGGCTACAAGGCGGGGCGTTATTCTTTTAATGTAAAAGGCGGGCGCTGTGAGGCCTGTCAGGGCGACGGGCTGATTAAGATTGAAATGCACTTTTTGCCCGATGTCTACGTCACCTGCGAGGTGTGTAAGGGCCGGCGCTACAACCGCGAGACCCTCGATATTCATTACCGAGACAAAAGCATCGCCGATATTTTGGAGATGACGGTCGAAGATGCCCAATCTTTTTTTAAAGCCATCCCTTCAATTTATACAAAGCTGAAGACCTTGGACGCCGTTGGCCTGGGCTATATTCACCTCGGCCAGTCGGCGACGACGCTATCGGGCGGCGAGGCGCAGCGGATCAAGCTCTCCAAAGAATTATCGAAGCGGGCGACGGGAAAGACCGTGTATATCCTGGATGAGCCCACCACGGGCCTGCATTTTGCCGACATCCAAAAACTGCTCAACGTGCTGAACCGTTTCGCCGAGGCGGGAAATACGGTGATTGTTATCGAACACAATCTCGATGTCATCCGCAACGCCGATTGGATTATCGATCTGGGTCCGGAAGGAGGATCGGCCGGCGGCGAAGTGGTTACGGTCGGCACGCCGGAGCAAGTGGCCAAAGTGAAAACTTCTTATACGGGCCAATTTCTAAAAAAAATGCTCTAGGTACACAGTCCTGTCAATGGGCTCAGGGTCCGTGTCAATGCTGCCCCTCTGCTTATCGAACAACAAACGCCATGTGCATTCCGCTTTTATAGTGGTCAACGGTTTCCCCATCCTCTTTTTCGATAATTAGGCAGGAGAGTTCGTACTTTCCTGGGAGAAGGTCCAAGGTCATCACTTTTCCCGTTCCGGGTGCGATTGCTTCAATTTCTCCTATTTCCTTGTATACAGCGCCTTCTATTTTTCGGACGACGAGTTCGTGCTCCTCGGTGTCTATGTTTTTTGCCACAAATCGAATTCGGCCCGCGGGTAGCGTGTTCTTTTGGGAACGAACGGAAAAGGATTTCAGGTGAACTTCAATTTCCACCGTAGAATCCGCATAAACCGGGCCTGTGAAAATAAGCGATGAGAAGCAGAGTATGAGTAAGCCTTTTTTCGATATTTCCGTTTTCATGTTGACCTCCTTCGGGATGAATTTTAATAACCAAGCCCTTTTTTTACACACGGGGGCGGGTATGCAAGTGAACTTGGATTGAGATCGTTCCTGTTTATTGTTTTTATGAACATGAGAATCATTATCAATAACTGAGCCCTAATTTACACGGTCGTTTTCATCAGGTCAAGCCGATCGTAAATTGTTTGTCCTCATAATTGCTGGTAAGGATTTGAGCGTGACCCTGACGCAAAGGGAGCCTTGGAGGGAGGACGTCTCTCGTCGATAGGGCGGATGTCCATGACCTGTTGTCGTCCGGTCTCTCGATCTTCTGTAAGCCGGTTTCTTAGGCCTCGCCCTATTAAAATTGAGATAAATCCATAGTTTGCTATTGGTTTCATTGACCTTTTCGCATTTAATGGGGTACTATTCCAAAAATTATTTCATACAAAAACGGAATGCCAATGTGGAATGGTCTTTCGCATTTGATGATCAACAAAAACACGATTTACGATTTCGATATCTAGGGATGGAGCCAAAAACCGCATGACACAATCGGCTTATAAAAAGGCAGGCGTAAACGTAGCCGCAGGGAATCGCCTGGTGGAGAAGATTAAGCCCATTGTCCGCTCAACCTTCCGACCCGAGGTGATGGGAGGCATCGGCGGTTTTGCCGGCTTGTTTTCCCTCAAGGCAAAAAAATATAAAAACCCGGTCTTGGTTTCCGGGACGGACGGTGTCGGCACCAAGTTGAAGATCGCTTTTATGACGGGCAAGCACGATACCGTGGGGATCGATTTGGTGGCAATGTGTGTCAACGATGTGATCGTTACCGGCGCGGAGCCGCTTTTCTTTCTCGATTATTTTGCGACCGGTCAACTCCGACCGCGTGTCGCGGTCCAGGTGATCAAAGGCATCGCCCAAGGCTGCAAGGAAGCGGGTTGCGCGCTCATTGGCGGGGAGACGGCAGAGATGCCTTCATTTTATCCGCCGGGAGAATACGATCTGGCGGGTTTTTCCGTCGGCGTTGTCGAGAAGAAAAAGATCATCGATGGCCGGAAGATTCGCGCAAAGGATGTCTTGATCGGGCTGCCTTCCTCAGGCTTACATAGCAACGCTTTTTCGCTGGCTCGAAAGCTATTATTCGATAAAAAACGCTATACCGTAAAAGACAAGCTGGAAGGGCTCGAGCGACCCCTGGGTGAAGAATTGCTTCGACCGACTCAAATTTATGTGAAGGCCATCCAAAAAGTCTTAAAAAGTGTTACAGTTAAAGGTGCGGCGCATATTACCGGAGGAGGGATTACCGAAAACCTTCCAAGAATACTGCCAGAAGGCGCTTGCGCTCAAATTCAAAGGGGCGCATGGACTATTCCCCCGATTTTTCAAATCCTCCAGAAGCTGGGCAAAATCAATGATCACGAAATGTATTCAACCTTTAACATGGGGATTGGCATGATCCTCGTGGTCAATGAAAAGGAACTTAAGCAAGCGATGTCAATTCTGCAGCGCCTTCGGCAGGAGGCCTTTGTGATCGGTCACATCGTCAAAGGAAAGCCTCAGGTCCGTTATGTCTAAGCCGGGCTCGAATTCAAGTCCACTGATCCTTGGCGTTCTGGCCTCGGGTCGAGGGAGTAATCTACAGGCCCTCATTGACGCCATCGAGCTGGGTCGGCTGCAGGCCCGAATCGCCGTCGTTTTGAGCAATAAAAAAGAAGCCCAGGCCCTTGAACGGGCAAGAAAACATGGCATTGATGCCGTTTTTTTAGACCCGAAAGACCATGATAGCCGGGAGGCCTATGACGAAGCCCTGCTTAGAAATCTACAGGAACACGAGGTTGATCTACTTGTTTTAGCGGGTTATATGCGTCTATTGAGCCCTGCCTTGGTTGCGCCGATGCCGGGTCGGATTGTTAATATTCACCCCAGTCTTCTGCCCGCCTTTCCCGGTTTGCAGGCCCAAGGGCAGGCCCTGGCTTATGGTGTGAAGGTGAGTGGGTGCACCGTCCACTTTGTGGATGAGAAGATGGACCATGGCCCGATTATCGCCCAAGCGACGGTTCCCGTCTTACAGAGCGATACCGAGTCTAGCTTGACGGAGCGGATTCTTGTCGAAGAACATCGACTGTTGGTTGAGGTGGTTCAAGGCATTGCTGAAGGGCACTTGGCCATTGAAGGTCGTCACGTTCGCATCCAGTCAAAACCTTGCACGGAGGCATTACCATGATTTGTCCGATCTGCGGGACCCAACAGCGCGTGGCAGACCGATGTGTGCAGTGTCACACACCGATCACCGAGGAAAAGTATAAAACCGAAGAGGAAGATTCTCTATCCGGATTTGATCCTTCGCCAGAAGAATCCTTTACGACGGTTCCGCCCCAAAGCAGCGGTATCTTAACCCGAGGGGGAAAGCAACAGAAATCCCAGGACGCATTGGAAGGCGAACCGACGCATGAAACTTATCCCTCCACCTCGACCACTTCAAAGGAGCCTCAAGAAGGAAAAGCCTCTGCCGCGGCAAAATCGCCGGCCAAAAATCGATCTCAAGCCATCCTCGTGGCCACGACGCAAAGAGTGGAAGGCAAGCGTATCGGAAAATATTTCGGCCTGGTCCATGGCAGTGTCGTGGTCGATTTAAGTGATCTTTCGATTTCGCCCACGGGCACCGAATATCAAGCAGAATTTAAGCGCGGAACCATGGAAGCCCTCAAGCTTTTAAAGGCGGAAGCCGCGTTGGTGGGTGCCAATGCCGTTGTCGCCGCGTCGTTCGACCATCACCGTATCGATACACAAGTTATCCTTCTTTCCGCCGTCGGCACAGCCGTATTGCTCGAAGGCCCCAAGGCATCTTAAAATATGGGGATGGCGCGCGAATATCCCCTAGTTAATAAATCGCATAATAAATAAACTTTGGTGGAACTCCTGACGTTAAGGTTCCCTCTGTTTTCTCCTACACATCCCGTCTATGTTCCACATATACTTTTTCATGGGCCCTTCCTTCCCATACTGACTGGAAGCTTGGTTTGTTTAGCTGATGCAATCGGTATTTTTACGGATTCTTGTAATGACCATGATGTTTGCTTTGATACTTGCCAAAGCGATAAAACGACATGTGATTTAACACTTTCCCAAGGTTGGGAAGGGACTTGTAATGCTATTGATAATCCTTTATGTAGAGCAAATTGTAAAGCAAATGAGGAGATTTTTTCAGGGATAGTGACCAATTTGCCTCCCTTTTTGTTCTATGAACCAGCACAAAAAGATAAATGTCAGTTGTAAGAAATATGCGCGTTGTTTACAGAATTTCGTGTAATTTAACGAAGAGGAGGTTCTGTAGACAGGGTGATGCACAAGCGGATCAGGTTAACGCCGCTGGATCGACAGGAGATCTGGCGTTTGTGGAAAACAGGGCAGTGGAAGGCCGCCGTGCTTTCCGATCATTTTAGGGTATCGAGACCAACGATTTACAAGGTTCTGGCGCGGGCCAGGAAACAAGAATTTTCTCCGCGCCGAAGTGTCAACAATCGCTTCAAGACCATGCAGTTCGGTCTGAAGCGTTTAGCCAAGGTTGAAAAAGCGCTTGAGGAGAAACGAAAACAGGAAGCCCGGCGATACAACAAGTCTTACCCTGGCGAGATGCTTCACTTTGATACGAAGCGCCTGCCCCTCCTTAAAGGAGAAGAGGCCACCCGGCCAAGAGAACATCTGTTTGTAGGCATTGATGATTTTTCTCGTGAGCTTTATGCGGGCATTTATCCGGACAAGACACAGTATAGTGCTGCTGCCTTTCTCCAGCAGGTACTCGAAGAATGCCCCTATACCCTTGAATACAGCTATTCGGACAACGGCAAGGAATACAAGGGGACCGAGGGCCACGCCTTTGTGAGTTTATGCCGGGAAGCCGGGATGGGACAGAAGTTCACGCGCTGCAAGCGGCCACAAACGAATGGCAAAGCGGAACGGGTCATTCGGACCTTGATGGAGATGTGGCATAAAAGAGAACAATTTACGGATAGAAAGCAAAGACAGATCAGCCTGTTGCGTTTCATTAACTTTTATAATACCGTCAAACCCCACAAGGGCATTGGCGACATGACCCCTTATGAAAAGCTATTTGAACACTTTCATGGATCAACAAATGTGTAAACAACGCGATGTTTTCTAACACATAAGGATAAACATTGGGTGAAGTCCTATCTTCTTCCTAATTTAGAGAAGAGTGGGATTCCGTGCCACATCGATTATCGCGATTTCGAAATTGGTCTGCCCAGCCTCATCAATATGGAACGGGCCGTCGAAACCTGTGAAAAGACGATCCTCGTTTTATCCCCGAATTGGGTGAAGAGTGAATTCGCCCAGTTTGAAGGCGTCATGCTCCAAACAGAATCTCCCCTCAATTTAAAGAAAAAAATCATCCCTTTGATGTTGTCGTCCTGTGACTTGCCGAAGCGCTTGTCCATTTTTACCTATGCGGATTTCAGTGAAGAAAGCGAACAGAGTGATCAATTCAAGCGCTTAATCGGGCAAATCAAAAAAGACTTCGCCGAATTGAATTCGGCAAAAATCCAATATGCCGAACTCAGTGAAGAACACATTTATACCGAGCGGCTGCCCCTTACGGGTTTTGCACTCTTCGGACGACAGAAAGAACTTCAACTTTTAAATGAAGCCTGGGACTCCGGCAAAATTCATGTCGTCAGTTTTGTCGCCTACGGCGGCATGGGGAAATCGACCTTGCTCAATAAATGGTTGGAAAAGATGCGCTGGGACCACTACCGGGGCGCGGAGAGAGTCTATGCCTGGTCTTTTTATTCGCAGGGCACGAACGAATATGTCAGTTCTGCGGATCAGTTTATCCACGCTGCGCTTAAATGGTTTGGCGACGAAAACCCGGAAGCGGGCTCGGCTTGGGACAAGGGGAAACGGCTCGCCAAACTGATTGGCCAACGCAAGACCCTCCTCATTCTCGACGGGTTGGAACCGCTGCAATCGGGCTTGGATGTTGAAAAAGGCGCAATCAAAGATCCCGCCCTGGCGATGCTGATTAAGGACTTGGCGAAACGCAACCGGGGCCTGTGCATCATCTCCACCCGTGAAAACGTCCCCGAACTCAGGCGTTATCCGAAGACCACAAAACAGGAAGACCTGGAACAGATCTCCGATGAAGCGGGCAGAAAGTTGCTCGAACTGAGAGGCGTTCGCGGAAGTGAAGGGGAATTGGAACAGGCCGTCCATGCCTTTGGCAACCATGCCCTGGCCGTAAGCCTGCTGGCCGAATACCTGCATCTCTTTCCGGGGCACGGCGTTCAAAAGGCCTTCGAGATACCCGATCTCGACATCCCCATCGAAAAAGGGCGTCACCCCCGGCGCGTTATCGAAGCCTTTGCCCTGCAGTTCGGCGCATCGAGTCCCGAAGTGGCTTTGTTGTCTCTGCTCGGCCTCTTTGACCATCCCGTGGAACACGCCGCCCTCGACGCCGTCCTTGGAGAAGATTCCATTCCCGGCCTGACGGAGGCCCTCGCCTCATTGGACGCTACGCACTACCTACAACTTTTGGAAGGCTTGAGAAAGATCAAACTCATCGCGCCCAAAAGCAGCCACCGGCCCGACACCTTGGACTGCCACCCCCTCGTCCGGGAACATTTTGGCGAAGGGCTGAAAAACGGCAAGCCCGAGGCCTGGCGCGCGGCCCACGGCCGGCTGTATGACTATTACAAAAATCTTCCTGAAAAAGCATTGCCCGACACCCTCGAAGAGATGGAACCCCTCTTCGCCGCCGTCCGGCATGGCTGTCTGGCGGAGCGGCATCAAGAGGCCTTGGAAGATGTGTATTGGGAACGGATACGCAGGAAAGAAAAAGCCTACACGGTACATCTACTCGGGGCTTTTGGCGCGGACCTCAATTGCGTGTCGAGTTTTTTTGAATCTCTATGGTCGATACCAATAGAAACCTTAAGCAATCTTTGGCAAGCGGATGCGTTAAACTGGGCCGGATTTCGTCTGCGCGCGCTAGGGCGGCTACGCGAAGCGGTCCAGCCAATGCGAGCGGGCCTAGAAATGCGAATCAAACAAGAAAATTGGGCCGAAGCAGCACTGGAAGCAGGGAATATCAGCGAACTTTTGCTCACCATGGGAGATCTACAAGCGGCCGAAACACATGCCATAGAAAGTGTGAACTTTTCGGACCGAAGCGAAGATGACTTTCAAATGGAAAGCAAGCGAACCACAGTTGCGAATATTTATCATCAAATGGGTAATCTGGATGCAGCCAAGGTTCTCTTTAAAGAAGCAGAACACATGCACCAACAAAGACGGTCGGAATACCCCTATTTCTATTCCGTGCAGGGATTTGAATATTGTGACCTGCTACTGTCTTTGGGGCGTTTTCAAGAAGTAAGGGACCGAGCGGAAACGACTTTAAAATATGGAAAAGAGGGTTGGTACTATCTTCTCGGTATTGCCCTCGACCAGCTTTCTCTTGGCCAAACCGCCTTGTTTCAAAACCTACAAGAAGAATCCTATGATTTTTCCGAGGCAGAGCCTTTTCTGAATGAAGCAGTGGTGGGCTTGCGGAAAGCGGGTACTCAGCATTATTTGCCTCGCGGCCTGCTTGCCCGCGCCGGCTTGTACCGGCATCAACGGCGTTTCCTAAAATCTTGGGCCGATCTCGACGAGGCCCATGACATCGCGGCTTATGGCGGCATGAAACTCTATCTTGCGGACTATGCGCTGGAGGCTTGCCGGAATATAAAAATGCAGTTGACGGTTGAGGGTTCAGAGTTGACGGAGAAAAGCTTTGAAATTATTGAAGACGGTGAAACGCTGTCCCTTTCCAGAATAGAGATGGAAGGGAAATTCAAGGGGCATTTCGATGAGGCGGCGCGCTTGATTGAAGCCTGCGGTTATCACCGGCGGGACGCAGAGCTTGAGGCCTTGAGGCCCAAATGAGGATGGGGAACATCCGCTGAGCCAAATTTGACAGTAGATTCGGGAACGTGTTAGAACGGACACCGTTTTTAAAAAGAGAGCCGCTAGCTCAGTTGGTAGAGCATCGCCCTTTTAAGGCGGGTGTCCTCGGTTCGATCCCGAGGCGGCTCACTTTTTCCACCGCACTTCCTTCTCATTTCAAACCCATTTAATCTGCGAGGAAAGCGCAGCGCTCATCGCGCCTTTTTGCTTTTTTGTGCTTTGGATTTTGTCTTAGTGCCTCTCGGGTTCATTCGAAAGACCATTCGTCCGATTTCGCGCGACTTGTCGTCGGCCTGACGGTACTCTTCAATCACCGCTTTTTCTTCCTCGCTATAGCCCACACGCCCATAGGCTGAAATCGATTCGCCAACTTGGGTAATGCCCGCCTTGACTTCCTTGCCGGTGAGGAGCCAATCAATTGAGATCTGAAGTTCCCGGGCGATCGATTCCAAATCCTTGATGTTGCGTGGCAATCCGCCATTGAGATATCCCGTCAGGGTTTGGGTGAGGATCTGGGTCCGGCGGCATAACTCGACTTGAGACAGGCCGGCTCCCTTGATTGCAGCTCTCAATCGTTTTGCATATTCTTTTTTATAATCGACCATAAGCCCTTTTTATACACTAAAAACGCATATTTTTCTTGACTAATACGTATTTAACGTATATATTGCGATTTATCCTGTACGATTTTCCCCAACTGAAACAAGGCGCTCATGAAAACATATACCAAACTCATTGTCATTTGTGGAGAATCGGGTTCGGGAAAATCATTACTCGCTTCTTTTTTAATGGAGCATTATCAAGATCTGGGAATTCGGGCATTGCTTATCGACGATCCCGACATTGGGGAAGAACAAATTCAACATCTATCCGAAGCCCATGTGTTCAACTACATTATTCTCACGGTTCTCCCGGATAAAAAACTAAAAGCCGAATGTTTAGAAAATCCTTTTCAAACTATACGCTTAATTGAAAATCGGTCTTGATTGCTTAAGTCGGGCCACCGCTCCCGATGGATCATACGGAACCTATTCTTATGAAACGGTCTACTAATGCTTATCTTTCCATTGCCCAAACAAAAAGGGCGGCATGCTTGTTGTCCGAAGTATTTTTAAGGGTACGGCTTCCTAAAAAAACCGGAATTAAAAAAAGCGGAATCGAAGGCTCAGGATCAAGGGCCAAAGGTTTGGCTTTTATCGCATTGTCTAAAGACAAATAAGATGGCGCTTCTGTACCAACAATACGGTTTTCAGGAGGCCCCCAGCTATGAATGCGACAAAAATAAAACAAAGAGCCGCTAAAATCAAGGGGCTGATTGTGACCAAAGGATTGAAGCAGGCGGAAATCGCCAAGGCTTTAAGAGTGGATCGACGTTCATTATCTCAGTGCCTGAACCTTAATCCCAAAACGGGAGACTTTATTTTAAAAGACCCTTACATTCGAGAAGGCATCGCGAGGCACCTGAACCTCCCCTTCCAATTAGTTTGGGGCGAAGATGCGATTTATTATCAAGCGAATAAACGCCGGTCCCCTTTTTTCATCGACTCCAAAGCGAAAGGTAAAACTGTAAAATAAAACGGCGCAAGTTGGGTTTGACGCCGGGCTTCTTGCACACCTCTTATTTTATCGTCCAAAAGAGATGCCCAGCGATTCGGCGGATTTGACCAAGGGCCCATCGGGTGCCACCGTTTTAAGATGGTGGACGACATCGGCAAGCGGGATCGAATCGATTTCGGTTCCATGAAGGCGGACCATTTCTCCAAAACGTTTCTTTGCGATGAGATCAACGGCGGCCACACCAAAGCGGCTCGCAAGGATGCGGTCAAAGGGAGTCGGCGAACCCCCTCGCTGAAGGTGGCCCAACACAGTCACCCGAACATCCATGTCGGTACAACGCGCCAGCTCTTCACCCACCTTGTTGCCCATCCCGCCAAGGCGTTCGACATAACCAGAATCGGATCGCTGAATAACGGACATTTCCCCGCCGAGTGGTTTGGCACCCTCGGCCGCAACCACGATCGAAAAACGCCGACCTCTTTTGTATCGACTATCGATTGTTTCACAAATTTTATCGACTCGAAAAGGAATTTCAGGGATCAAGATCACATCGGCGCCACCCGCGATCCCGGCTTCGAGCGCGATCCAACCGGCATAACGCCCCATGACTTCGACAACAATCACGCGGTGATGACTTTCTGCCGTGGTGTGCAATTTGTCGAGGGCTTCCGTCGCCGTATTTACAGCGGTTTGAAAACCAAAAGTGAGGTCGGTACTGGGTATGTCGTTGTCGATGGTTTTTGGAATCCCTATCACGGGGACGCCTGCATTAAATAGGGCATGCGCAATTTTCATTGTGCCGTCTCCCCCCATTGCGATCAAACAGGAGAGATTAAGCGCTTGAATGTTTTCTTTGACTTCACCAGAAACACCCTGATCTCCATCGAAAAGGCCTGATCTTTTCTTGACTTTGTCAGGACTCATCCCGCTGGTCGCGCCTAAAATCGTTCCACCCATCGGAAGAATCCCTCGAATAGCCGCCTCGTTTAAGGGCCGCGTTTTTACGGGCGTGAGTAATCCCTCATAACCTTCTTCGATGCCGATGACATCCCATTGATGATTTATTTTTGCAGACTTCACGATGGCGCGGATCACTGCATTTAATCCCGGACAATCGCCGCCTCCTGTCAACACCCCTATCGTCATCTCTTCTCCTGTTTATCTATGAGCCCTTGATACAATTCCACATAAACTTCAGCAGACGCCCCCCAGGAATAATCGCCTCGCATACCATTGCGCATCAAGGTCCGCCACTTTTTTTTATCGCGAAATAAAGAAAGACTTTTTTGAATCTGCCTTATAAAAGCACGGGCCGTGTAGGACTTAAATTTAAATCCGTTTCCACGACCGCTTTTGGATTTAAAAGACGCAACCGTATCCTCAAGTCCTCCGGTTGCATGAACTATCGGGATGGTCCCATAACGTAGACTGACCAACTGCGTGAGGCCACAGGGTTCATATTGGGAGGGCATCAGAAAGAGGTCTGCGCCCGCTTCGATGCGGTGCGCCAAGGCTGGATCATAACCGATCTTCACGACCATTTTTTCGGGATATCGCGCGGCACAGACCGCCAACATGTCTTCATAATGTTTCTCACCATTTCCCAATATGACGCATTGGATCGGCATCTTCATCATGGTTTCGAGAACGGAGGCCAGCAAATCAATCCCTTTGTGTGCCACGAGGCGAGTAATCATCGCCAAAAGCGGACGCTCTTTTTGACAGGGAAGGCCCACCTCTTTTTGAAGCGCAGTCTTGCAGATCGCTTTTCCGGCGAGCCGGTCGCTGTCGTAGGCTGCCGCTATATAGGGATCATGCGCCGAATCCCATTCGGTCGTGTCGATCCCGTTTACAATCCCCACGAGATCCTTTTGCCGCTTTCTTAACACGCCCTCCAAACGCTGGCCTCCAGCGGGCGTTTGAATCTCTTTGGCATATTTCCGGCTGACCGTCGTCAGTTGATCGGCAAAAAACAAGCCTCCTTTTAGAAAATTAATCTTCCCAAAAAACTCGAGACCATCTGCATAAAAATAATCCCAGGGCAAATTCAGCAGGTGCCAATCGTAGTGCCAAAAGACACCTTGATATCCCAGGTTGTGGATCGTAAAGAGCGTTGCCGTCTTTGGAAAATCATTGCGATAGCTTTCCTTAAGGTAAAGCGGAATAAGCGCGGTATGCCAGTCATGGCAATGTAAGACATCGGGAGAAAGGCCGAGGACCTTGAGTCCTTCCAGTATCCCGCGGGAAAAAAAAAGAAAGCGCTCCGCGTTGTCGAAATAATCACCCTCCTCCGTACCATAGTATCCCAATCGATTAAAATAGCGATCTTGTTCGATAAAATAAAACATGACCCCTGCATGTTCTCCCCGATAGAGCAGGCCCCTTTCTTTTCGGTCCGAAACAGGAACGACAATTTCTTTCCCGGTGGAAATCAATGAGAACGCTTCGCGATCGATTTGGCCATACAAAGGCAGAAATACCGTGACAGAAAGCCCTTTTTGAACCAAGCTTGCAGAAAGAGATGCAATGACATCTGCCAAGCCACCAGTTTTGGCGTAAGGGAGCGATTCCGAAGCGGCAAAGACAATGTCTAATTTTTGTGCCTTAGAACTCAAGTGCAGATCGCCTTCGTTTTCTAAGAAAAATCTAGACCCTATAATAACTTAGGCATGTTGTTAAAATACAACACCCCTTTTTTTAAGTGTATTAAATATACAACACTTTAAGGAGCCTCAAAATAAAGAAGCTAAAAAAGAACACCATAAACTATTGAAAAATATAATCTTTTTAGTATTAAGTTCACATCGAAACGATTGGCACGAACATTGCTCTCTTAATTAGGAAACACAAGCAATTTCATACTTTTTTAAAAAATAAGGCATACAAAGCATGGCAAGGGAAAAAACGATCGGAAAAAAGGTGTCTTGTCGAGGCATCGGACTCCACTCCGGTAAAAACATCCACCTAAATCTGCTCCCGGCAAAACCTGGTGATGGTATTGTTTTTGTTCGTACGGACATCGGAAGAACAGCGATTCCCGCAAATGAAGCGCACGTGTTGCCATCGCAATTTTCTACCATAATCGGTGCAAAAGGAGCAACTGTTCAAACGGTCGAGCACCTTTTGGCTGCGGTCGCTGCACTTGAAATCGATAACCTCATCATTGAACTGGATGGTCCTGAGGTTCCTGCAATGGATGGCAGCGCCTCGCCTTTTATATCATTACTCTTGGACGCGGGAACAACCACACAGGCCAAGGAACGCCCCTTTATTGAAATTTTAAAACCCCTACGCATCTCCGAAAAAGGGAAGTCAATTACGATTCGCCCCAGCTCTACCTTCGAAGTGCTCTATAAAATTGACTTTGATCATTCCGTAATTGCCAAACAATCGTATCACTATTGGCATAGTCCGCAGGCCTTTATCCGCGACATCGCTCCTGCGAGAACTTTTGCCTTCCTAAAAGATGTGTCCTACTTGCAGTCTCAGGGTCTTGCAATGGGCGGATCTCTCGACAATGCCGTCGTCATTGGAGATAGTTCGGTCTTGAATAAGCAAGGGCTGCGCTATTCAGATGAATTTGTCCGGCACAAAGTCTTAGATCTCGTCGGCGACTTTTCCCTACTGGGCAGACCCATCCTTGGGAGAGTTGAGGCCAACTGCTCGGGACATCAACTCCATGTCGCCTTGGTTAAGGAAATCTTCAAAAACAAAAAAGCCTGGCGGATGGTTTCCGCACCCGCTTCCCAAGAAACACACCCGAAAAAATACCCAATCCCCAGCTATCAAAGTATCCCGCTTCCCGCCTAAAAAAATTCGGCTTTAAAGCAAAAAAAAAGGGGGGGCAAAGCCCCCCCAGTTGGTTCTACCTCTTTCTTTTAGCTGCTTTTTTAGCCGTTTTCTTCTTTGCAGCGGCTTTTTTCGCCGTTGCTTTCGGCTTTGCTGTTTTTTTAGCCGTTTTCTTCTTTGCAGCGGCTTTTTTCGCCGTTGCTTTCGGCTTTGCTGCTTTTTTAGCCGTTTTCTTCTTTGCAGCGGCCTTTTTCGCCGTTGCTTTCGGCTTTGCTGCTTTTTTAGCCGTTTTCTTCTTTGCAGCGGCCTTTTTCGCCGTTGCTTTCGGCTTTGCTACTTTTTTAGCCGTTTTCTTCTTTGCAGAAACCTTTGTTCCTGCCGTTGATTTTTTCTTTTTTGCTTTTTTTACTGTAGCCAAGCTGCCTTCACCCCCTTTCAGCTCCCGTTTTTGTTAGACAGGACATCGGTTTCGATATCCTCGACCAGATCAAAGGTATTCGGTGCAACCTTTTTAAAACGCTTATCCCGAGAAAGAGAAATCGCAATGGAGGTCACTGGTGTCTTGCCTCGCATTCGGATACCTCCCTTTGTTAGCTTCTGATAGATCTCCTTTGCATGAGCGGTTCGACCCAATTCCTTCAACAACAAGTAAGTCGCCTGAGGGACGGAAAGGCCGACATATTTCGATTTTTCAAGTAAGATGATATCGGATTTATCTTCTTCGACCGCGCCTTTTTCGTTTCCAGGAACGTCTTGGTCAAAGCCTTTGCCACCCTTAGCTTTTGCAATTTCTACCCGACAAAGCGTTTCGGCAAGTTCGAGGTACTTCTTGATGGTCTTAATATTTCCATCGATTTCATCTCGCCTTTTTTGTAGATCTTGAAGCTTCGATTTGTAAACTTGAATTCTTTGCTCAAGACCAGTAATAATTTCTTTGAGTTCTTGCAATTCATCACCTCTATGGAACAGGTATAGCGCTTAATATGATTTGTGTCAAGCAAAATGCTATACATAAAATAATTATTTTACTGAATGCTATACAGTAGGCTATGGTTATAAATCTGACGAACGGAAAAGAAGCCAGTAAAATCTATGTAAAATGACATGAAGAGAGGAACGATCGATAAAAGAAAAGACTCATTATCTTGGTCTTCATGACGTGCGAATGATCGAAATCTTTAAAGCATAGGCAAGGAAAGAGGGGTAAATACTGTTGCATTTTGAATAACTCTATAATAATTCTTGTAGACTGCATTGATTCGCTATTATTGCGTCAGCGAATTAAAGAGGCTTCCCGCGACCATTAAATCGATCCTTGATGACCTTTGCTATAAAATGCAGCTCTTCGCATTTCAATAGGAATTGAAGGCCGACATACACCACAACACTCGTGAAGATGGCCAAAGCCAAAGATGCGGTCTTCAAGACCCAAGCACCTCCTTCCAACCAAAGCCCTTGTTTTGAAATCATAAACGCAGGGATGAGCATAAAGCATGAACTAAAAACCACCTTCAAATAGGCGCCTCCCAATCCCCCCCCTTCAGTCCAGCGCACCCGACGTCTTAATACAAAAAGAAGCGTTAAGAAATTGAAGATCGCCGACAAGGAAGTCGCGAGGGCCAAGCCTCTGTGTTTTAAGGGAAACATCAATAAAAGATTAAGCACAAGATTTAAAGCCATCGACGCGATGGCAATTTTTACAGGTGTTTTCGTATCCTGCATCGCATAAAAAACGGGCACGACAACGCGAACGCCCGCAAAGGCCCAAAGCCCAACCGCGTAAAAGAGGACGGCATCAGCCGTACCTGCCGTCGCAGCCCGATCGAATTGACCATGCTCAAAGAGCAGATGCACGATTGGGGTCCTAAATAAAATCAATCCCAAGAGGGCGGGAAAAGTAATAAAAAAAACAAGTCGGAGACCAAAAGAAAACGAACGACCCAAAGCCGGAAGATCGCCTTTTGCAGCCTGAGAAGAAAGCGTGGGCAGAAGGACGGTGGACAGGGCGACGGCAAAAATCCCCAGCGGAAAATGAATTAAACGCATCCCATAGTAGAGATAACTCACACTTCCCATCGACAGGAAGGAGGCCAAAAAAGTATTCACAAACAGGTTAACCTGTGTGACGGACAAACCCAATAATGTCGGTAAGATCAAGCGCCCCATCCGTGAAACACCTGAGTGGATTGGCCAGGGCCAGCGCCAGCGCTCCGGCAAAAGGGATAAGCCCTCACGGCGCACATAAGGAAGCAAGATTAAAAATTGGGCAATGCACCCACAAGTTACCCCAATGGCCGCCGCATATACGGGCGCCTCAAGAAAGGGCGCCAAGACAAGGAGCATGGTAATATTCACCCCATTGTAGACGACCGAGGAAAAGGCAGGAGGGGCAAAGCGGCGCATACTGTTGAGCATGCCCATGGCCAAAGCCGATAAGGAGATAAAGATCAGGAAGGGAAACATCAATCGTGTCAGCGTCACTGTCAACTCAAACTTTTCCCTATCCGCCAGGAAACCCGGTGCAATAAGGCCAACAAGTTGCGTCGAGAACAGAACACCGACGATTGTGATGGCTGTGACAATGATAAGCAGCACGGAAAAAGAAGCCTGAGCGAGAGCCTTGGCCTTCTCTTTGCCATGCCTTGTTAAATATTCCGTAAATACCGGAACAAAGCCAGCCGACATTGAGCCTTCCGCAAAAAGCTCGCGAAGCAGGTTGGGAATGCGAAAAGCCACGTAAAAAGCATCGGCGGTAAAGGACGCGCCAAATATGCCCGCCAAGAGCATGTCTCGGACAAAGCCGAAAATGCGGCTAACAAAGGTTCCGGCCGCCACAACTCCGGCCGAAGCCGCGATTTCCTTCTCCGCTTCGGCAAAGCCCGAAATCGATTTTTCTTGACTTTCCATCTCAGTAGGCATTATATAATGAATTTCATTTTTAGGAGATCGTCCTTTGGCCAACCATCCTTCTGCATTAAAGAGAGAACGTCAGTCGCAAAAGCGGCGACAGCAAAACAGAACCGTCGCGTCTTCGGTGAAAACAGCCGTCAGAAAAGCGCTTGCTGCGATCAATGACAAAGATGCCGAGACCACCCAACAGCGCTTGAAAGCGGCCACCGCATCAATCAATCGGGCCGCATCCAAGGGCGTGTTGCCCAAAAAGAGAGCCTCTAGAAAGATCTCGCGTCTCGCCAAAAAGGCCAACCAAGCCCTTTCTCAATAACACCAATCCACTCAATCTTGGTCCTGGATCCGAGCAAGCAAGCCGAAGGCTTCATCGGACTGCTTCTCCACTTTGCGATCCACTCAAAAGCCGTGGACTCGAGCAGGTTATTATAGTGCCTCGATACAACACCACATGGCCCTAAACGGATCTCGGCAAGAAACAAAACCACATCAATAATCTTCCTGATTACAAAAAGAGAGAAACGCCGACTAAGCCTATTGAGGCCGATAAAATACCGCTGGCCTCAAAAAGCCGTTTGTTCCTGAAAGGACATCAGGTAAGCAGCGCGCCGAGGGAATGTAGAATTCCCTTGGCAAAGATCCAAGAGCAATGTCTCCAAAACGATCGCCGGAGACAGGCTTCCGCCCTTCAATTGCGAATCAGCGGAAAGAGACCCTGCGAATGCCGACCGAATCTCAGCCTGAGACCAAGCCTCCACTTGCTTGAGAAAACGTTGAAAGAGCCCCGGCGGCATCGGAACTTTTTTGGCGATGACCGCTTCTTTTAGGCCCGCATCGATCCCCGTTCGGGCCAGGGACATCTGCCGCAGCTGGCGAGTGAGCATCGACAAAATAAAGAGGGGGTGCGCACCTTCCCCCAACAACAAATTCAATAAACGAAGTGCTTTCGATCGATCTTTTTCCCCCAGGGCGCGAAGCAGCTCAAAAATTGAATGACTCCGTCCACCACTCACGACCACCCGAACCACCTCACTCGACACCTCAAGGGCCTCACCCTCCGATGTGCTGTCCACTCTGGCCAAATAAAGTCCGATCTTTTCGATCTCCCGCTGAATTAAAGACAAGTCATTTCCGAGATACTCTTTAATCAACCACAGCGCCTCCTGAGAAAACCGCAAGCCGTTTTTGCTTCCCTCTTGTGCAATCCAAGCCGGAAGCTCTCGATCATAGAGCCGAGGACAGGCCATCACCGTCGCCAAGCGTTTTAAAGTCGAAAACAGCTTCTTGCGCATGTCGGGTTTTTCTGAGACAAAAACCAAAAGACTGGTCTCGCAAGGATCGTTTAAATAATGCAGCAGAAGGCCCGCTTCGTCTTTGATGTGTTCGGCGTTTCGAATCACAATCACCCGCCGCGGGCTGGAAACCGGAAAGGTATTGGCCATGGAAACCACAGCTTCAGGTGAAATCGATTCACCTCGAAACTGGTGACTGTTAAATGCAGCCAAGCTGGGCTCAATCCCTTTTTCGAGAAGTCGATGGAGCAAACGCGAAAGCAACAAAGGCTCCTCGCCGCTCAAGAGGTAACAAAGCGATAAGTCCTCGCGCTCAAAATGACGCATGCCTTCCTGATAGTTCATTTTTCGATCACCTTCGTTTTCGGATTCAAGGCCACCTGAAGCGCGGCCGCAAGCTTCTCCGCCATACCGCGGCCGGCCTCACGAATTGCGCGGTCCTTCGCGACGCGATCGCTTCCAGGGTCCGGGCGGGCCACATAGTCCGCCCTGCCTTCAATGGCCATCGATAACGCGGCCTGACCGCCGGCCGATTCAAGGACTTCGACAGACAAGCCCAGATCTATACGATACTCCCGCACCGCGCCGACAGGATTCAGAGAGATCGGACGAAGACCGAAGGACTTAATTCGGCCAAGGAGCACCTGTGTACCCGGCTTCCCTGGATTGACGACGACCCAGCCTTCCTCGAACAAGGTCTCTTTAAAAATCTGCGTCAGCGGCCGCTCCAAGATGGGCTCGAAGGTTTCATTTTCGAAAAGAGGCACAATTAAAACCCCAAGGCTGCCCTCTGATTTTTCTTCCGAAAAGGATCGGCCCTTATTTAGCGCGGTACAACCGGAAATAACGAGCAAAAAAAACAGGACGCTTATCGTCGTAATACAAAAGCCCATGCTCACTCGAGACGACCTTCTATGCCTTAACATCTTAAAAGATCTCCAAGAAAATCGCGCCTTCATGTCAGGACAATATTAACCAATCTGCTTTTAATCACAAAAACCTTTTTAATCGTCTTCCCTTCGATCCAAGGCAGAGTTTTCTCGTCAGATAATGCACGGGCTTCCAACAGATCGTCCGCCACCCCGGCGGGGGCGGAAAAGCGATTCCGGACCTTGCCATTGATTTGGACCACCACCTCGACCTCTTCTTCTTCCATGGCCGAAAGGTTATACCTAGGCCAAGGCTGATCGAGAATCGAAGGGGCCTGGCCCAAGTCTTCCCAAAGGGACTCGGCCAAATGAGGGGCAAAAGGCGAAAGTAAAAGCACCAGGGCACGCATGGCTTCGGCATAGGCAGAGTCGTAGGCGGCAGCTTCCGCTTTATTCGGTGGCAACTCGGCCCGATCGCGGGAAAGCACATTGTAGAAGGACATGAGGGCCGCGATGGCTGTGTTGAATTGGTAGCCCGATTCAATATCGACCGTGACTTTTTGTATTGTTTGGTGGGTTGCACGCCGAAGTGCCCGGACACGGGACGAGGCCTCGGCAGCATCGACAGCCTTATCCGAAGCCGCTTCGCATCCTTCCGTTTTGGCATGATCTTGCACCAAACGCCAGACGCGTTGTAGAAAACGAAAGCTGCCCTGCACGCCTTCGTCGCTCCATTCCAAATCTTTTTCAGGCGGCGCCGCGAAGAGAGAAAACAGCCGAGCCGTGTCGGCCCCGTAAGTATCGATAAGGGCGTTCGGGTCGACGACGTTGCCCTTCGACTTCGACATCTTCGCTCCGTTTTTAATCACCATGCCTTGCGTCAGCAAATTCTGAAAGGGCTCGTCGAATTGTATCAGGCCGATATCGCGCATCACCTTCGTAAAAAAGCGGGCATAGAGGAGATGCAGCACGGCATGCTCGATGCCCCCGACATATTGATCGACGGGCATCCACTGCGCGGCCAAACTCGGATCGACCGGACCTTCAGTTTCGTGCGGCGAGGTATAACGCAGGAAGTACCAAGAAGAATCGACAAAAGTGTCCATGGTATCGGTCTCGCGTCGGGCCATTTTTCCGCAACTCGGGCAGACCACTTCTAAAAAATTTGGATCGTTAAGGAGAGAGCTTCCCTCCGTGGTCAGCGGTAGGTTTTCGGGCAGCAAGATGGGGAGATCCGATGCCGGCACCGGCACCAAACCACAGGCCTCGCAATAGACCATGGGGATGGGCGTGCCCCAATAGCGCTGCCGCGAAACCCCCCAATCCCGGAGTCGATAGTGAACCTGCCTTTTCCCCAAACCCGCGCTTTCGATAAATTGAATAATGGCCTCCTGGGCCTCCTGGGGGGCGAGGCCATCAAATTGACCCGAGGCGACCAAGGCTCCGGCTTCATCGGTATAGGCCGCCGCCAGAGGCTCGGCCAAATCGCCTTCGGGGTTTTGAATCACCAAGCGGATGGGTAGCTGGTATTTTTTTGCGAATTCGAAGTCCCGCTGATCGTGCGCCGGCACGGCCATAACGATGCCGGTGCCGTATTCCATGAGCACAAAGTTAGCCACCCAAATCGGAACCTTTTCGCCGGTAAGAGGGTGCCGCGCATAGGCCCCGGTGAAGACGCCTTCTTTCTCTTGACTCAAAGCGGTCCTCACGGTTTTATCCAAGCCGCTCACTTTTTTACAAAAGGCCTCAACGGCAGGGGCTTCCTTTCGACCGGCAATCAGCTTGGACACAAGCGGATGTTCCGGGGCGATGCTCATAAAGGTCACGCCGTAGAGGGTGTCGGGGCGGGTCGTAAAGATCGTCAAACTTCTAGGACTCGAACCTTTTTCAAGCGTATCGAGACGCTCGTCCAGAGGGAAGGCCACCTCAAGGCCTTGGCTCTTCCCGATCCAATTTTTTTGCATGGTCAGGACGCGCTCGGGCCAGCCCCTCAGTCCGTCGCAAGCGGAAAGTAATTCTTCGGCATAGGCCGTGATGCGAAAAAACCATTGCTTCAGGGCCTTTTGGGTGACCGCGCTATCGCAGCGCCAACACACACCGTCGATCACCTGCTCGTTCGCCAATACGGTTAGGCAAGTCGGGCACCAGTTGACCGTCGCCTCTTTTCGATAGGCCAGGCCCTGCTCATACATCTTTAAAAAGAGCCACTGGTTCCAGCGGTAATAGTCGGGACGGCAGGTCGCCAGCTCCCGGTCCCAGTCGTAGGACAGGCCCAACTTTTTCAACTGCTCGCGCATCGCGTCGATGTTTTGCGCCGTCCATTCCGCCGGGTGCACCTTTTTCTGGATGGCCGCATTTTCGGCCGGCAGTCCGAAGGCATCCCAGCCCATGGGATGGAGGACGCGGAAACCGCGCATCCGCTTGAAACGGGCGATCACGTCTCCAATGGCGTAGACGCGGACATGTCCCATGTGGATGCGGCCGGAGGGATAGGGAAACATCTCAAGGATGTAGTATTTTGGACCCGTTTTCTTCTCATCGACACGAAAAGACGCGGCTTTTTCCCAATATTGCCGCCAGCGGGATTCGATCTCTTTGGGGGGGTAATTCGCTTCCATTTAGGCGAGTGGAACTTAGCATAGGCCACCTAATTTCGCAAGCAGGCACCCGACCGATTGAAGGCGTTCCAGGGCCCAACAAAGCAGTTTTACAAAGCCCATTATTCAATATTATTTTTCCGACCTCGGCCACAGACCTTGACATTGAGGGGGCAAGATCGCTTATCCTCAACCCAAGCTTTTATGGGCCGCACGTTGTCCTTCGCATGCTTTCTGATAAACTATGAATATCGAAAAAATTGAACAAGCCTGCAAGGCGAGCGAATTCCCATTTTCTTTTTTAAAGGATGAAGGCGCGTGGGCATTTTTCAAAACTTAATACGAAGCAAACTTATGATGGGCTCAGTCAAAACTACACTGAGTATTCTCCTCTTCGCAACACTCATTGGTTGCGGCAGCTCAAACAGCGGCCCAAACGCACAATCAGGCACGATTACTACACCCCCGACCAGCAACGCTCAACTTTTTTTTAAAAGCGGGAGCCTCTCCCGCATGGATCCAGCCAATCCAAGTGCAGCGCCCATCGTCGTCGACGCCGACAACACCGCGAATGAATTTGGCGTCATTTTTCGAACATTCGATGTCGCCAACCAAGCGATCAGCGATCAAGAAGTTCGAACCCTTCTCTACACAAAAGATGACGGCCACTTCTACAAAGTGAGTACGCTCAAGGATGATTCGCACCTTCCCGTCCAAGTTTCCAGCGAAGGGGCTGTGGCAACGCTTTGTTCAAGCGGAGTCGAACCGGACACCGCCGACCACGCCAAATCTATTCTGCTCTACGAACTTGCGGGTGACGACGCCGACTGCACGGCAAAAGACGACAATGTTTGGAAAATGCTCCGCCTGGAAATGGGCGCCGACGACGCGCCCCTTGCGGCCAAGGAAGTGGTCAGCACCTTGCTTAGCAAAAGCACCGGCGGCATTGTCGGCTTTTTGGCCATCGACGGAGCCAACTTAGTCCGTTGCGATCAAAACTTTAAAAACTGCGGACCGCTCCCCATTAGTATTAGCACCGGCGTGGCCGAACTGGAGTACAATCCCTTTAGCGGTTTTCTCATCCTCCTTGTGGACGATACGCTCTATAGCTATTCGGTTGATACCGGCGTCATGTCCGCAAGCTTGTACACCTTCTCCGCCATTCCTTCCGGCGTGGAATCGCAACTCGATGCCAGCCACGCTTATTTTATGGATGGCGCCAAGCTCGTGAAGCTGGCTTTAAACGGCAGCGCAAATGCGAGCATCCTCGTCACAGAAAGCGGCACGCTCGGATCGATCAAACTCACAAGCAACAAAGTCGTCTACCTCCTCAGCAGTGTCGGCACCCCCACCACACGCACCCTAAAAGCTGTCGGGAAAAATGGGGGCAGTGCGACAACGCTCCTCCCCGCGACGACGGACAGCCTATTTTTGGTGGCGAGCGCGTCAAGCTTCGCCTACTACACTCGCAGCAACGCCACGGCCTTTAGCAGCGGGGCGATCAAAGAAGATGGAACGGACAATGTCGATCGGCCCAATGCCTTATGGATTAGTTTTATCTTCCGCTCAAGCTTTTCAGCCGCATCGGGTTTTGAGGTGATCGATAAAATCCTTTGGCTCGAAGGCTGCGCCACCAGCACCTGCGCCAACGGCACCCTCAAGTCGGTGGATGCCGCAAGCCATTCCGGCGAAATCAGCCTCGGCACGATTCCCGCCGACATCTCGCTGCTCTCCTTTAGCAGCCTCGCCAACGAGGCCTTAGGCTTCGGCGTCGCCCCCGGAAGCGGCAATCAACTCGACCTCTTCTACATCAAAGCCGATCAAGCCGACTCCTTGCTCAGAATCACCACCACACCCACGAAAAGCGAATTCGGCATCCCTTTCTTTTAGAGGCTTTCTGTTTTCAGAATAAATTCCCCCTCCTTGTCATCCCATCACTCGAGTGATAAAATCGCCTACCTATGGCCCCCAAAACAACCCTTGCACTAATACTGATTTCACTAATAGGGATTACAGCCTGCACCCCCCCACAAGTTAAATTTTCCAGTCTTGAAACGCTCCAGCACCACATTCACCCTCGACGATCTAACTTGCCCGCCTACGAACTCACGGGGGGCGTCTGGGTGAAGGAGCAACCCTTATTTATTAATCACGATTTCGATTTCAGCGTGGCCATGGGGATTCCCGATATCGGCCCAGCCATTGCGGCAGGCCAGCGGAAGAAAAAGAACGAAGACGCGGCAGCGCTTTTTGAGGCCCTGCCTCGGTTTGCTCTGCATGCTCAATTCAATAAAGCCGTGAAGAACCTAGGTCAAGGAAAAAGGCTTGGGGGCGAAGTGCGTTTATACGGGATTTTATTCGGGAACCCGCAAGCGCATCTAAAGGTTATTTTAGAAGTGGTCAAAAAGACGGACGCGGCCCCTGAAGGGCCGACTCGATTTATTTTTGTGACGGAGAGCCTGCCCTTGAAAGGGGATAATTCTTGGAGTGCCCATCAAGGAGACCAACTCGCATCCGCTTTTGCTAGCGCTCTACCCGCGCTCGTTGAACTGTGGCAAAGCCCTGCTCTTCAAGCACCCACATCCCCCGCCCTGGACTATCAGTTTTCAAACGAACCTACGACACAAAAAGGCAGCGGTTGGATTGTGGAAGAAAACGAAGACCGGCTTCTCATCTTTTCTAAATCGATACCGAAGACTGTTTTCTCCTATCCTCGCTCCGATATCACGCGAAGGAAACCTTAACCCTAGACTTTTACACAATATGGACGGAGTGGCGCGTATTTAAAATCGCCATGAGCGCAGCTTGACACCTTAGACTGTCTTACGATAGCATTATCGATAGTATTATTGTAAATCGGAGGTCTGCAATGGCACAGATTACCATTTCTTCTAAATTTCAAATTGTGATTCCAAAAGAAGTTCGGGAGAAGCTAAAATTAACACCAAAGCAACGGCTTCAGGTTGTGGAAAAAGGTGGGATCATCACTTTAATTCCGGAGATTCCAATGAAATCCCTTAAAGGCCTTCTAAAAGGGATGAAAACGAATGGGCTTCGCGAAAAAAGTGACCGCCTTTGAAAACGCTTATTGATTCAAGCGGCTGGATTCAATATTTTACAGCCGGTCGTCTGGCAGATAAATATGCTGTTTATATTAAAAACCTCAAAACAATTCGAACACCTACCATCGTTCTTTACGAGGTGTACAAAATCATCAAAAGGGAAAAAGGAGAAGAATCGGCTCTCCTTATTGCCGGACAAATCGGGAAGACGACGGTGATCCCCCTAAGCGATTCCATCGCCTTGGCTGCCGCCGATATCAGCCTCCAATATCGGCTGGCGATGGCGGACGCAATCGTGTATGCGACCGCTCAAGAAGAAGGCGCGGAACTGATTACCAGCGATGCGGACCTACAAGGTTTACCCGGCGTTGTTTACCTGCCTCCGAAATAATTCTTCCAATTGACCTTCCCGTCCATAAACAATAAGCCAATTTGCCAAGCCTGACCCACTTCTTTTTTTAGTCATTATCTCAACCTGCTAAAGAATAGAAGACGATTCAGGGCTTTATATTTCTTAAAAATGAAGGTAAATAAAGTCAACTCACAAGACTAGAAATAGTATGAGATATATAAAATTTAAAATTAAAAACTACAGAGCCATCAAAAAGCTCATTCAAATTGATGTGAAGAACAATGCTCTCATCCCACTCGTTGGCATAAACGAGTGGGATGAGACAACAATTTTACAGGCAATTTTTTGCTTCGATTATTTTAATGATAGACAATACCATGGAAATCATCTGAAAAATTTCTTGAACTTGTATCACACTAGTGACGAAAACCCTAAGATTACAGCGATCATTGAGTTAAGTTATACAAACCTAAAAAAATTAATTGAAGAGTACAACGAAGAAGGCCTTAAAACCGAAGGAGATGAACAGGAGGAAGAAGAGGCTTTTGTTCCTATTAAGATTCCATTTAGTTCAACTGATTTTCCAGGATTTATTGAGGTTACAAGAGATGTCAAAACGAGAAAATATAATGTTGCGCATTTTGACCAAGAAACAATCGTATCCCAAGATAGGTTTTCTTATTCAGTTATTAGTCAATTGCCTTACATTCTCTATAATGATGATTTCAATGATAGACCCCCAACCTCTGTTGAAATTCCCAATCTAACCCCTAACAGCGTATCTGGTTGGCTTTCAATCTATGAAAGGCTATTCAACGTCACAGACTCTTCATACTCCCTATTTTCAATCATAAATGAACCAGAAAGCAGGAGAAGGGACTCTATTATCTCCGATGTTCAAGAAGTTCTAAACACGACTCTATTGAAAGCATGGCGTACCTTTTCGCTCGACAACCATAGCACATTAAAGGTAAGCCTTCGCATAGTTCCAAATGACGGTGAAAACAAGGAGAAATTCAGCAATAGACTTGAGATAAATATTATTGAGAAGATCAAAAAGAAAGATAGATATTTCGATGTTGCTGACCGAAGCAAAGGCTTTTTGTGGTTTTTTAATTTCGTAATGAAATTAGAGTTTAATCCTAAAATTAGCGGCAATAAAAAAGAGACAATATATTTACTTGATGAACCAGGTTCATATTTGCACGCATCTGCCCAGGAGAAACTATGCGCAAAGTTAAAGATTATTTCAGAGAAACATGGGAAAGTTATTTTCTGCACTCACTCCCATCACCTTCTTAATCCAACCTATATCCCACTTAACAAAATATATATTATTAAAAAAAAAAACAAAGTAAAAACATCTCTATAACACCTCTGCCTTTGTATAAAGGCAAGGCGGAATCTAACAGTGCTTTACAGCCAGTTTATGAAGCGCTTCAGGTTCCAATTTTTGAGGTTATAAAGAACGCTGATAAAGTAATCCTAGTCGAAGGTATTTATGATAAATATGCTATAGAGCTTTTTTTTGAGTTATCGACTGACTACACATTATTCCCAGGCACTAGCGCTGCTTCAATCATTAAAAACATTCAATTCCTGAATGCTTTTGGGATAAACTACATTGCAATTTGGGACAATGATAAAGAAGGTGTTTCTGCAAAGAAAAAAGCATCGCAACTATTTGGAGAACATGAATCAATCCGTTTTGATTTACTCCCTCTTTTAAGTAACAACAAACGACGAATGGAAGGCATGATCACTTCAAAAGACTTGGATGATATAAGAAAAAAAATAGGGCTACCAGAAGATTCGACCTACGAAAGAGTAATCTCTTCTTTATACTTTGAGAGCAAGGAAATAAGGACCAAAATCATTTCTGATACTTCTACAATTACAAAAAATAATTTCAAAATACTTAAAGAAATTCTTGATAAGAGATTCAAGAAAGTTGAACAGCAGTTAGAAAATCGATTATAGCTGTACTGAATTCACAACATGAACGCCAGAATCGCCACGGCCATCGCCACCCGGTACCAGCCGAAGGCTTCAAGGGTGTGGGTGCTGATGAGGCGGAGGAAGAATTTGACAGCGAACTAGGCGGAAATGAAGGAGACAACAAAGCCGACGAGAAAGATCGGCACGTCGGCCGCGCTTAAAAAATCGCGGCTATTGTAGAGGTCGAAAATCGTTGTGGCGCACATCACGGGCACTACGGAAATAACAAGATTGCGAGGAGAGAAGGGTTCTTACACAGCTACATCGATGTAAGTCGAATAGGATTGCGGTCCTGGAACGGCGTAGTTTTCCTGTCGCAAGCCTTCAATGTGAAAGGCAATCGCTTCGCGCATCCTTCGCTCTACCTCCTCCCGTGTCTTCCCGGTCGCCACGCAACCGCTCAGGGCGGGCGAGTATGAGGAGTAGCCCGTCTTTATCTTCTCGATGACAATCAAGTATTGCATGTTCATCCTTTCTTTAATCCGGCTTGTTTTAAGACGCTATTCAGGGTTCCGCGTGCCAAATCGTCTCCCGGCTTGCCCGATACCGTTACAAGACCTTTCTTTATAGGGTGCTTACTGCCGATGACTGCCTCGCGTTCTTAACAAGGACCAACCCTCTTCCTCTAGTTTTTAATGACATCCCTGACTTTCAACAATTTTCTTTATGACACCTATTTTAACAAGCTGCTGAATTCCTGTCCAATACGCTGTAAACAATTATGCGGGCCGATAAAAATTCGAATGGAATTCAAAACGTCTTCAGCCCATCGAGAATCTACCACCCTGATTTATTCCGTCATCGACAGGTTCACTTAATCGAAATATGCCTTATCTCGATTCATCCGGTCAAGTTGATTTTATGCTTTTCTGTCAATCCATTCCGTCGAGTGTTCAGCTTCGCCCCTCCACTTTCACCGGTACTTTCGGTGCCTGTGACGCGGATATTTTTAAAATAAAACGCCCCTTTTAACCCTTCCAGCCCCAAAAGGCTCTCGATTCTTCGCCTTTCATTAAAAGCTATTCAAACGCAGCGTTTCATAAATTTCATCCCGCATCGCTACCGGGACACCGGCTTCATCGGCGTAGGCTTTCCAGCGGGATACCGTTTCTTGCACGGCCTTCACAATGGCCTCGGCCTGCCCGCGCTTCATGGAGGCGGCCTTGGCGCAGGTCTTGAAATCATCCATCGTGAAATTGTCCCGTTTGCCGTTTAGGGTCATTTGGTGGCTGGCGGTCCAGCTGCCGGTGGGATTAAAACTGTAGGTGATATCGAAGGCGGGCGAGAGCGACCACTGGCCCGTCTTGTCCATTAAAAAAGCGATGTTCTTCACATGGTCGTCCTGATTGCGGGCGACGATGTTAAAGGCCATGCGCCGGAATAGTTCCTCTATGGCCCGCATGGGCAGGCCCAAATGCCGAATGACCATGAGCGCCTGCTCATAGCTGTAGGCACCTGCCAGATTATAATCGTAGTGCGCCAGGGCACAAAGCGATTGCATGTGCAGCTTCTCCCCTCCGGCAAGGCGATCGAAACGCCGCGTCATAAAATGCCGCCTCCCATTTTCCTCCAACAGACGACAGGGCCTGATCTCGATGCCGCAGTCCTTCGCCATGAGAAAATAGGCGTATTCAATCGCGCCGTAGCCTTGGGGATCTTCGAGTTCCTTATCCCGGTTTCCGCTGACGCCGTCAAACTTGAGCAGCCAGTATTCAAAACCTTCGCCCGCCGGGATCTGTCCCGAACGCACTTCATGGGTAGACGGATTCCAGGCAATCACCGCCTTCGCCCGGGCGCCGCCCGCCGAAGTGCCGACCCGTAATATATCGCTTAGGGCCTGCTCCCGGCTTTCATCGGCGAAGGAAGACCGAAGGCTGTTGCGATGGCTGAGGATTTCCGAGGCAAGTTCCACCAGCGCGTCGATTTGTATCTGCTTCGCCTTTCGGGCTTTGGGTCCAATCGCAGGCAAGAATTCCAGCGCGCCCATGCCCCGCTCCCCCGTATAGCAAAGTCGTTCGATTGCATTGAAGGCCTCCGGCCCTCGACCTTGGGTGGCCAGCCAGGCGTCGATGAGGGCATGACCGAATTTATCCGGCAGCGAATCGGCCAGCAGGCCGGGCAAGCCGTAGAAGGTTGTTCTGGAGAGTTCGGGAAAGGTAAAAACGCGCTGGGAGAGCGGCATGCTCAGCGGGGCAATCTCGATGCCGCTTTGTGCAAAGGCCGAATCGTACTCAAAGGCGGCGACCTCATCGCCATCGCCCAAAGACACCGCGCCAATCGTGCGCCCCCAAAGCCTTACCTCTGCAAGGGTGCTCATATCTCTTCGTCCCAGGTCCAGGGTTTACTGGACGGCTCCGAAGGGCGGCGGGAGGAAGCGCGCTGCCGTTGCTTTCCTTTTCGTTTTAACAAATCCATGGGCCTGGGGCCGACCTCCGGGATGGCACGATCCAGAGTCGGTAACAAATTCAGCACCCGAAAAATCCGGATAAGCGTAGACATCTGTGTCGAGTCCCCGGCCTCGATCCGCTCGACGGTACGCTTGGACACGCCCGACTGCTCGGCCACATTCGCCTGGGTGAGCTGTAGATCGAGCCTACGGCGCGCAAGGCGCTGTCCTATTTCGCCAAGGATGGCCTCATCCGCTAGGTTTTTTAAGATATTCATAGTCGCCAATAATAACGAGTTATATGGATAAATATCACTTATATCGTTATATATGACGACTTATAACACACAAAAACACGTGCGTCAAGTCGTCAATTTTAGCTAATTACTGAAACCTGGAGCAAAACTGAAGGCTAAAACAAAGCTCGGTTTTCATAAAGAAGCAAGGATAGATTAAGAATTAGATCAAGCAATAAGGAAGGGGTTCAGGACAAACCGACTACGGGAAAACCCGTGTCGTGGGGAGAGAAGCTGGAGGCGGCGAGCGGATTTGAACCGCTGAATCGCAGTTTTGCAGACTGCTCCCTTAACCACTTGGGTACGCCGCCGATAGGCTTGTTGATCCAGTTCAAAAGGTGTTGCGGGGGGCATAAGGATCGTGGGGATCCTGGGCCAACAACTTTCCGTTGCTGAAGACAACCAAGTGAATACTCGGGTAGAGATGGAAGGTTAAGAGATTTCGGTTTTTGGTATGATAGACCCATATTTCTCTTAAATCGTCCGGGGCAATTTGCCGACGGTGGAAACCCGTCGGCTCGCCGATGCGTTCCTTCACCGCCTCTTGCGTCATCCCTGAATCCAAGCGGTTTCCGCCAAACAGCCCCATTGGCCCGCTTATACAGCCAGACACACTCAAGACAAGTACAACAAATAAAGAGAACAATACCGCCTTGACCCGGCCCACGACGACCTCCTGATGACTTTTAATGTAGATTGTCTTCGATTGGCTGCGATTGTAGCTCGATTGGTAAAATATTGTCAAATACCAGAGCGCCCATGCTTGCCTCATTAAGCGCAGCGCCGGAGCGCAGGCGCTCCCTTGTATGAATGCGCGCATTCGTCTATAATTTCGAGCGATTTCCCAGACAAGAATATGACGGACTTCCCATGGCGGACTTAAAGAAAAAAATAGAGGAAGCGATGCCGGATGTCGAGCTCACCTCTGAACTGACCCGCGATCCCTCAGAAAGCATCCCCTCGGAAGGCAGCGCAACTTCGATTAACATCACCGACTTTCCGTTCGACTTCGGCCCTTATAAAATTCTGGGCGAAATCGGTCGAGGCGGAATGGGCGTGGTTTACAAGGGCCTGCAATGCGACCTCGACCGCCTGGTCTCCGTCAAGCTTATTCTCTCCAGCCGTCTGCTTTCGCGAAAAAACGTCACGCGTTTTCGAGACGAAGCCAAAACGGCGGCCAAGGTGCGGCACCCGAACATTGTCGGCATCTACGAGGCCAGCCAGCAGCTCGGCCAACACTACATCGCCATGGAATACATCCAAGGCGAAAGCCTTGCTAAGCGGCAACGCCGAAGCCCCTTGCCCCTGGAAGAAGGCGTACAGATCGTGGCCGCCATTGCGCGGGCGATTGCCCATTTACATTCACGCCAAATTGTACATCTCGACCTCAAGCCTTCGAACATCCTCATAGACACCGAAGGACAACCCTATGTTACCGATTTCGGCCTGGCGCGGGGCCTGGGCGCGCGGCGAGACGAACGGAGCGTCGATTCCGTCTCCGGAACGCCCTGCTACATGGCACCCGAACAGGCCCGCGGTGACGACTGGGAGATTGGTCCGCTTTCGGATGTGTATGGCCTCGGCGCGATTTTATACGAACTCTTGACGGGACAACCCCCTTTTAAAGAGGCCCACGCCTTTGAAACCCTGGTGGAGGTGATCGAAGGCGAACCCATTTCCCCGCGCAAAATCGCGCCAAAGATTTCCAAAACAATCGAAATGATCTGCCTGAAATGCCTAGAGAAGCGGCCCGAAAAACGCTATGCTTCGGCAGCCGCCCTTGCGGACGACCTCGATCGCTTTCTCGCGGGTGATGTCGTGGAGACCGCGGCCTCCGGTTGGGTCGATGCCTTAAAAGGCTGGTTTCGGCGGGAGCCCCCGCTGGCCTCGCGCCTGATCGTCCTCGCCCTCTTTTTCGGAATCGAGATGCTTTGGTATCACCTCTTTAAAATTCGAAGCGCCGCCTACCATTACACCCTGCTCAGCATTTTAGGCCTTTGGGGCTTCAGTGCCTACGCGTTTCAGCGGCTTTTGCTTAAGCCCAGCCTGGCCCAATCCGTCCCGCGCGCCTGGGCCGTGAGCGATGTCTTTTTCCTCACGGCGGCCCTGCTTAATTCAACAGGCATCGCCAGCCATTTGGTAATTCTCTATCCCGTCCTCATCGCCGCTTCAGGGCTTTGGTTTCGTATTCGACTGGTCTGGGTTGTCACAGGCGTTTCCCTGGCCTCCTATACCTTTCTTCTCGGTCATGCCCGGCTCTTCCGCCCCGAAATTGAAATCGCATTCGATACTCATATCGTCTTTCTGGCGGCCCTCTTTTCCATCGGCTTCCTCACCGCCCTCTTGGTCCGCCGGGTCGAACTACTCAAAGGCTATTGCCGCAGCGGCGCGGCCACGGCCTCAGATCCCTCCCCCTCAAAGGACAAAAAACAAGCCTGAGCGAAATCCACAAAGACTGGACATGCAATTCTGCCGATAAGGCCGACAGATGGCTTCTATAGGCGGAAAAAGGTTGATTTCAAGAAGCCCCCGCTGATAAACTCGGCCCTAACCGAACAGGCTAATCCGCCAACCCTTATCCAGAAACAGGAGGACCCACAGATGGCAGAATTTAAAAGACAGTTTGTCAATTATCAATTCCTAAAGATCGATCCCGCTTGGCGGCGCTTGCCCGCGGACGAACGGGAAGCCGGGAAACGAGAATTCGCGGCCGCCATCGCGGAATACGATAAGAAAGCGATCGTCGTACCTTACTCCACCGTGGGAATTCGAGCAGAAGTGGATTTAATGCTCTGGCGGGTGAGCTACGAATTAGAAACCCTGCAGGACATGATGGCAAAAATGCTTTCAACAGGCCTCGGGAAATACATCAATACCCCTTATTCTTATATCGCCATGACCAAACGCTCGACTTATGTGGACAAGCATTCCCATGAAGGGTCGGAAGCGAGCCGTCTCACGGTCGTTCCCGGAGAAGCCAAGTATCTTTTTATCTATCCCTTTGTCAAAACACGGGATTGGTACCTGCTCACCAAAGCCGCCCGACAGGGCATGATGAATGAGCACATCGAAGTGGGCCATAAATACCCGACGGTTAAGATTAACACCTCCTATTCCTTCGGTCTCGACGACGCGGAATTTGTCGTGGCCTTCGAAAGCGATTACCCCGCCGACTTTCTCGATCTGGTGATGGAACTCCGTGAGGTTGAAGCCAGCCGCTATACCCTGCTGGATACCCCGATCTTCACCTGTGTCCGCAAAGAACTCAAAGACGCCTTAAACGATCTCGGCGGCTGAGGATGAGCGAAACTCCACGCGAGGTTATCATTATCGGATCGGGTCCGGCGGGCCTGACCTCCGCCATTTATGCGGCCCGGGCAAACCTCAAGCCCCTCATGATCGAAGGGGCCCAGGCGGGTGGCCAACTGATGATTACCACCGATGTCGATAACTACCCCGGCTTCCCCGAAGGCGTTCAGGGACCCGAGCTCATCATGGAGTTGAAGAAACAGGCGGCACGCTTCGAAACAGAATTTATCCAAGGCGATGTTACCGAAGCCGACCTCTCCAAACGTCCCTTCCGCATTGTCGTTGATGACGAAACGACCTATCAGGCCCAGGCCATCATTATCAGCTCCGGCGCCAAGGCCCGCCTGCTCGGCCTGCCTGCGGAAGGCAAATTAATGGGACACGGCGTGTCCGCCTGCGCCACCTGCGACGGCTTCTTTTTTAAAGAGAAAAATGTTTATGTGGTCGGCGGCGGCGACACTGCGGTTGAAGAAGCCATTTTCCTCACCAAGTTCGCCAGCAAGGTCACCCTCATTCACCGTCGCGATGCGCTCCGGGCCTCAAAGATCATGCAGGACAAGATTTTTAAGAACAAAAAAATCGCCTATCTTTGGGACTCCGCGGTCACCGACATCCTTGCCGGTGCATCGGGCGCCGTAGAAGCCATCTTAGTTAAAAACCTAAAAACGGGAGAAGAAAACAAACTCCCGGCTGACGGCCTCTTTGTCGCCATCGGACACATCCCCAATACAGCCCTGTTTAAAGACCAACTCAAGCTCGACACAAACGGCTACATTATCACCGAAGCCGGGACAACACGCACCCAAATCCCAGGCGTTTTTGCGGCGGGTGACGTACAAGACCCCTCCTATCGCCAAGCCATTACGGCGGCCGGCACCGGCTGCATGGCCGCAATCGACGCCGAGCGCTTTTTGGAAGCCGACGCCGAAGAAAATGGTGTGGGCACTTGAGGATAGGCTTAAATGGCTGAACAAGCCGCGCCCCAAAACCCAGCCCAAAACACAACAAGCACCGCAGGTTCAGATCTATTGATGATCGCCTGCAGTGAGACCGACGCCAACATCTACTACGCAAGCCATTTTCTCGCCCCCGATGCCTTTATCTATTTTCAAGCCAAGGGCCGATCCTATTTACTAATGAGCGATTTGGAAGTCGATCGTGCGCGCGCGCAATCCAAGGTTGATGTGGTTCTGTCTTATTCCGACTACGAGGCCCGGGCCAAGTCGGAAGGCATCAAGGCTCCCGGCCTCGCCGATGTTGTTCATACCTTTATGAAGGAACAGGCGATTCAGGAATGGACGGTGCCCGCCAATTTCCCGCTTCAATACGGCGATGCGCTTCGCCAGCATGGTTACACGCTTAACATTAAAAACGACCCCTTCTTTCCAAAACGCGTCCTTAAAACACCGGAGGAAGTTGCGGCCATCCGCATTACCCAAGAAGCCGTTGAGGAAGTCATCGGCGAGGCCTTCGAGCGCATCCGCCAAGCGGAAATTAAGGAAGGCCTCATTTATTATGAAGGGCAGGCGCTCAGCTCCGAATCCTTGCGGAATTTCTTGCATTTGAGGCTGATGGAAAAAGGATATCTGGGACAGCATACGATTATCGCCTGCGGTCGCGATGCCTGCGATCCGCACAACGAAGGTTCCGGCCCGCTGCGCGCGAACGAATCGATTATCTTCGACATCTTTCCGCGTTCCATCGAAAGCCGCTATTTTGCCGACATGTCGCGCACCGTCGTCAAAGGCAGGCCATCTGACCCCTTAAAGCGGCTTTACGACACCGTGCTGGAAGGACAAGAATTGGGTATTCGGAATGTGCGCAAGGGGAAAAACGGCTTAGAAATTCATTCCGAAATCCTCGCCTACTTTGAAAAGCAAGGCTACGCGACCGGAAAAGTCGAGGGCCGGATGCAGGGCTTTTTTCACGGCACGGGACACGGCATCGGCCTGGATATCCATGAACCGCCGCGCATCGGCAAGGTCGATCATTTCTTAGAGGAAGGCGAAGTGGTCACGGTTGAACCCGGGCTTTATTATCCCGAGATCGGTGCCGTGCGTATCGAAGACATGGTCTTGGTGACGGCCGAAGGCTGTCGGAATTTAACCACCCATCCAAAAACGTTCGTAATTCCTTAATAGGAGACCTCATGAAGGAATTGATTGAAAAAATGCTCCTTGAACTCGGCGAAGACCCCCAGCGAGAGGGCTTAAAAGACACACCGGCACGCGTCGAAAAATCTTACAAATTTTTAACCAAAGGCTACGAGCAAAATATCGATACCGTACTGAACGACGCCTTCTTTTCGATTTCGAGTGAGGAGATGGTCATCGTCAAAGACATTCAGTTTTTTTCGCTCTGCGAACACCACTTGCTTCCCTTCTTC
Source organism: Nitrospirota bacterium (assembly GCA_029261155.1). GTDB lineage: Bacteria > Nitrospirota > Nitrospiria > SBBL01 > JAADHI01 > JAJDBU01. The sequence goes on along the minus strand of JAJDBW010000049.1, from coordinate 8,928 downwards.
GGTAAGTGTCACGTCGCTTATCTGCCTAACAAAAAGGTCGTGGGCCTCAGCAAATTGCCACGCGTCGTCGAAATCTTCAGCCGACGCCTGCAAATTCAAGAACAACTTACCTGCCAAATCGCCGAAGCGATTTTAAACCACATTCATCCTCACGGCGTGGCCGTGGTCATCGAGGCCCAGCATCTCTGCATGATGATGCGGGGCGTGCAAAAACAATCTTCGAAGGCCGTCACCAGCGCCATGCTCGGCGTCTTTAAAACCGACCCCAAGGCGCGATCGGAATTCCTTGAACTCATCCGAAGCGACTAGTAAGACAAACCCCGACAATCTAGACACACTGAGTTATTGGTAAGAAGAGTCGGCTTAGAGAACGTCGCCTTTAATTGAATGAACCTTCGGCTTATCTCGGCTAACTGCCCAAGCCAAATTCATAAACCGCTTGGGTCGGTGGGAGGGAAAATTCGATGGCGGTGTGACGTCGACCGCCAATCGTAAGATTGTTGTTTTTATCGTGTTGGACCGTGTCCGAATACTCCATCTCGATCCGGATTTCCCCACCTTTCGGCACCCAGCCTCGATAACAATAACGCCGCTCGCGTTTCTTTTGTATGGCTTCGACCTGTTGATAAAGTAAGCCGCTCCATTCGAATTCTTTTATGGCGTTGGCACTCCCCGCCGGTCCCAATCGAACAACATGCGGCGCGGCTTGGCCGCAGCGCTTGCCGATGACGTGGAGGTTTTGGCAGGTGGGATGGTTACAAGGCAGTGATTCGAAAAAGGGTTTCCACCCACGGCCCTGCTGCCGGTGATAAAAAAAGAAGTGCACTTTTTTCGACGCGCCTTGGCGAAAGCCCTGCAGATAGACCTTCTTTTCTCCGTGGTTGACGACTCGAATGCGAACAGGCGTCGGGGTATCGGAAAACACTTCAGGCGTGGCAGGATGGGGAACGATGGTCCCGGTCCAAAGGGTGCCCGGCGCGCCTTCGCCTTGAAGCGCCAGGGGAAAGAACAGCATTGCAGAAAAAAGAAAAAAGAAACTCGTTGTGCGCATTGCCTATCCAATGGGGTGCGTATTTCGCGTAATGTTTCTAGAGTAACCTTTTATCGACACGGGGTCAATAGGACTCAGCGACAGCCCAATCTCAAAAAACGATATCTTGCAACACCATGAAATGCAAGGCATTAATGCGAGATAGCCTCGGCTGGTTGACCCCTATTTTCCCCTATGATAAGGTCTCTGCCGGCTTGGTAACATCGCTGAGTTTCCTGGAAATGAGAGACCGTATGTTTCTAAAAATCGAAGGTCTGGCGAAGCGCTTTGAAGGCTTAAAGGCACTCGAAGGCATTGACCTTATCCTTGAAAAAGGGGAAGTGCACAGCCTCATTGGACCAAACGGTGCGGGCAAGACCACCTTTTTCAATTGCATTACGGGTATGCTATCCCCCACTTCGGGCCGCATCGTCTTCGGCAGCAAGGAGATTACCGGCCTCAAGCCCTTTCAAATTACCCGCTGCGGGATTGCACGGACCTTCCAAAATATCCGCCTTTTTTCCGAAATGACCGTGCTCGAAAACGTCATGGTCGGCCGCTACATCCAAACGGCGCGGCCCCTTGTGCGCACCTTCGTCGGCGCCCTTTTCAAAGGGCGAAACTTTTGCAATCAGGAGAACGACCTCCAAGATAAGGCGCGTCAATTACTCGACTTTGTGGGCTTGTCGCGGCACCACAAGCGCCTCTCCCGACACCTGGCCTATGGCGATCAACGCCGGCTCGAAATCGCCCGCGCCCTGGCCTCGGACCCCATGCTGCTGCTGCTCGACGAACCGGCGGCAGGGATGAATCCCCAAGAAACCCAGGCCCTGATGAGCCTCATCGGAAAAATTCGCGAGCGGGGCGTGACCCCTTTTTTAATTGAACACAACATGCAGATGGTCATGGGCATTTCGGACCACATTATTGTTTTGGATCACGGCGAAAAAATCGCTGAAGGCGATGCGGCGGCGGTGCAACAGAACCCAAGGGTCATCGAGGCCTACCTGGGGGCACAAGCTTCAACGCCAGATGCAAAGGCCGCGTCCACGACCGCCAAAAACCCACCCTCATGCTGACAATCGAAAACCTCCATGCCGGCTACAACCTCGTGACCGTCTTAAAGGGGATTTCCCTGACCATTGACGAAGGAGAAGTCGTGGCCATCATCGGCGCCAACGGTGCGGGAAAAACGACGACCTTAATGGCCATTTCCGGCATTGTTCCGGCACAATCGGGCAGCATCCGCTTTCAGGGCGAGGAAATCTCCACATTGCCGCCCCACAAAATTGTCGAAAAAGGCCTCTCCCATGTCCCCGAAGGCCGACGGATCTTTCCAAGGCTTTCCGTCTTGGAAAACTTGGAAATGGGCGCCTATTTACAGGGCGACGGCCAACAAAGCCAAGACGATCTCGCCCGGGTCTACGGCCTTTTCCCGCTGTTGAAGGAACGGGCCACCCAAAGAGGAGGCACCTTGAGCGGCGGCGAGCAGCAAATGCTGGCTATTGGACGCGCCCTGATGGCGCGACCGAAACTTTTAATCCTCGATGAGCCCTCTTTGGGACTTTCCCCCTTGATGGTTGAGAAGATTTTTGAGATGATACAACGGATCAGCCGGGAAGGCATCACCATCCTCTTGGTCGAACAAAACGCCCGTGCCGCTTTATCCTTAGCCCATCGCGGTTACGTGATGGAAACGGGGCAAATCGTTCTAGAAGATCGCGCCGCTGACCTGCTGCAAAACGAAGCGGTTCAGTCGTCCTACTTAGGCATCTCCTCCGCCTAAGCGAGAACTATCGCGTGAAACCCGGCTTATCGGCCCAGCCACGTCGCAGCGCATCTCAGTGTTGGAGTCACAATGAAACGAACACCCCTTTTTGAAATACACCAGAAGCTCCAGGCCAAAATCGTCCCTTTCGCCGGATGGGAGATGCCCCTATCGTATTCCGGAGTGACCGACGAACATCGAAGCGTCCGGCATGCGGCGGGCTTATTCGATGTCAGCCACATGGGCCGCTTCGCCGTTTTTGGCGAAGGCGCCGACGACTACATGGAAAAGATCACGCCCGGACCCATTCACGCACTCAAAAAGGGCGGCGCACAATATTCCATGCTGCTGAATGAGCAGGGCGGAATCATCGATGACATTTATATTTATAAGAAGGGCAGCAACGACTACCTGGTTATCGTCAACGCGAGCAACCGCGCGAAAGACCTCCGATGGATCAAGCAGCATCGGGCCAAGAACGGTCCGCAGATCGAAGACCAGAGCGAGCAGACGGCCTTAATTGCCCTGCAAGGGCCGAGGTCCTGGGACATCCTCTCTAAGGCCCTTCCCTTGAAAGAAGAAATCCCCCTTCGAAAATTTATTGCGGCCTCGACCGAAAACGGTGTTTCGCTTTTGGTGGCGCGAACCGGCTACACCGGCGAAAAAGGTTACGAACTGGTGGTTCCGGCCGACGCTGCGGAAACCCTCTGGCAGGCCCTCATGACGGCGGGCGCACCCTTCGAAATAAAACCGGCGGGCCTAGGCGCACGCGACACCTTGCGCTTGGAGATGGGCTATCCCCTCTACGGCCATGAAATGGACGAGCACACCACGCCCCTCGAAGCCGACCTCGCCCGCTTTATCGATTTCAACAAAGACTTTATCGGCAAAGAAGCCCTAATCGCGCAACAAAATAAAGGCATTGCCCGTAAGCTGGTGGGCTTCGAACTTTTATCGAGAGGCGTTCCGCGCGAGGGCTTATTGGTCTATTCCGAACAGAAAGAAATCGGCAAGGTGACCTCCGGCAACCATTCGCCGTCCCTAAGAAAAGGCATCGGCATGGCCCATGTGGACAGTCATTTTTGTGAAGAAGGCACGGAGATCCTCATCGACATTCGCGGAAAGGGCGCGATGGCGGTAATTGTAAAAACACCCTTTTATAAAAGGAAAAAGGTAGGACACTAATGCGTGATGAGAATTTCGAATACATCCCCAACACCCCCAAGGAAGAGGCGGAAATGCTCGCGGCTATCGGCGCGGCTTCTTTTGACGATCTGCTGGAAATTCCGAGTGGCTTTCGTTTAAAGCGCCCGCTGAATTTACCTGCGCCGCTCTCGCAGATGGAATTGAAACGCGAAATGGCCGCGCTGGCCAATAAAAATCGCAACGCCTCCGACACCCTTTCCTTCCTCGGCGGCGGCAGCTACGATCACTTCATTCCCAGCACGGTCGGCCACGTGATCGGCCGCTCGGAGTTCTACACGGCCTACACGCCCTACCAAGCCGAGTTGAGCCAGGGCTTACTGCAAACGATTTACGAATATCAAAGCATGATCTGCCAATTGACCGACATGGATGTCTCCGGTGCTTCGCTCTACGACGGCGCCTCCGCCTTGGCCGAAGGGGCCTTAATGGCCATGCGCGTAACAAAGCGCAATACCATCCTCGTCGCCCGCTCCGTCCATCCTCACTATCGACAGGTACTCAAAACCTATCTCTCCGGCTTGCCGAATACGCTAGTCAAGGAAATCGATTTGGATGAAGGCCGCCTTGCCATGGCCGCCTTTGAAAGCGCGATGGACGAAAGCGTCGCCGCCGTCCTTATTCAGCAGCCAAATTTTTTGGGTCACCTGGAAGAAGCCGAAGCCTTTGCGGAAAAAGTCCATGCGAAGGGGGGCCTATTGGTGATGGCGGTGGATCCGATTTCTCTGGGCGTTTTAAAAACCCCCGGCGAATACGGCGCCGACATCGCCGTGGGGGAAGGCCAAGCCCTGGGCAATGCCATAAGTTACGGCGGACCTTATGTGGGTTTTTTTGCGACACGGCAATCCATGGTCCGCCAGATCCCCGGACGCATTGTGGGCGCGACGGTCGATGTCCAAGGGCGGCCGGGATTCTGCCTCACCCTGCAGACGCGCGAGCAACACATTAAGCGCGAACGGGCAACCTCGAATATTTGCACCAATCAGGCCCTCAATGCCTTGGCCGCCGCTGTTTATCTTGCCACGCTCGGCAAGCAGGGCTTGAACGAAGTCGCCCGCCTTTGCATTGCAAAATCTCACGAAGCCTTTGAACAGATCACAGCGCTTCCCGGTTTCCACGCGGCCTTCCCGTATCCTTTTTTCAAAGAGTTCGTCGTCAAAACCGATAGACCCGTCTCGGAGATCCTTGAAAAACTGTTGGCCAAAGACATCTTCGGAGGCATCGATCTCGGAAGTTATTTCCCCGAGTTACAAAATCACCTCTTAATTTGCCTCACGGAAAAACACCGAAGCGACGACATCAAGCGCTTGGTGGAAGGGCTGGCTGCAATTCGCTAAAGCGCATCTCATACTCAAGCGACGAAATCCGACCCATAACCTCAACCCAATGCCGAGAATCGAGATGCGGATGAATGCCCTCTCTTTGGATGTTTAAGAAAGGGTGTCGTGTCGAAAGGGGGATCAGGCCGGGGGGAATAGGGTTTCGGTTTTTTTAGGAGAACACGTGCAAGATCGGCTTAAAAAGGTTTAGCGATTCGATTTTTTTTAGATCCATCCCATTCAAAGTGCTTTCGGGGCCTTCTTTTCTCGGCTTGTAGTTGATTAAAAAATCCCCTTTGCCTTTTCCTTTATCGAAGCTACTTCTGTAAAGGACAAACCGGGTCTTTGCTCTTGCATCCTCATTCGAATAGCCTTCATATTCGATTCGATACAAGGCGGAATAGATCATCGCCCTGCCGGTGCCGTGCACGCAGTGGATCAGTACGGGATAGGCCATTTTATCGTCCATCACCTCAAAAAATCGCGCTAAGGTTTCTTGGGTGGGGACTTGATCGGAGGGGATATTGATATGCCGGACGCCCTGCAATTTTGCGATGGCTTCCTTTTCCCGATCAATGTCATCCTGGTTCGCAGGATTTAAGGCATCGTGGAGCTGAGGGTGCCTTAAATCGACAACTGTTTTGATCTTGTGCTCGTTAATGTAATCGGCGATCTCCTCGGGCGGGATCGCCCCCGACTTATAGACCTTGTTCTCGACCACGGTGGCAAAACGGTAATTAAAATGGACCCACCAAACGTAGGGAATGCCCCAGAGCGCGGCGACCAATAGAAATATTTTTGCGGCTTTTTTTATGAACTTCTCTCAATCATCAAAGGGGCACCAATCGCCCTAAAATTTAGGCGGTTTCACCTGCGCTTGCTTATTATGGTGGAGCATGTACTGGCTTGTTGTGTAGTAGGCCAAAGACAGGCTTTTTAATCGTAGCGCCAAGTCCGGATGTTTTGGACTCTGATCTTCCAGTGGCTTGTCACTATGTATATCATACAAACCGGCCTGCGTGCCATCCGAAAGCATGTGAAAATAATAGTCCGCTCCGACCATCCCAATACGGGGCGGATTGGAATGGGCGATCGTAAAGGCGTAGCGCCTATCGACATAGCGTTCATCGAAGATATCGCGGCCCATGGTCGTGGCCGTATAGGGCTGACCGATCAAGCGTGCAAGGCTCGGCAGGACGTCCACCTCCGACATCACCGTATCAAAAACCTTTGGGATTTTAATCAAGTCGGGTGCCCAAATCACGAAGGGAACGCGGTAGGATCCCAGGTTGAGGTAAGACGCGCTCTCGCCTTTCGGGACATGCTCGCCGGCAAACCCGTCACTGCCATGATCGCCCCATAAGGCAAAGATTGTGTTTTTGTCATAGCCCGCATTCTTGCTGAGGCCAACAAAATGTTCCATGGCATAATCGACTAAGCGATAAGCGTTGTAATCCTCCTCATGAAGAAAACCGTAACGCAGGGCCTTCTCCTTGTTTAAAGGTTTCAGCTCAAAACCATAGCGCTCTTCCGGAATAGTATAGGGCCGATGGTTGCCGGAGGTTTGAATGACGGCGATAAAAGGCTTGGTCTCTTTTTCCAACACCGCATGGGCCTCACGAAAGAGATCGATATCGGAGATGCCCCAGACATCGTTGCGAGGCGAGCCGTAATCGCCTTCTTCATAGAGATGGAGGTTCTCGATGTTTTTCGTTAAGATCCCGCGAATATTTCCCCAGGACGCCGAGCCCCCAATAAAATAGTATTTCTCGTAACCCTCAAACTGATTCATAATGCTGTGCTGATCGACGACGAGGGGATTGCGGCTCGAGGTGCCATGCAGCTCCACATCGGGCATGCCGGTGATGGTGGTAAAGACCGAACGCGCCGTTCCGGTGGACGGGGTAAAAAAGTTTTTAAAATAATAGCCTTCATCGGCTAATTTCTGGGTGAAGGGCGTGGCATTGAGCGGATTGCCGGAGAGCGATGTTTTATACGTGGCATAAGACTCGACCAAGATCAAGACAAGGTTCGGTTTTCCCTCGATGCCTTTGGAGGCCGGGATGTCGCGCTGGTAGTTTAAGGCCATAGGATCTTTATCTTTTACGCCAAGGAATTCGGCCATCACCTCGTAGTGGCTTCGTGTCGCCTCAAGATCGAAATTTATCCGGCCATTTTTCCAGGTATCGAAAAAATAGTGCAGCGGGTTATAGCTGAGCTGTGCCGCGAAGGGGTGTTGACTAAAGGCCGCCTCCGACCAGCGCAGCGGGTATTGCGAAAACTTGCTGTGCGCACCCAAAGCGACCAGCAAAAAAGAACTGAGGCCCACCAGCACGCCCTGCCGCGCCTTTAATTTTATTGAAGGCTGTTTCGACACCCACGCGTGCAAGCGATTAATGGACCAGACGAACAGACAGACGGAAGCGATGTAGGCCGCTAAAATCCACAAGACAGGATAGCTCTCCCAAACCATGCTTGCAGAGATGGCTGCATTTTCCAAAAAGCGGCTAGCCGTGAAATTGAGTCGGGAATTCAAATAGGCAAAGTGGCCGAAATCGACGATGTAAGAAAGGGCGATGACCGTGAAAACAAGCGTTAAATAGACATGCCAAAAGGCCCGGGATATTTTGGATTGAAATGGATTTAGACCCTTAATCCACCCCACAAAAAACAGGGGCAAGATTGTCGCAATGGCGATACGAAGATCGAAGCGAAAACCCAGCCACATCGCGTGAATAAAATCGGGCGTCGAAAGCGGCGCCTTCACATCGTCGTATACCATCCAGAAAACCCAGCGCAAGGCCACAAACACAGCCGTCAGGCTACCGACATACACGACAATAAATTGCAGGATTTTGGGAAGCTTCGAAAAGTGTTTTGCAGAAAAATTATGGCTCAATAAAGACGGGCTCACGCATGGTTTCTTGTTTTTCAGAAATGCAGGGTCTCACGTCTCCCCAGCGACTGACGGCGTTTTTCAAAGGCAGGTCACTTCGAAGCGCCTGGGGACGGGCCCGCCGATGATACATCACGCCTTGCGTCGCGCCTGAAACTGCTTCAACTATAAGCTTTTTTTGTGTGGATATTCAAATTCGCGGGAAAGGAAAGATGAGATTGAACAGCACTTCAAAATGAACACAGGTCTTTCCTCAGGGCAACACAATGGCCTTGCCTTTATTCACTTCCCACCAGGCTTTGTATTCGGTGAATTTGGCTTTGATGGTGCCGCCGTCTTTGGCTTGCAGGGCGACGGAGAGGGCGCGTTTTTCGCCACTACTCCCGACGCCGAAGTATTTGTCGCGATAATCCAAGAACACATTCATGTGATCGAGGGCTTCGCGCAGCACTTTGTCTTGCGTGGCCTTGCCGGTTTGGATTTGTAGGAACCATTTATCCCCCAGCCACAAACGCCGCGCCATTTCGTTTTTGATCCATTGTTCGCTGCGGGCATTGTCCATTACCATTGTTGGGACGGTGCTTGGATGCTTCTGCAAATATGCATTGACGATTTCTAAAGGCTCAGGTTTTACTTTTTGCAAGTCCGTATATCGAATGTCCACAACTTTGTTCCCGCTAATCCAGGAATAATGGGTTCCTAAGTTATAAGT
>JAJDBW010000048.1 GCA_029261155.1 Nitrospirota bacterium | reverse complement strand
TCTATTTTTCGATACATGGACTCTCCTGGTGCACGCTTTTGGAGGGGGAACGGGTTATTTCTTTGCACTTCAGACATTATACTGAAACTAAATTATTTTTAAAATCAAAAACTTAGATGTTTTTCAGCAAGCCCTATTTATCGGTTTATATTCGGTTCAAAAAAAAAGCGCCCGCCGACCCATGGCCGACGAACGCTCTAATTGTATAAAATACAGATCTAAAATCTGAAAATAGATTTAGCCTAAGTTCTGAACTCTTTTTCTGCCATAGAGTCCTAAGCCGGCGAGGCCAAGACCTAGAAGAACAATAGTCGCAGGTTCCGGAACTGCCGGAGGTCCAACGACCGCGCCACTTAAGGTAACTCTTTCGGTACCTGCACCCCAGGAATTAAAAACGGCAGAAGTTCCGCATGTCGCGCCACAAGAAAAGTCATAATCGCCTGCAGAAAGTCCGCTAAAGGTCACCCCTTGCCAAATTTGCGGTGTGCCTCCCGGGATGGTCGGGTTATCATTAGGAAATGCGCCATTACAACAGGAACCGCTCCAAAAAAAGTTATTGGTTCCGTCAACAAGTCCTGCGGGTCGAGTGGCAACGGGGGCAATATTGAAGGCGGTGGTTACCGGCCCGAAAGCGACGGTCACGCCGGTGAGGGTTAAGGTGCCTTCGTTGTTGCCGCCATTTTCGGCCAAAGAGTGATACGACCCCGTGTAAAAGGTCACCGAGCCGGGACCCGCATTCACAAAACCGATTGAGGTGGTATGCGCATTTGCCATGCCCACACCTGCTAAAATAATCGCCACTGCTAAAAACGGCATCAATTTCTTCATTATTTGAACTCCTTATTTAATTCACAACGTACGACTTGAATGGGCTCATCTGCTTCTTATGTTTCAGTGTAATTACAATAAACATGCCTTTACATTGAAGAAATACGCCATGCAGGACAAAGCGTTGGCTAAGTTACTTATTTTAAGGCGTTTTTTATTTCTTTAAATACGCTTGCAAGCGGTCAGATGGATGATCACACGATTAACATTACGGAGGATCTGTAAGATATACCGTCATTCGGCCAAGACCAAACCCCTGTTTAGAAGACACAAAAAACAAAGGAAAACAACACCTTCAAGAAAACTCCCACCTAAAACATCCGGTGTAAAAAAATCCGACACACTGATGAAGCGCACAAAAAAAATGCCCGTCAGTATCAAGCTGACGGGCATTTCAATGAGACTGTAACCGAAGAACGTTTTATTCGGTTCTAAAAACTAGCCTAAATCTTGAACTCTTTTTCTGCCATAGAGCCCTAAGCCCGCGAGGCCAAGACCTAAGAGCACGATGGTCGCAGGTTCCGGAACCGCCGGAGGACCGACAATCTGGCCACTTAAAGTGACTCGACCAACGCCGGTGCCGAGGGTATCCCACACTTGGGTGGATCCGCAGGTATTGCCGCAGGTAAAGTCATAATCACCAGCCGCAAGACCGTTAAAGGTTACTCCCTGCCAGATGATAATACCGATACCGAAAATCGTCGGGTCGGTGCTGTGCGGAAAGCTACCATTGCCCTGCCAGTAAAAGTTGTTGGTTCCGTCAACAAGTCCTGCGGGTCGAGTTGCAACGGGGGCAATATTGAAGGCGGTGGTTACCGGGCCAAAAGGAACGGTCACGCCGGTGAGGGTTAAAGTGCCTTCGTTGATGCCGCCATTTTCTGACAAAGAGTGATACGAACCCGTGTAGAAAGTCACGGAACCAGGACCGGCATTCACAAATCCGATCGAGGAGGTATGCGCATTTGCCATGCCCACACCCGCGAAAATAAATGCTACTGCTAAAAATGGAATCAATTTCTTCATTTTTTAAACTCCCTTTATCATCTAAAACTTAATACGTAAACGTCTGGGTATTCTCAAGTGTTTCGATTCGTATATTTACAATATGCATGCCAGCAAGCTCCCAATAACCGGCCAGAGGGACACTCAGATAGCTAACCCATTAATATAATTAGATATTTTTTATTATTATCGTCGAGACGAGGTCTACACAATTTCAATATATTGCCATAATTGTTGTCCTATTTTGTAAGATATTCCGTCACACTGAAATGCCAGACGAAGGAGGAGGCTATTATAGTTCAATGAAAACAATATCTTCAGAAAGACCATGCCTCCCAGAAGGTCTTGTAAGGCTATCCGACACATTTATTGTTTACGAATATGCCCTTACTTTCAAAAGACCGGGTTATACAATAAAGCCTAAGGGTTCACGTCCTGTCGACTTTTTTTTATTCCTCCAGTAAGGGAGATTCCCATACGACCCCATTCTCTAGCCCCTTCTTATCTTTGCCACCCATTGCACCTTGACCCCTTTTCTTAGGAGTGGTACATATTCAGGAAAGGAATGCCGCAATTCTTACACACGCCTATAATCTGAGGTTCGCCAAACATGGAAAAATCCCCTAGGATACACCGCTTTCTTTTCCTCTTCATCAGCCTCTCTCTCCTCTCCGTCGGGTGCACATCCTCCAAAGAAAAAAAGGCCGCACATCTTAAACAGGCCGAAGCCTATCTCCAGGAAGAAAAATTTCCTGAAGCGATTATCGAATATAAAAATGCGCTTAAGATTGATCCTCAAGATGCCGAGGCCAGCTATCAACTCGCCCTTGCCCACCTTAAAATCGGGGATGCGACCCATACGAATGCCGCTTTCGCTGCGCTCAACGACAGTGTTGAAATCAACCCCAACCAAGTGGATGCACAATTAAAACTAGGCGCCCTCCTCTTGCTTTCGCGGAACTTCGATCAAGCCGTGGAAAAGGGAAGACTTGTCGTCGAGAAAGATCCAGCCAATGTTGAAGGGCATATCTTGCTGGGCAACGGACTCGCCGGGCAAGAAGCATTCGATGAAGCCATAGTCGAAATAAAGAAGGCCATCGAACTCGCCCCGAAACGGATAGAGAGCCATATTAATCTAGGGACGATCTATGTCATGAAAAAAGAAATCGGCTTGGCGGAGGAAAGCTACCAGCGCGCTTTAGAAATTGACGCCAAGTCCATTCAAGCGCAATTGGCCTTGGCCGGGTTTTACCGTTTTACCGGGAAATCAGAAAAGGTCCAAGAATATCTTTCAAATGCCATCGAACTCGACCCCAAAAACATGAACCTTCGCCTCGATCTGGCTTCAGTCTATCTCTTAGATGCCAAAGGTCAGGAGGCAGAAGAGAAACTCATCGAGGCCACACGGGCCGACCCCAAGGACATTCGACCCTGGCTGGCCTTGGGTGACATCTACCTCTCTTCGGGAAAGCAAGACCGCGCGATCGAACAATATCTACATGCTGTCGAAATTAATGCGGACGCACTGTCCCCCCGATTTAAACTTGTGGAAGTGTATCTCAACAGTAGACAATGGGACAAAGCCGAAAACGACCTCGCTGAAATTTCAACAAGAGACGCCGAACATCCGGTGGGCATGATGCTGAAAGGACGGTGGCATCTAGAGCAAAATCGTTTAGAAGAGGCCTTTCCGCTCCTCCAAAAAGCCGCGGAAAAGGCGCCTAAATTTGCGCCAGGCCGACATTTTCTCGGCATTGCCTATATTCATCGCGGCGACCTGAAGCAAGCCAAGACCGAACTTCTAGAATCGATTAAGCTCGCGCCCAACGGCATTGCTGCCCGCTTGTCCATGGCCAAGGTCGATCTCCGGCTTGGCGCGCCCAAACTGGCCGAGGAACATGCGGATAAGGTTTTGGAATTAGAAACCAACCACTTAGAGGCCATGCTGATTAAGGCCGAAGCGCTGCTCCATCAGCATCAGGAAGGCAATGCACAGCTTTTGTACGAAAAAACAATCGCCCTGGGCGCCAACAGACCGGAAGCCCACATGGGCCTTGGGGAAATTTTTCGCCGAAGGAAAAAGGACAATCGGGCCGTCGAACACTTCGAAAAGGCCCTCTCGATCGACCCGGATCAGACCCTGGCCCTAGGCAATCTAATGGCCATTTACATGGGAAAGGGCGAAGCCGAAAAGGCCCTTCATCGCGCACAAGCCCAGCTGAAAACGGTATCGAAACCGGCCCCGGTTTATCAAATGATCGGAAAAATTCATGGAGTAAGGAGAGACCTTTCGAAGGCAGAACAAAGCTTTAAAAATGCCATTGAAGCGGACCCCAAATTCTTGGACGCGCACATGGCCTTAGGAGAGCTCTATACCGTTAGAAAAGACATCGACCGCGCGATCGAATCCTACAGTAAGGCCAAGCAGGCCAACCCCAAAGTCCTTGAGGCCTATATCTTAAGCGGCCAACTCTATGAGGAAAAACAGGATTATGATAAGGCGAAGGCGGAATTTGAAGGCGCTTTGGCTATTAATCCTAAATTCGTCCCCGCCGCCTACAACCTCGCTTGGATTCACTTGGAACATGGCGGAAATCTCGACGTCGCACTTTCGCTGGCCACGACCGCGAGAGAAGGGGCACCTAACGACCCTGGCCTCGCCGATTTTCTAGGCTGGATCTATTATAAAAAGAATGCTTACCTGAAAGCGATTAGCCACCTTAAAGAAAGTGCAGAAAAAGAACCCAAAAACGCAGTCTTTCGCTACCACCTGGGCATGGCCTATTATCAAAACGAAAATGAAGATCTGGCCAGGAAAGAACTTGAGGCCTCCTTGTTAATGGATCCAAACCACGAAGGTGCCGAGGACGCTAAGAAGACCTTGGCCACGCTGAAATAGAATATCCGTCCAATTAGACCTTATTGGATCCTGCGCCAGGTCTAAATTTAATCGCGACGGGCCCCGCAGAACACCATCTAAACAAGAAGAGGATCAACAAAAAAGTGCCTGTCAAAAAAACAAGACAGGCACTTTTTAAAACATTATTTGTTTGTAGAAGAGGCTGATTAAGCTTTTATACGTCGGGACAATCCAAGCCCCAACAAGCCAGCACCCAAGAGAAGGAAGGTCCCTGGCTCCGGGATATTGGTCGTTGGCGTACAGTTGTATGTACATCCACCGCCGCTGCTGCTTCCACTGTAGCTTCCACCGCTGCTGCTTCCACCATAGCTTCCAGCATGGACAAAATCCGTAGCGGAAAATACGAAAGCAAGGGATAAAATTGAGATGAATAATTTCATTTTTTTCATGTTATTGTACTCCTGAGACAAAGCCTAAAGTATCATACGGCCAGGTAAATCAATTCAACAGCATACCCAGACCCGACTGATTTAGATACAAATAACATGCCTAGAGAAGAACCGCATCTAAGATTACCCCGTAAATCCTTAATTTCATTAAAAATAACTTATAAAAACCCTCAAAACACTAACGTAAATTCTTAATCACTGTTGAGTAAAAACAATAAGAATTGTAAATATTCCTGACACCCCTAATCGCTCGACCTGGTTTTATTTCGACGGCTTTTCTTTATTTACATATATTAACAGACACTTGCACCCTGCTTTCGAAAAAGATCCGGACTGTAATGCCTCCCGTCACAATTCGCTCAGCTTCAGGCCGTTTTATGGGCACACAAGGCAGCAGGAGGCTCCATCCGCCCATAAACTTGACCCCCATCTCAAGGGATGGTAATGATAGTGAGGTTTAGCACCGCGCCTTTATCCTTAGAGAAAGCCGTTCAATCCTTTATGAAGCGTTTTTCGAAGCGTTATTGGCTCCGCCTTATCCTCACGCTCTTTCTAATTCAATCCGCCTGCACCACATCCGAACAAAAATCGGATACCCATCTCGCTCAAGCCGAACTATACCTGAAAGAGGGGAAGTACGAGTCCGCCATCATTGAATTCAAAAATGCAATTAAACTCGACCCGCTCAATGCCGACCTTCATTATCGGCATGCATTGGTCAATCTTCAAATTGGAGACGCCCAACACAGAGACGCCGCTTTTAACGCGCTCAATGCGAGTGTAAAGATCGATCCAAAAAATACAGATGCTTTTGTTGAACTGGGAAAACTCCACCTGCTCTTGGAAAATTACGAAGAAGCGCTAACCATTGGACGGCGCATTGTAAAACTCGAACCGGACAATATCGACGGTCATGTGCTTGTTGGGAAAGGCCTGATTAGCAAAGACTTGCTCGACTTGGCCATCGTAGAAACGAAAAAGGGCCTTCGCTTGGATCCCAAGCGCATATCGACGTATTTAAGCCTTGCATCGATTTACATCCTAAAACAAGATCGGGTTAGCGCCGAAGCCATGTATCAAAAAGCACTTGAAATTAAACCTGATTCCATCGAAACCCACCTTGCCCTCGCCGAGTATTATCGTAAAGAAGGGATGCTCGACAATGCGGAGGCCGTGCTTCTCAATGCAGTCCAACTCGAGCCAAGGCACCTGGCGCACCAACTCAAGCTGGCACGCGTCTACTTGTTAAATGCAAAAGAAGAAAAAGCCCAAGCCTTATTCAATCAGGCCACGCAAAACCATCCCGACGACATGGAGCCCTGGGTCGCCCTGGGAGATCTTGCCTTGCTTAGTGGAAAGCGAGAGCTCGCCATTCAACACTATCGTCATGCAATCGAGATTCAAAGCGATGCCCTCCCTCCACGTATCAAACTTGCCGAAATCGCTTTGGAAGCCCAACAATTCAATACCGCCGATACGTATATCACCGAAATATGGAAGCGAGACGCGACAAATGCGGAAGGCATGACGCTGAGAGGACGATGGCTCCTAGAAACCAACCAGGTGGATGAAGCCGTGGCCGTGCTCGACAAAACCGTGGAAAACAATCCGGAATCGGCGGAGGCCCATTATTACTTGGGAACCGCCTATGTCAAAGTCCAACTCTACCAAAAGGCAAAAGTTTCCCTAACCAAGGCCTTACGCCGTTCACCCGAGCACCGCCCCGCAAGAATGGCGCTGGCAGCACTTCATATCATACTTGAAGCCCCAAAGCTGGCGGAACAAGAACTCGACAAAATTCTCCTGCAGAAACCGGATCACCTTGAGGCACTGCTGCTCAAGGCGGATGCCCTTTTTCTTCTCGAACGAGAAACGGACGCCATTGCCACTTATGAAAAGGCCAACACGCTTGATTCGACACAAACAGTGGGGTCGATGGGACTGGGTAAAACCTACAAGAAACTGGGGAAAAACGATCTTGCAATTCAGCAATTCGAAAAAGTGCTGGTTTCAGACCCCAGCGACATAGATGCTTTAGGGCAAATTGTGACGATTTTCATGGGAAGCGGTGAAGAAACGAAGGCCCTATCAAGAGCTGCAGCGCAAATTCAAAGCGCATCCGAACCGGCGCGCATTCACTATATGCTGGGACAAATTCACCACAATAGAAAAGAGCATGAAAAGGCCGAGATCAAGTATTTGGAGGTGATAAAAATCAAACCGGATATGATTGATGCTTATATGGGCCTCGGCCGCCTCTACACCGATCGGAATTTTTTGGATCGCGCCATTCAACATTACGAACACGTCAAGCAAATCGATCCCAATGCGCTTATGGCCTACCTCTTCCTGGGACGGATTTACGAACAACGCAAAGAATTTGACAAGGCCATCGCCGAATACGAACAATCCTTGGAAATCAATTGGCGCTTCGCCCCGGCTGCCAATAATTTGGCCTGGATCAATGTTGAACAAAAAGGCAACATCGATTATGCCTTATCGCTTGCCGAGCGAGCGCGCGAAGTCATGCCCGAAGACCCCATGGTTGCGGACACCCTCGGCTGGGTTTATTACAAGAAAAAAGCCTTCCTAAGGGCGATTACCCTCCTTGAGGAAAGCAAAGGAAAAGTGCCAGAAGATCCATTGGTCCACTTTCACTTAGGCATGGCCTATTATGGTAATGGCAATGTAAATGCCGCTAGGGAGGCGATAAAGACAGCGTTAAAACTCGACCCCAATTTCCAAAATGCCGCAGAGGCGAAACAAGCCCTTATCGAATTGGACTGAGGCCTTACCCTCAAAGCAAAAAAAGGGTGAAGACTCACAGGACAATAAAGATAAATAATGCCAACACCGATGTAATTCCTTTGAAAATCTCCTTTTTTGTAAAGGACAATCTCATACAAGACAAGAGGCCTCAAGGGTCCCGCCAAAGCACCAAAATGCGCCTCCAAATCATTGACACCTTCCGGACCCTATGTTAGACTCTCGCACGAAAGCGGAGGAGACCGATGTCCACGGATAAGCTTACACATTTCAATACTGAAGGACGGGCCAGGATGGTCGATGTTTCCGGAAAAACGGAGACGCACCGCGAGGCGGTGGCGACAGGAATGGTCTTTATGAAAGCAGCAACCCTCAGTCGGATCCAAGAGGGTCAAATTGCAAAAGGCGACGTCCTCGCCGTCGCGCAAGTGGCCGGGGTCATGGGGGCAAAAAAAACGCCTGATTTAATTCCGATGTGCCATCCCCTCCTGATTACCAGCGTGGATATCGGGTTTCAAACCTTCCAACCTGAAGGCGACCGGCCAGCAGCAATTAAAGTCACCGCGACGGCGAAAACTTCGGGCCAAACCGGCGTTGAAATGGAAGCGGTCACCGCCGTCAGCGTGGCGGCCTTAACCATCTACGACATGTGCAAAGCCATCGACAAAGGCATCAGCTTTGGACAAATAGGGTTGATCTCAAAAAGTGGGGGGAAATCAGGGACCTATACGCGTCTTGAGCCCCTTCCATGATCCAAATCGATCACCTGTGTAAAGAATTCACCCCCAACAATCGGGTGGTCGACGACATCACCTTGCAGGTGAACACCGGTGAAGTCTTCGGTTTTCTGGGGCCCAACGGCGCAGGCAAAACCACCACCATTAAAATCTTAACGACCTTACTACATCCCACTTCAGGTACGGCCGTCATCGCCGGCCACGATGTCGTCGAAGACCCCCTCTCCGTTCGCATGTCATTCGGCTATGTCGGGCAGCAAAGCGGCGTGGATCCCGCACTCACGGTCTACGAAAACCTGCTCCTTCAGGGTCGCCTTTACCATCTTCCTAAAAAAAAGCTGCAGGAACGAATAAAAACGCTTGTTCAGCTCTTTGATATGGAGGGGCGGGAAGGGCAATGGGTCGGCGCGCTCTCCGGTGGATTCAAGCGTCGGCTCGACATCGCCACCTCCCTGATCCACGAGCCAAAACTCCTTTTTCTAGACGAGCCGACCCTCGGTCTCGACCCCAAAAGCCGGCTGGATCTCTGGTCTTACATTCGGCGCTTAAACCAAGAAGAAGGCATGACCCTTTTTTTAACGACCCATCATCTTGAAGAAGTCGATCAACTGGCCCATCGGGTCGGCATCCTCGACGAGGGACGCATTCAAATCATCGGCACACCCGACGCCTTAAAAAACAGCCTCGGCGCTGATGCCATCCATCTGAGCTTTCAAAATCCATTAAACGCATCGCAGTTGGCCCTCTTCCAAAAAAACACAGGGTTCAAAGAAGTCATCCAGCAAGGCGATGCACTGAGGCTTTACATCGAGGAGGGCCAGCAGGCCTTGCCTAAGGTTATTCAGTGGCTCGACGAACAAGGGCTTTCCCCCTTATCCGTCCTCCTGGCCCGTCCGACCTTCGACGACGTCTACTTAAAATACACCGGCAAAAACTGGGCAACCGCCAACGAAAAGAAAGAAAATGAATGGGGCGATTGGGGCGGCGGATCGGACGGCGGGAAATGGAAGAACAAGTGGAATAAAGAAGACGGAGAAACCGAAGGCGGCACTGAAAACGACTGGCAATCAAAGTGGAAATCAGAGGGAAATCCTCCTGACGGCGCATCGGAAGAAAAGGGCAGTGGCGACTGGAAAAATAAATGGAACGAATCTGAAGGCGGTACGACCGGCAAGCCCATAGAAAAAGCCAGAGACGAACCAAAAGACTGGGAAAACCAGTGGAAGAAAGAAGAAGGGAAGGATCCCTCCAGCGCCAAGCCCGACAAAGGGGAAGAAGAAAAACAGGACTGGGAAAAATGGCAAGACAGCGGAAAGTCGGGCGACTGGGGTTCGGCGGCTCAAGATAAAGACAAATCCGAAAAAAAGAACTAAGCGCTTACGATGCCTTATTTTCTACTCGATATAAAAAACCTCTTTTTTAAGTACCTCACACTCACATGGCGCATGCCCATGTGGACCCTCTTCGGCCTCATCCAACCCCTCTTGTGGCTGGTTATCTTCGGCCAGCTTTTTAAAGGCCTTTCTCAACTGCCCCAATTTCCCGAAGATAACTACGTTAATTTCCTCACGCCGGGCATCATCGTCATGACCGTGCTCTTTGGCGCCTCCTGGTCGGGTGTGAGCCTGCTCCGCGATTTAAGACATGGCATCATGGAAAAATTATTCGTGGCACCCATCGATCGCTCGTCTATTGTTTTAAGTCGACTCCTGCACAACGGATTTACCGTCGTCATTCAAGTCTTCCTCCTTATCATCGTGGCCTTCGTGCTCGGTGCGGGCCTGCCCAGCGGGGGTGGTATTTTTTGGATCTGGATTATCGTTCTTATGCTGGCCGTGGGGTTTTCAGCCGTCTCCAATACATTGGCGATGATGCTCAAACGTGAGGAACCTCTTGTCGTTATGGGCAATATGCTGACGCTGCCGCTGCTCTTTTTTTCGCCTGCCCTGGTGCCAAAAAGTTTCATGCCCTTTTGGATGCAACTTGTCAGCATGATTAATCCCGTCACCTATGGGGTCGAAGCGGTTCGCGCCTGCTATCGCGGCGTCTTTCTTCAACCTTTTTACACCAGCATTACGATCCTGTTACTTTTTTCCTTTGCGGCGATCTCCGTATCGGCCGCCATTTTTCAAAAAACCGAGTAAACTGATGTCCACCGACCAAAAGACAAAATCTCCTCGTGTTCTACTCCTTCGTCACGGTGA
Source organism: Nitrospirota bacterium (assembly GCA_029261155.1). Classification (GTDB taxonomy): domain Bacteria; phylum Nitrospirota; class Nitrospiria; order SBBL01; family JAADHI01; genus JAJDBU01. Next base: position 58,865 of record JAJDBW010000048.1, on the reverse strand, counting down.
AACCGACTATGCGAAAAATCGCTTTTACGCAGATGAGATCGAAGACCCGCCCTTAAACCCGCTCGGCATCAAGCAAGCCCAAGCTTGGGAAGGTCGTCTGCAAAATGAGGGACGAAAGATTGCGGGCATCTATGTGAGTCCTTCCAGGAGAACCCAGGAAACTGCCAAGCTCGCTAGCGGAAAGCTCGGGATAAGAATGGAGACCATCGAAGGCTTGCGGGAGCGAAACTTTGGGGCCTGGGGCGGCTTAACCCCTCCTGAAATTAAAGCGCAATTCCTGGAGGAATGGAAAGCCTGGAGGGAAGATGTTGTCAATTTTGTTCCCTCGGGGGGCGAATCCTTATTCGAATTTTCCATTCGCGTCAAAGAAACGGTTCGAGAACTCATCTCCCGCCATCCTGAACAAATTATTTTAGCGGTCACCCATGTCGGCCCTATTCGCATGCTGGTCTCCGCCGCGATCGGCATGCCGATCGTCAATTTTAAACGTTTAATAATTGCCAACGCTTCAATCACAGAAATCGAATTTACCGATCAATGGCCTAACCTGCATACCCTATCTTATATGCCTTAGCGTAAAGAGGAGACGCCCATGCAAAACACCGCAACAAAGAAAAAAGCTGCACGCCTTAAAAAACCGTCCACTGTAAAAAGTACGGCAATAAAAAAACAAAAGGGAAAAAGCACCTCAAAAAAAACGCAGAGCGCTGCGGCCTTAGACCCCATGGCGGTGATGGGCATTAGCTCCGCCTATTGGCAGTCGAAGGTGCTGCATACCGCAGTTCGGCTCGATATTTTTACCCGATTAAAAGGACGCACCGCGACGGCAAAACAACTTGCCACCGCATGCAAGGCTGATCCGCGCGGCCTGGAAATCTTGCTTGTCGCCGTTGTCTCGCTGGGCCTACTCAGCCAAAAAGGCGGCCGATATCGCAACAACAAACTCAGCAATGCCTTTTTGGTAAAAGGAAGTCCCACTTTTCAAGGCGGCATTGTATCGATGTTCGACAGTTGGTATCCGGCCTGGGGCGATTTGTACGATGCGGTCGTCAAGGGCGCACCCGTGGTTGGCAAACCGCACGATCAAGGACCAGAAGCGCTCCGGAACTATATCTACGGCATGCACTACCGGGCCTTGGGCCAAGGCAATCTCCTCGCCAAGGATATCGATTTTTCTGGACGCAAACATCTGCTCGATGTCGCCGGAGGGCCCGGCACCTTTTGCGTCAAGTTTTGTCAAAAAAATAAAGGATTGAAGGCCACTGTTTTGGATCTTCCACAAACCCTCGAGATCACCAGCGAGATTGTTGGCAGTTTGGGCATGGCGGATCGGGTTGCACGGCGGCCTGGTAATTACTTGACCGATACCTTTGGAAAAGGCTATGACAGCGTACTGCTCTCTTCGATGTTTAATCAAGAGTCACCGAAGGTCGTGAAGAAAATCCTCAAGAATGCCTACCGAGCCATCGATCCGGGCGGAATGATCCTAGTGCAAGACCAAATGCTCAACCGCGAAAAAACCGGTCCGGCCCTCTCGGCCCTCATCGGCGTCAACCAACTCATCCACACCCCGGGTGGAGCCGCCTATTCCGAAAAAGAGGTCTCGGAGTGGATGCGTGCCTGCGGATTCAGGAAAGTAAAAACAGTGCAACTCTCCGAACCCAGTCCTTTTGTAGTATTATTAGGAGAGAAGCCCAAAAAGTAATTCAGGCGGAACGGAAGCAAGGGAGATCATGATACAAAGCCACTTCATTCGATGTCGTTCATTTCGCTCCAATAGGATGACCGGCCTCCAAGGCATTCAAACAACTGTCTTTCTTCTTATCGCTTTCACCCTCCTTCCGGTCCAATGGGTTGGCGCGCAAGACGGCCCTCTGGACGGCGAAGCAATCATCAAACGATCGCGGGATTTGATCTATGAAGTCGGAGATCAAAAAAACACCGTCAACCTCAGCCTGATCGAACGCGACGGCTCGATCAAAAAAATTGTCGCGCTCCGGTTTTGGAAAAATTACCGCGCTACGGAAGGCATCGACAGCAAAATGCTCCTTTCCACCGAATTTCCGCCCGATTCGCGCGGCGTGTCTTTTTTGATCTGGGACTATTCCGAAAAAAATAAGCCCGATGATCTCTGGCTCTACCTGCCAGCGCTTCGTATGGTTCGGCGAATTTCCGCCCAAGACCAAAACGACGCCTTCCTTGGCTCCGATCTTACCTTTGGCGACATGGGACAGCGGCGGCTGGACGAAGACGATCACAAATTCCTGAAGGAAGAAGACTATCGTGGCACGCCGAGCTATGTCGTCGAAAGCCTACCCCGGGAAAAAGAGAGCCTCTACAGCAAAAAAATCTCGTGGATTTCGAAAAAGGATTGGACCATTTTAAAAATAGATTACTATGACCGCAATAAAAAGTTACTGAAACGACAAACCATCGATTGGCAAACAATTGACGAACTGTTTGTCTGGAAAAAAACGAACGTCACCAACGTTCAAAACGGTCACCGAACCCTCTTCGAAGTGGAAGATCTGGAAGTCAATATTGGTCTAGAAGACAGCGACTTTACAGAACGCTCGCTCAAAACAGGGATTCGACGTTAGACAAAAACAAGGCCCATCGCAAAGGGCTCTGTTCTACATTCCCTTTATATTTTAAATCAAGATTTCAGGCCTTCACTTCGACTCAGTGATAGGCCATCGTTTTCCTTCTCAAGGCGCATTATTTTCGGGCGACGCACCGGATTCAAGACGATCCTTTCACTTTATTCAAACATTCAATCTCACATCAAAGGCAGCATTGAACGCCGACCTAGCTGTATCCATATAAGACGAAGAAAAGAACCACAAGATTTCACCTTTGACTTTCCGTCGAAATGATGACCTCGCTCGGTAAGTGACAATACCCCCTGACGAGAAATCCCTTGACCTGCCGCTGGTCTTTTGTATAATGAACACACCTTTATCTTATTCCCACATACCGGAGTATCGGTGGCCCAACTCAAGTTTGAAACGGCGCTCTCCCGTCTTGAAGAAAAAGTAAAATCACTCGAAAAAGGGGACCTTCCCTTAGAAGAGGCGCTGAAAATATTTGAGGAAGGCATTCGCCTCTCGAAAAGCTGCCTTAAGACCTTAGAAGAAACGGAAAAAAAGGTCGAAATCCTCATCGAAGGAAAGGGCGGGCGGAAGGAAACGCAGGCCTTTGAGCTCGAAGACGAAAGGTCCTAGACCCTTTGCACGATATGAAGATGAACGGAAACCTTAAATCCTACCTGAACAAACGACGATCCGAAGTGGATCGGGTGCTGGAATCCTACCTGCCCGGCCCCACCTGCGAACCCGCGCTGATTCACGAAGCAATACGCTATTCGCTCTTCGCCGGAGGGAAACGGATTCGGCCTATCCTATGCCTAGCCGCTTGCGAGTCCGTTGGTGGCAGAAGTGAAGTGGCACTTCCCTTCGCCGCGGCCATCGAGTTGCTTCACACCTATTCGCTGGTTCACGATGATCTTCCTGCCATGGATAACGACACCTACCGCAGGGGTAAATTAACGAATCATAAAATGTTCGGCGAAGCGACCGCCATCTTAACCGGCGATGCACTTTTAACCGCTGCTTTCACCATGATTGCGGAAAAAGGGCTGGCCGCTTCCGTGTCTCCTAAAAAGGTGCTTAAGATCATCTTGGAACTGGGATCTGCCTCTGGAAGCACAGGGATGGTCGGGGGGCAACTCAACGACATCGAGTCGCAAGGGAAGGAAGGGCTCTATCTCGAGAAACTCAAAGAGATCCATACCCATAAAACGGGTGTCCTCATTCGCGCCGCAATCCGCATTGGGGGTATTCTCGGTGGCGCCGGGCCAAAAAAGTTATCTCAATTAACGGCATTCGGAGAGAAGGCCGGCTTGGCCTTTCAGATCGCCGACGACATTCTCGACGTCGAAGGCAAAGAAGAAACCTTAGGCAAACCCGTCGGAAATGATCAAACACGAGGCAAATGGACCTATCCCGCATTGGTCGGGGTTTCGCGGGCAAAAAAAGAGGCCGCGGTTTTGATCGAGGAAGCCCTCGAATCCCTCAAGTCTTTTGGACCGGAAGCCGATTCACTTCGTCACATTGCTTATTATATTACCCACCGGGAAAAATAAATATGTCACGTTTAGATCAAATCGAGCATCCGAAGGATTTAAATAAGGTTCCCAAAGAAGAGCTCCCACAACTCGCCGAAGAAATCCGGGCGGTCATCCTCAAAACCGTTTCCACACTCGGCGGTCATCTTGGGGCCAGTCTTGGCGCAGTGGAGTTGGCCATCGCCTTGCACCGCTGTTTCGATACGCCGCACGATCGTCTCGTATGGGACACCGGGCACCAGGCCTATCCCCACAAACTTTTAACGGGCCGCCAAAAAATATTTTCGACCTTGCGCCAATACGGCGGCATGAGCGGCTTCCTCTCTCGCGCTGAAAGTGAATTCGACACCTTTGGCGCGGGCCACGCTGGCACCTCAATTTCAGCTGCACTGGGCATGGTCGAGGCACGGGAACAAAAAGGGGAAAAACACCACGTGGTGGCGGTTATCGGAGATGGATCGATGACCGCCGGTATGGCCTATGAAGCCCTAAACCATGCCGGCGCGTTAAAACGAAACCTCATCGTCGTTTTAAATGACAATGAGATGTCTATTTCAAAGAACGTGGGCGCCTTTTCCTCCTATTTAAACCGAATACTTACTGGAAAACTCTATACAAGGGTGAAAAGCGAGACGGCCACTTTACTGAAAACAATTCCAAAAATCGGCCACCCCATGCTAAAGGCCGCCCGACGGGCCGAAGAATCCGTAAAAGGTTTGATCGTTCCGGGTCTCTTTTTCGAAGAATTGGGTTTTCGATATTTCGGGCCCTTCGACGGACACGAGATCGACCATCTTTTAACCATCTTCGAAAACGTGAAGGAACTCAAGGGTCCAATTCTAGTACACGTTGTAACGAAAAAAGGGAAGGGCTACCCCCTCGCTGAAGCCAATCCGGCCGGATTCCACGGGAAGCCCTCTTTTCATCTTGAAACCGGCCACGCGAAAAAAAAATCATCTGCGCCGTCCTATACCGGCAGTTTTGCAAAAAGCTTGATCCAATTGGCAACGGACGATCCAAGAATCGTCGCCATTACCGCCGCCATGCCGGACGGCACGGGGCTCAACCAGTTTGCGAATACCTTTCCGAACCGCTTTTACGACGTCGGCATCTCGGAACAACACGCCGTTACCATGGCAGCAGGCATGGCGGCGGATGGCCTACGGCCCTTCGTCGCGATCTATTCAACCTTTTTGCAGCGCGGTTTCGATCAGATTGTCCACGATGTTGCCATACAAAACCTCCCCGTTGTGTTTTGCCTTGATCGGGCCGGCCTGGTTGGGGAGGACGGACCGACACATAACGGCACCTTCGATATCGCCTATTTAAAAGGCATTCCGAATTTAATATTGATGGCGCCCAAAGACGAAAACGAGCTGCAACACATGCTCGCGACCGCCTTACACTTAGATCAGCCCGTAGCTATCCGCTATCCGCGCGGATCGGCGATTGGCGTCCCCATGGACGATCGCCCAAAGGCCCTGTCGATTGGAAAAGGAGAGATCCTTCTGGGCGAAAGCGATAAAACCTGGGATGTCGCAATCCTCGCCCTTGGAAGTATGGTTTATCCTGCCTTAGAGGCGGCAGCCCAATTGAAGAAAAACGGGATCACGGCCGGCGTGGCCAACGCCCGCTTTGCCAAACCCATTGATCGAGATCTCCTCGTCGCCCTCGGCAAACGATGCGAAAAAATCGTCACCGTCGAAGAACATGCCTTAAACGGCGGCTTCGGGGAATCCGTACTTGCCATCTTGGAAGAAGAAAAACAAGCGGGCACCCGCCCTGCCTTCTCTCTTCGGCGAATGGGCATTCCAGATCACTTTATCGAACATGGACCGCAAAATTTACTTCGGGAAAAACTCGGACTCGATCCCGAAGGCATTGTTCGCTTTGTTTCTCAATTTGTCGAAAACCAAAACGATAAAACCCATTACGCACCCGAGGATAAAGTCACGTCCTCCCGGCGTGTCAAAGTTGGACGCTAGGAACTTGCTCAAAAACACGTTTATTCATCTCACCTCAATCCCAATTCAAAACGGGGACAAACCCCACTGATTGGAAGAAGTGTCCACTGACGTATTGCCCTTAAGGCGATGGCTTCCGTGTTGGCCATTCCAGATCATTGACCATGCAAAGCCCGAGATTGATTTAATTATTTCGAAGCAGCCTGCACTCACAATTGAACCCATTTGAAATCAGCCCTGTTGGACAAAAAACAATCGAAAGAACGTTTGGATACCCTGCTCGTTCTGAGGGGGTTCACCGAAAGCCGCGAACGGGCCAAGGCCTTGATCTTGTGCGGCGAGGTCTTGGTCAACGGGAAAAAAACGCAGAGCGCGGGGGCGCAGGTTGACTCAAACGCAGAGATCGTTCTGCTGAAACAAAGTTTTCCTTATGTCAGTCGCGGGGGCCTAAAACTCGAAGCTGCGCTCAAGGATTTTGAAATCGATATCTCCGGCGGGGTGGCCATGGATGTCGGCGCATCCACCGGCGGATTTACAGATTGCTTATTAAAAAAAGGGGCAAACCGCGTCTATGCCGTTGATGTGGGTTATGGTCAGCTGGCCTGGCCCCTTCGGCAAGACAAGCGTGTTGTGGTTTTAGAACGTCAAAACATTCGCTATCTGCCAACAGCACTCGTTCCTGAAACCCTTGACCTGATCACCATCGATGTGTCCTTCATTTCACTTCACATCGTCATTCCATCCGTCCTTCCCCTCCTGAAGAAAAACGGACGCCTCATCGCCCTCATTAAACCCCAGTTTGAAGTGGGCAAAAATGCAGTGGGCAAAGGGGGCATTGTAAAAGACCCCGTCAAGCACCAGACGGTCATTGCTCAAATCCGCGACAAGGCGGAGGAATGGCGGCTTCAAGAAAAGGGGCTCATCACATCGCCAATTAAGGGGCAAAAAGGCAATGTCGAATTCCTAATCTATTTTAAAAAGTGTGGAGATGAGATTTAAACGCGACTCAAAATGGACGCCAGTTGTGCAAGACTCGTTTATGAGCTATCTTTAACAATAGAAGGGGGGGATTTGCATTTCGAAGACGCAATCGTTTTATTGGGTTCAACTTCGCAAAACCAAACCCTCTGATCTGCAAGGGCCCCGGTCGGGAAACAGAACCGGATCTACCGTTTGGATAATAGGAGAAAGAGATGAAGATATTGGTGACTGGGGGGGCAGGATTTATTGGTTCTCACCTCGTCGATCGCTTAATTGAAGAAGGACATGAGGTCGTGGTGGTCGATAACCTCTCCACGGGCAAAAAGAAAAACCTGAACAAGGCTGCTACTTTTTATAAGCTCGATATTACGAGCAGCCGACTCGAACGCGTTTTCCAAAAAGAACGCCCTGAATTAATTAGCCATCACGCCGCCCAAATGGATGTCCGTAAATCCGTGGCCGACCCGGCTTTTGACGCAAAAAGTAATATCATTGGCCTTCTCAACCTTCTCGATTGCGCCGTCAAAAATGGTTCGCGCAGAGTGGTCTTCGCGTCTTCAGGAGGCGCGATTTACGGCGATCAATCCCAATTCCCCGCACCGGAGACCCATCCCACCCACCCGCTCTCACCCTATGGGGTAAGTAAATTATCGAGCGAACATTACCTTTATTATTACCAAAAAGTATGCGGTCTCGACTATACGGCACTACGCTATGGAAACGTCTATGGCCCGCGTCAAGATCCCCACGGCGAAGCCGGCGTCGTCGCCATCTTCACCCGCATGATGCTCAATGGAGAACAACCCTTTATCAATGGGACGGGCAATCAAACGCGCGACTATGTCTATGTCAACGATGTTGTCGAAGCCAATATGGCGGTGATTAATAAAAAGATCAACGATACCTTTAACATCGGCACAGGCAAGGAGACCTCGGTCAACCAACTTTTTCATGCCTTAGCTAAAATAACGTCTGCGGATGTAAAAGAGGTCCACGGCCCTGAAAAAAAGGGAGAACAGATGCGCAGTTGTCTCGATTTTAGCAAAATATATGAAGCGGGCGAATGGGAAGCCGTCGTGCCCCTTGAAGAAGGCTTGTCACACACCGTAGACTGGTTTAGAAAAAAATAAGAAATCGCACATCAATTATGAATGGGAGGTATATCAATGAACGCGAAAGCCCTTGAAAAACGAATAACGGATTTGAAATCAAAATTAAAAGACATGACCGACAAACCCCTGGCGATTCGAAACGCGAAGAAACAGTTGAAACGTGCACAGCGAAGAATACGAGCTTTAAAAGCCAAAGCCATTATGATCGAAACGAAAGCAAAAAAGAAAAAAGGACAAGAAAAGGCAGCATAAGTAATGACCGGATTAAAAATAGGTTTGGCCCTCGGCGGCGGTGGTGCAAGAGGCATTGCACACATTGGTGTATTAAAAGTATTAGAAGAGGAGGGCATACAAATCGATGGTATTGCAGGCACAAGCTTTGGGGCGATCGTCGGCGCAATGTATGCGCAGAATCCCAATGCCGATGCCCTGCAACGCCGCGTGATTCAATTTTTAAACAGCGACCAATTTCGGCGAACAAAAATATATTTTATCAAGCGACATTACGAAGAAAAGAAAAACAAAAGCTTCATCACCAATGTGAAATCCTACCTTCAAAAAGGCATCTTTTGGGGAATTTCGCTCCAACGCACCTCTTTTATTTCGGAACAAGATTTCCTCTCCCAAATGAACCAACTCCTCGACAACAGCCAAATCGAGGAAACCACCATTCCCTTTTGCGCCGTGGCAACCGATTTGACCAATGGAAAACCGATGGTGCTCTCTAAAGGCCCGATACAAAGGGCTGTGGCGGCCAGTTGTTCGATTCCGGGCGTCTTCTCACCCATCACCGTCGATAATTCTCAGCTTATCGACGGGGGCTGGGTCAACCAAATCCCCGTCTCGACATTGAAAGACCTGCATGTGGATTTTACGATTGCAGTCAATATCGCCGGGGAAGACAAACCAAAACAAAACTTTGTTAGCGGTTTAGATATTGTGTTGCGCGCAAACGAAATCACGCGATCTATTTTATCCGACATTCAAACCCAACACGCCGATTGCATGATCCGCCCGGAACTCGGTAATATCCATTGGTCTGATTTCTGGCGATTTGACGAGGCCATCGAACATGGCGAAAAAGCCGCACGTGCCATCATCAAACCCCTGAAGCGGATGTTATGGAAAAACAGGGTTAAAAAATTCTTAAAACTCAGCCCCGATCATTAATCGAAACCAACCCCATTTATTTGAATATTGAGACGCCCAGTGTCCAAGTGGGAATATAAAACGGAGCATCTGGCGGGACAGCAGATGGACAATCAACTCAATTTCCTCGGCGGGGATGGCTGGGAGTTGGTCCAGATCATTCATCAGCCCGATGAAGACTACCCTTTTCTTTGCATCATGAAGCGAGCCATTAAAAGGCGCGATTGAGGTACAAGATAATCGAAAAAAAACTCCTGACTCTTCTTCTGTTAATCCGCGCTAACTTTCTTTAACTGTCTTCCTGAGGCTTTATTTAATACACGTCCCACGTTTCCAGCGGCATAAGTCCGGACCGCCAAATCCGGATCGTTTAGGGCTTTCTTTAAGAGCGGCAAATCATCCATCCCGCCGACATCGCCGATGGCGCGAATCGCGGCAATCCGAACACGCTGAGCGCTGTCCTCCAATGCGCTTTTAAAAAGTGGCATCGCCTTTTCACCCCAGGTCCTTCGAAGCGAACCAATGGCAAAATGACGGACCCCATAATCGCGTTCGGTTAGAGCCAATCGATAGACCTCCAATTCCTCTTTACCCAAGCGCTTCAAGCCCTCCGCAGCAGAAACCCTCACCATGGCTTCAGGATCTGTCAGCATTTTTTCGAGGTCCGGGATGGCTTCCTTATTTCCGAGCTTTCCAAGCGAGGTGGCCGCCGCGCCGCGGACTGAGGACTCCTCATCCGTAAGGGCCGAGATTAAGGACGGATAATGCACGGGATCAGCGAGTTCTCCCATTGCCTCTGCGGCATACATTCGGATTGTCGCATCGGAATCCTTGATAAACGGACCAAGAAGTTCGGCGGCTTTGGGGTGCTTACTTCGGCCCAGCGCCGCCACTCCGGCGATCCGTTCATTGCCTTCCAGGTTTTGAACGCCCTCAATCAATTTGGCAAAGGCCTCGTCATCTCCGAGCCGAGACATGGATGCCAATGCAAAAAAGCGAACGGCCTTGTCTGCATCTCCCGAAAAAGTCGCCAAGAGGTTAATCAGTTGGGTATGATCGCCCTTTTCTTCACCCATTTCATCAAGGACTTTTACCGCCGCCATTCTTACCATGCCATCCGGGTCACCCGCCGCAGCCATAATAAGTTTTAAGGCATCGGGTCCACCCAACATCCCAAAGGATTCCACGGCAAAAAAACGAACGAAAGTCTCTTGATCCCGCATACTCGGAACAATGAAGGGAACAAGTTCGGGATCGCCCATCTCCCCGATCGCTTTAACTCCTGCGCTTCGGACGAACATATTTTCGTTTTGGAGTGCTTGCCGGATCATGGCCACTGCAATTACTTTTAACAAGGCGGGGGCGATTTCAGGATGCCTTTTTTCAACTAAGTCATAGTCGTTTAAGGCCGCCTGCGTCGATCCTTGTGCAAGGTAAGATAAGGCCTTCAGTCGATGGGCTGTAAAATCGCTAGGCGATTTTTGAAGAATGGCATCGCTCAGGGCAAGGCTCCGATTGTACTCACCGGACTCGTAGGCATGCTGAGCCTCAACAATGGCTTTGTCCGCAGAACTTGGGCATCCGAATTGAAAGAAAAGAGAGATGAGCAGGGCACCGTAGAGACTTCGCTTCATCTTTTTTACAAGATGGTTCCTAGACATCGTTGTCCTTCACAATAACAACATTCTGCGACCAATAATTATCGAAGAAAAGGAGAAAAAGAAAAGTGGTTTTCCGATCAAGAAAATACAGACCTCATATCGCCACAGATGTCTTAAAGTCGTTCCCCATACCCTGTGTTTGCACCTATCTTGTCCATTCTGACAAGCACTAAGTCTTCATCAAAACGGCGGATAGATGCGAAATCATTCTAGCAAAATGGTGATCTCGAAAAGAATATGACGATTAAGCGCCCATAGTAGCAAGATGTTGACGAGGGTTCAAGGGAACCTAAACGCTAAGGCAGGATAAACCTTAAACTTTGATTTAGAAGAGGACATAAAGCGAATTTGGCTTAGCGAACAAGACAAAAAAAGAGGGTGAAGCGAACTTACTATCGCTTCACCCTCTTTAAAGTAGTTTGCTACTCAGTTAACCGGTGTTAACCTTTGCTCGAACTTTTTGAACGGACACTGCGTAATAGACCGAGACTGAGAAGACCAGACCCGAGCAGAACTAAACCCGTGGGTTCAGGAATGGCGGCGGACCCGCCGCCAACAGCAACCAATCTGGCGCCATTAAGATTAACCGCTGACGCGGCTTGGCTCCAGGCATCGGGACCATCAAGATCCCAAGTCCAAGTTGCCGGAACGTTATTTGGATCCGTACCCAAGTAGTAGGCGTTGGTATCCGTTAAAGTGTAATCAACTGTAAAACGGGCATATTCCCCAGGAAGCAATGCCCCGCCATCAATCGTGGTCACCGTTGGATCACTTGTATCCACTGAGAGTGAAAATCCCAAGGGTCCGGAGATAATGGAAGGAACACCGATGCTTGCAAAAATATCTCTTTCGAACGCCAAGGAAACAAAGCTTGCACCATAGGTACTTGTTGGACTAACGCCAAAATTATAAAGGGCCGTGCCTGTGGTATCGCCTAAGCCAGAAAAGCTCCCACCATAGTTTGGGTTCACGGTCACATCTAAATCAATCACACCAATTGCCATCGCGGAAGTCGAAAAAATACCCACCGAAGCAACCGCTATCAAAAAACGTACGACTTTCATCATTCTATGCCTCCGATCTTTAATAAAACACATAACACAATCCAATTAGGCTCGATATATACAATAGCTATGCCAAGACGAAAGAATAACTCAAAATGAGAGCATAAGTAATTGTATTTATATAATAAAATAATAATAAAGTGGCTTTAAGACTTTGGTTTTACCTGAGCAAAACAACAATCATATTGTAAAATAAACGATCACCCCATAAGAGGGGGGTGGTGCAATAAATACGAATAACTAATTGATTTATATTAATTTTATTCAAGATCGAGCTTCACAAGCCCTGTCGTTATACATTACACTTTTTAGGATTTCCTAGATTTTCTTCTGCCCTATCGGATAACCTTTTAATACCAACAGATAAAACCTTTGATAAGATAAGACATGCGTCATGAACGCTTCTGAAGCATAAGGCCATCTCCCGTCATTTTCCTCAAAATACAATTCGAACCGAGTAAGAAGCGCTGAGCCCTCCCCCTCATCTTGACAGAAATCAATAGAAGCGGTTATAGTTTCTATACTTTATTGGAGGTTTAAGAGATGGTGAATTTGAAGTTTTTCGCAGTTTTGAAACACCTCATCGGAAAAAGCGAGCTTTCGCTTGATGTCGAAAAAGGCACCTCTTTAGAAGAATTACTTGAAAAATTAGTAAAAGACTTACCTCCTTTAAAAGAAGGGCTCCAGGAAGGAAAAATCCTCATTTCTGTAAACCAAGAGGTGGTTGAACGAAGTTATTTGATTAACGATGGAGACGAGATCGCTTTTCTTCCACCTTTTGCCGGGGGTTAAAAAGCAAGATTAGACGTTCTACTTTTGGAAAGGACGAAACGATGGGCCAAGGAAACATTCGAATTCAGACTGAAGATTTTAGCATCGAAGACGAGACCGTTCGCGTCCGGGAAAGCTCTAGGCGAATTGGCGGCATTGTTTCATTCCTGGGGACGGCACGGGATTTTTCAAAAGGCCAAGAGATCCATAAAATCGACTTCGAGCATTATCCGGGTATGGCTGAAAAAAGGCTTGCAGAGATCCGAGAACAGGCTCTGCAAGATTACGACATCATAGAGGTCACCATTATTCACCGCGTGGGTGAGCGATCGATTGGTGAAAACATTGTTTTGATTGTGGTCGGCGCCGAACATCGGCAGGATGCCTTTCGCGCCTGTTCGTGGTGTATTGACGAATTAAAACGCATCACGCCTATTTGGAAAAAAGAAACCACCCCCAAAGGCGTGGTCTGGGTTGAAGAGCACCCTTAAAAATTGCTGCCCCTCCCACTTAGAATCCCTTGAAAAAAACCCGCTATTAATGGGGTTTAAATCCCTCACGCCACGATAAGGAGGTCAACTCCGTAGACACGGTTTTCAATGCGGCATCGATTGCGGCGTTGCTATATTTGATCTTTGCCTTTGCCGTGCCGAGCTTCTGTTCTTCCGAAGAAAGCGTCACGACGGCCCCGATAATATCGCTGCGGATCGTCTCGTATTCATCGGCGATGATGATCCCCCTGAAAGTCCCATGACTTGTTTTATGTATCGTGGCATTTATCCATTGATTGTGAACGACGAGAATCCCCTTACTCCCGTCAAAATTTACTGTATTCACCTTGGGATTATTCAGCTTGGCGTTGGTATCCCATATGTCGCCATTGGGAAGTTCGACATAAGTAATCCCTTTCAAGGGATAACTTAGCTCCCTCGGATCGGTCACATATTGGCTGCCATTTATTCCATTCATCGCCATCGTTTTTAATTGATCCTCTTTTAAACCCAAGACGGCTTCAGGTGTTTCTGGGGCTTCCCGATCCGCTCTTTCCTTGATGACAAATACATTTTCCGGGGGGTTGTCGGGTTCGTAGTCAATGCCGTCCACCGTGCCCCCGATAACGGCTTCGCTGCCCATTTGATTCAAATCGCCGGTAGTGTTGACACCAAAGTTGCCTAAGCCAATATTTTCCTCCTGAATGTACACCCCGTCGATATTATGATCGCGTCCATCGATTTGCATATTGCCACCCGCCAAAACATTTCCATTGGAAGTCACGGCTCCCCTCAGACCAATGGGATTGGGCACGATTTTCCGAACAACCACCTCTATCTTTTGTCTAGGCCCTGTGGCTGACGCCCCGGTTGAAGTCACAATAAGGCTCCCATCGCTATCGTTCCACGGATCCTCGTCCCCGTCGTCGTTATCCGTGACCCTCACCTCATAGGCCCCCTGGGCAAAAGGAACACTCGCTCCGAAACGAAGTATGCCGTTATCGTCGATGGTGTCTCTATCTTCATCAAGGCCCTTCAAAACTTCGTCGAAAGACGCCGTTCTTAAAATGGCCCAGGCATGTTCTATTCCCGCCTCGGCGATATAAAAGGCCTCCTTCGCCGATTTATCGTTCGCGCTGATCTTAATCTCAAGGTCCGTCATCGTCAGGGCCGCCGTTCCCATCAGGGTGAGCAAGGCCATGGAAAGGAGCGCCGTGACGAGCGCGATGCCAGATTCGTTCCGGACAATCGGACGGGTCCGTTTTCTATCGATGGTCTTATCCAATCTTTTCATCTCTCATCTAAGCATCGATCAATTTCTGAGGTTAATCTTCGTCGTCAGGGATCTTGTCCGATAGCCATTATTCTTAGGATATTTCGGATCTGCTTTGGCGGTTTTGGCGGTGAGGGTCACCTCAATATTTCGGATTAGGCCCGTATCTGCTACTGGCGTGGCCAGCTCAAGCCCAGATGCCGTTCGATAGGTAAACACTATGCTTTCGACATTTTCCAAGACAGGGTTATTGTTTCCGCCTCCACTGATTCTGCCCAGTTTATTTTTGTACTTGGGTGGGTATAGGGAATAGGTGATGACTTCATTTTTATCCATCTTTCCATTTTCATCCTCATCGAAGGAACCATCCCCACTCAGATCTCTGGTAAATTCAATACGATCTGTATCGGCGAACACGATCCCGGCATTGGCTGTGCCGGTCGGATCGTATCCCGCCATCCGGATCTCGCGATTCATTAAGATCGATGCGATCCTCAAACCCTCTTGCATTTCAAGGATCTGCTCCTGAAGGGAATAGGCCTTCTGTTGTGCATTCAAGACCCCGCCGATGCCATAGATCAAGATCCCACTGATCGCCAAGGCCATCATCGTTTCGATCAGGGTATAGCCCCTTTGGTTTTTTCCGGCTTTTAAAACGAACAATTTCGGCTCTATTTTTAGAGGAATGTTTCTGCTATTGGCTTTTTAAAACCGTGAAGGCCGCCAAGGTTTTATCGCCGCCCTGGGAATCCTTGATGCTCACCGCGACTTGTATTGTTTTGACATCGGCCTCAGGGGTGTCATCGCTAACGGTCGTATCACGGCGCGCCCAATCATAATTCGCAATACTGCCATAAGGCTCGGGCTCGTCAACGATGGCGGCGAAAGGCCTCTGCCTGATCTCTTCTACTTTTTCCTGTGCCAATGCCGTGGCAACAGTCACCTTGTTCGCCCTCGCGTTGCCGTTGATCACAGCCATCGTCATGGCCGCAAGGGCCAAAAAACCCACCGAAAGGATGACCGTGGCCATCAGCACCTCTATCAGGGTAAAGCCGTCTTGAGATTTCGCCAATTTCATCCTTGATCCAGCAAATTCATTTCCAAGTGTTTCCGTCCCATTTCCAAATTTTGACCCTTCCAGTCACTGGGACAACGCTCACTCTGTAGGAATCGCTGAGCGTGTTTTCGAGGGTCACCGCGCCTGCGGAACTTGGCATGCCATCGGGGTTAAACCCCGCCCGGTTTACTGTACCCGCCGGGTTTTCTGGAAATGTCACGGAACCGAAACGCACCCCTTCCGGCAGTTTTCTGCCTTTTATCCCACCCAAAGCGTCACGAAAGCGCAACTGCGTGGCCTCGGTTTCGGCGGGGGGATTCATGTTAGGATCGTCGTTTTCATCGACGAAAGCCGTGTAAAAACCTTGCCCCACGCTGAAATCAAGATAGGTTGGAATGTTGGTTGAGATGGCCCTCAAACGTAAAAGATGCAGGCTCGATGCAATCTCTCTTGCGGCGTCTTTTACGCGATGTCGTAGGATAACATGATTGATCGAAGGAAGAGCAAGGGCCGTGACGATCCCAACAATTGAAATCGAGACCAGCATTTCAATGACCGTAAAGCCTTTACGGTGAGCGATCGTTTTTCTTTCCAATGCTTTCGGGCCTAGGGTGAGCCGTTTACAAGTCGTATTGCTTTTTCGCCAAGTCCTCTAAAAATCGCCTGCACACAAAACATTCAATTCAACCGTAGGAAAAACGTAAACCGGAATGCAGGTATTCTAAGATAAAGAACATCAAAAAACCAATAATCAAGATAGAATGAAGAAAATCCCTCACTTCTGTTTTCGAAACCTCGACACAGGGCGTATATTTGGCGAATGTCAAGAAATCGATTCTCGGTGACAGGATAACGTCAATACGAGGAAAATTGCAATGGGTTCTACAAAAAAATACCCTCCTGGGGAAAACCGGATTTCGACCAAAGCAAGGTTTTTGATTAGGGCGTGTTTTCAAAAGAGGATTCGAAGCGAAAAAGGAATAAATCGAGGTCAGTTGTTCGATCCGAAGAGGAGAATAGTAACGCTATTTGACGAAGAAGATCGGAAAACTGGACCGATTCAGTGCTTTTGCAGCAGAAGCATGTTTTGAAAACACGCCCGAGAAACGAGACACGATATCGGCTCTTCGATTCGGGCCTCTGCGATTGAGAAAGTTGATAATCTTGAGGGTTTGGATCAAGCGGATTAGATGGGATTTTCTATAGCGTAGTCCTTTATTTTCGTCAACAAGGTCTTATAGCTGACTTGAAGGATTTCTGCGGCGCGGCTTTTATTTCCGCCGGTTTTTTTGAGGACTTTGAGGATCATCTTGGTCTCTACGAAGCGTGCGGCTTTATCCCTCACTTCTTGAAGCGAGCCGTCCATGGGAATTTCATCAATGGACGGGGGGCTCTCGGCTCTTGTTTTCAAACCGAGATGTTCAATCTGAATTTCTGCGCCTTCGCACAAAATTGTCGCCCGTTCGATCGCGTTTTGCAGCTCCCGTACATTGCCGGTCCAGGGATGGTTGAGCAAAAGATCCATGGCGGGCTTCGAAACGGACTTAATTTCTTTTTTAATCTCCAAGGCATAATAGGCAATGAAATGTTGAACCATCGTCGGGATGTCTTCCATCCGTTCGCGTAAGGGCGGGATATTAACTGGAAAGACATTGAGGCGGTAATAGAGATCTTCTCGAAATCGTTTCTGCTGGATCAATTTTTGGAGGTCCCGATTGGTGGCCGCAACAACCCGGACATCAATCTTAACTTTGGTTGCGGCACCCACACGCATTAAAGTATCTTCTTCCAATATTCTCAGTAATTTCGATTGAAGCCTCAGGTCCATGTCGCCGATTTCGTCGAGGAAAATCGTACCCTTATCGGCCAACTCGAACTTGCCGATTTTCCTTCCGATCGCGCCCGTGAAGGCGCCGCGCTCATGGCCGAAGAGTTCGCTTTCGAGAAGATCGTGTGGAATGGCTGCGCAATTCATGGCCACGAAGCTTGCATCTTTTCTTGGGCTCAGCATGTGAACCGCACGCGAAAATAGCTCCTTTCCTGTTCCGCTTTCTCCGACCAAGAGGACCGTCGTTTTCCCCTGTGCTACCTTGCGGACTTGCTCCATCACCTCTATCATGCCGAGACTTTTTCCAATGATCTTTGGAAAAGCGAGTTGGTTCGAAAAGGTCTCTTTCAATACCAGGTTTTCAGCAACCAGGCGTTTTTTCTCTAGGGCTTTTTCGATTTGAAGCAGAAGATGGTCGGGCTCAAAAGGTTTCGAGATAAAATCGTATGCCCCCGCCTTGACGGCCTTAACGGCGATATCGATACTCCCATAGGCGGTCATCACAATCACGGGGATCGCACTGTTTTGCGCTTTGGTCGCCTCAAGCACATCAAAACCGCTTTTGTGCGGCAATTTCATATCCGTCACGACCAAATCGATTTTTTGCTCCTGAACCTTGGCGATGCCTTCTCGGCCATCCTTCGCCCAGATCATTTCGTATCCGGCATCGGACAAGGTTTGCGACAACATTTTCGCCAAACCTTCACGATCCTCAACGATTAATATTGTTTCCATCGATTCCTCTCTTCCTTAGTGTGACGATTGATAGACAGGTAACACAATTACAAAGGTCGTCCCTTTTCCTTCGAGACTTTCCACCGTCATATGGCCATTGTGGGAAAGCACAATTTTATGAACCAAGGCCAAGCCCAATCCGGTCCCTTTTTCCTTGGTCGTAAAAAAAGGAAGCAGCACCTTATCGAGATGCTCCTCAGAAATCCCGCTGCCCGTATCGGCAATTTCGATCTGGATTCTTTGTGCCGTCCGAGAAAACACAGTCAGATGAATGGCACCCCCTTGCCCAATGGATTCGAGCGCGTTCTGAATCAGATTCGTAAAGGCCTGGCGCATGAGGATCGGATCCAACTCGATATCGGGCAAACCTTCTTCAATAGAGACGGTCAGGCCTGCCTGCGCGTGGGCCTCCATCTCCGAGAACTGTTTTATGATCGGCTCGATTAAGCCCGAAAGCGCGGTGGGCGTCGCGCGGATTTCTCGTTTTCGGCTGTAGGAAAGCAATTCCGTAATGAGATGTTCCATCGCCGCCAATTCGTTGGTAATCGATAAAATCATCTCCTGCTTTACCTTGTCTCCGTCGAGTTTTTTTTCCAAGAGGCGCGCAAAACCAAGGATGGTACTCATATAATTCCGGAATTCATGGGCGACCCAAGCCGACATTTCGCCCATCATCGTCAGGCGTTTTTTGAGGGCCACCTGCTCCTCTAACATCTTTTTTTCCGTCAAGTCCGTAAAGACGAGCGTCGCACCAATAATTTTTTCGTCCCGGTCGCGCAAGAGAGAGGTATTTAGACCGAGCCATATTTTTTTTCCAGCCGAACGTTCCACCTCGCACTCTTGACGCAACATGTCGACTTCTTTGTCTAAGGTCTCTGTAAGCAGCAAGACCATTTTTTGGTTCTCCCCAAAAACGTCTTCGTAAGATCGATTTAAAACCGAGGCCTCCGGGAGATCCAAAATCGTACCCGCCGCATGATTAAAAGTCGTAATTGTTTTTTTACGGTTCACGGTCAAAACGCCGCTGGGTACAGATTGCAGAATGTTTTCATTATAACTTTCGACCCGCCCTGCGTGTTCTTCGGCTGCGGCCTTTAAACGCTCGAGCTCTTCTTCCTTTTCTTTCAATTCCTGAATCAGACCCTGAAAGGTATCGAGCACAAAATCCGACCTGCCGTCTGTGTCCGGTTTTTTCTTTTCCTTGTTGACAATCGGCTGAGAAGAAAAGTAGGTCCGGATCAGTGAATAACCAAAGAGTCCGATGCCAAGGACCCCAAAGACCTTCATTAAAACCTGAAGGAAGTCGTCGGATTTATCGTCCTCCAAAGCAATAGGAAGGACGGTTAAAAATGTTCCATCCGTGATTTCATTCGCCGAATTCCAGGCACGCCGAGGCGATCGGAAATCGCTTAAGACGGCCTGATGTAAAGACAATACGGCGGCAGTGTGTCGTGGACTCGGATCCCGACCGACCTGAAACCAAAGCGAGATGAACACCCCCATCCCAACCAGGAGGACAGCATGCTTTAAGTTTAGGGGAGGCTTTTTAGGAAAAGGCAAGACCATCCTTGTGTAACAAGCTTAAATATAGAGATCAACGCTTACATCGCGCCGAACGAAAAGTACCACGCGAGTATCCCACTTTCCCAGAAAAGGGAAATGGCCGCGCCCATTGCCAAAAAGGGACCGAATGGGATCGGTTCGGCTCGGCTTCTCCCTTGGATTAAAATAAGTGAAAGGCCGATCACAGTGCCCGATAAAGCCGCGAGAAAGATGGTCAACAACATCCCTTTCCAGCCAAGAAAGGCGCCGATCATGGCGATTAATTTAATATCGCCGCCGCCCATGCCCTCCTTTTTTAAAAGGGCAAGGGACAATACGGCTACCAAATAAAAAAGGCCACCCCCCAAAAAAAGGCCGGTAAGCGAACTGACCGGTCCCGGCGGCAAGACCGTGGATGCCGCAATCACCCCAATGACCATGCCAGGCAAGGTAATCACATCTGGAATAATGCGATGGGAGAGATCGATAAAGGTCACCAAAACAAGAGAAGAGAAAAACAGGCAATAGATCAGACTTTGCAGCGAAAGACCAAAATGGACCAATATGAAAAGAAATCCAAAACCGTGAAGGGCTTCAACAAGCGGATACTGCCAAGAAATTGGAGCACGACACGAGCGGCATCTGCCTCTTAAAACAAGAAAACTGAGCAGGGGTAAATTTTCGTACCACAGGATTGGTCGCTTACACGAAAAACAATGCGACCCGGGAAGGACAACCGATTCCTCCCTTGGCAGGCGAAAAATACACACATTGATAAAACTACCGAAGACCAAACCCGCAAGAAATACAGAGACTTCCACCATCAGTGCTACCCAACCTGAAGAAAAGGATATCACAAGAGTCTCCCCTCAGCAATAAAGGGTTGGCCGCACAGCTCCGCCAAAAAAGCCTTTAAGACCGTGTATTTTTATTGGGGTGTCTTGGCTCTTTTTTCGGCGATGACCAGATGATCGAGGCCGCTTTCTTGAAATGTTTTTTCGTATTTTTTTTCGAAGACCTCACCGCGTTGACTCCGCTCGGTGGGATCCAATTTGGTCACGGCTTCTTCGCCCAAGCTGTCGATCAGATCACGTTCGACCAGCCTATGGATCAATTCATCCCAAAAACACGCATTTTCGAATTCCGCAATCCGATCGAGAACAGCATCGCTTTCCTCCAACTTTTCGGAAGGGAAAAACTGCTGTGAAGCAAGATCATAGTGCACCAGATCTTCGCTTTTATAATTTTTGGCGGCGGCGTAGATTTTTTGAGCAAGCTGACGATAGCTCTCCGTTTCGACGGGCTCATCCAAGCGATAGGCATGCAGCACCCAATCGGCGATCTCCATCATTTCGAGCAAGCTGCGATATTCTTTTTCATCCAATGCGATTTCCATAAATCCCCCTATGATTACTTTGTTTGATGGCGCGCTAACCCTTGCCCCGACGGCCGATCGCTATAAACCTTCTCGCCGAATATCATCTATTTCGTTTTGGAGCGTTTGTGCCATCAGGCTGCCTTTGATGACCATGCCAAGCCCTTTTTGCAATGCGGAGAGGGCTTTGTCCGGTTCTAAATTAAATCGATGGTAGCGCCCAAGATAAAATTGCTCCATCACCGTCTTAGACAAGGCATGATAAGAACGGGCGAATTGATAATATACAATAGGATTTTCCGGCCCTCGCTTCCTCGCAATCTCAAAATGATCCAACGCAGACTGATGCGCGCCCTCAATTTGTAATATCATCCCGAGCACGAGGTGGGGTGCGGCCTGATTGTCGGCAAGTTGAATGCTTTTCAGCGCCGCCGTTTTTGCTTCCTCCACCCGCTGGAGGCGCATGTACACCTGCGCAAGGTCTCCGTAATAGAGTGACTGATCCGGATTGCGTTGAATCGCCTCCTGATAGGCCAGCAGGGCCTCTTGCATTGCACCCGACTTTAAGGCAAACAGCCCTCTTAGATAATACCGTTGTGCTTCGTCGAGCACCGATTCATCCTCTTGCGCTTTTGGAAACAGCGTGTCGATCGCCTCGGTGCCATCCGCTCGTAATATTGTGTTGATGCGCTTCCAATCGACCTGGGCGGCGTCCGAGAGCAAGGCCGGTGGCGGTAGATCTTGAATTAACAAATCCACCATTAAACGTCGCTCGCCCAAGCCAGGATGGGTCGATAGATAAGGGGGCGGAACTCCGCTCGTAAAGCGTTGATAGAACGACAAGGTATTAAAAAAGGTGGACAGCCCAGAAGGGTGATAGGGCGTTCTTCTGAGATATCGGACGGCGTGGAGATCGGCCTCTTCCTCGTTTTCTCTGCTGAATTTCAGTTGAAGTGAGACATTGGCCGCGATGGCGATGGTGCCGGTGGCCCCTTGACCTTCTCCTGCGAGCCCTGCCAAAATAATCGAGGCCATGGTGGCCAGGTTTATCGCATTAATCTTTTTAGCGTCTTTAAAAAAGTGGTTTTTTTGGACGTGGGCAATTTCGTGCGCCATAACGCCGGCAAGAGAATCCAACGAATCGAGCTTTTTTAAGAGTCCATCAAAAAGAAAAATATAGCCCCCCGGAATAGCAAAGGCATTGAGCTGGTTTTGTTGGACCACTAAGAAATGGTAGCGCGCAGGATCCTCTCCGATCGCGGTCAAAATCTCTTTACCCACGCGATTCACCAAGCGAACGATTTCGGGATCTTTGACGAAACGGTATTCTTTAAGAGCAGCCTTGATGAACTGCTTACCGAGTTCTTTCCCATGGTCGACTCGAACAGGAGGCGGAGGCGGCTCGGGCTCAAGCTCTGAGTGCCGAGCACCTGTACATCCGAAAAAAGTAAAAACAAAAATAATGATTGTCAGTATTCGCATAAGAAGAGTCCAAGAACCGGATTTACCTTATAGGCCCAGCATAAGGAAAATTTCGGCGCAATGCCATAGAGTTCGGCCACATCCTGTTTTTCTCGACCGAATCTAACATCGCTGAAAGGGGTAGGGCATCCTTTTGCAAAAGCCGAAGAGGCCGATGAAGAACGAGGCCCGATGTTAGAATGACCTCTACGTTAGTGGGATTGCTTTTGCAAGCTTAGTCGACTTCAGCAATAGGATAAAGTAGATGCCAATAAAGAGATGTCCTTCGATTGAAAATGATTGCCTGCGCAAATATTAACCGTTACGCGTGTTATTATCTTTTACTCCCTAATAAATGTCAAACGGAAGTCATGCCGCCGAATACAGCCTATTTGTAAGGCCAGGGGTTCCAAATCTTGACAGATAAATTCTGCCTCGATTATAAGCAATCCGCTTCTTCACCTTGAAGACATAAGGGCTGGCCTCCTTCACCGCTGACTTATCCACAAGATTTCCACTTTAGATGTTGAAAATGCGACAAGCTTCGACGCGTTGACTTTTGGATGGAGGTTTCATATATTTCCAGTTTCTAATGCATGCTTAAAAATGGCGATTATAACTTCGGGATAAATCTTCTGATTCCCTTCAGTTAAACCAGATATACGGCATCGACAGTGATGCGCTTCAAAGCAACACCTTCTACGTCCTCCGAACCATTGGGATTGATGAATGACAGCCTTCAAGTATACCGGTCAAAGCAAACTATACGGGATTTTTGGCCATCCCATTCAGCATTCGCTTTCCCCTCAAATGCATCAAGCGGCCTTCAAGGACCTCGGTTTACAAAACCTTTACCTCCCCTTTGACGTCCATCCGAAGCTATTAAAAAAAGCCGTGGACGCCCTGATTCCTCTCGGATTCCATGGACTCAATATCACGATTCCACACAAGGAAACGGTAATGCCTTTCCTGGACCAGATCGACCGGGAGGCCACACGCATTGGTGCGGTTAACACGATTGAAGTCCGTTCAGGTCGCCTGATCGGCCATAACACCGATGGAAAAGGCTTCATCACCTCCCTTAATGAAGAAAATGTCGATCCAGCCGCCCTCGCCGTCATCCTTATCGGCGCGGGCGGAGCCGCAAAAGGCGTGGCCGTTTCCCTGCTATCCGCCGGCGTTTCAAAGATGACGCTCCTGGTCCGACAGGTTAATAAAGGGGAAACCTTAGGAAAACAGCTCCAGGCCCTCTCCCCTCGGTCCGACATCTCTGTTCGCGGGATGCAGGAGAAAAAACCACCTCCAATGGGCGATAATCGCCCTGTCTTGTTGATTAACGCAACACCCTTGGGGATGCATGAGGACGATCCACTCCCTTTTCCCGAAGAATGGATAAAAGCCGACTGGGTCGTCAGCGATTTGATCTATCGTCCGCATGAAACACCCCTCCTCCTTTCGGCAAAAAACAAGGGGGCAAAGACCGTCTCCGGAATGGGAATGCTGCTCCATCAAGGCGCGCTTTCTTTTGAAATATGGACCGGGATAAAACCACCCACCAAAGTCATGCATAAGGCCCTTTTAAAAGGACTTTTTGGCCCTACCCCGACTGAATAAAGTGCCCTAGAATCGTTTGACAGAACATCAATCATCGGATAAGCTTTTTTAGTCAGAACGAGGTCGTTTTACCGTCTCCAGCCGGCCAGTGCGGGATCTCTGCGGGCCCCAAAGGGAGGGGATGTCTTTTAATCTGCCACATCATGTATGGAGCTTTGCCATTGATCACCGACCGGCTTGGGAGGATGCTTGTCGAAGCCGAACTGATCTCGGAAGAGGACGTTCAAAAGGCCCTAATCGCCCAATCCAAAGGGGGCGGACGACTTGGTAGCATTTTAATCCGTCTCGGATTTATTGACGACCAAAAACTCCTCGAATTTTTAAGCCACCAACACGGTGTATCTTCCGTTGACCTCAACACCATCACCATCGATCCCGAAGTCACAAAACTCGTCCCGGTAGAATCGGTCAAAAAATACCTTATCGTCCCCATCAAAAGACGGGGTGCGACCTTGACTTTGGCCATGGTGGATCCCACCGACATGTTCGCCATCGACGATGTTAAATTTATGACCGGATACAACATCGAAGCCATCATCGCGAGCGAGTCCGGCATCGTCGAGACGATAAAAAAAATCTACAACATCGAGACCAACGGTTCCGCCCCAACAGATCAAAACTTTACC
Organism: Nitrospirota bacterium; assembly: GCA_029261155.1. Classification (GTDB taxonomy): domain Bacteria; phylum Nitrospirota; class Nitrospiria; order SBBL01; family JAADHI01; genus JAJDBU01. The sequence goes on along the minus strand of JAJDBW010000048.1, from coordinate 34,035 downwards.
ATCGAAGCGAAGGACTACACCCTAGGCGACGTCCAAGACCCGAACCTATTCGACGGCGGTGACGAACCCGTCATTTCGGTCGACGATTTCGACGCTGTGGTTGGAGATGCACTCGACAATGTCGACGTCGTCGAGGATGAAGGAGACGAAGGTGGCTTCGGGGAAGTTGAAGCGCCGATCGTCAAGCTGGTTAATGGCATCCTCGTGAATGCCATCAAAGTGGGCGCGAGCGACATTCACGTCGAGCCTTTTGAAACGGTTTTTCGGATCCGGTTTCGGATCGACGGGGTCTTGCGGACGATCATGAATCTCCCGACAAAAATCAAGAACGCCGTCGTTTCACGCCTGAAGATCATGTCCAAGCTCGATATCGCCGAACGACGACTTCCACAAGATGGACGCATTAAACTTAAGCTCGGAAAAAAAAGAGAGGTGGATTTTCGGGTCTCCAGCCTGCCCTGTCTTTTTGGGGAAAAGGTCGTGATGCGAATCTTAGATAAAGGGAATCTCACCCTCGACCTCACAAAACTCGGCTTCGACGAGAAACCCTTGAATGACTTTCGAGAGGCCATCCATTCCCCCTACGGCATGGTCTTGGTCACAGGTCCGACAGGAAGCGGAAAGACCACGACCCTCTATTCGGCCCTGAGCACGATCAACGACCAGTCGATCAATATCATGACAGCCGAAGACCCTGTCGAGTACAATTTATTGGGTATCAACCAGGTCCAAATGAAAGATGAAATCGGCCTTAACTTTGCGGCAACACTTCGTTCCTTCCTCCGGCAAGATCCCGATGTCGTCATGGTCGGGGAAATTCGAGATTATGAAACGGCGGAGATCGGAATTAAAGCCGCACTCACCGGCCATTTGGTCCTCTCGACCCTGCATACAAACGATGCACCGAGCACAGTCAATCGGCTTTTGAACATGGGAATCGAGCCTTTTCTCGTAGCGTCCTCCGTTGTACTCATCCTCGCACAACGACTGGCCCGCCGGATTTGCGAAAAATGCAAAGAGGTCGAAACCTCCGAACCTGAAGCGCTAATGAAAGCGGGATTCAAAGAAGCCGACATAGACGGGCTTGTGGTATACAAGGGAAAAGGATGCGATCACTGTAACCAGTCTGGTTATAAAGGCCGGGTCGCTCTTTATGAAGTCATGCCGATTTTAGATAGCTTACGACAATTGATTTTGCAGGGCGCAACCTCCGACGAAATTAAGGCGATGGCGATTTCATCGGGAATGAAGACACTAAGATTAAGCGGACTGGATAAAGTGAAAGAGGGCGTCACCACGATAGACGAGGTTCTGGAAAACACCGTTTCGGATTCACGTTAGGAGAATAGAGCGATGGCTACGCTACATAAATTACTTCAGACCATGATCGAAAAAGGCGCTTCGGACCTTCATTTAACAACCGGTGCACCGCCGAAAATTCGCGTCAACGGCCGTCTCGCCTCACTGGATGAGCCGCCCTTGACCCCTGCCGAAACCAAACAATTGCTCTATAGCGTCTTAACCGATGCCCAAAAACATCGTTTCGAAGAAGAAAACGAACTCGATTTTTCTTTCGGATTAAAAGGGCTTAGCCGTTTCAGAGGCAACGTGTTTATTCAACGCGGGGCCGTTTCCGGAGCCATTCGAACGGTCCCTTTCGAATTAAAAACATTCGACTCCTTGGGCTTACCGCCCATTGTCACCGAACTCGCAAAAAAACCGCGCGGCCTCATTCTTGTCACTGGACCGACAGGGAGCGGAAAATCGACGACACTAGCGGCCATGATTAATCAAATCAATATGGAACGGCAGGAACATATCATCACCATTGAAGATCCCATCGAATTTCTGCATCCGCATAAGAAATGCATCGTCAATCAACGCGAAGTCAGCTCCGATACGGCGAGCTTTAAGAAGGCCCTGAAATATATCTTGAGGCAAGATCCGGACGTGGTCCTCATCGGTGAATTGCGAGATCTCGAAACGATCGAAGCGGCCCTCACCATTGCGGAAACCGGACACCTCACCTTCGGGACGCTTCATACAAACTCTTCGGCACAGACTGTCAACCGTATTATTGACGTCTTTCCTTCAGGCCAGCAACCCCAAATTCGTGCACAGCTTTCCTTGGTATTGGAGGGGGTTATGTCACAACAACTCATCCCTAAAAAAGGCGGGCAAGGTCGAGCCATGGCTTTGGAAATTATGGTTCCAACCTCCGCTATTCGGAACCTCATCCGTGAGGACAAATTGCACCAAATCTATTCTGCAATGCAAACGGGCCAAGGAGAAAACGGCATGCAGACGATGAACCAGTCGTTACACCACCTTTATACCAAAGGGGAGATCTTACTCGACGATGCCACCGCGCGTTCGAGCAAACCGGACGAATTGATTGCAATGATTCGAAGAACACAGGGTGGACGACCGGAACCGCGTTCCTTTGGCAAAACGGCCGGAATGGCAGGCAGACCTCCCCTTCGCTGAACGCGAATCAGCTAAAGCGGATTGTGCATATCCAAAAGGAGTGATCAATGTCAACATTTGTATGGACAGGTAAAACAAGACAAGGGGCGGCAAGATCGGGAGAATTGCCCGGTAAAAATCGAGAAGAAGTCCTGGGGCTTCTTCGGAAAGAACAGATCAATGTCACCTCCGTCAAAAAGAAAGCGACGGAAATCAACATTCCTGGCTTTGGAAAAAAGGTAACGGACAAAGACATCGTCATCTTTACCCGCCAGTTCGCCACCATGATCGATGCGGGCTTGCCACTGGTTCAATGCCTTGAAATTCTTTCCTCCCAAGCCGAAAACCCCGTCCTCGGCAAAGCCCTCGAAGAAATCCGCGGCGATGTCGAAGGGGGATCGACCTATGCCGACGCTCTGAGGAAACACCCCAAAGTCTTTGACGAACTCTATGTCAACATGGTTGCGGCGGGCGAAACCGGCGGCATCCTAGACACCATTCTAAATCGACTTTCTCAGCACATGGAAAAGTCGATGAAGCTAAAAAAACAAATCAAATCGGCCATGGTTTATCCCTCCACCATTCTGGGCGTGGCCACAATCGTCATTATCGTCCTTATGGTTTGGGTCATTCCGATCTTTGCAAAGATGTTCACCGACTTTGGGGGACAACTCCCCGGCCTCACGCAAATGGTCATCGACATGAGTTATTTTATGCAAAGTAATATCTTTTACATGGTGATCGCCACAGGGATAGGCGTCTTCATATTCAAAAGATACTACGCGACAACTAAGGGACACTATCAGGTCGATAAGATTGCACTGAAACTTCCCGTCATCGGCGATGTCATCCAAAAAGCAAGTATCGCCAAATTCACACGGACCCTGGGCACCCTCATTTCAAGTGGTGTCCCCATTCTTGAGGGGCTCGGCATTGTGGCAAAAACCTCCGGAAATAAAGTCGTCGAAGCGGCCGTGATGCGAGCGCGCCAGAGCATCAGCGAAGGAAAAACCATCGCCGAACCGCTGGGTAAAGAAAAGGTCTTTCCCCCAATGGTCGTCCAGATGATCTCCGTGGGTGAGTCTACCGGGGCCATCGACAGCATGCTAAGCAAAATCGCGGATTTTTACGACGATGAAGTCGATTCCGCCGTCGCAACGCTCACCTCCTTGCTCGAACCCATGATGATGGTCTTCTTAGGCATCACGATTGGTACGATCGTGATTGCCATGTATCTGCCCATATTTGAAATGGCATCCATCGTCGGATAACGCTATAATCGTGCCATTTTGGTCGGGTCATATCATGGCCCAACCAAAAGATGAAAGACGATCCATGCCTGCGAGACCATCAAGGCCCTTGTTTCAAATAGACGCGAGACAATAGACCATCGAAACAATGCAAACAAAAATAAAAGAAAATCAGGTACTCTTCGGGCGAGTCAATTGGCTCATCCAGCTGCGCATCCTCATGGTCACCGCCCTACTGGGCCTCCCCCTCTTGTTCGAACTCAACACCCTGTTGAATCCTTGGTCAATTCGGACCTTTTACTTCCTCATCGCTTCCAATTATGGCCTCACCCTTTTCTACCTTTTGTACCTCAGAAAAAATGAACCATCCCGCCTTTTTGTTTCATCCCAGTTGGCGATTGACTTAATTTTCGAAACACTCCTCATTTCTGTTACTGGCGGATTTGGCAGTCTCTTCCCTTTTCTCTACATCGTCACCATCGTTGCGGCCGCAATTTTTTTCCACCAACAGGGGGGCCTCTGGATGGCGGCTGCCGGAAGTGCGCTCTTTGCTGTGATGGCCGGGCTTCAGTATCACCGTTTTCCTCCCTTTGAAAACCTCCAGCCCTATGGTGGAAAAGAGATTGCCTATGCCCTCTTCCTTTACACAATCTCTTTTTTCACAGTGGGCATTTTGAGCGGGCGCCTTTCGAATCGCCTTCATGAAAAAGAAGTCGGCTTGATGGACTTGCGTGTCTTCCATGAAGACATCGTACAAAGTATTTCCAGCGGTCTCATCACCACCGATTTAACGGGAAAGATTACATCGATCAATCATTCTGCAACCAAGATCACCGGATTCCATGCGCAAGAAGTCATCGGAAAAAGCTGGGAAGAAACCTTCGACTGGAAAGACATAAAGACCTATTTTCAAAAACTAGATAAAACGGGTTTAGCCCAGCGCTTTGAAGGAGAAATCATTAACAGCATGGGCGAACAGTGTCTATTGGGCGTCACGATCTCTGCACTGCGTAACGAGCAAGGTCTTCAAACGGGTATTATCGGCACCTTTCAAGACTTGACTCAGATCAGGAACCTCGAAGATGCGATGCAAAAGAGAGATCGTCTCGCCGCCATTGGAGAGATGGCCGCAGGCATGGCCCATGAAATCCGAAATCCCTTGGCCTCTTTAAGTGGGTCGATACAAGTTTTGAAAAATGAACTGGAACTGAGCGGAGAAAATCGCCAACTGATGGACATCGCAATCAAAGATACCGAGCGACTCAATCACTTCGTCACCGACTTTCTCCGTTACGCCAGACCCCTTCCCCCTCGGCGAGAATGGGTAAACCTCCACAAGCTGCTGTCCGAAACGGTTCGCCTGATTCAAAACAACCCCGAAACCACCCATATTGTTAATGTTGTCTTGGAAGAGGCCAAGGAACCGATTGTCGTTTTTGTCGATCCCAACCAACTCAAACAAGTCTTCTGGAATCTCAGCAACAACGCGTTCCAGGCCATGCCCCTTGGAGGTACTTTGACCTTAAGTGCCCGACGCATCGCCTTAAAAGGCGAAGAAGCCTTCGCGGAGATCCGCATCAAAGACACCGGAGACGGCATTACCAATGAAGACATTCAAAACATTTTCAATCCTTTTTTTACCACTAAAAGTGCTGGATCGGGTTTGGGATTGGCCATCGTTCAACGCATTGTTGAAGAACACTATGGCCAAATCTTTGTTGACAGTCGGCCAGGAGAAACCCTGTTTCGAATGACCTTTCCCGTCGATGCGGCCGATGCCTGGAACCCGAGCGATTCAACCCAAGTCAATGGCGAACACGAACCAACCCAAGCCGGTGATCCAAACGACACGGCTCAAAAAGGCGACCGATTTCCTGAACGTTCTTTCCCATCTCGTCTCGATGCCGCAAACGCAAAAGGCTAAATTAATAAGGTTTTGGGAAGTTCACGCCTTGAACAAAAGACCCTGAACCCGTATCCTAAAAAACAATTACCCATTTTGACGACAACGGAGAATAAATGGCCCACATACTGATCGTCGACAATGAAAGAAGCATGCGCGAATTTCTTGCCATCGTGCTAAAAAAAGAAGGCTACCACTGCGCCACGGCAGAAGACGGCCAAGAGGCATTAAAGGTGTTGGAGAAGGATCAATTTGATCTGGTCTTGTCAGATATCAAAATGCCTAAAATGGATGGCATCGAGCTCCTGAAGGCCTTAAAGACAAGCGCTCCTGAAACCGTCGTCGTCATGATGACCGCATTCGCCTCGACCGAAACCGCGATAGAAGCCTTGAAGGAAGGGGCCTACGACTATTTAACCAAGCCCTTCCAAATTGACGAAGTCAAAATCATTATTCAAAATGTGCTGGAGCGGAAAAACCTCAAAAGCGAAAACACGCAGCTCCGTCGCGAACTCAAGACCCGTGCCGATTTTACACAGATTATCGGCAAGAGCGAAAATATGCGGAAGGTTCTAAACCTGGTCGAAAAGGTCGCGGACAACAAAAGTAATATCTTAATCACCGGAGAGTCCGGAACAGGCAAGGAACTCATTGCACGGGCCATCCATTACAATAGTAGCCGTCGCGACAAGGCCTTCGTTACCGTCAATTGCAGCGCCCTGCCCGAAACCCTACTCGAAAGCGAGTTGTTTGGGCATATGAAGGGCTCCTTCACCGGAGCCATTGGAAACAAACCCGGCCTGTTTGAAGTGGCCGACAACGGCAGCATCTTTTTGGATGAAATTGGAGAGACCTCCCTGTCGATTCAGGTCAAACTGCTTCGGGTCCTTCAAGAAAGAGAATTTCGGCGCGTGGGTGGCACAAAGGATTTAAAGGTTGACATCCGAATTATCGCCGCGACAAACCAAGACCTGACGAAAATGATCGCCGAAGGACGGTTTCGGGAAGACCTCTACTATCGTCTGGATGTCATCCCCATCTCCCTGCCGCCTCTACGCGAACGACGCGAAGACATTCCGCTTTTGGCCGATTATTTTCTCAAAAAATTCAACAGAACGCTCGAAAAGGAAATTGAAAGTATTTCCCTAGAAGTCGTGTCCTTCCTGGTGAATCATGAATGGAGGGGCAATGTTCGGGAATTGGAGAACGTAATCGAACGCGCCGTGGCGCTTTCTTCCAACACGGTCCTGACCTTGGACGATTTCAGCGGAAGCCTTCCGAGGGCGGCATCCGACAACCCGGTCTCCTTTTCCATCCCGGAAGAAGGCCTCGACCTCGAGCACTATATCGGTAAGATTGAAAAACAACTACTACTCAAAGCCCTGAACGAAAGCCACTGGGTCAAAAAAGAGGCCGCTAAACGGCTCCGGCTCAATTTCCGATCGTTTCGATATCGTCTTCAAAAATACGGCATCCAGCGTCGCCCCGACCTTTCTTCAGCCAGCGAGGGCTACGAACTTCAAGGTCCATAGCATTGTCCCCTTCATTATCATCTATTTCTCTTTTGCCTGATATTTAACACCGCGACCATTGCATTTCACCTTGACAGCTTAAGGGCCCGCATAGAAGAATGGGTAAAACCAGGATAGTGCACCTCTATGATGGCCTGGGCGAATTTTAAATTCAATTGATCACCACAAGGACTTCGGACGATCCATGAGCAACAACAGTCAAGGCAATACACTCCGACTTCAAAGCCCGGCCAAGGTCAACCTCTATCTCCGTGTATTGAATCAAAGATCCGATGGTTACCACAACCTACATTCTCTCTTTCAAATGGTCGGCCTTTATGATCAGCTCCGCTTTCGAGAAATTCCTGAAGTCATCCGTCTAAAAATCGAAAACAGCACACTCGCCGACGATGCCTCGAACTTGGTCTCTCAAGCCGCGACCTTGCTTCAAAAGGAAATGTTAGCGGCAGGGCTTCCTCAAAAGGGCGCCGAAATCATCCTGACAAAAAACATCCCTGAATCGGCTGGATTGGGCGGAGGAAGCAGCGACGCGGCGGCCACTTTGATGGGGCTCAATCGACTTTGGTCGCTCGATTGGCCCCTGGATCGTCTTGCAACCTTGGGTGCCCGTTTAGGCAGCGATGTGCCCTTCTTTTTTTATGGTCCAACGGCATGGGTATCCGGCAGAGGAACGCAGGTCGAAACCATCAATCCCTGCCTTTCCGGCTGGATGGTCTTGCTTCATCCCGAAATCTCGGTCTCAACGGCATCCGTCTACGCAGAATACAATAAGAAAATCGGGAAGAAAATCAGGTTGACAAAAGCGCAGCAGCCCCCTAAAATCACAACACTGGATCAGAAATGGCCAAGCTTAGCCGCCCTGATTCAAGCGCCTTGCAACGATCTTGAGCAGGTCACTCTGGACGCCTACCCCCAATTAATAGGACTGAAGGCCAAGCTGAAGGCACTTGGAGGAGAAGGGGTGATGATGTCGGGAAGCGGGCCGAGCATTTTTGGTCTCTTTCGGGATCATCATAAGGCAAAGGCAGCAGCAGAAAATATCGAAAAAACAGAGGCAATTAAAACCACCATTGCAGAAATTTTAACGCAATCCCCTTTTTAATCCCTATGACTGGGGCGTCGACAAGTGGCAAGTCACGAGATTTTGGATCTCGCATTCCCAGGTTCGAATCCTGGCGCCCCAGCCATTTTCTCCTTCCTCTTTTTAGATCAATAGATGTGAATCCAATGCGGTTTCTTTTAATAAGCGACCGCATCTCTTCAATACCTCCATCGAAGCAATCATACGCGCTGTTTCCTGGTTTTCCTGGATAACATTACTTATGTAATGTTATCCAGTTAGAACCGAGCAGGCTCCTAACGTCGTTTTAATTAAATCATAATAAGAGAATTGTTATTTAGCGCACAATTCGATAATATCCAGAAACCACATATTTACTTGTTATGCGTAAAAGGAGCCAAAAATGGAGTTTGTAGCAATTGATGTTGAAACAGCCAATGCTGACATGGCATCAATATGCCAAATAGGAGTTGCCAAATACAAAGATGGAAAATTAGAAAAAGAATGGTCGACACTTATCGACCCGGAAGATTATTTTGATTTCATCAATGTCGATATTCATGGAATAACGGAAGATAATGTTACAGGTGCGCCAAAACTCACTGATGTAGTAAATAACTTGTCTGATTTTTTAATAAATTCTATTTGTGTGAGCCATACTCACTTTGACCGGGTATCTATAAGTCAGGCCTTAGAAAAATATTCATTAGATCCAATTAATACTACATGGCTTGATTCAGCTCGTGTGGCACGCCGCACTTGGAAAGAATGTGCTTGGAACGGGTATGGGCTATCGAATGTTTGTAAAATTATTGGTTACGAATTCAAACACCATGATGCATTCGAAGATGCGAAAGCCTCTGGCCAGGTAATACTAGCGGCCATAGTAAAAACAGGTTTAGATATTGACGAATGGCTCAAAAGAGTACGCCAGCCCATTGATCCTTTTACGTCTTCTACTGGTGCGGCAATAGAACGGAAGGGAAATCCCGAAGGAGAACTATATGGAGAGGTTTTAGTATTTACTGGTGCGCTAGAAATACCACGCCGGGAGGCTGCTGATCTAGCTGCTAAAATTGGCTGCACAGTAGCCCAAGGAGTGACTAAAAAAACAACGCTATTGGTTGTGGGTGATCAAGATATCACAAAGTTTGCCGGTAAAAATAAAAGTTCAAAACACCTGAAAGCAGAGCAACTGATAGCCAAAGGCCAACAGATTCGAATTGTAAAAGAAAGTGATTTCAAAGAATTGGTTTCTCAAGCAGATGAAATCGCATAACAATCGCCTCAAATTGGACGCGCAAAAAGCGCAGGCCATTTAGGCGAGGCATTATCAATGATAGGATCTAATGAGATTTAGAAAATAACATTCCCAATAGAGGAGACAACATGGCAGAAGAGAACACAAAAATGAAAATCGACTATGGGCCTTTGGCGGGCTTAATTGGCACTTGGAAAGGCGATAAAGGTATTGACCTTTCCCCGGAACCCGATGGCCAAGAGGAAAACACCTACCACGAAACGATCACCTTTCAGGACATTGGCGATGTCACGAATGCCGAAACGCAAGTCCTCACCATTCTGCACTATCGCCAGATTGTCCAGCGTAAATCGAATAATGAGATCTTTCACGACGAAACGGGCTACTGGATGTGGGACGCCGCTGCGGGCATCGTCATGCATTCTTTGGTGATTCCCCGTGCGGTTGCCGTGCTCGCGGGCGGGAAATATCTCGGAGAGGCCGAAGGCAACGGAGACGTTGTCCTGGAAGTGGGCGCGAAGCTCGGCGATCCGGATTGGGGCATTCTTCAATCGCCCTTTATGCGCGATAAAGCCCGCACGACCGCATTTCGTCACAAAATTACCCTTGGAAAAGGGACGCTTCGCTACGCGGAAACGACGATGCTCGAAATCTACGGAAAAACCTTCGAACATACCGATCAAAACGAACTCACACGGCAATCCTGATTTAAACACCCTCCCTTGAAAAAGTGCGGACTCAGGGCGTATCGCACCTTCCTTAATCTAAAAAAGATTGATAAACGGCAATGATTGGGTTATACAAAACGCGGACTGAGGGATTCATGGATTCAAGGAGTGTGCATTGAAGGGCGTTGCCATTGTCACGGGAGGTGCAAAGCGTTTGGGCGGAGCAATTTCTGTGTTACTCGCCCAGGAAGGGTACGACATTGCCCTGCATTACCATCGCTCTGAGGGAGAAGCCAACAAATTAAAACAAGAAATTGATGGCCTCGGGCGACGCTGCCTCTTGATGCAGGGCGATCTCTCCGATCCGGACTTGCCGCACAAATTGGTCGAGCGGTCGAACGCAGAGCTAGGTGCATTGAAGCTCCTGGTGAACAATGCATCCTGCTTCGAGAAAATCCCTTTTGCCGAGACCAGCATGCACGATTTTGATCGTTATTTCAATCTTCACCTCAAAGCCCCCTTCTTTTTATCGCAGGCCTTTGCAAAAATTTGCAGCGAGGGGGCCATTCTAAATTTACTCGACACCCGCGTCGAAACCTATGCCACAGGATATTTTGCCTATTCGCTCAGCAAAAAAGCGCTGAAAGAACTCACCTTGCTCCTGGCCAAGGCACTCGCGCCCCGCATCCGCGTCAATGGCATTTGTCCCGGCCCCATCCTAGCACCCGAGGAAATGGACGCGGACTATTTAAACAAAGTCGCACTCAGGACACCGATGAAGGTCCCTGGAAAAGTAGAAGACATTCTCTACGCAGTCAAATATTTAACACAGTCAAATTATATTAATGGTGAACTCCTCTTTGTAGATGGCGGAGAAAGGCTGGTTTAGACCATGATCGTTAAAATAAAAAACCTAAGACTCAGAACCATTGTCGGCATTTACGATTGGGAAAAAAAGAAGCCCCAAGAGGTCGTCATCAACCTGCAGATCACCTTCGACGGCGCAAAGGCAGCGGAGACAGACGACATTAAAGAAACGATCGATTATAAAACCTTGCGAAATCAGATCATCGATCATGTCGAAAAGAACGACTTCAACCTTGTGGAAAAAATCGCATCGGACGTGACCGACATCGCCATCGCCAATCCCTTAGCCAAGAAGGTCGTGGTTGAAGTGGACAAACCCGGTGCACTGCGCTTAACCGATTCAGTTTCTATCGTCGTGGAAAAAGAAAGACCTGGGGCCTAATCAAAAATGCAAGAAAATGACGTCATCGTGGGCTTGGGCTCGAATATCGATCCTCGCCCAAACATGAACAAAGCCCTTCAAGCCATAAAGGACAAGTTCGACACAGTCGCCTGTTCCGATTTTGTGATGACGGCGCCCTTGGGTTATAAAGATCAGGCCCATTTTTTAAACGGCGCGGTTCGGTTTAAAACCACACTCGAAAGCGACAAATTAAAAAAATGGCTTCTTGAAATCGAAAACAAGTTTGGCCGAATTCGAAGCGAAAACAAAAATGGCCCCAGGACACTCGATCTCGACATCCTTGTCTGGAATGGCCGGATCGTGGACCCGGATGTGCCCGAGCGCGCATTTCTTCAAAACGCCATCGAAGCCTTGTGGCCGGGTATCCTCGGCGATCAAACAGGCAAGAAGAAACATGAACGAATCGAAACAAACCGATAAATTGAAGCCAGCGAAACATGGCCTATGATGAAGGACTGGCCGAGCGCATCCGGGAGGTATTAGACGATTGTGCCGGCCTCGCGGAAAAAAAGATGTTCGGCGGTTTGGCTTTTATGGTCCGCGGTAACATGTGCTGCGGCATTGTGGGGGAAGAATTGATGCTGCGGGTTGGGCCTCAAGGATACGAAGACGCGCTTTCCATGCCACACGCAAGAAAAATGGATTTTACGGGGAGGCCAATGAAAGGGATGATCTATGTGGCTCCGGAAGGATTCGAGTCGGATGAGGGACTCAAGGAATGGATCGACCAGGCTTTGGCCTTTGTAAATACGCTTCCGGGAAAATAGCTTGAAAGACTGTTTCCGAAAGGCTCAAGGGCTCATGCATCCAACCCACTTTAATCTAAGTTGAACCCCCAATTTCGATGTCCACTTTTCCGATATCCCCCATTATTGTTCCCAACGAAAGCCAAGCCTACCGACTCGATCTCTATCTGATCAAAAAAGGGCTGTCCCTCACCCGTTCGCAAATTCAGCGATTAATTTTAGAGAAACAAATCTTTGTCAACGGCGCAGCAACGCGAGCAAGCTACAAAGTAAAAAAGGGCGATCAAATTCAGATTCGTATTCCGCCGCCGACGCCCTTGGACTTAATTCCCGAGGCCATCCCCCTCGATATTCTCTATGAAGATAAAGACCTCTTGGTGATCAATAAGGCTGCGGGCATGGTTGTACACCCCGCACCGGGACATTACGAAGGCACGCTCGTCCACGCCCTGCTACACCATTGCAAAGATCTTGCGGGCATCGGCGGACGGGAACGGCCAGGCATTATCCATCGCTTAGACAAAGAAACCTCCGGCATCCTCGTAGTCGCAAAAACAGATTTGGCGCATCGTTTTCTATCGAAACAATTTAAGGACCATAGTATCGAGCGCAGCTATATCGCCCTGGTCTGCGGCAAGCTTAAAAAGGGCGGGAAGATCAACCTGGCCATCGGACGCGATCGCATCCATCGAAAAAAAATTTCATCCAACACCACACACCCGCGCGAAGCTGAAACCCATTACAAAATTATTGAGCGATTCAAAACGGCCTCACTCCTTGAATTGCTTCCGCAAACCGGCCGAACCCACCAACTCCGGGTGCATATGAACCATCTGGGACACCCCATTGTCGGAGACAAGGTCTATGGCGGAAAAATCGTAAAGGCCTTCGAATTCGAGGCTGGGCGCCATATGCTCCACGCCGCCAAGCTCGGCTTTATGCACCCGACACAAAAAAAGACCCTCCGGTTTTCCTCAGACCACCCTGCGGATATGGCGACAATCTTAGAAGCCTTGCGCTCAAAAACTTAAATGGGCTTGGGCCGTCGATCAGCCTCTCCTAAGGTGATACTTAGCCAAAATATTAAGCGCGCGCGCAGGTTTCATGCACTTATTTAAATTTAAATTTCAGTCCTAGGCCTAGTGTTTGGATGATGTGATTGTTGGGCCTATTTCTCCATGGCGAGGTCGATGTGTAGGTGAGGGCGGCATTGACCTGATCGCTGACAGGAGATGAAATCTCGACTTCCAAGGTTTTCGAGAATTCCGCTTTTTCTCTATTGAGGTCATAGGTTCCCCCAATGGGATTATAGGTCAAGGAAAAGACAAGCCCTCGCCCATAAACGATCGGGACCGTAACGAGAGAAGCCCTGACGATACCGATAGAAAGATTAAAACGATTGATCGACCGACTACTGTCTCGATAAGTATAGCCTCCGGAGATCCCCGGAAAAAACCAAAAGTAATCGATCAGCGGGGTCGTCGTCTCCGTAAACAAGGCCCTGATACCGCACAAGGGGCGCGGCATCACAAGTCGCTCGAACAAACGGGATTGCTTAGGGGAAAACCAAAGGTTGCATTGGCCGGAAACCAGCTCGCCATCGATATCGATATTCACAATTTTTGTTCTGCCTTTGGTTCCCAATATGTCCACCTTGCCGGTCTTCACATCCGATTTAGAAATGCTTTCGACCGTTCCTTTAACATCGATAGCTTGAACCGTATAGCCGCGACCGCAAGCATTTCGGTTTTGATCAATCCAACACTGTTTGAGAAGATCCAAGGCACCATCGTTTTCCAGTCTCGTAAGGGCGCGGTTTAATTCGTTCAGCAATTCCAAATTATATTTTGAAACAACAAAACCATACTGTGCCCTCTGCAAAAACAAAGGACTGCCGCCCTTTGCTTTTACAATCTCCCACGGGTCTTTTGTTTTAGGATTTGAGTGAAGATGGAATTGTAAGATAGGGTTATCATGGATAATTGCAAAACTGCCGTCGATGCTAAAAAGTTCACTTTCATTTTCGACCGGGACAATATTGAGGTTCAGGCCTTTCTCATTTAACAGCTGGGCGACTTGATGTCCCGCCGTCTCATTTTGCACCACGACGGTCTTGTTTTTTATCCTGTGCCATAAATCTTCTTCATTTCGGATATGATGCTTTGTCTCCCTCAAGGCAATCACGACACCGGCTTCCTTATAGAATGGATAGGAATACGCGACTTGATCTCGCTCTCGGTTCGGTGCATTGATCGATATCGGACCCGCCACGAGGTCATAACGTTCAACAGCCAGCCGTTTAAATAATTCATCGAAATCGGTCTGCCGAACTTTAAAGACATCTTTTATCTCCTTATCCGGGCAAAGCTCATGCGCAAGCTCGCCGAGGAGATCCACAATAAACCCTTCTTTCACCTTGAATTCCGCAAAGCCTTTGTTCGATATAAAAGGACGCACCGATCCTCTTTCAATCCCGACAAGCTGTTCACGATGACAAAGCGCCGATGGAGCCGCGTCGCCTTTCGATGTCCAGAACAATATTGTGATCGCAATGTATAGCATCCCGAATAAAAGCTTTGTATTCACCGATGTCACCCTCGATTTCTCTTTCTTAGACAGGAAATTTCAAAGCCACAGCGCCTCGGCTTTTCCGAACAAAAGACGGGACTGTGACCGTCATGATTAAACGGCCAACACGCCTTGAGGCGGAAGTGATCGTGATAAAAACAGACGGACCGAAAATTCGCATTCCACGATCGATCGTTTATTCCTATTCTTTTTATCATTTCATAGGAAAGTGAAAGCTCACCGAGCTCGTGCCAGGAAATTTGTATCAGAGGACCTGATTCAAAGACCCTGAGGAAGATCCTATTATCAATTCAACATAAAAAGGAAAAAGGACAGAGATGCCCCTCCGACACCAAGGCTTACATCAATCTCCCCGGTATTGACTGACGCCGCCGAAGGTTCCAAACCACTTGTTTCCCTCTTTGTCGAAAGCAATGGAAAAGACAGTGCTAACACCATCTTTTTTGCTTAGGTTCGAAAAGGTTTTACCGTCGAAACGGCTGACGCCTCCGTCTGTGCCGATCCAGAGAAGGCCGTTACGGTCAATTTTAATGGCGTGGACCATATTGCCCGCCAAGCCGTCTTTTGTGGAATAACTTTTCCAGCTTTTACCGTCGAAACGTGCAAGCCCGCCGCCCAAGGTCCCGACCCATAGATGATTTTTCGCATCGACCACGGAGGAGACAATATAATTTGGATTGTAGCGAAGCGGCTTTCCGCCGCCTTCTGCGTGGTGCCGGGGCGTGAAGGGAAGGGATTGGACTTCGGGCGGCGTTGTTGTTCCGACATCCGTCCCGACGCCGTCTTTATTCGTATAACTCCGCCAAGTCTTTCCATCGTAGCGCGTCACGCCGCCTTCCGTGCCAAACCAAAAGACGCCATCGCGGTCTTGGCTCAAGGTGTAAACCCATTTGTCGATAAGACCATCGTCAGTGGTATAGGTTTTAAATGCCTTCCCATCGAAACGGCTGACGCCCTTCCATGTGGCCACCCACATCACGCCCTTCGGATCGAAATGAATACCATACACCCAAAGATCGCCTAAGCCTTGCCCCTTTTTAAAGGGCGTCCAATTGGCCGCATAAGTCAGGGTCGAGCCCAAGCCGTAGGGGGTGTAGGCTGTCCACGTTTTTCCATCGAAGCGGCTTAAGCCGCCCCCATAGGTTCCCACCCAAATCACCCCATCAGGGCCAACGGTAATGGAATGGATCATGTTCGAAAGCAGGCCGTCCTTCGTCGTATACACCTGTTGGTCTTCGGTGGAAAGATTGTATCTTAGAATGCCATTTGAGGTACCGATCCACACGGTATCGCCGTCAATGGCCAAGGCCCGCACAATCGAAAAGAGGGAAAAGTGATTCCAGAGCTCCGGGTTCCTTTGCGGCATAGGGGCCTGCGCAAAGGAGGATGGGAGGGGGAAATGAAGGCAGAATAAAAGCGCGATGAATAAAAACAGCCTGAATCTAGATCGTCGCCTTAGGAAGGTCATTGCGGATAATAAGAAAAGGTACGGTAGGTAATCTCGGTGGGCACAAGCGCTGATGTTTCATTGTCTCCTAGCGATTCAAAAGCGGTCTGCGTAATCCAATTTCCGACTTGATCGAACGCGTATTTAAAACGCCTGACGCCGCTGATCCGGCCCGAGGCATCGTACTTTGTTTCTTCGATCATATTTCCTTCTTTATCATAGCGAAATATGGCTTTAAAGTTCAACAGCGATTTTGTGCTACCAGGGCGTTCACCCCGGCGTTCAAGAAAATAGGCTTCCTCAATCTTCTTTCCCGCATTGTCGTAAGCATAGGTCCATTTGAACCGGTTTTGAGTTTGCGCAAGAAACCGTTTTTCCTCGACCAGGTTTCCGTTCGCGTCATAGAAACGCGTTGTAACCGAAAAGAGCACGCCATCGGGGAAAAACTGCTTTTTCTCGATGGTTTTCTTGACCAAATCGTAGGCATAGGACCACTTAAAAGCAACCGTTCCCTGATAATCGTACTCGACCCCCTCGGACAAATTCCCGGCAGCATCGTACTGAAAGACGGATTTAAAATCAAGACTCTTCTCAGTGTAGAACTGCTCTTCCTCAATTTGAAAACCTGATGAATCGTAAAGGGTCGAAAGCCAAGGCGTCCGAGGCGATTCGGGTACCCATTCCCCATCGACATTATTGAGTTTCGCAAATTCAATCAACAAGGTCTTTACCGGCCCGATCAGTTGCTCCTGGTTTCGATCCGGCTTTGCCATACCGGCTTCTAGAGAATCGACCGGAACAAGGAGTAGGGCGAATAGGAGAAGAGCGAGGACCCGGTTTCTGACTAGGGAACCTAGATCAAACAAGGCAGGACGATTTCCCGACCCTATGGCAGATGAAATCCTCACGACAAGATCTTTAAGACCGTGAAGAATGAAGCAGGGGTTCCGGCTTATTTGGGTTTGACATGACAACGGGTACAGTTTGCGATCGGGAAGGCCACACGGCCATGACAGCGTCCGCAAAATTCACCGTTAACAATCTTCACCATCGAGATGGGATTTCCGCCCTTTTTCATGAGGAAAATCCCCGGATGACAATTGCCGCAATCAAGCCAATAGGTATGCTGGAAATGCGGAAAGATCACATTGGGCATGGAGCCCACGGCAGGGATTTCGACATCGAAATTAAAGGGCGGTGTATGCGGCTTACTTAAATCGAGCGATTCGTGCGGATTGATTTTGTTTTCTTTAAAAGCAGCAACCCAGTCTTCCACGCCGGTGGCTTCCTTGGGAATGCTTTCCATCACGACATCCGGGTTGGTATTGTGCTCGTTGTAAGGCGGCCCCGGTGTGGGAAGGACGGTTGGATCTTCAAACTTGCGAAGCCCTTCAACGGGTGGGGGCGCGACCAAGGACCGTGTTTTCGGTCCAGTCTTCGGGGCCTTTAAATCCTCTTCTTTAACTTGAACGGGCGCCTCGGCTTGGGCAACGACGGTGGGTGCGGCATCGGCCATCGGCTCGCTCTTGGCCTGACGCGCACAGGCATAAATCGATGAAAGGGACACGGCTAAAAAACCAACAATAAGATAAAGAGATCGCTTTCGTCCTTTTGCTGCCCAGGTCATAAAAACCCTCCTAGTTTGGGAACCCTTCCAATACGCCTGTCTTCATGCCGGGCACCCCAGAATGGCACCGAGCACAATCGATGGGCTTCCAAGAGATTGTCCCGTTGTGACATTTTCCGCAGAACTGCCCGTCGACGATAATTTTTTTCATATCGATATCGTTCGCACCCGAACGCATTTCAAAAATGGCCGGATGGCAGACTTTACACTTAAACTCAGCCCGGTGATACCAGTGGGGAAAGACAACGGGTGGCATCCCTCTTTTTTCGGCCTTGCTGTTTAGCACCATATCGCCATAATATCCTGACACATTGTCACCCACGAACAAGGACGGTAAGAGCAGTACAAAACCCAACAAGATGCCAATCCGAACTTTTTTCATCATTCCTCCCTGGCAAATATAAAAAGTAGGGGATGGATAACACAAGTATTTGTAAAATGTCAATTCATTTTTTAAAGAAACTTCGTTTCAGTTTCCCATACACGTGAAAATTTATCAACAAGATTTTGTTGTCCTCTTTTTTCCTTGACAAAAATGAAAATAAATTTAATAGTTAGCCTGATATCTTCGGGCTTTTATGTCTACTTTTGCAAGGCCTTTTTTACGGTTTATTTATTCGCCGACAGGAGCCGTTGATCGGATTTAAATCACATAGATTGATCCAAAAAAAAAGCGGCCTGATCGGACTTTGCCTCACGACGGTCGTCCTCCTTTTTATCTCCGCTTCGGTCGATGGCGGGTCGATTGTGCGGTCTCGTCACGACCTTTCGGCCCTGAATTGGCGCGGCTACCAAGCCGAAACCGGACCGATGCAAGGTGGGACCTTCAGCGATTACCGCGAGACCTGCGTTTATTGCCATACCCCCCATAACAGCAGCAGTTACGCACCATTGTGGAATAGAGAACTGCCGAAAGAAAGAGAATATCGGATGTATTCAAGTCCCAACTTCGACTCGGTCTTACCCAAAGCGCCCGACGGCATTTCACTCGCCTGCCTTTCTTGTCACGATGGATCGGTCGCAGTCGATTCCATTTTAAAACCACCGCGTTTTCATGACATTTCTGAAGCCGGAGTAAAACATCGGATGACCCTGGAAGGCGAACCCGGTTCGGACGCCTGCTCCAAATGCCACAATCGAAATGAAGGGGCCTATGGCGGCCTTTCCGGCGCGCACGACGCCACGATCCGATATTTCACGAAAGACCTGCGCGACGACCATGCCTTTTCGATGACCTTTCCCACCCTCGACCAAGATCCTCAATTCAATCAACCCATGATTCTTAAGACGGACGGGGGAAGAATGTTTCCAAACGGCATCCAAACCTTTGAGGGAGACAAGGTGCAATGCGCCTCTTGTCACGACATCCACAGCCCGGACGAAAAAAACCTAGAAGGCCGAGATCCCTTTTTAAGAACCTCAAACCGAGGAAGCGCGCTTTGCCTGACCTGTCATCAAAAATAGGAGAACCTCGCCTTTGAGAAAACCCTTGCTCTTTGTCACCTTAAGCCTCGTAATTGGCCTCTTAACCGGCTGTGGCGGAAAAAAACCGCTTTCCAATCCCGATCTCGTTTGGCCGCCGCCGCCCGAAGCCCCTCGCATTCAGTTCCTCAAATCGATTTCTTCGTCCGAAGATGTCGAGAAAAAAAGTTGGATGGACCGCGTTAAGGCGTTTTTATTCGATAAATCCGAAACAGCGCGCTTGGTCAAGCCCTACGCTGTGTTTGCTACACCAAATGGACGCCTCTATGTTGCGGATTCAGGGTGGAGAAAAGTCCTGGTTTTCGATTCCCAACAGAACCAATTTTCCATGCTCGGCGTCGATGGCCCCGGCGCCTTGGCCGGACCGCTGGGCGTCACTGCCGATAGCGCAGGCCGGGTCTATGTCACCGATACGGTGCTTCGAAAATGCCTGGTTTACGACGCGGAAGGAAAGCATCTTTTTAATATTGGGGACCTCAACCAAATGGAACGGCCCGTCGGCATCGGCGTCAACAATGAACTCAAGCGAGTCTATATTGTCGATACCCGAAAACACAAAGCCTTCGTTTTCGATTTCGAGGGAAAGCCGCTCTTTGATTTTGGCCAGCGGGGCACCGGAGACGGCGAATTCAATTTCCCCTCCAACCTTTTTGTCGACAAAACGGGCAAGATCTATATTACCGACATGAACTTCAGAGTCCAGGTCTTCGACCCGGATGGAAAGTTTTTAAGCAAGTTCGGATCGGTGGGCACGGGCTTTGGACAGTTCTCGCTGCCGAAGGGCATTGGTGTCGATTCCCAAGGCCACATCTATGTCGTGGATGCCCGATTTAATAATGTACAAATCTTCGACCCCAATGGCCAACTGCTGCTCTTCTTCGGTGAGTTTGGCGGACAGGAAGGCCAGTTCTGGCTTCCGGCCGGCCTCACCATCGACAGCCAAGACCGGATTTATGTCGCCGACCAATACAATCATCGGGTCAATGTCTTTCAGTTTTTGAATAGGCCATCACCCGCAACTTCGCTTTCCACGCCAAAAGAAAAACGCCCCTCAGCAGTCAAAGCCGAACCGCTTGCATCCGGTTCGGGGGTCGCGCCCGATAGGTCGGAAAAAAATTGAGTCTATTTCAAACGCTTGAAAAAGGAGCCGCTTCATCGCGATGAATCTGGGCTTATTCAGAATATTGCTACTCTGCTTCCTGATCGCTTACGCCATCCCTTTCCCTGCGGCACGACAAGCGCAAGCCTCTGAAGATATCCGACACACCAAACACAACCTGGCTGTCAATCCTGACATTCTGGCCGGTGAAGGGACGGACTTCAAGCCCGGCGACCTGACCTCCCTCCGGGGCGCGCGCAATCCAGCCGTGCGAGGCACCGAGGGCGATGTCCGACTCAATGAAGAAGTGTGTATTTTTTGTCATACGCCCCATGGCGGCCGCAGCAACGTGGGCGGTGTCGAAGGGATTGCCCCCCTCTGGAATAGACGGCTGTCCAACCCCATGGGCTTCACCCCTTACTCCAGCCCACATTTCGATGCGCAAGACCTCTTAGGCAATCCAGGACGGCCCAAGGGCGTTTCGCTGGCTTGCTTATCCTGTCATGACGGCGCAGTGGCCTTCGATGCCCTCATCAACAGCTCGGGCTCGGGCGGCTTCTTTCAAGACAATAAGATCATGAGCGGACCGGGCGGCAGTATCGGTATGGGTTTTTCCGGCCCGGCGGTCGATGCCTCAAACAGCTTTAGAGAAGGCCAACGCAATAACGAAGCGGGTGGCTTTATCTATTTCGATCAGTTCGGCGGCGGACCCAATGCCTCCTTCGGCGCAGAACCCTTTCCCAACCTGGGACTCGATCTACGGGATGACCATCCCATCAGCATGGAAATTCCGCGTACCGATCCGCAATTCAGAGAAATTTTGACGAATATTACGACCAAGGGCGGACGGATTCCGGGCAGTGGCGAAGTCATGTGGATTGATCGCGATCCCAACGGCGCCTTTTTGCCCATCGATAAACGCGATCGCATTCGGGCCTATGCTTCAGACCCGAGCCGGCCCGATGCCCCTTATATCGAATGCGCCTCCTGCCACAATCCCCACGAGGCCAGTCGGCCTGGAGGTCAACCCGCGCTTTCAGAACCCATTAATGCCTTTACGATAAACAACTCGCTTTTTCTCAGACTTGCATCCCGACCCGGGGCCAATTCGCAAGATCGAAATGAAAGAAGTCTTATCTGTTTGAGTTGTCATAAAAAATGATAAAAAGCCAAACAAAAAAACGCAGGGCCTTACAATGGGCAGCGTGCTTCACAACAATTTTAGTCAGCGTATCGCTTGCGGCGGCCACCGAAGAGACGACCCGCACTCAATTGTGGGCCAGCGTCAACGATGTTCCAATTAGCGAGGCCGCCGTGCGAGAGCATGTTCGTGCCTATCTTCGCCGGATCGGCCACACGAAACTTTCAGAAAGCAGAATGGCGACCCTCGAAAAAGAGATGCTCAAAAAACTGATCGAGGAAGAACTCCTTTATCAAGAAGGACGCCGACAGGGCTTGGTGGTCAGCGAGGAAGACATCGAAGTGGGTCTGGCACGAATCCGAGACCGCTTTTCGTCCGACACCGATTTTGAGGCGGCCTTAGCGAAGGCCCGACTCGACCCGGCGGCGATACGAAAAGGCGTCGAGCGTTCTCTCCTAATCGAAAAAACCTGGGAGAAGCTTGTAAGCACACCTGAAAACGAACGCAGGCAAGCGCTTCAAAAATTGACAACAAGAGCGACCATTGTCATTTCAACGCAGGATTCGGGAGACGATTTCGTCAATTAGCAATACACCTTAGGGATCCGCTCCTTGGCTTCCCTGCCCGATACGCGGAACACCGAGTTTTACACTGAGGAGAGGCATTGCTCCATTTGGGAAAACGCGCTTATTTTGGGATAATCATCCTCTTCTTGTCCCTGCTTGCTCCGTCTTGGGCCGAGGCCCGTTTTATTAATTTAAGCGGCTCGCTCGACCTGAATTACGGCAGCTTTAAGACGGAGCAAAACAACGAGACCGACGAAACCACTTTTTTTCAACAACGCTACAACCTCCGTAATTTCGGCGAGCTTTTCGACCCGCGCATCGGCACCATTCTCATGAGTGCCACCTATCTCGAACAAGACACAAAAACAGATGGCCAGGGAGACCAGGATTTTGAGTTTACCGATTACTCCATCGCCTTAAACCTCTTCCCAACCCTTTCGCCACTCAGCCTTTATTACCAGCGCGTCACCCGATCCAACCGCTTTGAGAGTCCACTCGACATGAAGGACAAAGACCTGCTAACCACCTTTGGCGGAAATTGGGCCCTTTCAGCCTCCTTTCTCCCGCGCATCTCGCTTTCTTATAACCAAAGCGAGGCCAAATCCATTGACGACCCCAACCGCCTGCCCAGCACCTTGAATCGTTTCGTCAATTTGGAATCCAGTGGCCGAGTCGGAGAGACCTCGCTGATCGGTCGATATCAATTCAACGAAACCGATGTCGCCCGGACAGCCCTACCCGGCCAACAGTCCGGTAGCATCGATACCATAAAAGGAAACTCCTTCAATCTCACGACGGAGAGCCGTCTCGCGCCCGCCTTGGTGCTGAGCACCTACTCAAGGCTCACCACGGATGGCGGCTCCTCCGAACGAAATGGAACTGGTTCGGCCTTCACGCAAGAGCAGGGGATCGGCGCCTCTTTATTTTATACCCCCTCAGTCCACTGGGACACGCATGCGCGCATCGATTACGCCGAAACACCCAGCACCCGCGTCGCAGACCCCAACAATCCTGGAAGAAAAGTGGATTTGGTTCGGCAAAGCGCCTTCTTGAGCGGATCTTATCGTCCGATGGAAACACTCGACATGGTCATGAGCGGGCGTTATTCCAGTTTCGATATCAGCGATTC
Organism: Nitrospirota bacterium; assembly: GCA_029261155.1. Classification (GTDB taxonomy): domain Bacteria; phylum Nitrospirota; class Nitrospiria; order SBBL01; family JAADHI01; genus JAJDBU01. The sequence continues at coordinate 10,799 of JAJDBW010000048.1, read as the reverse complement.
GAAGACCACCTCGCCTTATTTCGATTACAGCCTGAACTATCGGCCTTTCTTCGGCCTCTCCTCCGGCCTGGGCGCCGCCTATGGCTGGACGGAAACCGAGGCCAGCCAGATCGGCGCAGTCAACATCGACACCAGCTACCAACGCTATCGCGGGTACCTAAACTACACCCGTGCCTTGGAAGTTCTACGCTATTCCGCCAGTTACGCCTTGGCCTATGGTATGACGGATACCGACCAAAGCGATGCCATTGGGAATACGGCAAAGAGTGACGAAACCGACCTCATGAACACCATTACCCTGCGCGTAGAAAACACCCGCATTCGCCTCATTCATTTGGCCTTAAGCTACACCCTCAACGACATCGACCGTGACCTCAACGTCCCGCAAGCTACGAATTCGCTTCAACCCGTTCCGGCGAATCAGGAAATCGGGGATCAACTCTCGCACCGAGTTCAACTTAATGCCGATTCGAGTTATTTCAGGGGACTTCTACTTGAAGACGACAGTCTCATCCTACAAAGTACTGCGAGTTGGACTAAAATTGAGGGCTTTGGCCCCGACGGCGATAACTTCCTCACAGACGCCCGGGGCACTTATTACTTTTTGCGCGGGGGCATGCTCTCCAGCGGTTGGACCTACCAAGACTATCCGGGCGGATTCTATCTGGACTCCCACATCTTCTACGAAGAAATCCGCTGGACTTTTTATCTCGGCAACACCACAATCAACTTCGGCGCACGGGCCAACCAAGAGCGCACGCAAGGGGATAGCTCCTTTGATCGCGACATTATCGAGACCACCTCCGCCATCGTGTATCGAATTGGGAAATTTGTCTTAAGTCTCGATGGGCGATGGAGCGAAGACACCTCCAAAAGCCTTGGCGACAATGTGGAATACAAGAGCCAATCGATTTTCGGACGCATGAGCCGATCGTTTTAATGAAGGCCGAAAAATCACGAAAGGGCCCATAGCGCTTGGAACGATTCAAGGATAAAAAAATAAGGAAAGGGCCGCACAAGGCATCTCGCTTGGCTTCCCTTCTTAAGGTGGCACGCTACAAAGTCGGCATGTTGGTGGTGCTGCTTGCGCTTTCGGCTTGCGCCACAGCGCCGGTAAAAGAAAGTCCGGCCATCTTTTGGCCGAAGCCCCCCGATCCGCCGCGAATCTCCTTCGTTCAAACCTGGGTCAAACCCGCCGATATCGGCATTGAACCCTCTTGGTTTAAAAAGATCGTTCAATTTATTTTCGGAGAAGGAAAAACGCCCTATATTATTCGCCCTTCGGGCATTACCGTCGACGCCGAAGGGGGCGTCTACGTCGCCGACACGGGCCTGCAGGTCGTGCATTACTTTGACGAAAAAGGTCATCGCTACAAACAATTTTTCGAAGTCAACCCGGACGTCCGACTTCAAAACCCCATCGGGGTCGCAGTCGACAAGGCTTTTCAACTTTACGTTTCGGATGCCGACTTAAACCGAATCTTCGTCTTCGATCGGGAGGGGAAGTCCATTCGGGTCATCGGCAACGACCAAGAAATTCAACGGGTCTCCGGCATCGCCATCGACAGGGAGCGAGAACGACTTTACGTGGTCGACACCATGGCGCACCACGTCTTGATCTACTCCCTCCTCGGAGAAAAACTCGGCACCATTGGTAAACGCGGCGTTGAAGCCGGCACCTTCAATTTTCCAACCTATGCGACGGTTAGTCAAAAAGGGGACTTGTACGTTTCCGATTCGCTCAACTTCCGAATACAGGTCTTCGACCCCGAAGGAAAGCCACTGTCACAGGTGGGCAGTCTGGGTTACAACCTGGGGGAATTCTCCCGTCCAAAAGGGATAGCCGTCGATCAGCAAGGCAATATCTACGTGGTCGACACCTTGTTCGACACCGTCCAAGTGTTCAACCCATCCGGAGCGCTTCTCTTGAACTTCGGGGCCTCAGGTGTTGACCCCGGCTTTTTCTGGCTGCCTTCAGGGATCGCCGTGAATCAAGACGGTCGAATTTATGTTGCAGATGCCTACAATAAACGGGTACAAGTGTTTCAACTTATCGGCAAAGAAAATCCGGCGGGTTAAAACCCTCTGGATGCTAGAGAAAACAGATTTGGCTTGATCTAAATAATATCGAAAGGAAGTCGGCTTAAGCCTTGATTTGAATCGCGGGTGGATGATGCTTTTCTGCAATCGATATCCGCAAAGTTGACAAAAAATCTGCTGCTTATTATAGTGGATCGTCTATGAAAGGTAAGTTCTTGCTGCGTTTTCTGCCGAGATTAAAATCGGGTCAATCGCCTTCGCCTTTTCGGCTTGTATTGATTGTCTCCACGCTCACGCTCATTGGGCTCACGGCCTATTTTTTCGAGCGAAGCTCTTGGGCTCAACCCACCTCCGAACCCTTTGAGGAAGATGTCAGCGCGACCAAACATAACCTCTCCGCGCTCCCCTTAACCGGCGACCAACAAGTCATCTTCGAACAGCTCTTTAGTCCGGACAATCAAAGAAACATTAAGTCTTCCTCGGGTGCAAACGGCACCACCGAGGTCTGCGTCTTCTGCCATACACCCCACGGCGCTTCAAGAGAAGGCGTCACCATTCGCGCCCCAATTTGGAACCGAAAACTCTCTCCCGACCAGTATCAAATGTACGATCAGGTCTGGAGTAAGTCCTTCGAAGCGAATTTAAACCAAAATACCCAAGGGGGACGCCGTCCAACCGGATACTCCCGGCTTTGCCTATCTTGCCACGACGGAACGATCGCCCTCGGCAGCGTGCTAAACAAAGGTGGAAGCGGCGGCCTCGATGGGGAATATACAATGGAATACCCCACCGGCCAGGCCCCGGCCGGACCTTTCGGATCGATCCCGGTGGGAGACGGTGCAGCCTCACAGAACACGCGTGCGCTCGGACAAGACCTCCGAAACGATCATCCGATTTCGATGGTCTTCGACACCCAATTGCTTTCTAAAGACGCCGAATTCGTGAATCCGGGGCCGCCCGTCCATCGGCCTTTTACGCAAAGCACACCGACCCCGCTTTCGCCATTAAGAAGGGCTTCGGGCGACAACAATAACGTCTACGATTCCGTACAGTGTACGTCGTGTCATAATCCGCACCAGGTCGATTTTCCAAAATTTCTGCGCGCCAACCGCCTCCAATCCCGAACTTTTGCCGCCACACAGTCTGAAAAACGCGTAGGCGCGGCAAGCCGCGGCGGACAGCCCGCACAAGAAGGCGCCATACTCTGTCTTTTTTGTCACGACAAGCCAGGCTGGCCTTACAACCCGGACGAATTGAATTCCCACTTCGGCGATCGACAAACCGGGGTCTTTGACGATTCGCGGCTGAAACCCGGCGCAACCAACCTCCACGACGACGAATCCCCAGTAGTCGCCGAACGGGCTTGCTTGATTTGCCACGACCCGCATACGCGGCAAGGGGCCATCCGTATTTTGCGGGAAGGCGTCGATCCCATCGGCAATGTCGCCATTGAGCAGACTTGTTTTCAATGTCACCAACCGCAAGAAACCTCTATTTTACAGGCCCCGACCCGCGCACCCGACATTCGTACGCAATTCTTTAAGGACCGGGAAGGCAATGGAAACAACGGCACCTCCCCGACCGGAAGCGCCATGGACCTGACCCTGGGCTTAGGCCATCAACCGGTCTTTGTCGATCTCCCAAAAGAAGGCGTACAGTTGGGCAGCGACAACCGGGTGCCTTCCTATTTTGGCGGCCCCTTTCAAGAACCGGCGAATAACAAGGATCGCAACGTGGTCCCCGGCGCGCAAACACCGGATACCTCGCATATCGAATGCGTCGACTGCCACAACATGCACAGGGTTACACGGAGAAACCGTTTTCAAGGCATGCCCGGAATCACCATTCGCAGCGGCATCGTCGCCAAAACCCTTCTCGGCGTCGACGAAAAACGCGAGCCCTATATTTATGAAGTCTGTCTGCGTTGCCACGGCAACACCTTTAACAACCACGTCCGAGAAGCCCTCTTCAACGCAGTCGGCACGGGAAAGCTAGTTCAGGCGCGGGGAAACAGCCCCATCGATCCCGGCAAGGGCGTAAATGCCCACGGCAGCAATAAGCGGAAAGAATTCGATCCGAACTCCACTCCGTTTTATCCAGAGAATTTTAGGATTTTGGATCCAAACGACAAAAATGGCCCTTTGATTCCCGACCCAAATCCACCGATGATGAACACCTCCTTTCATCCCGTTTTTCAGCCGGGCCGGAATCAATCGGGCGTACTCAATAATTTTAATCTTTATGTTGATGTCCCTTCTCAGCAAGGCCAATTCATGGGAGGCTTCGGACACCAAGCCAATTTCGATTCCAGTGGACGGGTCAGCGGGCATGACGGCTCCGGGGGACTCTCCCGCGAGGCCACCATCCATTGCACCGACTGCCACAATACCGATCTCTTCGGCACTTACTTGGGTAACATCCCGCAATTTCTGGGCTTCGACGGCACTGGTTTCCCACTCGGCATCAACCTTCCCGACTATCCCGGCCCCATCACTTTTGACGATACGCGCGGCACCGCCTACCGCCGCCCGACCGATCGTTCGCCTAGCATTCCCGAAGATCCGGTCGGTGTCCGGACCGCCTCGCTCAACGACCCAAAAACGGCGCAAGGGCCGCATGGTTCGAATTATAAGCGAATTTTGAGGGCAAACTATGATACAACAATAGGAACAGCGGACAGCCCGCCTCCAGGAACCGTTAGAGGTCAGTACAACCCACAGAATTTCGCCCTGTGTTTCAATTGCCATAACGAATCGGCCTTTCTTACGCCATGGTGGGAAAGCCCAGGGGCCATCGCGCCAAAGTCACGTTTGACCAACTTTTACCGCGGTGGGACAAGTAATGTGAATGGTTTAGGAACAACAGGAGGCAATTTACACCTTCTCCATCTGGTCGGACGGACAAATGCCCGCTGCCACGAATGCCACAATAATGTCCACAGCAATGTCGAAGCGGGCAATACCATCTTCGTCGGAATGAACGATCCGCAGTTTCAGGCCGATAACCCGGGACACAACATGAGTTCGCACCTAATCAATTTTCAGCCCAATATCACCGGTAATCGTGTTTCCGATCAGCCCCTTTGGGGCGCAGGACATCTCGTTAATGGACCAGATACTGCATTCGGTCCAGGAGCAAACCTCAATGACTATGGTGCTCATAAAGGTCCAGGCTGCAATCTCAGGTGCCACGGAAGGGACATGAACCACAATACGGATGCCCATTCGGTCCTTGACGGCCAGAAGTAGACCGCTTTATTTCTAAAGGCCTCCGGTGGTGTTTTCACTAAAGAAATTCGTTTTATTTTCCACAATTATCGTTACCATCGGTCTACTGACCTATCTCGTTCTAAAACCCGAACAACACCCCCCCGAAATGATCCGCATCCCCGAAGGGCCGTTTATTATGGGAAGCGACAAGGTCGATGACGAAGGCCTCCAGGGCGAGTTGGGAAATAAAAAACCATTTTACTTGGACGAACACCCCGAGCGAAGCCTCTCCCTTTCGGACTACCTTATCGACCGCTTCGAAGTAACCAACAAAGACTATGCAATATTCATAAAGGCCCGACAGCGAAAACCACCCCCCTATTGGGGAGGGATAGACCCACCCGACGGCCAAGGGCTGCTTCCTGTGGTGGAAGTGAATTGGTACGAAGCCCGTGACTATTGTGACTCTATCGGAAAACGCCTCCCAAGTGAGGCCGAATGGGAAAAAGCCGCGCGTGGGCCGAACGGCAATCTCTATACTTGGGGCAAGGAATTTGATGCCACCAAAGGCAACGTGAGCGCAGGCACCCACGGAAGCGTGATGATGGTCGGACGCTTCAGCCAAGACCGCAGCGTGTACGGCCTCTTCGACATGAATGGGAATGTCATGGAATGGACGGCCAATTGGTATCAAGCTTATCCAGGCGCGGACTACGAAAGCCCCGATTTCGGCCAGCAGTATAAGGTGGCCCGAGGCGATGCCTATGGCGATTCGGGCCACTATACACTTCCCATTTTCGCACGCCTCACCTTCCGACAAAATGTCTTTCCGGAAGAACGCTTTCCCTTTCTGGGATTTCGCTGCGCCAAAAACCCCTAAAAAAGTGTAGAACGGAAGCCCTAAGCCAGTCGGAAAATCCCAGTTTAAGGCATCCGCATGAGAATACTATTTTCAAGTTAATCCAGTCACTTCCTCCTGCAAGCTCGCCTGAGATTTGCCCAAGCCTCATCAAAGCCCAATCCAAAAGAATATGCTAAAATAGAGCGATATCATTTTATAATTAGATGTTTTTGAGGAGTTCAGATGAAAGAAGCGCGAAGTTCGAAACGATTTCCAATCGCTAGTGTCGCCAGTATCAGTGCTCAGGGGCTTCACGAATCGTCCGAGGTTCAAGTCCGTGACCTTTCGATCCAAGGTATGGGGTGTTCTGGAACACAGGCTTATGAAAAAGGGGATAAGATCCACGTCACCTTAAAATTGCCCACCACACCTGAAGGGGCCTGCGAAGAATCGGTGATCGGTGAAATCGCATGGGTGGAGAAATTCGAAGATGTGGATCAAGCGGAAATCGAATACGCGTTTGGCATCGAATTTAAACAAATGGAGACACAAAATCCAAGGCTATATGACTACGTAAGATGCCTTGGAGAATTCTTTCTATAATTTATAGGCACATCAAACGTTCGGCCATCTAAACCCATCTTAAGGACGTAAAGAACAAACCCTCCTTCAAATTTTAAAACCCAAGACGGGCGATCGCCGCACAAAGCCTCAGCCCCCAAATTGCCCCCGACAACTAACATGACTCCCAAAACCGACCCGCTACAATGCAAGTATCGCAAGAGACTAGAGGTAATTAAGTGAATCCTCCGGACATAATCTGACTTGACACCAACAAGGTAAATCGAAGAACATCACAATCAAGCCTACAAGCGAACACGCCATGGATCCGAAGCGGCATCACATGAGCCCTCATCTGTTAAAGGAGTAGCACATGACTAGATTAAGAACACTGAGCCTCGCCGGCCTCCTCATTGTTTTTGCGGGATGCACCGGTGGACTTGATGACGAAAAACTGGCGGCCCTAAAACCTCAAGAAGCGGGCCGTAAGGTCGTCGAAAAGAAATGTTTTTCCTGCCACACCATTCAGGGGGAGGGTGGTACGCGCGCTCCCAATCTTTCTTCCATCGGCGAGCGCCTCACGCCGGAAGGACTGAAACAATTCATCACCGACCCGCAATCGGTTAAACCCAATTCGGCCATGCGAAAAATCCATCTCAGCGAAAAACAAATCGACTGGGTTGTGGCCTATCTTTCGGAATTAAAGTAGCCCCGCGCGCGGCTGGGCCGCTTCGTTGTTCACTCGATGTAGGTGTCCGATGAAACAATTTTTGTGCATCGCCATTTGTTTATCGTTTTTCGGAGCCGCAGTCCTTCACGCCGGAGAAATCCACCACGAGATCAAAGTCGATCTCGATCCCAAAACACATCGGATCGCCGTCGAGGACACAATCCGATTTCCCAAAGACACGCCCCCCGGCCGGAATCGGGTCCTTCATTTTTTACTCCATCGCGGACTCGAGCCCCAATCTCCAAATCCAGGCACGCACATCACGCCCCTCGACGATGAGGCGGCGGCCACCGCCTTCGAGCAACTCCCGGAGGCCTTTTCCCCGACACCGGACACGGGCCTTGAGGCCTACCGCCTCAGCCTTCCCGCCGGACAAGATACCGCCGTGTTGCGTTATGCGGGAAAAATCGATCATCCGCTCCATCAGGAAGGGGAGGACCATGCCCGCAGTTTTCAGCAGACCCCAGGCACCGTTTCCGAAGAAGGCATCTACTTGGAAGGCGCGACCTACTGGCTGCCCTGGTTCGATCAGGGCCTGCTTACCTTTACCCTCGATGTGACGCTCCCGGCGGGATGGGACGCCGTTAGCCAGGGCGAGCGGACGCGGCACGAAAAAGGCGCGGAGCGAACCGAGGTCCGCTGGGAATCGCCCGAACCGCAAGACGCCGTCTTTTTAATCGGAGGACAATTCACCGAATACAGCCGGCCAGCAGGAAAGGTTTTGGCCCAGGCCTTTTTACGAACACCCGACCCCGCCTTGGCGGAAAAATATCTCGGCGTCACGGGCCAATACATCGAGATGTACGACAGACTCTTGGGTCCCTATCCCTACGGCAAATTCGCGCTCGTCGAAAACTTTTGGGACACGGGCTACGGCATGCCCTCCTTCACCCTGCTCGGCCCCCAGATCATCCGCTTCCCCTTCATCCTCCACTCCTCCTATCCGCACGAAATCCTGCACAACTGGTGGGGCAACGGGGTCTTTGTCGATGCGGCCTCCGGCAATTGGAGCGAGGGCCTCACGGCCTACCTGGCTGACCACCTCATTCAAGAACAGCGCGGCCGAGGCCGAAACCACCGGCGGGCCGTCTTGCAGAAATACGCCGACTACGTCAGCGCGGCCAGCGACATTCCCCTCACCGCGTTTCGCGAACGCCACAATCCCGTGACCGAGGCCGTCGGCTACGGAAAGACCCTGATGTTCTTTCACATGCTTCGGTACGAACTCAGCGACGAACTGTTCGTCCGGTCGCTCCAGGATGTTTACCGGAGCCATCGATTTAAACGGGCCAGCTTTGAGGATCTGGAATCGGCCTTTTCAAAACGGGCCCAGCGCGATTTATCGCAAACCTTCGCACAATGGGTCCGGCGCACCGGCGCGCCCCAGCTCCGCGTGGAAGCGGCCCAAGCTGTGGCGATTGAAGGCGGCTACCGGCTTACCGCAACTCTGAAACAAATCCAATCGGGTCCGGCCTACCGCTTGAACGTTCCCATTGCCGTGCATCTTGAAGGGCAGGCTGCGGCCCATCAAACGGCCCTCGCGATGACGGAAAAAGAATTGCAGGTCGAACTGATGCTCCCCGCCCGGCCCCTTCGGCTGGATGTCGATCCCGAATTCGATCTCTTCCGCCGTCTGGACCGAAACGAAATCCCGCCCGCCCTGTCTTTGGCCTTCGGCGGCAAGCGGCCGCTGATGCTCCTGCCCGCGAAAGAAAAAGATAGCGCCACGACGGGCTATCGCCAATTGGCTGAATCCTGGCGACAATCACAGAATCCCGAAATCGAAATCGCCTGGGACGAGGCCTTCGAAACCCTTCCCTCGGATCGGACGGTGTGGCTACTGGGTTGGGAAAACCAATTTTTGAACAAAATGTCGGAAGGCCTTCGGCATTACGATACGGCCCTCGGCGCGGGCCAAGTCCGCATCGGACAAGATATCCTTCGTCGTGAGGAACAAGCCACCGTGGTGGTCACGCGCAATGGTGAAAACCCAAACTTCGCCCTCGCATGGCTGGCCGGCGACAATCCTGCGGCCCTCCCCGGCCTCGCGCGCAAGCTGCCGCATTACGGCCGCTACAGTTACTTGGGATTTAAAGGGGACGAACCGGAAAACAAACTCAAAGGCGAATGGCCCATCATCCAATCGCCCATGTCGGTGAGGGTGGCACAGACCGATGGAAAACGAGTCAAAGTCGTGACCGGGAAGTTAGCCGCACGGCAAGCGCTGGCCACGCTGCCTTCCGTTTTTTCGGAAGAACGCATGCATGCCGACCTGCGCTTTCTCGCGGACGAAAAAATGAAGGGCCGCGGCTTCGGCACGCCGGAGTTGGACCGTGCGGCGGACTACATCGCGGAACAATTCCGTAAGGCGGGCCTCATCCCCTTGGGCGATGCGGAAGGGAGCTATTTTCAAAGCTTCGAGGCCCGCGCGGGCGATCCCGAAAAAACGGCTGTCCTTAAAAATGTGGTCGGATTGCTTCCGGGAAACAATGCGGACTGGGCGGGGCAAAGCGTGGTCGTCGGGGCGCACTACGATCATCTTGGCCTGGGTTGGCCGGATGCTCATCGCGGCGACGATGGTAAAATCCATCCCGGCGCGGACGATAACGCCAGCGGCGTAGCCGTCTTATTGGAGTTGGCTCGAAGCCTGGCCGGGCAATCGCCGCAACGCAGCGTAATCTTCGTGGCCTTCAGCGGAGAGGAAGTTCAGGCCCTTGGATCGCGCCACTATGTCCAAAATCAAAAAGACTATCCGGCGGAAAAGATGATGGGCATGTTGAATATGGACACGGTCGGCCGCTTGGGGAATAAGAAGCTCAGGGTCTTCGGGGCCGAGACCGCCAAGCAATGGCCGCATCTTTTCCGGGGCATCGGCTTTGTCACGGGCATCTCCATCCAAACCGTCGAAAACGAGTTCAACCCCAGCGACCAACTGAGCTTTCACGCGGCGGGCGTCCCGGCTGTCCAAGTCTTCAGCGGCGGACATGACGATTTCCATCGGCCCTCTGACACGCTCGATAAAATCGACACGGCGGGAATGGCGAAAGTTGCCAAGGTGATGAGCGAGGCCATCGCCTATTTAGCGGAACGTCCCGATCCGATGACGGTCACGCTTTCGGAAAAAAACAGAAACCCAGCGCAACAGTCCACCACGCCTCGGCGTGTCGGTTTGGGCACGCTTCCCGATTTTGCCTACGAAGGAAAAGGCGCGCGCATCGACGGGGTTTCGTCCGATTCTCCCGCCGAAAAGGCAGGCCTGCGGGCTGGGGATATTATTTTACTTGCCTCTTAACAATTTACAGCATAGGAGATATAATGGTGAAAATTGAGGGAAAGAGGAGGCGAGATGCAGAAAGAAGAGGCCGTATTTTTAAAATGGCAAATCCGTTTTGGGACAGAAGAAGCGTGTGTAAAGTAT
>JAJDBW010000047.1 GCA_029261155.1 Nitrospirota bacterium | reverse complement strand
ATACTTTACACACGCTTCTTCTGTCCCAAAACGGATTTGCCATTTTAAAAATACGGCCTCTTCTTTCTGCATCTCGCCTCCTCTTTCCCTCAATTTTCACCATTATATCTCCTATGCTGTAAATTGTTAAGAGGCAAGTAAGTAAATATCCTGTTCCCATTGATTTCACGGAGCACCCCCTTGAAATTGTCTTGTTCTGGGTTTCCTCGGAAGGCATCCTCTACCTCATGCAACAACCACTGATCGGAATCACTACCAGCGTGTTGGGTGACCTGGATTCGAAGGCCAAAGTCGGCTTGGAGGTTAAAATAAGAAATCCTAAATGTGAAATCATCGTGATCGAGGCCGAAATGGTCGGCTCCGGCTAATATTCCTCGCCCTACTCCTTCTGATGGATTCTTCGAGGCGATAAAACTGCCGATATTCGTTTCAATTAAATAATCGGAAATGGACGCCATGACCGATGTTGGGAAAACCAGAATAATAATCAAAACCGTTAGAGCTTTTTTCATAGGGGGCGTATCTCCTTATTTTTCAGTGCTGTTCTTCGATTATTTCCCTAACCAGGTCCGTAACGCTCCAGTTCCCTACAATGGAAGGCCTCTGGCTAATAATTGTATTCAGCGTATCCCAATTACTTCCTGGGTAAGCAACAATCCCCTGGAGCTTCCCTTCGACATATCGGTCCTCTATCCTGCCTGTGGTAAGAATTAACACCCTAATATCCCCCGATCAATCCGAATGGTTCGCAGGCTTGGCTTATCGAATATTTCACAATAAAAAGAGCCGTTTTGAAACAGGCTTAAAATCATACCGCTTTTATAGAAAACCCGCCTTCAATTTGACAAAACAAGGCTTTGTGATAATTTTTATACAGTCTCTAACCTGTGAAAAAACCGATGAATGGTCTCCTTGGCGAGCTTTTAATCTCTGCAAATAAAATTACCGAAGACCAATTGCTTACGGTCTTGGAATCCCAAATTACCCAAGGTGGGCGGCTGGGCACCAACCTCATCGAGCTGGGCTACATCAGCGAAGAGGAGCTCACCCACTTTTTAAGCGAGCATTTTCACCTCCCCATCGTTTCTCAAGTTCAGCTTTCCCAAATTGACCCAAAAGTGATCGATCTTATTCCCCGCGCCCTCGCCGTTGAGTACGAAATGCTGCCTTTCGCCTTTGAAGGCAAGATATTGAAAATTGCCGTCACCAACCCCATTATGAATCCGGAGATCGCGGAACACGAGGATTTTCAATATTACGACCTTCAATTCCACGTCGCCTCCGAAGTGCGGATTCAATCCTTTCTGAAAAAATATTATCACACCGATTCAAAACCGCGCTTTACGAAGCTGCTCCATGAGGAACGGAACAAGCTTAAACCACTTGCAGGCGATCAAAGCGGGGCACCGCTCGATGCCGACCAGGTAAAATTTTATCTCGAATTGGCAAAAAAAGATCTGCTCCTGGTTCAAAACCGCGACGAGGCGATTCAAGCCTTAATGCGGTATCTTTCTTTTTTCCTCGAAAGGGTCTATTGTTTTTCGATGAAAAAGGGGAAGCTGGCTCTATGGATTAGCATGCCCCAAGAGGCGGCCAGCAACCTCGGCGAACTGAACCCCACCGACCTGCCCATGTTTGAGGAGGTCATTAAAACAAAAACCCATTATGACGGGCCGATGATGACCTCCGGTATGGGAAAATTCGTTGGCGCCCTCGACATTCAATTTCCGCCGCAAGTGGTGGTCTTTCCCCTGTGCATTAAAGGCCACCTCGTCTGCGTCTTTTACGGCGACAACTTCTATTCCCGCGCCAAAATCAAGCATGTCGAGACCATCAAAAAACTCATCGCCAAGTGCGCCTTGGCCCTCGAAATTCTCATCCTCCGAAAAAAAATCATCGAAGCTTAAGCCTCACAATCTTCCAACAGAATTCGCACAATCGCCTCGCCTTCCCATGATCTTCAACTTGAACCACACCTCAGCCCAACACCGTTGATAATTCCTAAGCGCTCCTTTATGATGCGGAAATGATGTGCGGGCAGTTTATTACATTCGAAGGCGGCGAGGGCAGCGGCAAGAGCACGCAGCTCGCCCGCCTGGCCGATTATTTAGAAAAAAAGGGCTATCCTGTGGTCCGGACCCGCGAACCGGGGGGGACGGTGCTGGCCGATCGCATACGCGCACTTATTTTGGATAAAACTGAGGGCGCGACGCCAGGGGCGGCTCCAATGGACCCAAAGACAGAGCTTTTTCTCTATCTGGCAAGCCGCGCCCAACATATTGCGGAGGTGATTCGGCCCGCGCTTGAGGCCGGTAAGATTGTGCTTTGCGACCGATTTACGGATGCAACTCTGGCCTATCAGGGTGCGGCCCGCGGCCTCCCCAAAGCGGAGATCGAATCCATGGCCCGATTCGCGGCCCAGGGCATCGCACCAGACCACACCTTTTTGCTTCAAATGGACGTGAGTAAAGCTTTGGCACGCATGAAAGCGCGAGGTGCAAGCAACCGTCTCGACGAGGAGGCGCTCCAATTTCACGAGGCGGTTCAGCGCGGCTACACGGCCCTGGCCCAGGCCGAGCCCAAGCGCATTGTGGTCATTAATGCCAATGCGCCCATTCCTGTGGTCGCGGCACAAATTCAGGAGCAGGCAGATGCCTTTCTTTCGTGAGCTCATCGGGCAAAGTCGCAGCATCCACATCTTGCAATCCTTCTTAAAAAACGGAGCAATGCCGCAGGCCTTGCTGTTCGAAGGGAACGAAGGGATCGGCAAGCGGAAGACCGCCGAAATTTTTGCGCAAGCCTTGTTTTGCCGACTCGCCAAGGACAGCACGGAATCGACAGAACAGGCCATTGAGCCCTGCGGCAGCTGCCTCACCTGTCGTAAAATGCAAGACGGCAACCACCCCGGCTTCTCATATATTGAACCGGAGGGGCCCTCAATTAAGATCGATCAGATCCGCGCCCTTCAATCGCAGATCGTTATTAAACCCTTCGACGGCCCGAAAAAAATCGTGATCATCGATCCCGCCGAAAAGATGAATGCGGCGGCCGCCAATAGCCTGCTAAAAACCCTAGAAGAACCGCCGCACTATGCGATTTTAATCTTAATCACCGCGCGGGCTTCGGCCTTGCCGGCAACCTTGCTTTCGCGCTGCCAAAAAATCACTTTCCAGCCGCTGACGCTTTCGCAAGTCATCACCATCTTAATCGAGAAAAAAGGCTGGACGAAGTCGGAAGCCCGCTTGGTCGCGGCCTTTGCCAATGGGCAACTTGGCGTGGCCTTCGGCCTGGAAGTTGAAACCGCGCGCGAACTGGACGAAGACCGGCATCGTCTGGTTTCGGGCGCCGATCTGTTTCAGGCCGCCGCCGATTTTGGAAAAGACGCCGAAAGCTTTAGCGCCGCGATTTCGTATCTCCTCAATTGGTTTCGTGACCTGCTCGTCATCAAGTCGCTCCCCGACACCCGCCATTTAGACCCTTCGATGCTCCTTTATTCCTGGCGCTACGAAGAGATGAAAAACTGGGCAAGCGCAATGGGCTCGGACGACATTTTAGATGTGCTGGCCCACATGCAAGCCCTGCACATGGCCCAGACTCGAAATGTGAACCGTCAACTCTCCCTCGAAACCCTGCTGCTTAAACTTGAGGAAGTAAAAAACGGGAGCAAGGCAGCGCGCTAGAACTGGCGGCACCCCTTTTTTAGTTGACCCACAGGCCCTGCACCGATATGCTTCCATCTATTTTTAGTCATTAAAAACAATCCGGTCTTACAAACGCGAGTCACACCCTTGTCGAAGCCCAAACCCATTGGAAAAGTCTTTCTTGTCGGCGCCGGGCCGGGCGACCCCAAGCTGCTTACCCTGCGTGGAAAAGCCCTGATCGAAACTGCAGATACGGTCATTTACGACTATCTCGCCAACCCCAAGTTGTTGGATATGGCACCTGAAGACGCGGAGAGAATTTACGTCGGGAAAAAAGGCGGATCGCGCAGTTCGGAGCACCAGGCCCAGATCAATCGATTAATGGTGGAGGCAGCGAAAATAGGCAAAACCGTCGTTCGCTTGAAAGGGGGCGACCCTTTTATCTTTGGTCGAGGCGGAGAAGAAATTGAAGCGCTCGCCGCCGCCTCGATTCCCTTCGAGGTTATCCCCGGCATCACCTCGGCCATCGGCGTGCCCACCTTTGCGGGCATTCCCCTGACGCATCGGGAGCTGGCCTCCTCGGTCACCTTCATTACAGGCCACGAAGATCCGAGCAAAGCGGAAAGCCAACTCAATTGGGCCCACCTCGCCACGGGGGCGGACACCCTCGTCTTCCTGATGGCCATGGGGAATTTGGCTCAGATCGTCGATCGCTTAATTCAACATGGCCGTGCGCCTCTTACGCCCATCGCCCTAATCGAATGGGGCAGCCATCCATTCCAGCGCAGCGTAATTGGCAAATTAGAGGACATTGTCGCAAAAGCCGCAGAGGCAAGTATTCACCCGCCGGTGGTCATCGTCGTCGGTGAGGTCGTTTCGCTACGGAAACACTTCAACTGGTTTGAAACGCGGCCCCTCTTTGGCAAGCGCATCGTGGTAACACGTGCAAAGGAGCAAGCCGCTGAATTTCTCGATCGACTCTCCGATTTGGGGGCCGAGGCGATTGCCCTTCCGACCTTAGAGATCCTTCCTCCACCTTCTTGGGATGCGGCCGACGCGGCCATCGCGCAGATTGAAGCCTACGATGCACTGATTTTTACATCGGTCAATGGCGTGGCCTATTTCAAAAAACGCCTAAAAACATTAGGCAAGGACTTGAGGATACTCAAAGGCCTTAAACTCTGTGCAATTGGCACCCGAACGGCGAAGGCCATCGAAGACTGGGGGATGCAAGTCGATTGCGTACCGAAAGAATTCAAAGCGGAAGGCCTGATCGAAGCACTAAAGCTGCAGGGCATTCGCGGAAAACGTTTTTTAATCCCCAGGGCCCTGGAAGCCCGAGAGATACTCCCAGAGGAAATTGCGAAACAGGGGGGCAAGGTCGATGTGGTGCCCGTGTACCAGGCGCTTCGACCAAAGCACAAGGCCGAAGCGCTCGAAGACCTCCACGAAAGGGGCGGCATCGACCTTCTGACCTTTGCCAGCTCCTCGACGGTGCGGAATTTCGTGGGCATGGTCGGAAAAACGGCCTTGGACCGCTGGGTAAAACAAACGGCGGTGGCCTGTATTGGCCCCATTACAGCGGAAACAGCCAGAGATGCGGGTCTCAAGGTGGACATCATGCCCAAAGAGTATACCTTTGCTGCGTTTGCCGACGAGATTGTAGATTATTTTAAAAAAAAAGGGTAAACTTCATTGGGCTTTAGCGAATTAATAACAAGATCTTACATCTCAAACAAACAATACTGAGTGAAGCGTATACGATTAATGGGATGCCCCATGCCCTATTTAGACCATTTTCGGTGACGAGGAGGATGCTCTGAGTTTTCCAACACAACGACTGCGCAGATTACGGCAGCAGCCCCTTCTCCGGCGGCTTGTACAAGAAACCCGCCTTTCCGTCGATCAACTCATCCTGCCTCTGTTTGTCCAACATGGTAAAAGCGGCAAAGACGAGATTGCTTCGATGCCCGGCCAATTCCGCCTCAGCATCCCGGAGCTGATTAAGGAATGTGCGGAAGCCCATTCACTTGGGATACCGGCCGTCACCCTGTTTGGCATTCCGAAAATGAAAGACGAATACGGATCGGAAGGATTCGATTCCGATGGCATCGTTCAACGCGCCGTGCGGGCGATTAAAGATAAAGTACCGGAATTATTGGTGATTACCGACGTTTGCATCGACGAATACACCTCGCATGGGCACTGCGGCATCGTCAAAGACGGTAAAATCTTAAATGACGAAACCCTCGAATTGTTGGCCAAAATGGCATTGACCCATGCGCAAGCGGGTGCCGATCTCGTGGCCCCCTCAGACATGATGGACGGACGCGTCGCGGCCATCCGATCGGCCCTCGATGAAAGCGGCTACCAGGATCTGCCCATTTTGTCCTATGCCGCAAAATATGCCTCTTGCTTTTACGCCCCTTTTCGCGATGCCGCCGACTCGACGCCGCAATTTGGCGACCGAAAAAGCTACCAAATGGATCCAGCAAACCGCCGCGAGGCGGTTCGGGAAGTCGCCCTCGACATTGAAGAGGGTGCCGATCTCATCATGGTCAAACCGGCGCTTCCCTACTTAGACATTATTCGGGATATTCGAGAACGCTTCGATGTCCCCCTGGCCGCCTACCAAGTGAGTGGAGAATATGCGATGATCAAGGCAGCGGCCCAACAAGGCTTGATTGACGAGGGCCGCACCATCGCCGAGTCGCTCTTGTCCATCCGGCGGGCGGGTGCCGACCTCATTCTCACCTACTTTGCGAAAGATTTTGCTCACTTAGATTCGAAGGGTTAATACGCTATGATGAAACTGGTCATCGGTACCGTAAATATCAAAACCATTCCGGACTACCCGGTCGTCGCCATCGGAAACTTCGACGGCAATCATTTAGGACATCAAGCCATCTTGGCTCAGACGGTTAAAAGGGCCATCGAAAAAGGCGGGACCTCGGTGGTCCTCACCTTTGAGCCCCACCCGATGCGCATGCTTCACCCCGAAAAAAAGCTTAAACTACTCAATCCCTTTCAAGTGAAAATGCGGCTCGTGGAAAACGCAGGGATCGAGGTCGGCTATGTCGCCGAATTCAATAAATCCTTTGCGGAACATTCTCCGGAAGAATTCGCAAAAGTCTTCCTCAAAGAGAAGATCGGTTGCCGCGAAGTGGTCGTGGGCAGTAACTTTCGATTCGGTAAAGATCGCACGGGATCGATCGAGGACCTGATCGCCTATGGTAAATCCTTTGGCTTTGAAGTCCGGACCCAGGAACCGGTTGTCATCGACGGCAAGACGGTGAGCTCCTCCGAAATTCGGAAACAAATCCAAGAGGGCAATGTCGCCTTCGCGGCCAAGATGCTCGGAAAACCTTATGCCCTTGAAGGAAAGGTTGCGGCTGGAGATGGGATGGGAAAATCCATTAATTATCCCACCGCCAATATTGCCCATCCCAACGAGGTGGCGCCGAAAGACGGCATTTACGCTGTTCAAGTGGATTGTTTCAAAGGAAAAGATTACGGCACATTAAACGGCGTGGCCTATATCGGCACCAAGCCCACCTTTAAAAACAAAGATCCCCGCATCGAAGTCCACTTATTTGATTTTAATGCCGACCTCTACGAACAACGAATTCGAATTACTTTCATTGAGCATATCCGCGACGATAAACGCTTTGACAATACCGAGGACTTAGTAAAGCAAATGGATCAAGATTCAGAACAAGCAAAGGCGATATTGACAAAAAAATAAGGACCCTGAATTTCAGTATCGTGCCGAGATCCGCTAAATGCTTCCATCCAATCAGTAGAACAAACCAGATAAGAACCGATTTTGAGCACAGACTTTCTTAAAAACGAAAACCCATCCAGTACGGATACGTCTTCGCCATCCGCACCTCGATTTGACGTCCTCCAAAACAACAAAACCAAGGTGTCAGAGCCACACAATAAAGAAGATCGCATCGCAAAAATATTCGCTCAGGCCATTCATCGCTTTCCCCTGAAGCCGGGCGAAAAGGTCCTCGTCGCCGTATCGGGCGGTGCGGATTCGGTCTGCCTGCTCCATCTCTTGAGAACGCACTTTCCGTCCAAGCCCCTTTTGCTTCATGTCGCCCATCTCAATCATGGCTTACGCCCTGAATCTGTTGACGAGGCACGTTTTGTCGAGGATCTTTGCAAGGCCTGGAAAATCCCCCTCACTTCGGAAATGCGTTCGGTCTTGCCTAGGCGCACAAAAGACAAAGTCTCAATCCAGTCTGCAGCGCGGGCGCTTCGCTATCAATTTCTGGAGGAAACGGCCAAAACGGTTGGCGCGTCTTGGATTGCCTTGGGCCATACGGCAGACGACCAGGCCGAAACGGTCTTAATGCGTACCCTCAGAGGCGCAGGAATGGAAGGCTTAAGCGGCATCCCTGAACGACGCGATGGGGGCATTATCCGCCCCCTACTCCATGGAACGCGCCAAGAAATCCTTGACCTGCTTTCTCATGAAGCTATCGCCTATATCGAAGACCCTTCCAACCACAAAACGATTTACCATAGAAATCATATTCGCCATGTCCTTCTGCCGAACCTGGAACAGTACAACCCCAAAATCAAAGCGGCCCTCTGCCGGCAAGCCCTGCTTTTGCAAGACGAAAACGACTTCATGGATCAGGCAATGCAAGCCTGCCTTCAAGATCTTGAGATCGAGAAGGAGGGGGGCGGCCTGGCCTTCGCCTTCGAAAAACTGAGCGGAACGCATCCGGCCCTTCAACGACGTGCCCTTCGCTGGGCCATGAGACAAGTCTTAGGTCAAGAAAAGGGGATCGACTTTCAGTATATTGAAGCCCTGCGGCAATACATTTCGAGCCCTCAGCATCACACTTTAGTGACATTGCCCTTTGGATTAAGTGCGGAAATCAGAGGATCGAGATTCCATCTCTCGCAAGAACCTGCACCAAGCAATGCAGGACGCAGGCGGTCCGAAAAAAGGGGTATAAAAACAGAGGAAAATATTGCAATGAAACAGCGTCCTCCGGAACAGACACTGTTCGCAATTGGAAACACTTTTCCCCAAAAGCCCTCCGAGACCCTCATCCATTTCCCGGAATGGAACCTCGAAATGAAAATTTCCTTCCATTACGGCCCGATTGGCGCCCTTTCTCCTTGCATCGCTTCTTTAGACTTTGATAAACTTTCCTTCCCTTTAAGCCTTAGAGGCTGGCGAAACGGAGACCGATTTTCCCCACTCGGCATGGGTGGAAAGCATAAAAAACTGCAAGATTTTTTTGTCGATGCTAAAATCTTGAAGCCCGCACGCCATCGCCAGCCGATCTTAAGTTGCTCCAAAGGCATTGTATGGCTCGTGGGACTTCGCATTGATGACCGGTTCCGCGCGTCGGAAAAGACCCTTCGCACATTGACCCTAACAGCTCAATCGAGTCGCAATTAAATCAAAGAGGATAGAAATCGTAATGACGGACAGCAGGCTCTTCGGAAAACCGATGATTACGCAAGAGGCGATGCGGAGGCGCGTCAAGACCCTTGGTCTACAAATCGCCAGAGATTATCAAGACAAAGACCTGCTTTTGGTGGGGGTACTCAAGGGCGCTTTTGCCTTTTTTGCAGACCTTTGCCGCGCCATTCCCATTCCCCTCCATGTCGACTTCTTAAAAGTCGCACGCCACATAGACAAAAGACGTAGCGACGGGGGCACAATCGAAATTGTTTCGGATATTACGAGTGATATTAAGGGGCAGGACGTCCTCATCGTCGAAGACATCGTCGATTCGGGCTACACCCTGACTTTTCTTAAGGAGACGATCCAGACGCGCAAGCCGAAATCGCTTAAATTCTGCACCCTACTGGACAAAACGGAACGGAGAAAGGTCGAAATTACAGCGGATTATGTCGGCTTTGAAGTGCCGAACAAATTTGTCGTTGGCTACGGCCTCGATTACCAAAATAAATACCGAAACCTGCCCTATATTGCGACCTTGGACAATGTCACGGAAGAATGAGACCCAGCCACCCTCTCCCTAAGCGGGCGGTTGAAGAAAACCCTTAGTTTTAGGGATTAAGGCGCTCAAGCATAAGCAATTTCAAAAAAAAGACCGCCGCCGCGATTTCCGCACCTTTGGGATATTCGCGATTGTCTTAGCAACCTAGACTGTGTTAAACTTTCTACTAATTATGCAAATCTTTTTGGAGGGGTAGATGAATCCTCGGATAAAAAACCTTGCCCTATGGGTCATCGTCGGGCTGTTCATGATCCTGCTCTTTAATCTATTTAGCACCACGACCCGGCCGATCGAAGACGAGATCATTTTTTCGGAATTCATGATCAAAACCGAAAAAGGAGAAGTCTCCGAAGTGACCATTAGAGACAACTTCATCAGCGGCATACTCAAAGACGGTACAAATTTCAAGACCTACACCGCCAACTATCCCGACCTCGTCAAAACCCTTCGCGAGCGCAATGTCCGCATTATCGCCAAGCCGCCGGAGGCGCCCCCCTGGTACATGACCTTCTTAATGACATGGGGACCCTTTATCCTCTTTATCGGTCTCTGGGTCTTTTTTATGCGGCAGATGCAAATGGGAGGGAACAAGGCCCTCTCCTTCGGTAAGAGCAAGGCCCGGATGCTTTCGGAAGAAAAAAAGAAAATCACCTTTGCGGATGTCGCCGGCGTTGAAGAAGCAAAAGCGGAAGTCGTAGAAATTATCGAGTTTTTAAAAGACCCACCCAAGTTCCAGAAATTAGGGGGACGAATCCCCAAAGGCGTGCTCGTCGTTGGCCCCCCCGGAACAGGAAAAACCCTCTTAGCCAAAGCCATTGCTGGCGAAGCGGGTGTGCCCTTCTTTTCGATTTCAGGTTCCGATTTTGTTGAAATGTTTGTCGGCGTGGGCGCCTCTCGTGTTAGAGATCTTTTCGAACAAGGGAAAAAACATGCGCCTTGCATCATCTTCATTGATGAAATCGACGCCGTGGGACGGCATCGTGGTGCCGGACTAGGTGGAGGGCATGACGAGCGCGAACAAACCCTCAACCAACTCTTGGTTGAAATGGACGGCTTTGAAACGACCGAAGGCGTGATCTTAATCGCGGCCACGAACCGGCCCGACGTCCTCGATCCCGCCCTCTTACGTCCGGGCCGCTTCGACCGCCAGATTGTCGTCAGTCGCCCCGATGTTAAAGGGCGCGAAGAAATCCTGAAAGTCCATACGAAGAAAATCCCACTTGATAAAGATGTGGGCTTGGGGGTCATCGCCAGAGGGACGCCGGGCTTTGCCGGCGCCGATCTCGAAAACCTCGTCAACGAGGCCGCACTCCTTGCCGCTCGCCGAAATAAAACCGTCGTTGAAATGGTCGATCTCGAAGATGCGAAAGACAAGGTTTTGATGGGCGTCGAGCGAAAAAGCATGGTCTTGACCGAAGAGGAAAAAAAGGTCACCGCTTATCACGAAGCGGGTCATACCCTCATCGCAAAGCTCCTTCCCAATACGGACCCCATCCACAAAGTGACGATTATTCCGCGTGGGCGCGCCCTCGGCCTGACCATGCAATTGCCCACGGACGACCGCCACAATTTCCAGAAAGAGTTCCTCTACAACACCATCGCCATCATGATGGGCGGACGCGTCGCCGAAGAGTTGGTCCTTAAACATATGACCACAGGGGCCGGAAACGACATCGAACGCGCAACCGATCTGGCCCGCAAGATGGTCTGCGAATGGGGCATGAGCGAAAAAATGGGTCCCCTCACCTTCGGGAAAAAAGAACAAGAAATCTTTTTAGGGCGTGAAATATCACAACACCGGGATTATTCGGAAACAACGGCCATCGAAATCGACCGCGAGGTCAAACGCCTCATTATCGAAAATTATGATCGGGCAAAAAAACTCATCTCGGAAAACATGAAGGCCCTAAAAGCTTTAGCCGAAGCCTTGCTGGAGAAAGAAACCCTGGATGCACCCGAGATCGAAGCCATCGTCAAGGCCTCAATTTCGCCCACGCCTCCCACGTCCACGGTCCCCGCATAATCGCCCGTTGCACAATGTCGCAGGGAACATCCGCCAGACAAAGTATTCGAAACCCAAGCCACATGTCGATTCTTCCGGAGAAAAAGGCAGGTGGTCTTTGGCGCTGTGGTGACCACCTCCTAAACTATAAAAAACGCCCCCTGATTATGGGCGTGCTCAATCTGACGCCCGATTCTTTTTCGGACGGCGGACTTTATTTAGGAAAACGGAAAGGCATCAACCACGCCCTTCGACTGGCCAACGAGGGAGCAGACATTATCGATATCGGTGGGGAATCCACACGACCTGGCGCTTTGGCAGTGCCCTTGAAAGAAGAACTCCGGCGCGTCCTCCCCGTCATTGAAGCGCTTGCCCCCAAGATTCGTATTCCGATTTCAATCGATACCCGTAAATCGGAGGTCGCGCGCCAAGCCCTAGCGGCCGGCGCCTCCATCATCAATGACGTCAGTGGCTTCTCTTACGATCCGGAAATGTTCTCCCTTGCGGCATCCGGTAAAAGCGGATTGATCTTTATGCACGCAAAAGGGTGTCCGGAAACCATGCAAACGGCGCCGCGTTACAGAAATGTGATTCAAGACATCTATCGGTATTTCGACAAACAAGTTCGCCGCGCGCGACACGCGAAAGTGGCCCTCAATCGTATTGCCATCGACCCAGGAATCGGGTTCGGTAAAACAGCAAAACACAATTTAAGCATCTTACGGAACCTGAAGGACTTCCATGCCCTGGGTCTTCCGCTCCTCGTCGGTCCCTCGCGCAAATCCTTTATCGGCGCTTTGCTCAAGTTGCCCGCCAAAGATCGGATAGAAGGCACGGCCGCTGCACTGGCCATCGCCGTTTTTCAAGGCGCGCGGATCTTAAGGGTGCATGAGGTTCAAATGGCTCGACGGCTTGCCCTTGTCGCAGAAGGCATCAGAAAGGAGACCCTCATCACATGGGACTAAAGAACATTCAAGAGAAAAGAAATTCGAAACGATTGGAAGGCATATCGCTTCCCGTGGAATATCTTGTGAAAGAAAAAGACGAGGCTTTTCGCGAGGGGACGGCATTGGGCGTCGGAGAATTCGGACTCATGCTCACCCTGGATGATGCAATTCAGCTCGGATCGACGCTCCACCTTAAATTGCACATCCCTGTGCCCTCACTATTTTCGCCGAACTGGAAGACCCTTCCGCTTGATGCAAAGGTCATCTGGGTGGACGACTTTCAGCAATCCAACAAAATCCGACGCTACGGGACACAATTTACAGGGCTTTCAGATGAGGATGCGGTATCGATCAAACACTATCTCCAACTCAGCCAATGGATGAGCGATCGGGTACGCGATTCTTAACCCCCAGAAATAAGCTATCCTTCCTTCGGCACATTGTGCTGGAGCCAGTCCGATAAGCGCGCCGACTGCGCCGCCTTGAACCGAATTCCCAATTGAATAAACTCCAAAGTCTGCGCGAGGGCCCGCTTTGCCGAAGGCACCTGGTTTTCTGGAAGCGAAAAAAAGTCTTTCACCTCCTCATGCCAGTCCGCACGCCAGAGCGAACGTGTGGCCTGTATCATCCGCTGTGCGCCAATGCTGCCGCCCTTCGCTTTAAACGCCGGCCAATGCGCCTTGAGATAGGTCCAGCTCTCGGCTTGAATGGCCGGATGGAACAAGAGGGCGCGCATCGGCTTCCAGACATCTTGAGGCCGAACCGCATCCGAAAGCATAAATGCCATCACTTTTCGCGCGAGGGCCGGCTTTGTAAAATCGGCAAGCGCGATGAGATAGCGGTCCCGTTCTTCCGGGGTCGTGCTTCGCTCAAACTTGCTAAGGTAATAATCGAAACGGGTTCCGCCATCCGATCTGGCACAAAGGCGGGTAAAGGCATTCAGTAAGGTCGGATCAAGCGAATCGGGTTTGGCCTGGTAGCGGGTCTGTCGTCTCGGCAACTCAGAGAGGATCTCGTCGTCCTGACCGACGGCGCCGAGCGTCCAAAGCAGCTCGGCCCGGAGCCAACGCCGTTCATCGTCTTCCCCAGGATCCGGATCCCACAAAACCTGCTCCCACACTGGGTTAAGCAGTTGTCGGACAAAGGAAGCAAAGCGGGAACGATCCGCCGAAGCAACGAGTTGTAGGAGCAGTGTTTCAAGATAAGAACAAATGACCGTGACGACAACACGCGTGTCATCCCCTTTAAAACGCATGAGCGTCTCCATAAACGACGCGATCGGAAAATCACCCCTGCAGACCAAGGCCCATTGGTGGCCCAGATAACCCACGCGCTCGGCCGCAGCCAAATCACTCAAGAGCACATCTTGCAGCGCGGAATTCAAGGCATGTCCATAAGCGTTTCGAAAAAAACCAGACTCTCCCGCATTGCCATAAACCCATTCCACCCGGCCGTTGGCAGGAAGCGACAGTCGCGTAATGGCCTCCTTCAAAAGCGTCCGATGAACCTTCGTGCCCTCTGCGTCACGGTAACGCAGTGCAATGGGAACGGACCATATCGTTTTCTCTGAAGCACCACCTTCTTCGCTTGCATAGAAACGACTTTGCCTCAGCACGAGGGTCTTCAAATCGCTCCCATCCGAATCAATGGAAATCATCGGAAAGCCTGGACGGGTAAACCAATCCTTGGCGATTTCCGATATCGGCAGATTGGATGTGGCAGAAAGTTCACTCCAAAGCGCCTCGGCCTCGGCATTTTGATATTGATACCGCTTCATGTACCGGCGAATGCCATCACGAAAGGGTGCTTCGCCCAAGTACTGCTCAATCATACGCAAACAGGCTGCGCCTTTTTCATAAGTCAGAACATCGAACATCTCTTCGATTTGTGCGGGGCTCGTTACCGCCGCCCGAATCGGCCGCGTACTCTGTAAGGCATCTAAGGTTAAGGGGACGGACTTCTCTTCCTGAAAGGCCAACCAAGACTGCCACTCCGGTCGCCATTGATCGACAATTTTACAAGCCAGCCAAGTGGCAAAGGATTCGTTGAGCCAAAGGTCATCCCACCAGGCCATGGTCACGAGATTACCAAACCACTGATGGACGATTTCGTGGGTAATCACATTGGCAACGGCCCGCTGCGTGGTCGTGGAGGCCTGATCTTCATTGAGTAGGAGTCGCGAATCTCGAAAAAAAATCGCGCCCCAATTTTCCATCGCCCCCATCGCAAAGTCGGGCACACTCACAAGATCGAGTTTGGGCGTTGGACAGGGCAAGTCGAAATAGTCGTTTAAAAGCGGCAGGACGCCAGCAGTGACCTTGAGCGCAAATTCGCCCAAGCCGAGCTGGCCGGGCAAGGTCCAGACGGCGACAAGGGTGCCCTCGACTTCAATCTCTTTTTTTTCCAGACGCGCCACGGCCAATGCCAGGAGGTAGGTCGACATGAGCGGCGTCTCGTCGAAATGAAGGGTCTTCATTTTTCCCTCCACCTGCTCTTCACATACCGGCATATTCGAGAGGGCGACAAGGTCGGCAGGCACAGTAACGGTTAATTGAAAGCGCGCCTTCATGCCGGGCTCGTCAAAACAGGGAAACATCCGTCGGGCGTCGGTGGCCTCGAATTGTGTGAAGGCATAGGTTTCACCTCCCGCATGTGCCTCGTATAAACCTCGCATATGTCCGTTTAGCTTTCCGGAAAATTTGAGCGAAAGATGGGTCTCACCGGCTGGAATCGGTTCGGCCGTTTGCAGCCTGATCGTTTCTTCAGCGGGATTCACGAAAAGTTCACAAGGTAGGGTAGCGATCTCTGCGACTTCGATTTCTAAATCGATCGCGTTGAGTACAATTACATCTTGCGCCTGATCTAGCGTGACTTTGATGGAGAGGCTCCCGAAAAAACGCCGCGCCTCAGGTAAAACGGTGAGCTGGATTTTATAGGTATGAGGATGGATACCGGAAGGTAAGCGTCCTGCAATGGGCTCAGACATCAGGTCTCCTGAAAAGACGGGTTCGAAGGATTAAATGGATAGGCGTGGAAGACAAGGACCGATCGGAAGAGGTTATCTCTTTTTCGCCAGAAATTCCTTGCGGTATATGGAAGGGGATAAGCCAATTTTATTTTGGAAAACCTTGCAGAAATAGCCCTGATCGGAAAACCCGACTTCGCTGCTGACTTGCTTGATAATACGACGGGGATCCTTCAGAAGTTGGGTCGCACGGTAGATTCGGATTTCGATCAAATAGTCGTGGAAACCGACGCCGCACTCTTCTTTAAAAGACGCCGAAAGATATTTTGGATGAAGCGAAACAGCCTCTCCGACGCCTTCGAGGGAAAGCCCCGATGAGCTGTGATGACGGTCAATAAACTGCATCGCCCGAAAGATTTTGATCGAAAGCGAATGGATCGGAATATTCAACATTTGATGAACCGGCTCGAAAGGATTGGCACCGACGAGACGTGCGATCTTCTGGTCCATCAGGTCAATGCTATAAGGCTTCTCGACAAAACCGTGCGGACGCACCGCCAACATTTGGATCAGCACCTCTTTGGTTGGGTTGGCGCAAGTAAAGATGATCGGCGTCACTCGGTTTTCCTGCCGAATTTTTTTGAAGAGGCTCACCCCATCTTGATCGCCAAGCCGATAATCCAAAATGATCAGGTTGCATTCGTTTTTCTGATTGACCGCATCCAAGGCCTCATCCCCGCGCTCAAGGAGCACCAATTCGTACTTCTCACTCAGGCGGGTCTTTAACTCGCTTAAGGCTGCTGGATCATTGTCGACGACAAGGACAATTTTTTTTAAGGGTTCTATCATCTGGATTGATCCTCACTTATTAAAATTGAATGTAAACCAAAAAATACCGTTTTTTTATCCCAATCCGGGGATATCGTTTGGCCAAGGATATCGAATAGAACGTAATCCACCCCGAGGCAGGGCAATCAAGATAAATGGATTTTTATACTAGCACAAAAAAACATTTTATCAAAGTCTAATTTCATCCGTCTCGATTTATTGATCCATCACCGGAGATGAACCCCTTATTCGAGACGCTGGTTGATCCAAATTAGCACATAGTGATATGATTTTTCTTTCTCAAAGTCAGGACTTTCTTTGAACAAGATCCCGTCTCATATGCAACAAGGCCTTCACCCTATTCGGCGTCCTATCGCCTTGCTTTTAACGGAAGACCTTATCGAGGCCCTTGTGTGAAAACCTTACGCGGAAACCCCTACCCCTTAGGCGCAACATGGGACGGCAAAGGTGTTAATTTTGCCCTCTTTTCTCTCCACGCAACCGCCGTACAACTCTGCCTTTTCGATTCAGTCGAGGACGGAAAAGAAGTGGAACAAATCTGGCTGAGTGAACAAACGGATATGGTTTGGCATGTCTATCTCCCCGAAGCCCGCCCAGGCTGGCTCTATGGTTATCGGGTTTATGGCCCCTACGATCCTGCTTCAGGACACCGTTTCAATCCGGCAAAGCTGCTCACCGACCCCTACGCAAAAGCGATTGCCCGCCCCCTCCGCTGGCACGACAGCCTGTTCGGCTATCCTTTCGGAAAGATCGAGGAGGACCGTGTACCCGATCCACGGGACAACGCCGCTTATGCCCCGCTGTCCAAGGTCATCGACCCCGCCTATAGTTGGGGGAACGATGCAGCGCCACGTCACCCCTGGCACGAAACCATCATCTATGAAACGCATGTCAAAGGGCTCACTGCCCGGCATCCCGAGGTGCCCGAAGCGCTTCGGGGAAGCTATGCGGCCTTGGCAACCGAGCCGGTCATCCAGCATCTGAAGCGACTGGGAATTACCGCGGTAGAACTCATGCCCATACATCACCATATTGACGAACCGCATTTGGCCGATAAGGGACTCTCAAACTACTGGGGCTACAACACCCTCGCGTACTTTGCACCCGACTTGCGTTACTGCTCCGGCACCATGGATCCCGTTTTAGAATTCAAGATGATGGTGCGCGCCCTCCATGCCGCCAACATCGAAGTGATCCTCGATGTTGTATACAATCACAGCGCCGAGGGAAATCATCTCGGCCCTACCTTATCGTTGCGCGGAATAGACAATTATGCTTATTACCGGCTCGATCCCCATTCACTACGCCATTATGTCGACTACACCGGATGTGGCAATACACTCAATATGCAACAGCCGCATGTCTTGCAATTGGTCATGGACAGCCTGCGCTATTGGATTCTCGAAATGCATGTCGACGGCTTTCGCTTCGACTTGGCCAGCACCCTTGCACGCGAGTTACACGATGTGAACCGCTTGGGCGCTTTTTTCGATATCATCCATCAAGATCCGGTCATCTCTCAGGTCAAGCTGATCGCCGAACCCTGGGACCTCGGCGAAGGGGGATATCAAGTTGGAAATTTCCCGGTTTTGTGGACCGAGTGGAATGGAAAATATCGGGATACGATCCGCCGCTACTGGAAAGGTGAAGGTCGCCAAGTTGCGGAACTCGCGACACGGCTTTCCGGAAGCAGCGACCTCTACGAGGCCGGTGGTCGGCGGCCGCATGCCAGCATCAACTTCATCACCTGCCACGACGGCTTCACGCTACAGGACTTGGTGACTTACAACAAAAAACATAATGAGGCCAATGGCGAAGAAAACCGCGACGGAACCTCCGACAACGGCAGCTGGAACTGTGGCGTCGAAGGCCCCACAACCGATAAGTTGGTCAATGCCTTGCGGGAACGGCAGAAGCGCAACTTCATGGCGACGCTTCTTTTGTCACAGGGCGTGCCCATGATCTGTGGGGGAGATGAAATCGGGCGCAGCCAAGAGGGCAATAATAATGCGTATTGCCAAGACAATGAAATCAGCTGGTACAACTGGAATCTCGATCAAAAGCAACAAGACTTCTTTGAATTTGTCTGTCGGCTCATTCAAATTCGTAAAAACCCCGTTCTCCATCAGCGAGATTTTTTTCAAGGCCGGCAAATTCGCGGCTCGGAAATTAAGGACATCACCTGGTTTTCTCCACGCGGAACTGAAATGACCGATGAGGAATGGCATGACGAACATGTTCGCTGCATCGGCTTCCGCCTCTCCGGAGATTCCGTTTCAACGGATGGGAATGTGGAAAGCGAAATGACAGCGACAACCTTATTGATTGTCATGAACGCCCATGCCAGGGCAACACCTTTTACCTTACCCGCCCACAGGAAGCACATCCGTTGGCGACCGATACTCAATACCGCCCAACCCGAATCTGAACCACAAGCTGACATGGAAAAAGGCGGTACAAGCTATACCCTTCAAGGTCATTGCCTGGCCGTGTTCGAACTTCAGGACTGAGAGATTTTTATATAAAATGCCGACGAATAAACCCGCTCTTCTCACAGACAAAGACATCGCGCGCTTCCGAAATGGCAGCCATCACGCCCTTTACGAAAAAATGGGTGCCCAGCTTTGCGAAGACCAAGGACGCGCCTGCACCCGCTTTCGTGTTTGGGCACCCAATGCCCAAAGCGTTTCGGTAATCGGAGATTTCAATGCCTGGAACACCCGCGCCCATTCACTTCACCCCAGGGAAGACAGCTCCGGTGTTTGGGAAGGGATTGCCTTCGATGCAAAAGAGGGATCGGCATATAAATTCCATGTGGAATCGAAATATCAAGGTTATGCGGCCAATAAAAGTGACCCCTTTGCCTTGCGATGCGAGACGCCGCCCCACACCGCCTCGATCGTCACCGACCTGTCCTACGATTGGCAAGATGGAACATGGATGAAAGACCGTCATCGGCACAATGCCCTCGATGCCCCCATGTCCATCTACGAAATGCACCTCGGCGCCTGGCGGCGCATTCCGGAAGAAGGAAACCGCTCCCTCGGATATCGGGAACTGGCACAGCCGCTGGCCGCCTATCTCCGAGAGATGGGTTTTACCCACGTCGAGTTTATGCCGATTATGGAACATCCTTTTTATGGATCCTGGGGGTATCAAATCACCGGTTACTATGCACCGAGCAGCCGTTATGGTTCGCCCCAAGACCTTATGTTTTTAATCGACACCCTGCATCAAAACGGCATCGGCGTTCTTTTGGACTGGGTGCCGTCTCACTTTCCCACAGATGAACACGGCCTGGGCTACTTCGACGGCACCCATTTATACGAACACGCCGACCCCAAAAAAGGCTTTCATCCCGATTGGAAAAGCGCCATTTTTAACTACGGCCGCCACGAAGTTCAATCCTTCTTAATCAGCAATGCGCTTTTTTGGCTCGATCGTTATCACGTTGACGGACTCCGGGTCGATGCCGTGGCTTCGATGCTCTACCTGGACTATTCCCGAAAGGCAGGAGAATGGGTTCCTAATCGACAGGGCGGACGGGAAAACCTCGAAGCGGTCGATTTTCTCAAAAAGCTCAACAGCGCAGCCTACCAAGCCTTTCCCGATATCCAAATCACGGCGGAAGAATCCACAGCCTGGCCCATGGTTTCCCGGCCGGTTTATCTCGGCGGCCTGGGATTTGGAATGAAATGGAACATGGGCTGGATGCACGACACCCTGGCGTATTTTTCTCAAGACCCCGTTTTTCGTAAGTACCACCACAGCGAGCTTACCTTTAGTCTCTGTTATGCCTTTAACGAAAACTTCGTCTTGCCGCTTTCACATGACGAAGTCGTTCACGGAAAAGGATCGCTCTTGGGCAAGATGCCCGGAGACGACTGGCAACGCCATGCGCAACTTAGGCTATTATTCGGTTTTCTCTACGGCCATCCCGGAAAGAAGCTTCTCTTCATGGGAGGCGAGTTCGGCCAGCTTGGGGAATGGAATCACAACCAAAGCCTGGAATGGCACCTCCTAGAGGAGCCAAGGCATCGCGGTGTGCAACACTGGCTCCGCGACCTCAACCGGCTATACCGGACGGAAAAAGCATGCTACGAGCAAGATTTCGAGCCCGTCGGTTTCGAGTGGATTGATTCCCACGATCACAACCAGAGCCTCTTGGCTTTTCTACGGCATCCGAAGGGAACCGGCGGGACCGTGCTATTTATTTTTAATTTTACGCCCATCCCACGAGAGGCCTACCGGATCGGCATCCCCAGCCCTGGCCAATGGCGGGAGTTGCTTAATAGCGATGCGAAGGAATACGGCGGCAGCGGATGGGGAAATCTCGGCGGGGTGCAGAGTCAGACCCTTCCTTCGCATGGCCGCGAGAATTCCATTTGCCTAAGTATTCCACCCCTCGCAGTGCTGATCTTAAAGAAAGCAGACTAAGGTGAATTTTATTGATCGATTCAAGTCGCCGTTTTTTTTCTCGAGCCGTTTTCTTTGGCACCGGAAACGACACACATGACCAAAGTCGCCATCATTGGAGCCGGCAAAGGCGGCTGTTCCCTCATCGAAATTTTCCACAACGACCCTTTGGTCCAAATCATTGGAATCGCCGATGTCGACAAAAATGCGCCCGGCATTCGCCTCGCCAAGAAGCTCCGAATCTCGGTCACACGAGATTACAAGCGCCTTTTACGATCGAAGAAGGCCGACCTGGTGATTGATGTCACGGGCGACCGCCAAGTCGAAACGGCACTCCATGCCGCCTTACCGCCCGGCATGGCGATCATTGGTGGACCTTCGGCAAAATTCATGTGGCAACTAATCGAAGAACGAATGCAGAGCAAGGATAAAATCGAGCAGCACTTACTTGAATACCAGAGCCTCTACCGGCTCTATGTTAAAGAAGTTGAGCTGGCCGTTGCGGAAGAACGGACCCGGATCGCTTGCGACATCCACGATGGATTGATCCAAACTTTAATCGGCCTTAACTATCACCTTGAATACTGCAGCGATCAACTGGAGAACAATACCGACACAGCGCTTCGCGCCGTCAAAGAGGTCAAACGGTTGCTTAAAGAAGGCATTACGGAGGCCCGCGAAGCGGTCTTCAATCTCCGTCCAATTTACCTCGACCAGGCAGGACTCTATCAGGCCTTGTCGAACTATTTAAAAACATACGAGAAGCAATATCAAATTAAAACGGTCTTGAAGACCTCGGGAGAAGTGCGGCAAATTCCTTCGGAAACGGCGACCTTTGTCTTTCGGATTATCCAGGAGGCCCTTGCGAATGTTCAAAAACATTCCGAGGCAAACCGGGTATCCATCACCGTGCGAACAGGGAAAACGCAACTGACGGCTTCGATTTTCGATAACGGCATCGGATTCGATCTACTCGGTATCGGTCGCAACCCTGATAAACAAAGCTCTTTCGGACTGAAAGCCATTTCAGAACGGGCAAGGCTCTTAGGCGGGACAGCTAAAATCGTCAGCAAAGAAAAGAAGGGGACGGAAGTGCTTGTTCAGATTCCACTGCCCAAAGGGAAACAGCCTTGAAGGGGATTAGGGTTTTAATCGCAGACGATCATCGGATCGTACGGGAAGGCCTCGTCGCCATATTAAAAACCAAAAAGGGCATCGAGTTGAGCGGGGAGGCGACCAACGGGATCGAGGCCGTCGCCTTGGCCAAACGATTGATGCCGGATGTGATTCTCATGGACATCTCAATGCCCAAGATGAACGGCATTAAAGCCACGACGCTGATTAAAGAAACGCTTCCCAAGATTGGGATTATTGCGATTACCATGCACGACGACGAGGCCACAATTTTCAAGCTCATCCGTGCAGGTGTGGACGGCTACCTTCTTAAAGATTCGGAATCGAGTGAAATTGTCGCGGCCATCCGGACCGTCCATAAAGGCGGATCGACCTTAAATCCTGAGATCGCGAAAAAGGTACTGGACGAACTAGCGCGGATGCCTCTCCCTCAGAAAAGGGAGCAGACCCAGCGGCCCTATCGATTGAGCGAGCGAGAGATCGGCGTCTTGCAAGAAGTGGCGAGGGGGAAATCGAACAAAGAAATTGCGTCCGAACTAAAGCTAAGTGAAAAGACGATTAAAAATCACCTGCGCAGCATTTTTTCTAAAATGGAGGTCAGCGACCGAACAAAAGCCGCCATGCTTGGAATTCAAGGCGGGTTTATCGACCTCGACTTCAATCCCTAAACACCCGGCCGGCCCCAAACACGGGCTCGGACCCGAAGATTTTAAAAATCATGCCTCGCTTAAAAGCGCAGCACTAAGCAGGACGGATCTGAAGATGCTTTACGCGGAGTTGTCCCTGATCCGACTGAAAAGTAATCATGACCACATCCTTGGCCTTGAGCCCCTTCAAAGTCTCTTGGCCGATCAAAAAGACGATGGGCTTTTGGCTTTCCGCGTCGATCACGGTCAACTCGCCCTTGGCCACATCGATGTTCTGAACCACACCCATGTGTTTATCCGGTCCGAGATTGGAACACGCCATGGCAGGCAAACTCGCGACGAAGAATACAACCAAAACAACAGCGATTGAAAAAATCAGCTTTATCTCTCGTTTTATATTCATTATTTTCTCCCCCCTTTCAAGCCATCATCCTAAGCCTATCCCGCCCAATGAGTCAAGCGCACGCTAGGCAGGCAGAGGATAAGTATTCCCTTTCTATCTCGCCTGTCGCGTTGACTCAAAAAAATACAATGGATAGAATGCACCTTGTGGATCCGATTATCGAACAATTCCTAAACCACCTCTCCATTGAGAAAGGCCGTGCCTCTAATACCCTCTCTTCCTACGCGCAAGACCTAAAGCGCTTTTGTGCCTTCTTAAAAAAAGAAAGGGACGAGGACAGCCTAGTACCGATCGATTTCACCAAGATTGGACGCGACACCCTTCTTCGATTTTTTTCGTCCTTACGCAACGACCGCCTTTCATCCTCTTCACAGGCGCGAATCCTCTCGACGCTTCGGAACCTCTTTCGATTTCTTCGGGCCGAAGGACAGGTCCACCACGATCCGCTGGCGAAAATCGAATCGCCAAAAAAATCCTTGCGCTTGCCGAAGGTCTTGCACATCAAAGAAGTCGAATCGATTTTAAATTTACACAAAGGGAACAGCGCCGCCGCGATTCGAGACAACACCATGATTGAGCTGCTCTACGCCACGGGATTGCGGGTTTCGGAATTGATGAAGCTCACAGTGGATGCCCTAAATCTTGAGGCAGGTTACTTGATTACGAAAGGGAAAGGTGGAAAAGAACGAATCGTGCCCATGGGGCAATGCGCACA
Organism: Nitrospirota bacterium; assembly: GCA_029261155.1. Taxonomy (GTDB): domain Bacteria; phylum Nitrospirota; class Nitrospiria; order SBBL01; family JAADHI01; genus JAJDBU01. The sequence continues at coordinate 192,617 of JAJDBW010000047.1, read as the reverse complement.
GAAAAAATTAAAACACTACCTGGCAAATGCCCGGCCGGCGATCTTGAAGGAAAGGGCTTCGAACGATCTGTTTGTGAGCCGATTAGGAAAAGGAATGTCGCGGCAGGCTTTCTGGAAAATGCTCGCCTTAACGGCGAGAAAGGCGGGTATTCAAAAACAGATTAGCCCGCATATGCTTCGGCATTCTTTCGCAAGTCATTTATTGGAGCGCGGCGCCGACCTACGTTCCTTGCAGATGATGCTCGGCCACGCCGACATCTCGACAACCCAGATCTACACGCATGTGGCCCGGGAACGCTTAAAAAAGATTCACACAAAACACCACCCTAGAGGCTAGTTATTGGGGGTGATTCCCGTATTGAGCGTCATGGTCACGGCATTGTCTCCCGACTTTGCACAGGGCGGCTGAGCGACCAGGGCGCTGGAACTTTGGATCTCGACCGAACAGTTTCCGTTGGAAACGTCCACGCTGTCAAAATGGGTTAAGATGTAGGTCCGTTCGGTTGGGAGGGAGTTAAAGCGAATCGAGGACCCACTGCCGCTGGAATTGGATGTCGAGGCCGCAATTTCACATCTGGAGTCGACAACGACATCTTGGTTTTGCTCGCTTTGATAACAGGTAAAGTTAATACTCCCGCCCACCTCCGAAATATTCACTTTATCACCACTGGGAGAGCCTCCAGAAAGTTGATCGAAAAGGCTGACAAGGAGGCTAACTGTCGGGGTTGCCGTTCCGCCACCGCTTCCACCGCAACCAGAAATAAAGAAGACAAGAAACACAGCAAGCAGGCTGCCTTTAATAGAACGAAGAGAACCGGACAAAGATCGCGACATCGTGTTTACTCATAGGTTAATAATGAAAAAACAGGCAAGTCTTTCAATTTCTCTCGCCCCTTTAGAAAAAGTAACTCAATCATAAAGACGATTCCAACAATGTCGCCGCCCAAGCGTTGGACAAGCTTAGCGGTCGCGGCCATCGTGCCGCCGGTCGCCAGGAGATCGTCTACGATAAGGACGCGCTCACCCGGCAAAATGGCATCCTCATGAATACCCAGGGTGTCCGTCCCATACTCCAAATCGTAATGTTCTTCGATTTGTGTGTGCGGCAACTTACCCGGCTTCCGAACAGGAACAAAGCCGGCATTGAGATGACCGGCGATGGGGGCGCCAAAGATAAATCCGCGCGACTCCACGGCAACCACTTTTTGAATCTGTTTATCGCGGTAGGGAAGGGTGAGTTGATGGATGGCCTCCTGCATCGCTGCAGAATCGCTTAAGAGGGTCGTAATATCGTAAAAAAGGATGCCTTTTTTGGGAAAATCGGGTACTTCTCGGATTTTGGATTTTAAGTCCAATCGCATCTCCTCCTCACAAGAGTCTACCACTTTTTTTAAAAAGATCTACGGAAGCCCGACCAAAGAGGCATCGGATATTTTTGGTCTATCGATCGAAACAGATCTTAAAGAATGTCTTCCGGAAGTATGGTTTTTTCCGAAATAATATTTCGCAGTTTACGAAGCGCCACCGCCTCAATTTGCCTGACGCGTTCGCGCGTTAAACCGAAGACTTGACCGATCCGTTCGAGGGTAAAAGGCTCGTCACCTTGTAGGCCAAAGCGTAGGATAATCACTTTGCGTTCATTGGGCTTGAGCATGCCGAGCCAGGTAATAAGCCCCTTTCTTCTTTGAACGCCTTCTGCGCGGGCCATCGGAGAAATCTGGCTCCTGTCTTCGATGATGTCTTTAAGCGATGTGGTTTTTCCGGTGGCAATGGGGCTGTCTAAAGAATAGGTCTTTCTCATCAGGCGCTGGATGTGGTCGATGTCTTTTTCAGGCATTTTCATTTTCTTGGAAATCTCTTCCGTGGCGGGTTCGCGCCCCAATTCTTGAACCAGATCTTCGACGTGGGCAAGATAATTGTTAACGCGCTCGACCACGTGTACGGGAAGCCGGATCAACTTACCTTGGTTGATGATGGCCCGTTCGATCGATTGACGGATCCACCACGAGGCATAAGTCGAAAAACGGAAGCCTTTTTTATGATCGTATTTCTCAACCGCTTTAATAAGACCAATATTGCCTTCCTCGATAATGTCAGAAAAAGGGAGTCCACGGTTCAAGTAGCGCTTTCCGATACTGACCACCAAGCGGAGATTCGACTCGATCATCCGTTGCCGGGCCGCTTCGTCTCCCTTGAGGATACGCTTGGCCAGCATGACTTCCTCTTCGAAGGTCAAAAGATTGGATCGGCGGATATCTCTTAAATAGGTTTTTACAGCATCGGGCGGCGGAAGGTTTTGTTGATCTTCTTCGGAGGTTTCCTCTAAATCGGAGGTCGATGTTTTGGTTTTAGCACCTTCCTCTTCTTGCGCTTCGCTCTCTTCCGATTCGTCCTCATCCTCTATCCATTTTTTATTCATTTTCTATCCTTGTTGAATGCTCAGCTTGCCGACGATTAAATGCAGACCCAAGACCAGCGTTTTTCTTAAAGGGATTTGAGCCGAAGACACCTAAATACGATATTAATAGTCAATAATAAACTGATCGGTCTTTAACGAAGACCTCTTCCAAGTTAGCACAAGGTCCCTTACCTCAGATCGCGTTGGCCCTTTGCGCAATCGGTCAATCAGGGTCTCAATTTTTTCTCTTTCTCCTTCAACTTCCAGGGCCACACGGCCATCTTCAAGATTTCGAACCACGCCTTTGAGGCCAAGATCTAGGGCGTTTTGATAACAAAAATTTCGATACCCCACCCCCTGAACCCGTCCGCTCACAAAAATTTGTGCCGATACGATCTGATTTCGATCCGTCGTCTTTTTCATTTAAAACGGCCGTTTCGTCCTACAAGGGGGTCGGGGCGAGAGGATTTGAACCTCCGACCCCACCGTCCCGAACGGTGTGCGCTACCGGGCTGCGCTACGCCCCGATGACCCCCTTAATTGGACCGAACTTCCGATGGATATGCCGCCGCAAGCGCGGAGTGCACGATCTGCCCCCGGTGGACATTCACCCCATGCGCCAGCGCCGCATCCGCTTGGCTTGCCCGCTCAAAACCTTGGTCCGCCAGTTTTTGAATATAAGGAAATGTTTCATTTGCCAAGGCAAAGGTTGCGGTTTTGGGGACGACACCGGGAATATTTGCCACACAGTAATGCACAACGCCCTCTTCCTCATAAACCGGGTCCGAATGCGTGGTGGGATGCGAAGTTTCAAAACAGCCGCCTTGATCGATGGAAACATCCACAACAACCGCGCCCTTTTTCATCCTCGCCACCATCTCACGCGTCACCAAGTGCGGGGCACGATCTCCTGTTTTGGATACCGCCCCTACCGCAAGGTCGCTCTGCGCCAATTGCGCCGCAATCTCATCGGGATAAGGATAAAGCGTCGTCACCCCTCCCTTAAAATAGTCGTCAAGTTCGGATCGGCGCTCTGAACGGTTGTCGAAAATGGTCACTTCCGCGCCTAAATTCAAGGCAAGTTGTGCTGCATTTTTCCCCACGATACCGCCGCCGATAACGCTCACCCTTCCCTTTGCAACGCCAGCCACACCGGAAAGGAGAAGCCCCATGCCTCCTTTGCTTTTCTGAAGATAATACGCACCCATCAAAACGGCCATTCGGCCCGCAACCTCGCTCATCGGTTTTAAGAGGGGGAGTGCGCCATTGGCTAATTCAATCGTTTCATATGCAATGGCAGTGAGCCCTCGCTCCATCAAAAATCGAAGCAGTGTGGGGTTGGCGGCGAGGTGAAGAAAGGTAAAAAGGATGTGCTCTCTTCTAAAAAGATCGAATTCGACCGGAAGGGGCTCTTTTACTTTTATGATAAGCTCGGCCTGCTCAAAAAGCGCCGCCTTAGATGAAACAAGTTCTGCGCCGACGGCCTGGTAGGCTGCATCGGAAATCCCACTGCCCTCACCCGCGCCTGACTCCACCAAAAGGGTATGTCCTCCTCGGTGAAGCGCCCCCACCCCGACAGGGGTAAGGCTCACCCGGTACTCCTGATCTTTAATCTCTTTCGGGACGCCAATGATCATATGAATTTTCGGTGCCGAAACTACCAGTTTTTAAAGTAAAAGTCAATCTACAGGCTTAAGCCGGAGGCCCACTCTAATAGCACTTTAATCCAAGGCGACGAGGCGTTTTATCTATGGTAAGACCCGCATCAATCGCCCATTAAATGGCAGACAAGGGTCCTGTTTCGGCCTTGCGTCCGATGTTCATAGAGAAAGAGACCCTGCCAAGCGCCAAGCGCAAGCTGACCCCCGATAACGGGTACGGACAAAGAGACACCCGTAAGCGCGGAGCGGACATGCGCGGGCATATCATCAGGCCCTTCGATCGTATGCCGGAAGAGGGGATCCCCTTGTGGAACCAAGCGGTCGAAAAAGCGTTCTAAATCCTCCAGGACTTCCGGGTCGTCATTTTCTTGGATCATGATTGAAGCCGAGGTATGTTGAATAAATAGGCTTAAAATGCCCTCTAAAATCCCCGATGCAACCACCCAATGCTGGACCTTTTCCGTCACATCATAAAGGCGCCTACCTTGAGTCTTCAGGGATATTTTACCTTGTTTCTGCCGCATGAAGTAACCGGATTGCAATGGGTCACGAACGAGGCCGTAATATGGAAACGACACAAATGCAATACGCCACAATAACACGATCTGTGTTCGGACTCAAAAAGCCTGCACACCAAGCTCTGATTTAAGGCAGGAAGCAAGATAGGGCCAATTCATATCGTACGCAATTTATCTAATAAAAATGGATATTGGATAAGACGATGATCCAACAATTTGAAACGATGTCTTCCTTATCGGATCATCCAACGAGAACCTTAATTGGCCTAGAAATGAATTGATCGTTTATTTAAATCTGGCCGGTGCTTCGCCTGAGCTTATCCACGGACTTTGGTTTGACAAAAATGGGATCAGTGGTATCTTTTGAATGTTCACTGCATGAACCTCCTTAATCAGCTTTTGTCGCTGATTTGCCCCCTTTGGGAACCGCACCCAAAGGGGGCTTTCTTTTCCTAAAACAACTTCCCTCAAGACTTTTTTCGCCTTTAGATTTACAAAGCCAAAGCCCTCTGCTAAGCTTTCCCCGTTCATTGTTTAGCCCTCCAAGTTAATTCGGTGAACGGGACTCAAATCGATGCCCCCCCCACCAAGCGTCCAGCGGGTGGAGGGGGCATTTTCCTCTCCTTCTTCACCCTTCTCTTTTTCACGCCGACAGAACGAGATTGACTTGCTTTCTCCGAAATGATAGGTCTCTTGCATGGCAAAAAAAAAGCTTGGCATTCTGCTCTCGACCGCGCCCGAACATCCGAACCTGAAGACCGTGCTCTCCTTACTTGATGAAGCCCGAAAAAATAAAGTCGACACCTATCTCTACCTACTTGACGAAGGCGTGAAGGCCCTAGCGGTCTTCGGGCCGAAGTTCTCTTCCAAGACAGGCTTAAATCTTTTTGTCTGCGCCTACGGGGCACAGCGCTATGGCGTTTCACAAAATGGTGAAGCGGTCTTCTGCGGCTTGGTCCTCCTTTCGGATCTCCTCAAGGGGTGTGACCGTTTTATCGCATTTAACGAATAAACTGAGATACCTCAAGACATGCAGGTCCCAACACAAGCCCACTGCAATTCTATCAAGCAATTGATTCACATTGATACGCGACCGACACCACAAGGCCCAATCGTACCGCCTTGGCTTTTTCTTGGATAAGCTCAGCAAAAAAATCGGGGTGCTCGTCGGAAGCGATCCCAAAACGAGCCATCGACCCTGCGAAGGGCTAAGGCTTGCGCTCGGCTTGGCTTCGGGAGGCCATCAAGTCGACCTCATCCTTGCAAATGCAGCCCCGCTGCTTTTAACCGAGGCAGAAACCTTGGCCATCGATGGCGAACAAGCCCAGAAGTATCTACACGTTTTAAAAGACTTCATCCCCGCAGTTTATATCGATGCCGAAAGTCTCAGAGACAAGCGTCTGGAGATGAAGGCCTCAGAGATTGAATTCAACACGATCCTTTTGAGCAAGCAGGCCCTCGCCCTGAAGCTGGGCCTTATGGAATCTTTCTTCTCCTTTTAAATGGGCCTAAGGCCAATCGGTGACGATGGGAAGATCACAATGAGCGAGGATGAGACGAAAAAAAAACCGGCAAGACTTCATATCTTAAAATCTAAGGATAATCGATACGCACTCGAATTGATCGAGAAACAAGGCCCATCGAATTCGATAACCCTCCTTCTCATTCAAGATGCCGTAGAGATGGATCTTTCAGGACTAAAAATCCCCTGCTTCGTGCTTTCGGGTGACCTCAAATCGGAGCAACAAAGCCCACACGAAAAGATCGCCTACGCTGAAATGCTTCGCCTAATTTTCAAGGCCGATACCGTCATGGTTTGGTAGCAAAAGGAAAACATTAGAACCAGCCCAGAACCAAGCCGGAAGTATAAACAATGTAGATGGCCAAGAGTAAGAACCCTTCCCAACTTTTTAAAACATAGCGGGATCGGAACAAAGGGAATAGGAGGAGCGTCAGCCCCATCATCACCGGAAAATCCCGAACCGTAAGCGCGCCTTGAATGGCAATGGGAGAAACCAGGGCTGTCACACCCAATACACCCAGGATATTGAAGAGATTGCTGCCGATGATATTGCCAATCGCAAGATCACCGTGCCCTCGCCAAACGGCAACCAGGGAAGTCACCATCTCAGGAAGCGATGTCCCTACAGCCACAATTGTTAATCCGATCACCAATTCCGAAATACCGGCCCAACGGGCCAAACCCACAGCCCCGTCTACCAGGAGATGCCCGCCCCCCGCCAAGAGAGTGATCCCCACGATCACTTTTACCCATTGGACAAAAGGCTTGGATGCATTGCCTCCAGTCTGAATCTTATTTTCGTCAAGGCCTCCACCCTCGCTGAGCGACCAGCGGTAAAGCAACACGAGGTAGGCGATCAGCCCCATAAAAAGAAGGAGTCCGCACCAACGCGGAATGACACCCATGAAGGCAAAGGCATAGAGCAGTGCGCTGACGGCGATAAGGAAAGGCACTTCAAAACGAATCAGGCGGAGTTGAACGGAAAGAGGGCGAATCAGTGCGGCGAGGCCCAAGACCAGGCCAATGTTGCTGATATTGCTTCCGACCACGTTGCCGATCGCAATATCCCCTTGGCCGGAAAGACCGGCGGAGAGACTGACGGCCATTTCCGGTGCCGAGGTCCCAAAGGCGACGATGGTTAAGCCCACAACCATGGGCCGAATCCCCCAACCGATGGCGAGCTGGGAAGCGCCGGAGACCATGGCCTCCGCGCCGACAGTCAGGAACACCAATCCGATGAGGATGTAGACGCTTTCAATCAAGGCGTCGCGCTCCCCACTTCGTTCGCTGCCCGCGGAACGGCGTCATGTGTTTGCGTGAGTTTCCCTTCGAAGGCCAGAGAAAAGACGCCCTTCACTTATGGGCGATAATTTCTGCGAATTCCGCCTCGAGTGTCGTGAGAATGCCAATGCCGTAGGCCTCGTCCGGCGGATCTTCATTGTGCAGACGCCGGTGGTCTTCGAGGACATTGAGCGTTTCCGTGACCCATTCGCCGGTTTCGGGTGGACCACTGCGTAAGATAATGGTCGTCGGCCGGAAAAAACCGCCGGAAATTTCCGATCCCGCCTTTTGATTACTGCTCCAGGCATATTTTGTAATTTTGGGAATCCCGATGGGGTCTCGGCCTAATGAAATATAGAGACTCGCGCTCTTTTCTTTTTGGGGATCGTCCGGCACCTTGAGCATGCGCCATCGCCAAGTAATATAGGGGTATTCGTTGGGATTCCACTTCATCTTTTTAAAAATGCGATTGGCTTGACCATTGGCATGAAGATAATGTTGGTTGGCTTCTTTTAAGACGCTGTAGATCTCTCGGGCCGCCGGATTTTCCCGTTGGGCCTTCCACCCCAGTGGGAGGCCGTTGTCCCCAAAGTGTGTGAAATCTTCCAGAATAATGGTCTCGCCCCGGTCAAGCGAGATCGACGAAACGCCTTCCGGAGGCAAAAAGGCCAACGAACTCGTTAAAAGAATCGCCAAGAAAAAACCGGGTTTCATGGGTTTAACGCTCCTCGTTCTAGTAATAAAATAAGACAGACCCCGCTTCAATATTCTCCACGGAGATTGGCCCTATCATAACAGGAATCAGGGTATATTTTCCATGGGGTCATCTATAATGGACTCCAAGACACAATAAAACCAAAACGCACGAAACACCTTAAAAAATCTCGACGGTGTGATACCAGTCGACACGGCCCGACCGGCGCGATGTGTCCGAGGAGTTGACCTCCATGAAGAAGAGATGATACTGTGAATGACATCAATTCATTTTCATCCAAACCCAATTCATTCTCAGTAAAGGTATTAGCGATGTCATGGGAACCTAGAGGACCCGGTGGGAATATGGAAGATCCCATCGCGAAGATCATTCAAGAATTCCAAAAAATGTTCAATAAACGTCCGGGCACCCCGACTTTTAAAGGTTGGAAACCCATCCTGCTGCTTGTCCTCGTCGTCCTTTTTATTTGGAAGGGCTTCTACATCGTTGCGCCGGACGAACAAGGCGTTGTCCTCCGTTTCGGTGAGGTGGTGCGCATCTCCGGCCCCGGGCCTCACTTAAAAATACCCATGATCGAAGATGTCCTCCTTCCAAAGGTCACCAAGTTGCACAGAATCGAACTCGGTTTTCGGACCCTTCGCGGCGGCACCACCCAAACCGTTCCGGAAGAAGCCTTGATGGTGACCGGAGACGAAAATATTGTCGCCATTCAGCTGATCATCCAATTTAGAATCAAAGATGCACAAGACTTTCTTTTTAAGGTCGAGGGAATCGGAGAAACCATCAAAGACGGCGCTGAGGCCTCTATCCGGCAAACCATCGGAGAAAGCAAAATCGACGAAGCCCTCACGGTGGGCAAGGCCAGGATTCAGCAAGAAACACAAGACCTGCTCCAAGGCATACTCGACGAATACGAATCCGGCGTTCAAATTACGGCGGTACAGCTTCAGGACGTCAACCCCCCTCAGGCGGTCGAAGCCGCATTCAAGGACGTCGCCAGCGCAAAAGAAGACAAAGAGAAACTCATTAACGACTCCCAAGGCTACCGAAATGACATCATGCCGAAGGCAAAGGGACAGGCAGCACAGCTGATCAACGAAGCCCAGGCCTATTCCGAAGCACGGGTGCGACGGGCGGAAGGCGAGGCTGACCGCTTTTTAAAGACCTTGAAGGAATATAAGCAAAGCGAGGAAATTATTCGAAAACGAATTTACATTGAAACCATGGAAACGGTCTTAAGTGGAGATATCCAAAAAGTGATCATCGATAAACAAATTGGCGCGAACATGCTGCCCCATCTTCCGCTAGCGCAGGGCGGCCTTGCCGATGTCCTCCGAAAGGGGGCAAAATGAATAAGCTCCGTCTCGGTGGCATTATCGTCTTAGTCCTCTTGGTTTTGGTATTAGTCGGTGCCTCGCCCTTCTTCGTCGTCGATATCATTCAAACCGCCATTGTCGTCCAGTTAGGAAAGCCGGTCCGAACCATCACCGAACCGGGCCTACAATTCAAAATTCCCTTTATTCAAGATGTGATCAAGTTTGACAAGCGCCTGCTTGATTACGATTCGGAGCCGCAGGACGTCGTCACGCGAGACAAAAAGACCCTCGTGATCGACAACTACGCAAAGTGGCGTATTGTTGCACCGCTCCGTTTTTATGAAGCCTTCCGTACCGAAGAGGCCGCGCGGGCGCGATTGGACGACATCATCTATTCGGAATTGCGCGTGGATCTCGGCCAGCACGACCTCTCTGAAATCATCTCCAAAAACCGTTCGGATATCATGGCCACGGTTACTCGAATCGCCAACGAAAAGGCCTTGGAATACGGCATCGAAATTAAGGATGTCCGCATCAAGCGGGCCGACTTACCAGAGCAAAACGAAAAGGCGGTCTTCACGCGCATGCAGGCTGAGCGTGGACGCGAGGCCAAGCGCTATCGTTCGGAAGGGGAGGAGGAAGCCCAAAAAATTCGCTCCGAAGCCGAAAAGGAACGCGAAATCCTGCTCGCCGAGGCCTATAAAAGAGAGCAGGAATTAATGGGCGAAGGCGATGCACAGGCCTTTCGGATCTATGCCCAAGCCTACGGGAAAGACCCGAAGTTTTTTGATTTTATGCGCTCCATGGAAGCCTATCGTAAAGTCTTTGTGAAAGACACCATGTTAGTCATTACACCGGAATCCGAATTCTTCAAGTTCATCCAGCAAAATAAGTAAACTTCCCCGGCATCCTCATGAAGAAACGGGCACACTCCTCCAAGGATCCGGAGATCCTTACACGTCTAAAAGCCCTCCAACCTAGTACGCTCTACCTCATTACCTCGAAAGCGTTTTTTCTCCGTGGCTTCAATGCCTATCGAGAAGAACGGCTTCAAGATTTCTCATGGAACACGGACAAAACCCTGCTGCAAGCCTCCTTGTCCTTGCGCAACGATGCACCTTATACCGTCAGCCTTTCCATGGAAGGACCCGCGCTTCAAACCACCTGCGACTGCCCCACATGGGGGCCCAAATTTCAGTGCAAGCATGTGATTTGCGCGCTTATCACCATCCTGAATCTCCTTTCGCCAAAACGATACCATCAAGTCGACCATGACCGGAAGCGGCTTCGGAACTTAGGTCTCAGCCTCTTTGGAGAACGATCTCCAGCAGGCGACGAAGACCCTGTGTCCGCTGCGCTTGGTCCGACCGCGGATCAGGATTATCAAGTGGTGATCGAATCGATCGACGACTACCCCTCAATTTATATCCGAAAAAACGGCAGAGTCATGAACTCGCCTGTCAATTTACCCGAAGGGCTGTCCGTTTTCACCTATCGTTATTTTTCCGATCGATCGCTCCAGGAACGCTTCATCACTTATCTCAAGCAATTTGGAAACCGAACGCCGCTGGTCTTTTTATCTTCTTCAGGGCCGATTCCCCTTCAATGGGACCCCGCCCGCCTTTATCACACAAAAACCGCCTTGCATGCTTTCGATGACGCCGTCGATCTTCAAGCCCTCTGCCTTCGCGACAACGCCGTCGTCGAAGACCTCGAACGTTTTTGGGACCATGTCGCCGATACGCAAACGGGCACCCTCGGGCGGGCGATTAAAACCGAAGGCTGGCGACTCTTCGACAAAATTGACCGTTGCTTTAAGCCCGCGGCCCTCAGCCTTAACGATTTGGAGGGACACTGGCAAAAACAACAGACTTGGGTCGCCCGAAACCGTCATTTCCGCATCTCGAAAAAGACCTTCCAATCCTTTCAATTCAATTTCACCCAAGACACCCTAGACGACATACTTAAGACACTCGAATTTACGTTCGAAGGACGCAAAACCTTCCCGACAAAAGGACAACATCGCTACCGCCTCAGCCTCACGCCCATTTCAGAAGACCAACTAAGCTTGAGGGCAGAATGCGGCTTGGATACGGTATGGGGAGAAACCTCGGCCCCAACCTTCGGTTTTTTCAGCGCAATCAACGACAACAAACTCCCTTCTCCCTTAAAAGCCTTGAAGCGTCAGGCCCACCTCTGTTCAACCTTTTTCGAACTAATAGCGCAATGTAAAAAAGGAGAAGAGACCAAGGCCATTCGGAAAGCCCTCTCAAACGGCGATTTCGTTCAATACACCACCAAGAGCGCGGCGCGGGATCTCTTGAAGCGATATTTTATGGCCTTCATTGAAAATGATGTTCGGCTCTGGCTGGGACAATCCGGATGGGCCATCGCCGAGAACGACAAACAAAAAGAGGCCGCACTCTATCGCATTCCTTTTACCCTCTTCGGCCCAAAAATCTTCAAAGATATGATCAAACACAATGAAATGACGCTCCCGGCATCCGCCCTCTCCGAACAACTTCCCCACCTTTATGCGACCCTAAAGGCTGCCGGCATTGAATTGTCCTATGACGGTAAACCCGTGGCGAGCGCCGAGTGGGATTTTTCTTTCGATGCCCGGCGCGCCTCAGGGATCGACTGGTTCGAGATTAAGCCCGAAATTCGGGCCGATGGGGTTTTGGTAGACGAATCGGTCTGGCGCGAGTTACTGCAGCAACAAGGGCGAGTCGAGCGGGACGGCACTATCCAAATTGTCGATGCGCAGACGCAAAATATATTGAAGACGCTTTCCATGATTTACAAACGGTCCGGGAAAACCGACCGAAGCAAAAAGGAAGTCGTCCGCGTACCGAACCTTCAAATCCTCGACTGGATTGGCCTAAGAAAAGAGGGTGTGCGTATTACCCTCGCCGATGAAGATGAGGCGCTGATGAAAGGCCTCACGGAATTCGAAAAAATAGATCCGCTCGCCGCCCCTAGGCACCTCCAAGCCAAACTCCGGCCCTACCAACAAGAAGGGCTCGACTGGCTGGCTTTTTTATACCGTCATCGCTTCGGGGCCTGCTTGGCGGATGATATGGGTCTGGGGAAGACCATCCAAGCCCTTTCGCTTTTGGCTGCCATCAAAGAAAAAATTGTGGCGGCGCCCGACCGGAATCTGGTAGGGCCCCACTTGATCGTCGTCCCGCCCAGCCTCCTGTTTAATTGGGAAAACGAAATCGCGCGTTTTTATCCCAAATTAAAAATCGCACACTACGTCGGCAAAGATCGGACGCTCGATTTTAAAGGAGCCGACCTGGTGTTAACCACCTACTCCCTTGTTCGCCGGGACATCGATCAATTAAATAAAATCTCCTTTCACGTAATTATTTTCGATGAAGCACAGGCAGTCAAAAACCTCTACGCCGCCGTCACCGGTGCCGTTCGGCAACTGCGAGGCCGCTTCAAGATGGTGGTCACTGGAACGCCCCTGGAAAACCACATCGGGGAATACTACTCCCTCATCGATCTTTGTCTGCCGGGCTTGCTGGGAGATTACAAGGATTTTAAAACACAGATCAAGAAAACAGATTCGCCCATGCTCGACATTTTAATTCAACGCAGCCGGCCTTTCGTATTAAGGCGCGTTAAAGAGGCGATCTTGAAAGAACTGCCACCCAAGATCGAAACCGACATCTATCTGGAGTTAAGCCCAAGACAAAAAGGGCTGTATCAAAAAACAGTGGCAAGTATTCGCTCTAAAATCCAGGACGCTTATGAACAAAAAAGCGATGCGCAAGCCAAGCTCATCGCCTTAACCGCGATTTTAAAACTGCGGCAGCTTTGCGTCTCCACCCACTTGATCGACGGCGACACCGAAAACCGCAGCCAACATTCGCCCAAGATGAAGTTCTTGGTCAAACAATTGGAAGAATTGTTTGCGGAAGGCCATAGCGCATTGGTTTTCTCTCAGTTTACAAGCGGTCTCGATCTTCTGGAAGAAGATTTGAGTCCAAGCGGCCTTCCTTATTTTCGACTCGACGGTTCAACGCCGACGCCAAAACGGAAAGAACACGTGATGAACTTTCAGGAAAGCAAAAGTCCCGCCGTTTTTCTGCTCAGCCTCAAGGCCGGGGGACAGGGCTTGAACCTAACAAAGGCGACCTATGTCTTTCATCTTGATCCTTGGTGGAATCCCGCCGTCGAAAATCAAGCCTCCGACCGGGCACATCGTATCGGCCAAAAGCGGACGGTCTCGATCACGCGCATTCTTATGCGACACACCATCGAAGAAAAAATGATGTTTCTCAAAAAGAAAAAGCTTGCGCTTTACGAAACCGTCATGTCGGGGGCGGAGAAAGTCGGACGCGGACAGGCCATCTCGAAGACAGATTTCGATTTCCTGCTCGGAAGCTAGCGCCTCGGCCGGCAAAGCCCCATCGCCGCCCTTTCCTCTCTGTGGTCTAGCAATCAATTTTAGCTCTAGAATAGAACACCTGAAAACAACACTCTTTGGCATTTGATCTATCTCAAGCAGACTGATAAGATGCCCCTAGAACATATCCCGATAGCACCCACCTACAATCTTGTGGTGTGCAGGGCTCAAGACCGCTTGCTTATCTAAACCCGATCCTTGTTTTTAAGGTTTCCGCGGCCAGTACCCGCGCCTTGTTAAGGGCTTAAGAATAGTGGACGCGATCAATTTCCATACCCACACTTATCGATGCAAGCATGCAACGGGCGATGTCCTCGATTTTGCCCAAGCGGCCTATAACCAAGGGAGCTTAGCCTTGGGAATCTCCGACCATGTGGCCTGGCCCGATAATCGTTGGCCCGAGGTTCGCATGCCTTTCGATCAGCTGGACGAATACGAGCAGGCGGTCGATGCAGCCAGAACCGCCTTGCCCCAGATGGACATTTTTAAAGGCATGGAATGCGAATACGACGCCGTTTATCACAGCTACCTTCAAGACGAACTCCTTGGCGAGCGGCAATTCGATTACCTCATCGGCGCGGCGCACTATACCCCTTTGAATGGAGAATGGCTTAATTCCTTCGAGGCCCTCAACACACCCGAAACCTTGTCGGCCTATAGTGCCTATCTGGTGAACATGATGGAAACGGGCCTCTTCGCCTTCATTGCCCATCCCGACCTCTTCGGCTGTAGCAACGACCGTTGGACGCCCGACCTGGAAGCCTGCACGCGAGACATCCTCGAAGCCGCTGAAGCCACGGGTACGCCCTTGGAGATCAACGGAAACGGATTTCGTAAATCGTGGCGTTCCACGCCGGAAGGTGGAGAACGCGCACGTTATCCCTGGCGGCCCTTTTGGGAAATGGCGGCCAACTATCGCATCCAGGTCATTTGCAACGCCGACGCCCATCACCCCGAACATGTCCTTTCCAATATGGCGGATGGGCGGCGCTTGGCCGAATCCCTAAATTTAGAAGTGATCTCGACCTTAAAAAACCTAGCTTAAGGTAGCGATGAGCCTAGAATACGGAAGACGCAAGCACCTCGGTACGCCTCTATGCTTTTGCTTTGGCCTGATTTTGCGGAGAAGGTCAAGAAAAAGACGGTGCGATGAAAGGCCAAGCGCCAACAGAATTCAAACGTATATCATCATGGCTCTTTCAATCTTGCTCGGGGCCTGCACAACGGCGCCGTCGCGCATTGTTCACGATGCATTGCCCGCAGACAGCCCCAAGGGTTATATTGAAATTTATTGTAGCCAGTGTATTGCGGGTTGGGCCATCTACAGGGAAAAAGACGGCCAGGAAACACATGTGGCGCAGCTGTCCTTGGGACGCCAAGTCGCAGACACCATTCGCTCCCCCTCCAGAGTCAAACGCCTGCGTGTCGCGCATCGCCCCGGGTCCTTCGACTTTATCATCCGTCTCTTGCCGAGAACCACACTCGACGGCTCGCCACCGCGGTTTCATCTCGACATTCGCCAAGACAGTATCACCCCCATTCGATTGGAATTTCTTCGCGAAACGGAAGAGCGCTTTCAATGGGATATCGTCGTGGGAGAAAGCCTTCCGATGACCCCGACAAACGCCATGCAAACAGCCCTGGCGACGGCGCTCGAAGATGCGGACTGGGGTGCACGTTGGTACGCCGCGCAAAGCCTGGAGCGGGCAGAGGAGGAACTCTCCAAACCCACGCTCGATCGCCTTCAAACCTTGTCGAGCGCAGAAACATACAATAGCTGTTTAGGCAAGGCGACGGTCATTGAGTGTTTTCTCATCCAAGACCAAGCCCGGCGCGTCATAAAGCTGAAGAACCCATAAAGCATAAAAAGGAAACGAAGCCTCAGGCCTTTTCGTCATAGGAGAACACATGAATACAGTCTACGACTTTAATTTAAATGACCTCGAAGGAAAACCCATGGCCTTTTCACAGTACAGAGGGAAGGTCCTTTTATTGGTGAATGTCGCCAGCAAATGCGGCTTAACACCGCAATACGACGCCTTGCAAAAACTCGTCGATCGTTTTGGCGCGCAAGGCTTTCAGATTATTGGACTGCCTTGCAACCAGTTCGCCGGACAAGAACCAGGAAGCCCATCGGAAATCCGATCTTTTTGCGACAACCAATATCATGTGACTTTTCCGCTCACCACCAAAATTGAAGTCAACGGCAAAAGGCGTCATTCACTCTATGCTTTTCTGGCGGGAAGTGAAGCGGCTTTCCCTGGAGATATTACATGGAATTTCGAAAAATTTTTAATCGACAAACAAGGCCATGTGATTCAAAGGTTCCCCCCAAAAACAGCCCCAGATTCGGAAGCCCTAATCCAGGCCCTTGAGGAAGCCCTCGCCCAGTAAGCCTGTATAAACTATTCATCCTAGACGCTGCACGCCCAGACCTCACCCACCACGCATTTTTTCAAAAAACCCCGCGGAATGTTTCGTCCTCAAGCCGCGCTTCAATACCTCAGGTCGAAACTATTTGATTTATGCTAGGAAAATTTTGCCTAAGCGAAGCGGCAAAATCATCCAGACCGGGTCCGAATCGTGTTCTCGGTCTCTCCAGGAGGCCTTCTTTGTCTTGGTATGTAATTTGCTCTTTCCAGGTTTAGTTTTCGGGAAGCGATAAAACCCGCACCGCGCAAGGCTTCATTTCAAATCGGAAGACATCGACATGCCAGGATGGATCGACAGCGACATCAACAAGGACCCGAGCGACTACAGCGAGGCTCAGAACGAAAGAGAATCTCTGAGCGGATCAGAACACTGGTCCCTGCCTTGGTCCGACTTGATGATGACCATGTTCGTTTTGTTCGCCATGATCTTATCGACCCAACACAATGGCCCAAGGATCGTCGAACGCTTTTTGATCGAAACGGAAAATGCGGCACCCGCGGCAAAAAGATCTCCGATTCTTTTTCCCTCCGGCGAAGTCTTACTCAGCCCAAAAAAGATCTACACCTTGAGTTACGAAGCGATCGAGGCCGCACAACTCGCTGATATAGACGTGGTGCTTGAAAAAGACGATACGGTTCGAATCAGCGTGCAAGGCCCCTTGTTTTTCGATCTCGGTAGCGCCGGGTTGAACGACGAAACCCTCCGCTTTTTAAGGCACGTGAGCCAGATGCTCAAACAAACGCGCAACGAAATTCATGTCGTCGGGCATACGGACGATGTCCCAGTCCGAAGCCAACGCTACCCAACGAACTGGGAACTCTCCGCCGCGCGGGCGGCCAATGTCGCACGCTATTTAATCGAAACAGGTGGCCTTGTCCCTGGCCGCTTCAGCATCGTCGGCCAGGGCATGTACCGGCCGCTGATGCCGAACATGACTGAGACGGAACGCCAAAGAAACCGGCGGGTTGATATTCTCATTACAAAAAAACCTTATCGAGGAAGTGAGGAAACGATGTGAGCTTAATTAATTTAATTGCGATTGCCATCTGTGGAATGGTGTTTTTCGGCAGCTTGCTCTGGACCCAAGGTCTCGCACTCTACCTCAATGCGATCGCGCTCTTGGTCGTGGTTTCCGGCACTGTCGGTGCGGCCTTTTTAAGTTACTCGGCGCATCGGCTTCGCTCGGCCTTACTGGTCGCACGCAATGCTTATTTTGTTCGACTCCCGAGCCAGGACGACATCATCAAAGCCTTGCTCGCAATGGCCGTTAAAAGCCGTTACGACGGCATTCTTTCCTTGGAGCGCACCCTTAGCCGCACGAGTGCCACCTTTCTACGGGATGGGCTCAACATGCTCGTGGACGGCTTTCAGGAATCGGAATTAAAAGATGTCCTCACGACGGAGTCATATTTTTTTAAACAGCGGCGCGCACAAAACGAACGGGTCTTTCGGACTCTGGCCCGCGCCGCTCCGGCTTTCGGCATCATTGGAAGCGTCATCGGCCTCATCGGCATGCTCTCCGGTATCGGCAATCCCGATGTGATCGTCAAAACGATTCCAATTGCCCTGACTTCCACCCTCTACGGCATCCTGCTCGGCAACATCGTGCTCACCCCCATTGCCGAGAATATTTATGCGCGCACCCATGAAGAACTGCTGCTCCAAAAAATGATTATCAATGGCATCCTCGCCATCAGCAGCGAACAGAACACCTATAAACTGGAGAAAAAACTCTGCTCCTTCCTCACCCCTTCCATCCGCGGGGAACAGATTCGCCATTTCGAAGGCTTTCGAAAACGCTATGTGGGAAAAAGCGCCGAGGAAAAAGAACGCGTCTTCGATTCCCTCTACACGGCGGGATCAGGCATAATCTCTTGAAAGACTTCTTAGGGCTAGGCTTTATTC
This sequence comes from Nitrospirota bacterium, assembly GCA_029261155.1. GTDB lineage: Bacteria > Nitrospirota > Nitrospiria > SBBL01 > JAADHI01 > JAJDBU01. The sequence continues at coordinate 174,451 of JAJDBW010000047.1, read as the reverse complement.
GAAGGGGAAGGTCCCGACGAATCCTCTGCACAGGAAATCGCCTTGCGCGCCCAGCGCGCGAGAACCTCTTGATCCTCTAGAATTTCGGGTGGGACTTCGTAATATTTTTTCAGCCGCTGCTTTGCGTTGGGCTGAAAGGGCTCCATGCCCAGCGCAACATAATCCACTTGTGTCTTAACATTGGTTTTAAAAAATAGGCGACCGCGATGGATAATGCCGAAAAAATGCGAACGGTCATACAGCCCAAAACCGCCGAACATGGGCCGGTAGCGCAGGTCCGCTAAAAACTGAAGGTGATCCATTACATAATTTTTAAAGGAGTCCTCAGCGTCTAACAAAAACACCCTCGCAAGGTTTATACGCCTTTCCAGAAATCTCTTCATAAATTAACCGCAAGCAAGGCAGTTGTGGCCAAGGCCACCCAAGACACAAAGGGCCGCGTTTTTCCCGAAAGAGAAATCTTGTACCTTTGAAGCAGGCGTCTCAAATAAGCGGTGTCCGAGTACAACCTCTCGTCTTCAATAGCAATGCCAAATCGATTGGCTAGAGATTTCAACTCCGTATAAGACACACTCGCCAAGCCGCAACCCGCTTTATCTTCTTGAATGACCGCATGCATCGTTCTGATCTCAATCAAACGATCTCTCTTTAAGGCTCATCGACAGTGGACATCGACGCAGCGATTTTTTCTTCGCCTTCCAAGAACCAAGTCTCGGGATGCTTTTTAAACCCGAGTTTTCGATAATAGCTCACGGCCTTAGGGGCGGAAAGGAGGATTAATTTACATCGCTTGCCTAATTGAGATTTTATCAATCGAATCAAGCTATTTCCGATGCCCTGCCCTTGATATGATCGGTTCACGGCTAAATCCGAGAGATAACACGCATAGTGAAAATTGCTAAGAGCGCGCGCGACCCCCACACACTGCGCGCCGATACGCGCGGTGACGATGAGGTTCGCATTTTGAAGCATACCGGCAATGCAGGCTTCATCATCAATGGGACGGCGCTGTTCTAAGGTGGAACACTGAAGCTCGGACACAAATACGTCCAGACTAAGTTCGTCATTTACCTTGTAGATCACTTCATCCATCTAAAATCCTTTTTACGAAATCCGGAGGAGGAAGACGAAGGCTCAATCCCCCCACGCACCCGAAAAAACCGTGACGGCTTGACCGCGAATATACACACGCGGCCCTGCCACGCGGAGCTTGACGATACCTCCGCGCGCCGAGGCCTGATAGGCGATGAGTTCGTTCTTGCCCAGCCGCGCTTGCCAAAAGGGGCCCAGGCAGCAATGGGCCGAGCCGGTCACCGAATCCTCTTTAATTCCTGAACGCGGCGCGAAAAAACGGGAGATAAAATCGAAGTCTTTCGTATTCGATCGACTGGTGACGATAATTCCTCGCGTCTTCAGGGTTTCCAAGAGCGCAAAATCGGGGGCGAGGGCGCGAAGTGTTTTTTCGGAATCGACTTCGACCAAAATATCCATCCTGTTTGCACCGATATATTGCGCTGAAACCCCTAAAGCCTGATTTAATGGAGGCGGAGCGACAATTTCTTGAGCAGGCTCTGTCGGAAAATCGAGTTCAATCCACTGATCGATTCGCCTGGCGCTCAAAGCGCCACTCCGCGTATCAAAGTGGGCTTCCTGATCCGCCTTAAGGATGCCCGTCTGCCAAAGGATATGGGCGCTCGCAAGGGTCGCGTGCCCACAAAGATCGACCTCATGCAGAGGGGTAAACCAACGAAGCGTGTAGCGCTTGTCCTTGAGGTGAAGAAAGGCCGTCTCCGAGAGATTTATCTCCGCCGCGATATCCTGCATCCAGGCTTCATTTTGGGCTTCGGGCAGGACGAACACCGCGGCGGGGTTTCCGTGAAATGGCCTATCCGTAAAGGCATCGACTTGAAAAAAAGAAAACCCCATCGTCCTCTGACCCTCCGTCTCTTAATCCGACGATCACCTCGCGGTCAAGCCAAATCACCGGTCACGCGTTTACAAACCGAGGCCGATGATGTTATGAATGACGATACACTTTGATGCGGAACAAAAAAAGCGAAAAGTGTTGTACCGACCCCAAACCCCCAAGGAGGATTCATATGGGAATACAAAACCAACCTTATGTGATCGACGAAGAACCCGGCGTTAAACATTGGTGTGCCTGCGGGAAATCCGAAAACCAACCCTATTGCGATGGCTCGCACGCGCGGCTGAACACCGGCATGCAGCCCATTAAGGTGACGATCGAAAAAGCCAAAAAAGTCGCTTGGTGCGGCTGCCGGCAATCGAGCAATAAACCCTTCTGCGATGGGACACACGCAAAACTTTAAAGAAAGTTGCCACTGCGATAAAAACATGAGAGCGGGTTGAGGCCGAAGGGCTAGACCCGCTTTTTATTGGCCACCGCTATTCGAAAAAAAAACACGAAACCCATTAGCCTAAGATGGCGCGAAGCGCGCCTATCTTCGCGTTTATTTTTTTACATGCCTCTATATAATCTTCAGCAAAAGGTATCTTATGCTTCCCCCTTTGAAAAAGGGGGATTGAGGGGGATTTTATCCTTATTCGTATTGTTGACCTGTTTAAATCCCCCCTAGCCCCCCTTTTTCAAAGGGGGGATTACACTTGCTAGTCTGAAAATCATTCAGAGGCAAATTTTTTTAAGACCCAGGGGGAAGGGTCGCCCCATTTTCCGCCACAAACAAAATCACGCAAAGGCTTGCGCTGCCGCGGTTTTCCATTGCGTTCCTTGAGCGCATCGGGCAGCCCGGCCGCATCTCCCGGATACCCAATCGCCAAACCCGTGTAGGCCTCCAAGTCTTCAGGAATCGCATAGATCTCCTTCGCCCGATCAGGCAGGATGCCGATCATCTGGTGCACAGAAAGCCCTCGCGCGCTCGCCTCGAAGACCAGATTGCCTGCGGCCAAACCCATGTCATGCATGGCGGCGCGATTCTCTTTTCCGTTACGCGCAAACTTTAGGTTCACCACACTCAAAACAAGTACCGGGGCTGTCTTTGCCCAAAGCCGGTTGCCTTCTGCAAGGCAGGACAGGAGCGCTTCATATTGCGCAGGATTCCCTTTCGCCGCGACGATATAACCCCAAGGCTGTTCGTTGTAGGAAGATGCCGCCCAACGCGCCGCCTCAAAAAGCGAACAAAGATCGGCCTCCGGAACCGGTCGATCCGCAAAAACATAAGGGCTCCATCGCGCTTCAATCAGCGGATGAACGGGATGGTCTGTTGGGGCTTTTTTATCGGGCATACAGATTTCTCCTTACTTGAGTTTTATGTTGAGTCGTCCAGCCATGTCTTCGAGAACCTTCTTTCTGTCCTCGTCGTCTGTGTGCCAGAGAAAATGAAGCTCGTGCTCGGCCTGCCGCCTCGCGTGGGTGAAGTGGGTCGCAATGAGTACAGCCGCGAAAACAATTAGCAGAACCGGGCCAATCCGCCCCTTACCATAGTCGAGCGCAGGAATCACAAGAAGAATCGCTGTACCAAGATTTCCGGAACCCTCTTTAAGATAGGAAGAAGGTCTATATACCATACAAAAGGAAAAAGTAAAAAACCTAAATCCAAAAATCTATACTCCTTCACCCCTCTTCTCTTGAACCACTCCCTGAAACCCGCAGGGCCCAAACTAAAGCCAAATGAACAGGAAGCGCAAGAACAATGACTTCGCCGTTGACTTGATTAAAGCCGGGGATAAGTTGTAGTACGAAACCCGCCAAGGATAATGCGGCGAGGGTGTAGAGCAGCGGCAAGGTCCGTTTGTTCAAGCGTTTGCGGAAGAGGCTTATAAAAAAATAAAACGCGACCCACAAGGACAGTGGATTGAATTGCAGAAGGTTTTCGTTCCAATGCCCGAAGCGGTGTTCGGTGAAAAACCAAATCAACAAGAGAACCGTTCCAATGATGCCCGAAAGCAGACTCCACAAGGCGCCGATGAAGGCGAGCAATACCCGCACCCAGCCCTTGCCCGCCGCCAATAGGTACCCAAGAATGATGAGGAGTGCTGCGAGGGTTCCGCTGAAGGATAAATAGGTCGAAAGAAAGGAAGGCACTTCCTTGGGTTCGGCGAGGGACTTGGACTCGAAGATGAGATTGTCGGAAAGCACCAGAGGCGCGCCGTCGGGCAGAGCAATTTCATTAAGGTGGCGTCGAAGCGCCATGGGGGTGAACATTTCCTCCCAGACCGAAATGTCGTCATCGGCCGGATGCCCCAAACCGATGTGGATGCCCAAATAGGGAAAGAACACTCCTTGGAGCAGTCGCCGCGTATGTGCCCGAAAACTTTGTCCGCTTCCCTTGTCTTGTGTCGCCTTGGCGATGACCCCTCCAATAATCGTATCAATGGCGTCGCGTGCGCGCGTGGAACAATTATCCAAGTAATAATCATAGCGGTAGATGCGCTTGCCGTCGGAGTCATTTTCTTTTAAAAGTTGGAAGAGCGCGGTTTTTTGATCGGCGCTTAGGTTTAGTTCCTGAAGATGTATTTCGCGATCATTTTCCGCGTTATATTGAAAAAAAGAGTTGGAAGGCGTGGCGCCGATGGAATAGTCCATATAACCTTGCAGGAACTTGGGCCAGAAATTCCCCGACTGAAAACTAAAGAGGCCCCAATGATAGATGAGGTCGATGCGGCGTTCTTGATCGCGAATCCAAAGACCGTTGTGACCGAACCGCTCCCAGACCAGGGTTCCCGGCCCCACGGTGACCAGAAAAACTTGCGCGCTCTTGCTTAGGGACGGTGACGCGTCTTGCGCCTGGATCGCAGGAGGAAAAATTAAAACCAGAAAGAGCGCGAGGCTGGCGACGAAAGGAGAGGACGAACTACCCGCTCGCCAAGAAGGCCTTAAACCCATTCCGGCATCTTTAAGATGAGTTCCCATTCATCGGGCGAGACCGGTTGCACGGAAAGCCGGCTGCCTTTTTGCGTGACTACCATTTTTTCCAGTCCGGGGGTTGCTTTCAGTTTTTGAAGCGTAATCACCTCAGGGCATTTTTTTACGAAACGGACATCCACACGAAACCAAATGGGATTTTCAGAATTGCTTTTCGGATCGAAGTGCTTGTCGTTTTCGTCCCAGGCCGTGTCGTCAGGGTAGGCGGCCTTGCAGACCTTGGCGAGGCCTGCGATGCCCACCGCGCCGGGCTTGGCATTGCTATGATAAAAAAAGACGCCGTCGCCCACGCGCATTTGATCGCGCATAAAATTCCGGGCCTGATAGTTACGAACGCCGTCCCAGCCGGTGCTCTTGTCTTTTTTAAGATCGTCGATCGAATATTCGCCGGGCTCCGTCTTCATCAACCAATAGTGTTTCATGCCTAATCGCTCCTTCACTCATTTATTTAAAAACCTTGCTCCACTCTTCTTCTTTAAAACCGACGAGCACGGCATGATCCGTCAAGACGAAGGGACGTTTCACCAGCTTGCCATTCGCGTTGAGCAAGTCGATGGCGTCCTTGTCCGTCATGGTTTTGATCTTAGTGCTTAACCCCATCTCCCGGTAAACCTGACCGGAGGTGTTAAACAGTTTACGGAGATCGCCTCCGAAGGCCTTTAGGGCGGTTTTCAGTTCCGTTTTCGTTGGGGCTTGTTCGACGATGGGCAGGCTTTTGTAGGTGACCCCTTTGGCATCGAGATATTTCAAGGCCTTCCGACAGGTGCTACAGCGCTCATATTGATAGATTTTCACTTTACTCATGACTTTCCTTTCGACATCTTATTAAAGATCAAGGACGGCAACAGACCCAATGGACGCCCTTTTTAGCTTGAGGATTATGTAGAAAAAAAGCGCTAAAATCAATTACCAATAGAGTAAAAAAAGCGGGGGAAAGCATTCGCCTTCCCCCGCTTAAGCTGAAGTTGCACATAAGCCGAGTTCTGTTCCCCGGCAAAACCGGGGTGATGACCATTTCTCTGGACCCGATGTTGCCATCGGGTTCTAGCGACCGAACCCGGACACCTTGGGCGGGCCGCCCTTCGAAACCGGCGAACCAGCTTCTTGTGTCTCTATTTGGTCTTGCTCCGGGTGGGGTTTGCCCTGCCTTCGATGTCGCCACCGAAGCGGTGAGCTCTTACCTCGCCGTTTCACCCTTACCCGCCGAGGCGGGCGGTTTATTTTCTGTGGCACTTTCCTTAGGGTCACCCCCAGTCGCCGTTAGCGACCACCCTGCCCTGTGGAGCTCGGACTTTCCTCCCCCCGCCAAAAGACGAAGCGCGGTCATCCGTGCAGCTTCAAGCGCCTTTATATTATGCCGAGCCTAGCCCTGACTGCAAGTGAGGAGGCATCAAGACCACAAATCAAAAGGATGGACCCTGGGTTCGCCTCTCTGTCGCCAAAGGGAGACGACCGTTATTTGATAAGGTAAACCCTCAATCGCACTTTTTCTGTATTTCTTGTCGTTGCACTGAGACAAATTAATCTTCAATAGCAATTGCTTATATCTTCTGCTAAGCTCAGAACAACTTGATCCCCAGCACGAGGCAATGGCCGAGTTCGCGTTTTCGTGACAGATGGTGGGTTATCGACTCGACCATAAAAGTAAAATGAGCTGGGCAAGCCATTGCTCCAAAAAGGACTTAAAACTTTAAAGGGGCTTGTTTACATTGAGATTAACGACTTCACGGACCTCCTTTCTATCTATCAAAAATACAAATGTCTTCATGATTTAACCCTATGCGTCTAGGAATACGGGCAAGGGATTTGCCATTGATCATGCTGAAGATAACTCCACAATACTAGAACGCCCATTACCAACTCGATTACCCTAAAGGTCGAGACCGAGCGTAAATCCAGGGCCAGAATTGGGATATTTCAACAATAATAGTAAACTGTTTGCTTTTAAGCCTAGAAATAACCGAGAGGCGTACAAATTGCTTTTCCATATTCGGCTACGTTCATTTTATAATATCGCTGAACACTGTCCCTTGGATTTTAGAGGTCCCGGTGCGTTACAGTATTTTGCCCATGCCAAGGAGGTTGCCATTTTTCGTATTCTATTAAGCACCGTTTTTATCCTACTGCAAAGCCTTCCACTTTTTGCAGCCGACTATTACACCGATAATCGTGTATCCTCCAGTGGCAATGGATCAAACACTTCGCCTTTTAAAAGCATTCAGGAAGGGATCGATCGCCTAAGCCCCGGTGATACGCTTTTAATTCGAGGCAATAGCGTGGGACTAATCTACAACGAGGGGCTCTCCCTTCCGATAAATGGAAATACCACACAAGAAATGATCGTAAAGGCTTACCCCAACGAGAAAGTCGTCATCACGGGGACGGCAGGGACGCGACTCAACTTAAACCGGGATTACTGGGTTTTTCAAGATCTCACCGTGGATCAAGGCAACGCCACCTCGGATGCCATTAAGGTGAATGGTGACCATATCGTACTTCGCAACCTAGAAATTCGAAATGGCCAGCGAGAAGGCATCTCGATAGAAAATGCAACCTTCATCACCATTGAGGATTCCTACATCCACAACTTTTTCTGGATTGACGGCGGCACGCGGCGCGATGCCCATTGCATCATGATCGATACGGACCGAAGCCCCTCGATTACCGACATTATGATCAGAGGCAACACAATAGAAAAGTGCAGCGGTGACGGCATTCAGATCTTTGGAGAAACGGGGCAAGCGATTACGAGCTATGCGAAAAACATCCAGATCCTGGACAATGTCTTTATCGATGGATCAAGCCAAAGCGGGCAAACGGAAAATGCACTCGATTTTAAAGCCGGCGACACGGTACTGGTTAAAGGCAACACCATGACAGGCTACAAAAACAATAAAACGATTGTTGTCCAAAAGGGCTGCCGGAATATCACGATCGAAGAAAACAGAATCGGTGATGGATTGTCGGGAATTGAAATGCGGCAGGAAGGCGGCGCGTCCTTTATACAAGAGAACAACAGCGTCATTAAAAACATCATCTACGATATGACTTCATACGCATTAAAGTTCGACGGCCTGAAAAACCTGACCGTTGTCAACAATACGCTCGTGAATATCGGATCGAACGCGTTTCGATTCGAATCCGGGCTTGGCGGCTCCGTCCCGAGCGTTGACGGCGGCCTGATGAAAAATAATTTGGTTTACCTTTCGGGAAACCCATCCATAAAATCCCCCTTCTCGAACCTAGACATCAGTCACAATGGGTGGTTTCAAAGCAGCGCGGGCAGCTTGAGTCATGGAAGCGACACAAGCGGAAGCGACCCGCTATTCGAAGGGCTAGGCAGTCACGACTATCGTTTAAAGACAGGGAGCCCGGCGATTGATGCGGGCACCCTCGCCGGTTTCAATTACAATGGTTCGGCGCCGGATCTCGGAGCCCTTGAGCACAACCCAGGACAAGACACGACGCCCCCGTCCACCCCGACAGGGCTCCAAATTTCGGGCTAACAATCAGTAATCGATCAGGAAGACTTCGTTTGGTTTATGTAAAGAAAGGACAACAATCGCGATGAATAAATTTGCAACCGTATTCACAGTGCTATTTATCTTTTTAACTTCCGTAAGCGGGCACACGGCAACACCCCCTCCGACCAGTCCGCTTGCCTTAGGCCAACATCCACGGCTTTTTTTAACGGCGAACGATCTCCCCGCACTGAGAGACAGAATTAAAACTCACTATGCGACGGAGTTTCAGGACTTTATTGAGCTCTTAAATGACCCGAATACAGGATTAAACGATTTCCAAAAGGCATCGAAAATCGAAAATGAGTGGGGCGGTTTAAATTATGCCTTCATGGCTTTACTTGATCCCGCACAGATGCAAAGCAAAGGATTTACTTTTGCCCAAGATCTAGATACGCCACAAGAGTTTTGCAATAAGGCTGTATTCTATGCCAAGACACAGTTATCATTTATTAGTAATCCACCGGCCATTACTTCAGAACAACAGGAACACGGACGTCTTGGACGTGGCTACCCTGAAACGCTTTTTTTGTCCGCGATGGTCACCTATGATTGGTGTTACGCTTACATGAGTGGTCCGGATCGAACCGCTATTATCAATGCATTTATCTCTAACTACGACATTAAGTATGATGTCCCAAACCTTTTAACTCAGCCCATTTCCGCCTCCAAAAAGTATTTTATGGCAAATAATAAAACATCCGCGAATCTCGAAGACATTCTCGGTATCTTAGCTTTTTACAATGATCCCGAGATCGCAGACCCTAAACAAGCTGAAATGTATGATGCTTTCCATACCATTTGGTTTGATCGCGTAATGGTGGAGTTGAGCCGTTTTTACCCAGATGGAACGGGATGGCATGAAAGTTCTGGCGGATATCTTCGTGATGGATTTTTAAACCTAAGTTTCGCATTCTCAATGTTTTCTAGTGCTTTAGGGACAGACTACATCTCTTCTACGCCATATTTTAGTACTTACTCTATCTTCTTAGCTTCAAACCTAAAACCGCACAGCCTCTTAAAAGAATGCGGATCCGGTGGGAACAGCGCGTGTCCACCCTATTTAGAGAGATGGGGAGACATTTCGGGTGGCATTCCGGGTCCTGAATGTAAAACGTCCATTCTGAATGCAGGCATGCTCAGGCATTCTGGAAATCCAAATGCCGCGCTCGCGAAGTGGGTTTATAATGATGCCATTCCTGATGCTTGTGATGGGGTGATCACAGACTATGGAGGAACTTGGACAAACGCAGTCCTTTATTGGTTCATCTATGGAGACAGAGACATCACAAAAAAGACACCCGATCAAATGAATATTACAAAAACGCAAAAACTCGGACTCGGTGAGGTTGTGATGAAATCCGGCTATGGAAGCGGTGACAGCCAAGTGGTCTTCTGGGCAAAGAACTACATGTTGTACGGACACGATACCAGTGACGTCGGCCAATTTAGTATCCATAAATACGGAAACCTAATCCTAAAACCAGCCAATTCAAAAAGCGGAGATGCACTTCTCGATAAAGAAGGATATGGCCGACCCTCTTTCTTTGATAATGCCATTGGCATTCACAAAGGCACGTCTGACCCTGGACTCGATTACGATAAAGACGATGACGACCCCTTCTGGGTCGCCCGCGGCATTCCCAAACCCCCGAGGATCGCGGGAACGGTCATTGCGGAGACATTAAACAGCCCAGATTATAATTACATTGCCTACGACAATTCGAACCGCTGGCTCTCCGCGACTGCAGACATTTCACAAAGAGAATTCGTTTATTTAAGCGGTGCAACGAATAAAGAGTTTGTGGTTGTCTTCGACCGTTTAAACGTACTTAATCCCAGCACGGATGAAAAGATATGGAAGATCTGGATTCCGGAAAAACCCGTCTTTGAAAACGGAAGTGCCTCAAACCCACGGACAGGGAAATGGACCTCCACAAATACCACGACGATGAGTTTAACCAACAAACGCGGCTCGCTCTCGACTTCCCGTTTTGAGTCGGCGGACACACACGGTAAGTTTTACATGAAAACGCTCTTGCCGAGTGCGGTTCGCATAAACGCCCTGGGCGGCGCCGGACAAGAATACCAGAGCGGAGACGATGACGGAACGACGCCCTGGGGCGCCCCGGCAATGACGCCCGCCATGCACGAATATCTCGGCTGGGGCAGAATCGAGGTACGGCCGATAAACGCACAAAACTATGACACCTTCCTCAATGTCATCCAGTTCGGGGATGCCAATTCCCTCTCGGCAATGTCACAGACAACGCTCTTGAATTCAAGCGACAACAAAATGTCCGGTGCGCATGTCAATGACACCGTCAATCAGTGGGTCGTCCTCTTCGCAAAAAACGCATCGGATGTCCTTACGGTCAATTCGAGCAGCTATCAATTTTTTCCCGCTGCGTCGAAATCAAAGCATCTATTAGTCAACATGAAGCCCTCGACAACCTTCCACATTACCACCACATCCGGGACCAGCGATACGACGGTAACAATCAGCACAACACCCGCGAGCGGAGGGGTTTCTGTGGCATCCAATAGCAACGGGGTGCTCAACTTTTCGCTGGAAGGTTTAACCATTTCATCTGATACCACACCACCGACCGCGCCAGTGAACCTCAGTATTCAATAGGGCTTGCCGAGGAATGATCGAAGGATGAAGTGGATAGAAGGTTTATGCTTTGGAAAAAAGGAAAGGCCGCTTGAACATCGGCAATAGAGGAGGTGCTGGCAAATCAGGTGGGTTGGGACTTGGAGCGATTCATATCACTACCTTGAAAATTGTTCAGGCTCGAAAACAAGCCGAAGTATTAGCGTTGAACTAAGCGGATAACCGCTTGGGCATTGTGTAACCAGGTGCGTTCCGTCTCGATCTTTTTCAGCGCCGACCGACCAAGTTTTTCTCGGCATTCTGGATCGGCCAAAAGCTTTTCTAGGACCGCCGCAAGGTCTTTGGCATTTCCTGGCTCAAAAAGGAGTCCATTTTCTTCGTGACTTAAAATATCTCTGATATTTTCCATATCCGGCGCTACGACCACTTTTCCCATCGCCATGTATTCCAAGATCTTCATTGGAGAGGCGTAAAAGGTGGCCTTCGGACTGACCGCGACATCCATTACGGCGATAAATTTCCGGACCTTTTCATGGGGCTGCCGCCCCGTGATCGTCACCCGATCGGATAGTTGATGTTCAACGATCAAGGCTTCCAGCTCGGCACGAATCGGTCCATCCCCCACAATCAACAAATGCAGATCCGGCCAGTTCTTTAGGAGCCCGGCAAATGCGGTAATTAACAAATCCACACCATGCCAAGGCCTGAGAATACCTGTGAATCCAATCACCACCTTGCCACCCAAACCATAGTGCTGACGAAGGTCTTCTCCACTGATCGAGGGGTTAAACAACTCGGTGTTCGCGCCGTTTGGCATCACCACAATCTTACTTTGCGGTACACCGATCGAGGTCAAGAAGTGCTTTAGGGGACTAGAGACCACAATCACCGAACGCGCATCCTCGCAAATTTTCCTTTCAAAAAATCGTGACACGCGACTGAAATAGAGCCTTTCATCAAAGGTCTGTTTTTGATAGGAATAAGGAGAATTCACTTCGAGTATCGTCGGCAATTTGTAACGCCGGCCTACGGCGACAGCGGAATAATTGTAGCTCACGTAACGGTCATAAATAAAATCCGGCTTAAACTGTTTCACGGCACGAGAAAGCTTCAGGTAACCTTGGATGTTATAGGCCATCTCGCCGAGCTCAAATAGAAAACCCGGCATCAGCTTTTTTATAAAGGACCATCGGCTTTGAGAAGCCGACCGGACATTGGTTTTCTCGCCGATCAACGAAACAACTTTGACTTCATGCCCCAAGCTTCGAAAGGCATTAACAATCTCGGCGACATGGATTCCCTCTGCGCCGTCTCCAAGCGTTCGATGATGGTATAAGATCTTCATTTTTCCTTTATCGCTTCCATTCGTTTTGTCTTCTGGCCTCAGAATCCTAAATCTCCCTTAATCAGTATAGCCCAAGCTTGTGTTGATTCTCCCCGCGATCTTCAACACAGTGTCTAGTTCGGCCTTGCTCAATTTTGTCCGCCAACTCTCATCAAGACGGACTTTGAGCTGATCTCGTAGGCGAATACTGTTCCCAATAATATGATGGTTGTTCCAATCGACGGCTTCCGGCGGATCATAGTCCTCAAGCCCTAAAAAACGATAAACCCCTTGCAAAGCTTGGCTTGGGTTTTTACACAGATCCTCATAGCGAAGGATCATCACCTTGTCTTCTGCCATTGAAGCGGTTAAATAATGCGCCCCTTGCTGATAGTTCCTCCAATGCTCGGCGGCCCGCGTTAAGGGCTCTCCGCGCTTAAGGCCCGAACTGGCAAAGGCCCGAACATCCCTAATGATCCTAACCACCCGGACATCGAATTCCGGATTTTCGAGTAAAAAGGATAAGCGCATTAAGGCCTTAGAAGTGTCGAAAAAAACCTCGCTCTTCGTTAAATCCAAGACCGAACGAACAAAGGCCACATTCACGCGCTGTATGTGCTCTATCCGTTTTAAGTGGCCGGGGAAGAGCACACCAATTAGTTCCTGGAACGCCCTGTATTGTGGGATAGATGGATATAAGGTGAGCAACTTATGGAGGATGGGGTTCTTATATCGATAATCGTAGGTCCAATTCTTTGCGCTAAGCTCAAACCCTTTTTCATGAACCGCGCGAAACACCTCATTCCAAAAGGCGCATTCCGATAAATTTTTACCGCAAGAACATTGGTAATCCTTGCCTCCCTTCCGCTGTAAGGCGCGATTGAGACAGGCCTCACCGACACTGGAAATTTGGGGATGGCTGTTGGTCAGGAGCGCCATCATCGTCGATCCGCAGTAGCTGGTTCCGGCAAGATAGCCGATCCGAATTGCTTTTTCTTTAGACATTACCCAATCTCCCTAAACCCTTAGGACGGCTTATCTTTCGGCTTGTACGTTTTATCGTAAATCGACTAAAAGACAGTAGAGACCTCTTCGATTTAGGATGCATAGGCCTTGATTAAAAGATCGACCTCATCCTTCACCGTGTCTTTAATTTCAGGGGCGACGATTTTGGATTTATAGGCTTCGTAATTTTCGAGCACATTGCGCAAGGTTTCTGTTAAACCCTCCAAATCACCACTTTTAAATTGCAGAACGCCCGGTGGGCGATGTGGATTTTCACAGGCCACGACAGGAACTTTCAAGGCCAAGGCTTCCAACACAGAAGAGGAGACCCCATCATAAATATAGGTTCGCACGTAAACCTTCGCATTCGAAAGAATGGTGATAAATTGATCGTGAGGCAAATCGCCCGCCCAAAAAATATGCGATTCCAACTGGAGCCGCGCCTCGAGGCGCTTTACATCCAAAGGGTCCATATCGTCCGAGGTTGTGTTCGATCCCATCACAACAAGACCCAAATCTGGAAAGGTGGAGGTAAGCGCTTTAATCGCATGAAACAAGGTGTCTATGTTAAACGTGGGCCTTAGTAAAAGATAACTGGCCAATATCGGATTGTGTTTTTCGAAAAATGCATCCAAGCCTTCCGGCAAGTTTTCCGACCGGACTTCCAAATATTGACGGCTAAAGGCGCGAATCGCGTGAACATTCGACGCGTCGATACCGTATTCAAGGATCTTATTTTTCACGACGCGGTCATTGCAAATAATCCCCTGAGCCATTCGAAAGAGCATGGAGAACACAGGGCTGACCAAGCTGCTTTTTTCTTTTGGGAAAAACTTTTGGTCCGCACCCGCATGAAAGGTCAAGAGACACCGCCTCCCGAGCAAAAGCCCCGCTCCCGCAGCGATGAGCGCAAGCACCAGACCCTTGGGCGATTGCCCGTTCATATGCATGTGAATCAAATACCCTTTTCGACAAAAATTAAACACCTTTTTCGTATAATCCCAGCCACTCTCCACACCGACAAATTCGGGGCTCTTCATTTTCCGGCTCTTGCCAATGTTCAAGACCTGACACTCGTGACCGAGGGCCTCAAGTCCCTTTTTTACGAATTGAACGCGAACCCCCCAGCCCGCCCGTGGTGGGGGATAGGAGCTGATCTCAAGCACCTTGATTTTGCCTTCGCTTGTCATCTATTCGCCTTCTCTCATTCTGCCCTTTGCTTTCAAAACAATTTTTGCGTTTTTATAAACCGACATCACCTCGAGCAATTCGGACAAGTCAAAAACCGGAAGACCACTTTGAAAACGAAATGAAACTTCTTCGATTTTTTTGTCCATCTGGATATAGGCTTTACCTTTAATATTTAAAAAAGAACCGCCGATCATGCTAAAAGAAGTAACCCCATCATTTCCATCCAAAGCGGCCCAAAGCACATGCGCGTCGCATTCCCAATCCTTATTAAACAAGGTCTTCTTTTCCGTGGAGGAAAAAAAGATCAGGTCTCTTCTCTTCCCCACACTGACGATAAAGGCATTCGACCTTCCACTTTCGTGATGAGACGTAATGGCCAAATCTTCGACTGAAATCGTCGGCGCATTTTTTTCAAAAGGGACCAGAAGGGTATGCGAAGTCAGTGGAAGCGCACCCTGCATCCGGTATCGAAGAACCGGTGCGCGGTTTTTTTTGCCGTAGGCCGGCGTAACCCAACCGCAATCCGCCTCCTCGCCTTTTTCGATTATTTCGAGTGTATCCTCATGGGTTCCGACAGACTGGATCAAAATATTACCGCGTCTGTCGGATACCGTTTTTACAGACAAGCGATTCTTATCGCATACGATTTCGGAAGGGGCTAAATGGAAATAGCGATCGGCCTGATGTGTGCCATCCCCTGTGAGTTCGTCTCTTATGATCCAGTAGTTTGGTTTTAAAAAGACCACCTGTCTTTGATGCACAACTTTCTCCGGAAGCCGATCATAACCATTGTGAACGCCTTCGACATAGTCAAACTGTTCCGAACTGACCCAATGCTGGAGTTTAGAATCAGGGGCATGCGACCATTTCAAACGTCCCCGATACTCTGCTTGCGCCTGGTTGTCAACCACCACGGTATTATGCGCCGCCGTCTCTCTAAAATAACGATGCCAGGCCAGATCGCCATTATACGTATAAAAACCCGGATCGATGAGGAGCGGTTCGCCGTAGGCCGCGACAATAAGAGAAAGCGCGTCGGCATGGCCGTGCGCCGCTGAAACAACTTCGTCGTGAAAAACCCCGTCCGCCAACGGTCCACAATCGAAACATAGGTAGTGGCTCTGGTTTTCCCAACCTGTACGCATAACATAGTAACCGCTGCTTGGCATTGCGACCGAGGTCCTTTCAGGAAGATCCGCGGCAATCTGCTTGTAGGCCTCCCATCCCTCCAGCCCTAAAAACCAAAAAGCGGATTCAGAATAGGTGGTGGACTGCCGCTTAAAATCAGGCCGACCATAGAGGGCCGCACCGAGGGAGAGGAAATGCCTAAAATCCCAGGCTTTGATTTCGCTCAAAATGTAGGCTTGCGCATCGTCGTTATCTCCGAGCATGGGTGTAGATCCATCCGGCAAAGTCATATACATCGCATATTCGAAGGCCTTTTCAATCCGTCTCCATACACGCTCACTGACACGCTCGCCATTGGTTTTCTTGAGTAGAATCGCATACAAATAAAATCCAAGCGTAAAATAATGATAAGAAGCGGCTTGCTCAACCGTTCCGCCGTCGGTATAGAACTGTTGATCAACCGTATCATGGAGAATGGCCCAACCCTTTTCCTTCCATCTCGCCGAACACTGATATTCCGGGAAGAAGACCCCAATACTATAAAGCGCAGCAGCCTCTCCAATTAAATGATTATAGGGACTAAAATAAAAAGAGAGATGCCGTTCTAGAAAATGACCGTGTTGGTACAAAGCGCGGAGGATATTGAAGTGACGGGATGGATCCATGGCTTTCGAATGCAGGCAGAAGGAATAGGCCCATAACCAAGACAAGGCCCGCACAGCAACTTCAAGCGCACTCGCCCAGTTGACACCCATTAAATAGGGGTTGTCCTGAATCCATTCGTCCATGAGCTCAAGGCAATGCGCTGCGTAGCGTTCATCCCCGGTCAACCAATAGGCCTTGCCCAAGTCGGCTAAGAACTGATGCCGGTTCAACTCCCAAACGTATTTTACATCGCCATACTTTTCGGCACCGTCGAAAATAGGGATCTCATAATAAGGAACCTTCGGCCAGGTCTTTCCGGTCTCCGGATCGTCATGCCAAGGAATTGGCCGCCCATATTTCGATTGGATCCCCAAGAGATGAAAATCTCCAGCGCAAAGTTTATCTGCGGAACGCAGCGTGTTCTCCATCCATGCGGGAAAGTTTTCAGCGATAAAATTCCGCATTTCATCCCTGTCTTTTTCCACGATAAAAAACTTTGGGGAATTCTGTTGGCGCTTCCTTCTTAATAAAGCATCTTTAACATCACCTTTTTCGTCATCCAACGATCTGGATAGATATTGGAGGAAGCGACCTTCCGTAAGAAGAGTGCGCCCCGATGCAACCAAATAATGGTCATGAAGATCGATGCCCTTCGCTTTGATTCTGAAAAAAGCCTCATCGGAAGAAAGGTTCCGAAGTTTTAAGGACAGGTGTTTTATTTTCTCGAAGGGCGACATTTCTATTTTCTCAATAACACGATACGATTTGCTTCACTTCCTTGATGCAGTTTCGAAGTTGAAGTGTCTGATAGGTTTTTTTAATCCAATTTAAATGTTCCATAATCGACAAATCGACCAGTCGATTGATTTTATGCCTTAAGATATAGGCCTTAAACAAAGGTGAATTCTCTAGTGCGCCTTTTGCATAGCCTTCAAAAAAGGCACTTTGCAAGGCCGCGAGGGTCGACCGCATCATAAAGGGCTTATCCTTTAAACAATCGAGGCGAAAATAAAAATAGCTCAAATCATGAATCGGCGGCCCTTGCTGATACATAGAGAAATCCAGGACCCATAATCGATGTTCGGCTGCAATCATATTCGCGAGACCGAAATCGGCATGAACTCCGCAAATACGGACTTTATCATCCATCGCTTCACTGAATAGTTTTCGGATACAGCTTCTAATTTCCTCATGGAAACCACGATCTCTCAAGACACCTCGCTTCTCCAAGCGCAATAAACGGACATCGACATATTGAACAAAGGCATCAAGATCGGGCAAAAAGAAACTGTCCGTTTGGGTGAGGTCCTGAAATGTATTCAACCATGCCCCCGCACGACGACAATGCAGACGAAGGCGATCTAAATCGCTTTTGGTGAGAAGGCCCTGACCTTGGCTCACGACCAGATTTAACAGGCTTTCCCCTTGGCACTCTTTCATCATCACGCACAATTCATCGGGAAACATCGCCAAGATCTCCGGAACACCATAGGAAGCGGCCTTGGCCAAACCGGCATGAAGTTGCTGTGTCATTTCGACATCTTTTTTAAACCGCGATAAGATGCCATCTTGTGAATCGATCGGCATGCCTTCAGGGTAATAATATTTTATGTAGGCCGGGTAGGCCTCATGATCGATTTGGACTTCGCATCTGATCAACTCCGAGGCCGGTCGCAGCAATGCGCGCTGAGGCACAACCGTATAAGACTTCGCCTTTCCGAAAACACCTTGTCGCTCATTTTCAAGCCGGCGCATCATGCGATCGAATCGTGCCTTCAAATCCGGCGGCGCCTCGACCCAGGGCATCTCTTTCATCACAGCCCGTCGCGCGATATTGCGCGCCTCTTTTGTGTCGCTCACCTTCATGCGGCCTTTTCACCTGAAAGAAGGTCGTAGAGCGCCTCATATTCTTTCACCATGGCCTCGAGGCCGTAACGCTTTTCCACGGCCTGTCGGGCGGCGATGCCCATCGCGGTCCGCTCCTTTTCATTTGCAATGAGCCGCTCCAAAGCGGCCACAAGCGCCGTCTCGTCCTTCGGCGGAACGAGCATGCCGGTTTGGCCATTTTCCACCATCTCTGGGATTCCCCCAACAGCTGAAGCCACAACGGGCAAACCGCAGGCCATGGCTTCCAATAAGGAAAGGGGCATGGCTTCGCTTTTAGAGGGGAGGACAAAAATATCCAATGTATTTAAAATATTGTGAATATCATCTCGTGCGCCTAAGAAATGGGTTCGCCCTTGTATACCTAAGGACAGCGCCTGCGATTGAAGCGTATCCGCCAAGGGGCCGCCACCGGAGACCACTAATCTAAGAGCTTCAGAACGGCCCATCAATTTCGCCATGGCGCGAAGAAGAAGGGCATGGTCTTTGACAGGTCGAAGCCCGCCAACCGCGCCAATATAGCACCCCTCAAGGGGCAGGCCGAGTTGACCTCGAATACGCGCCTTATCGCCCTGAACGGAAAAACGATTTAAGTCGATGCCGTTACCGATGATTTTAATCTTATTCAGTGGAAATCCGATCACTTGAGCGAGCTTCATCCGATGCGCCTCAGAAACCCCCAAGACTTGATCGATGTGCTTCCAAACCCAGCGCTGAATCACAATATTACGTTTTCTCTCTTCTACTGTACCATGTTCCGCATGAATGATTATTGGGACACCGGCCACTTTTCCGGAGCTAACACCTTCCAACAATGTCCCCCAATTATGCGTCTGTATAATATGGGGCCGCGCGTCACGAAAAAGACGGTAAAGACGGTAGAACACCGAGAGGTCATTCCCTTGCTTTTTATCCAGGGCAACAAGGCGAACATGCGGCCTCAGCCGTTTCTCTTGAAGTGGGTCGGGGCGAGCGAAACTAACAATCGTGCATTCGAAGCGATCGGGATTAAGTGCATTTGCGAGCTCCAGCGCGACGTTCTCCAATCCCCCAATTCGAAGACGATTTAGAATATAGAAAATACGTCGTCTCCCATCGATCGCTTTCGGCTGCATGTTCATTCAATGTCCCGATTTTTGGAACAAGGGCTTCATATCGTTCGTGAACTCCCGAAAGAGAGAAACCACCTGCTCGGTCCGGATCATCCAAACTGTAAGGAGATACGTCGCCGCGCCAATAAAAACGGAAGAAAACAGCACCGTCGGAGAATAGATATTAAGGGTCGATTTAACCCACGCTTGATAGCCCAGCACGGCAAAGGACATTGCAAGCGATGCCAAAATACCTTGCCATTGCGGCGCGAAGAGATCGCGAAGCTGGAGTCCCACGAGCTTTTTGAAATAGAGGGCCATTTGAACGGCGAGGAGACATGTCACCAGGGTAACGGCCACAGCCACACCCGAGGTCCCCCAAGCACTTCCAAACCAGCAGCCGATAGAAAGCAAGATAAACGATACCGCCCTTTTCCGGATTTCGCTACCCACAAACCCGGTCGCATTCACTGCCGTACTTGTGACTTGCAGATGGATACGGAATAAACCTGCGATACAGAGAATCTTCAAGGGTAAAACCGTCGGCAACCATTTTTCTCCAAAAAAAAATCCGATAAAAGACGGGGCCACCAGGAAAAGACCGAAAAAAAAGGGGGAACAAACCAAGGATAATATTAAGATCACTTTCGAATAAGCCAAGCGCAATCTTTTCTTATTATCTTGTAATTTTGAAAAGGCCGGAAAGAGGATGACACTGAGTTTTTGGCTAAGCTCCTTCGATGCCAGCTCCATCAAGTTAAAGGCCTTCTCATAAAAACCAAGCGGGGCAACACCCAATTGCTTTGCAATGATAAAGTAATCGACTTTGTCCGAACCAAAGATTAATAAGTTTTTAAAAAAAACCTTGAAACCAAAACCGTAAAGATCCCGCATCGCCTCGGCATTAAAGCGTAAACTCGGCACCCATTTAGCATATTTCAACAATATCACCGTATAGCTTACTGTTCCGAGTAAGTATCCATACGCAAGACTCCAAACGCCATAGCCTTGCAAAGCCAAAACAATTGCGGCTCCCGCGCTCATCGCGTGATCGACCATATTACCGATAGAGGGGCCTTTAAAATCCATCCGACGCTGCAAAAGCGCATTGGTCACGGATGAAAAAGGACTCGATAAAAAAACAAGCGCCATGAGGGCGGAGACCTTACCGGCCAAAGGGCTCTCCAAAAAAGAACCGATATATGGAGACGCAAGGATCAGCGTCGCCGCCATTAATCCAAAGATAAAAAGATTAACCACGAAGAGTGATGAGATATGCTCGGCCCGGATTTCTTTTTTTTGAACCAAAGCCATACCGAAACCGACATTTCCCAATCGCGTGGCCAGTCCTTTAACCATGAGCGCAACCCCAAAAACCCCAAAATCCGCCGGTTCGAGGAGCCGGGCGAGAACAACGCTGGCGCCAAAATTAATTAGCAGGATGACGAATCGTCCCGACAAAATCCAAAGCGCGCCTTTTTTTACGGCTGAACCTAATTCTTGCATTTCAATTCCGACTTAAGAGGCATGATAAGACGAGGTCGCAGCGGCCATCTCAGATTTTTCCGGGAGAACGACGGCACTTTCTTCGATTTGCTGAAGATGTTCGGCATGAATGTTTCTGAGTACCGCCGTAAAAGCCGCCAGCCAATAGATCGATTCGGCGTAAGAACGATTAATAAAAATACCAGCGGTCAACACCCCGACATAGCCCAGCATCAGTGCAACACTTTCCAATTGCATTTGCTTCACCTCCGCATCGATTGGCTCGGCCATTCGAATCCGGTTTTGCTCCCTGAGCGCACTCCCGATAAACGCCAAAAAAAAGACGAGGCCTAAGATGCCCCATTCCGACGCCGCCAGCAGAAAGGTATTGTGCACAGTACGGTACTCATCGCCTTTTTCTGCATAGGCAGCGACAATATCGGGGATATATTTCGGGCTCAAGAAATCGAAGCCCCCGCCGCCCGTTCCGAAGGGATGGTCCTTTATCAATTCGACAGCGCCCATCCAGGAATCCAACCTCCCCGTCGCCGAGGTATCCTCTTCGTATTCAAGGGTACTCAGTTGCCTGTCAATGAACTGCGGATCGACCAAGTTTAAAAAGATCAGACCTCCGGCGACAATGCCCAAGACCGCCTGCAGGCGAGTTTTTCCTTTGGCGATGACCAGCGCCACGACGGTCACCGCCAATAAGGCCACAAGCCCACCGCGGCTATTACAAAGAATAAAGGTATTGATGAGAAGGGGGATCGCAAGAATGCTGATGGCCTTTTCCCACCACTTTCCGGAGATGAGATTGACACCGGCTAGCGGGAGAAGGATTAAGAGATGCGCTGCAGTTTGGTTGTCGTTTAGAGTGTCAGGACCGCCAACGTTCATTAAGCGGCCCGCAACGCGATTCGGATTCGTATAGGCATCGTAGCCCCAATACATCCCCCCTAAAATATGAAGCAATATCAATAATCGAAAATCCTTCCGGGTACGGACCGTATTAATAATCAGAAAGTATAGAACGACCAACTTGGCTAATTCGAAAAGGCTTTCCCAATTCTTTTCAGGCCAAACGGCAAGGGGACTCACGGCGAATGCTGTTATTAAAAGACAGATCAGCCATTTCGTTTGCGGATGACGGTTGATCGTCATCGACGGCAGCTTCCTCCGATGTATAAAATAGGCCACCAAGGTAATGATCGCGGCAATAAAGGACCATCGCAATTGAGGGAGGCCTTTTCCCCACCAGCGGAGCGGAGGATGGGCATAGTAATCTAAAAAATAGGTATAGATACCGTAGACCGGATTGAATAAGGCCCATGCGGCCCCGGACGAGTAGGCAATGAGCCAAAGTAGTGCGGTTTTAGACATTGCGTTTAATCCGAACCAACATAAAAAATTTCGATATAGGGTCCCCGGCTTTTCGATTTTGAGGGATCGAAATGGGCGACCAACTTCGCTTTATGATCGGCGAGGAGCTCCGCGTAAAATTGCACGCGACTCTCGTTTAAGGCCTTAGAATATTGCGTGTCTTCCTCTTCGTCAAAGTAGTTTTTATCTAAAATAATGTACCGTATATTTTGCTTGCGATAAGCCTCTAGAGGTGCCATTAAGGTCCGTCGTATATGTTCGGTCACCAGATCATAGGCCAATCCTTTTTGTTCGGCCGCTTGAATTCGAAAGAACTTCGCCTTCACCTTTTTCCCCTCCAATTGGGCATCGTCGGCTAAACGCAACAAATTAGAGGGCAGATCGTTCACCTGTACGATCCGAGAATAGGTCAAACCGGGAAAACCGTACATAAAAATTTTTTCGCCGGGGGGCAGGTTTTCTTCGATCCAAATTTTTGCAAGCTCTCGTGTATTGGGGCGGCTGAATTGGAGTGACTGGTTCACGCTCGCATAGGCTAGCGGCGCAAGAATCAACAGCAAGACAATCGCTAAGATTTTGTTCCCAAGGCCTTTTCGTTTATCGGCGGCATATTTAGCGACGAAGATTCCTCTGGAGGCCACCAACAATCCTGGAGGAAAGAAAGGAAGGAGGTAATGAGTACTCCACTCACGGAAACGACTGATGCACAAGGCCGTATAAAATGCCAAACAAAAAAACGCGAGATATTTATCCCCAAGCTTTCCTTTATACAAAGCGTAAAACAGGCCAAATAGAAGGAAGGCCAACAGTAAGGGGCCTAAATTATCGTTCAGCAAGCCGGCATAGTGCAGCCACAAGTTCGGCGTTTCACCCGTATAAATATCGGCATGCTCCGCCGGCGTAGACACCAAACCAAATAAGGCCAAGAAACGCCAGGGTTCTCGAATCAAGCCCGGCGCACCCACGAAATAACTCAGGCCGAAGACAAGCACGCTATAGATCGCTCGCCGCTCGAGGAGGCCAAAGAAGCCTTTCCCCTCTTTGCGTACCCTCGCAACATGGACGATGAAAAAGGGAACAACCAAGACCACGGCCGGAAACTTATTTAACATCGCCAGGGCAACACAAAGGCTGGTTGCGATATAATACTTTAAGGTCCCATCGCTAGAGACAAAGGCCATCATATAAAGCGCGGCGATCGACATCATAATCATGGGGATATCGACACAGATATAATGGGAAAATTCGATATGAATCGGATTGAGCGCAAAAAAAAGGGCGGCCAACAAACCGACTTTTGCATCGAACAGCTTTTTACCGAGCAGATAAACCAAAACAACACTGGCCGTCCCCATGAGCACGGAGGTCATTCTGCCGATGATCCAAAACGGGGTTAGATCTTTCATAAAATAAGCGGCGAAATCTTGCGGAGAGGCCACAACACCCAAGAACCAAAGCACCACGAAAAAGATGCCGTATTCAAAAAAGAGAAGATAAAACAAACCGCCCTTTGCAATACGGTTAAAATTGAATTGGCCCATCCCAAGCTCCAAGGCGCGCATCACTTCAATATATTCGATCCCTCTATAAATCCTTGGCAAATCATAACCGATATTCCACACGCGCAAGGCGAAGGCGATTAAAGTAATCCCGAGCAAACAAAGCATTTCTGGGGTAAAGCGTTTTGGACTTGAGGTCATCGTATTCATGCGAGGGCTCTATACCGTCTGTTGTTCATTTTTTTGTTTCAACAAAACGGTCCGCAACTGTTCCCGCAGGATCGCCCGTCGTATCTTTCCGGAAGCCGTTTTAGGAATCTTACTAACAAAGATAATGTCCTTGGGCAATTTGTAGGGCGGAAGAAACTGTCTGGCACTTTGCAAAAGATCTGAAACCGATAAGCTTGCCTTTTCTCGTCGCACGACAAAGGCCGAAATCGACTCACCAAGCATTTCATCCTCAATGCCGACAACCGCACTCTCAAGGACATCGGCATGGGCATTGAGAGCCCCTTCGATTTCCAAGGGATGCGTCCGGTATGAACCGCATTTAATAATATCCGACTTCCGGCCCTTGACGAAAATATAACCCTCTTCGTCCACAGTGGCCATGTCTCCGGTATGCAATCGGCCTTCTCTTACAACTTTGAGCGTCTCTTCTGGGTTTTTCCAATAGCCCGCCATAATGCAGGTTCCTGACGCAATGATTTCGCCCGTCTCTCCGGGAGAGACGGCTTTTCCATTCGGATCGACGACGCCTAGCTCAACCCCAGGAATGCCTTTCCCGATCGACCCCAACTTGCGCGGCAGGTCTAAGGGATCTAGATAGGACAAGCGGGCCGAGGCCTCCGTTTGACCATACATAATAATGAGCTCAACATCCGGGTGCGCTGCCCGAATTTCCTGGAGATGGGCAACAGGCAGGGCCCCACCTGCACAGGTGAGGTAGCGAAGGGAGTCAAAATGTATCTTCGGAAACTTCGACTGGCGCAAGAGCATGGCAAAGGAAGAAGGCACGCCGGAAAACCCGGTCACTTGCTCGCGTTGCATCAACGACAAAAGCGCGTTTAAAAAGACAAACTGATCGGCGATCACCAAGGTCCCGCCAACGGCGACATGTGTCAGCAAGAGGGAATTCCCATAGGAATAAAAAAAGGGAAGAATGACTAAGATCCGGTCCGCCACCGAGAGCTTAAGGTAGCGGACGATGGAATCCGTATTGGCCAACAAGTTAGCGTGGGTCAACATAATCCCTTTCGGCCGTCCCGTTGTTCCCGAGGTATAGATGATCTGCGCGAGGGTATCCGCATCTGTTTTATCGAGAGGCTCAGGTTCCTCTCGAACCTCAAGAGCCTCTTGAAAGGAAACGGTGCGATAAGGCTCGCCCTGCGGCATTGCGTCCTCCGTACTGTCGAGAACAAGCAGCTTGAGCGAGCGCATGGCGGCAAGGCAGGGTGTGAGCGCAGGCAGGGCGCTCTTTTGCGCGATCATCGCGGTCGCTTCACATTCCTCGAGCGGATGCTGGAGTTCATGAGTTGTGGTATTCGGATTAAGGGCGACGATACAGGCCCCTGCCATTAAGACACCAAAATAGGCGACGAGGTAATTCGGTGAATTCTCCATCACCAGTGCGACACGGTCACCGGGCGCGATGCCTTGTTGAATAAGGAAAGACGACAAACGCAATGCATCTTGGTGAAGCACCGAATACGTCAGACGTTGCGATTTCCACACCACCGCTTCACGATCCGGGTAACGCACCGCCGTCGTCTTCAAGAGATCCGACAGATTCAATCCGAAGCCCCAAGCTGTATCGCACTTGAAGGAAAGACCGCGAGCGTGCAGCGATCCGGATATTTTTCCTTTAAGACATCCAATACCGCGTCCCAGGTCCGGCAAAAGGGATAGCCCTCCCAAATCAATGTTCTCCCCTCCGCTTCCGATACCTCTGGTGCAAAAACAATCAGTCTTTTTTTCCCCAACCACCGTTTTGGAAGCGCCCTCCGGTAGAGCCGTCCCCCTGGAGAAAACAGGCCATGCGCACCCGCACCCTTGCCCGCGGCCGACATCAAAATCACTTGCCCTTGTTCATCCAGAAAAGGCTTCTTTGCCGAGCGCAGTAAATTGAATGCATTTTCAGATTGCACCAGGTCCGAATCTTTGGGATAGGCATTCAACAAGGCCACATCCGCCCGCTCCGGCAGGGGCGTGCGGTAAACCCCTCGGGCAAAATCAACACCGTTTTGAAAGGCTTCAATAAAATCTCCGGCAAAAACGCCGGCGATCTCTCTATTTTGATTCAGGACCGAATCGACGATGAGGTCAAGCTTACATTGTGTACAGACCTTCTCCACATCCTCACGAAAGCGGTTCCCTTCAACAATACCCAAACCGCCGCGAAAACCCATGGCGACAAAGCGATGTGTGCGTTCAATAATCTCAATGCTGGACAGGCCCGGCAAGACCATCTTTCCCCCACCGCTAAAGCCGGCAAAAGGGTGCGGCGTAATACATCCCATTGTGATCTTGAGATCGGCGTGATAAAAGGCCCGATTAATTCGCACAGGAATGCCATCAAGCGCCAGCCCGATGTCAGACAGGTCTTTCATTGCATCGTGCTGAAGGATCTCATAGTCTGTAACTACCCCATCTCCCAACTTGCGACGGAGCTCGTCTTCCGACAAACGCGCATGCGAGCCCAGGGCCACGATGATTTTTATTCGGTCGCGGGCCACGCCGCCCTGATCGAGTTCCTTTAAAACCATCGGCAGCAATCGGCTGATCGGCGTGGGGCGGCTCGTGTCATCGACGGCGATCGCCACGTCCTTGACCCCCTTCGCCATCATCGAAATGGAAGGGGTGCCCATGGGCGCGCTCAGTGCCTTCGCCAGCTTGGCATCCGAAAGCTCTGGACCGCCATCCATAGGATAGGATTGAACCTCCCAAGCCTCTGGAAAGGTGAGGGAGAGCATTTCATCGCCTTGCCAGGCTTTCCAGGGCAGGGATAGGCTTTTCATTTTCAGTTCTCCTGCTTCTTTCGAATATAGCCGGAAATAGCATTGAGCGAATCGAAATTTTCGGGCATCAGGTCTTCGTCTGCCACTTCAACACCGAAGGCCTCGCCGATAAAAACGGTCAGCTCAATCATGGCCATCGAATCGATGACGCCTTTTTCCAAAAGGGAATCATCGGCCTTCAGTGCTTCCTCCGGGTGAAGCCAGGCGTGGTCGATAAAAAACTTTCTAAGGGTATCCTGAATTTCTTCTGCATCATTAGACATCGCGATCTCCTACCGTTATTAACCAATTGTGCTTGTCCATTAAAGGTGCTCGCCACTTCGCATCGGGCGAGGTGTGTACCATCATCTTTGAACGTTCCTGGCGCAAAAGAAAGCCATTGCGTTCTAAAGCATGAATGACGGGGTGGGACTCCAAGATCGTCACCGAAACCGCCTGCGCTTTCAAGGAATAGGCCACTTCGGTGAGATGCGCGACCAGACCGTTTAAGACGGCATCGTCGAGAAGCGAAAAAAAATCGTGAACATGGATGGTGCGGTCTTGCCAGGAACAAAAGGCATAGCCCAACAAGTCTCCATCACCGAAAAGCAGCAGTGTGAAAATCTGGCTCCCGGGTGAATCGCCAAAACGCCATTTCAAATAGGCCTTGTCTCGAAGGCCCACAACGGGAACGCCCTTGCGCACGCGGTTCATCAAGGCGTCATAAGGCGCATCTTCCGAAAAGCCATCGTGGAGCTCGCACTGGAACGACTGCCTAAATCGCGCCGAGCGCGTCCAAGCCGAAACCCCTTTATGATACGCCCATCCTAGACTGGATGAAACAGCGGAATCCTGAAGATAGCGGGGCAAGTAGCGATCGAGACTGAGCGGTCGCGCATAGCGCACCATCTCGCCCAGCACGCTGTGTCCGGCTTTGAGATGAATCAAGGACATTCGCTCATTCGGGTGGGCATATAAAAAGGGGATTTCCCCTTGGTTCACACAGGCCGTGGCCGCAGTTCGAAGCTTCACGGCAACGCCCAGCGTTCTGTACTTTTTATTAATCGAGAAATCACCGCAGTTCCAACCGCAGAATGCTTCGCCGTTTATATACACAATTCGAGGGTGGGCCACCGTAAACCCGGCAACCGCAGCACTGCCCTCGTCGATGGCCAACCAAGCTCGGGCTCGACCTTGCGGATTGTCAAGATATCGCCAGCGGTAACGGCAGGCATCTGTACTTTTGTCGCGATTCTCGTTTAAGGTTTTGATTAAGATCTCTTGGTCCGTTACGAGATCAGCTTCACAAATAATAATACCCACTCAAATCCTTTTATCGTTTTTTGGGTCGGATTGCATTGGAAGCACGATGGTCAGAACCCAAGGCAAATATCGCGCCGTTGGGAAGATTCGCGAGGGTCCGGCTGCCAAAGACATGTTCGACCTTGGAAAGGACCATCTCCGGCCAAAGGCCAAACACCACCTCAAAGGCCTTGAGCAGCGCTAGGGCGGTTGGGGTAACCGTCTCGCCGCTGGAATCCACGCCGTACACGGGGATGCCCTTCAAGAGCTTGAGCACCGCCGGAGCGGGGGCGGACAGCGGACCATGCCGGCATTCGATGACGCCATCGCAAAGAGGCAAAGGACTGCAAATAAAACGGGCCGGACGCAGTCGCTCAAAAAGTGCTGCCGATAGACAGATATCCAAGATGCTGTCTAAGGCCCCTACTTCATGGAAGACCACTTCAGAAACCGCTAGATCATGCACCGCCGCCTCGGCTTCGGCCAAATAGGCAAATGCTGCTTCGGCATACCCCTTCGCCATGGGATGCAGTGCGCTTTGCGCAATGCATTTTCTAATTTCTGAATAGGAACGATCCGTATGCGCTTCAGGAAGCGTCACAATGGCGCGCCAACCCGCGAGCGGGCCCAGCTTCATGGCTTGAATGGTGATCGCGCCCTCCAATTGAGGCAAGCGGATATCTCGAACCAAAGCCTCCAGTGAAGGCCCATCTATTTCGGCCATTCGGGCCAGGCCGGCCACGAACATGTCGCCACTCAAACCTGAGGGCGTTCGAACACTCAGCAATGTCTTATTTTTTTTCTGCATGAATTTCAGGGTTTATGGACTGAATTATTCGAAAGGCCGCACAGGCGGCACCATAACCATTGTCGATATTCACCACCGTAATGCCCGGCGCACAGCTGGCCAACATACTATTAAGTGCAACCCTTCCGCCTTCTGCAACACCATAACCCACGGAGGAAGGCAGGGCCACAATAGGTCGAGGGCTCAAGCCGCCGACCACCGAGGCCAGGGCCCCCTCCATGCCCGCAACAACAACCACCACTTCATGACGATTAATCTCCGCCATACGCTCTTGGACGCGCCAAATCGCGGCAACCCCCACATCTTCAACCAATAATTTTTGTATCCCCAAAAAATCGAGGGTGCGACAAACCTCCAAAGCCAGTAAGCGGTCGGAGCTTCCTCCCGTAACCACGGCCACACGCCCAAACTTTAGGGGTGGACATGCCCCATTTAAAAATGCGGTCCTGGAGACGGCATCGTAGTCAAGTGATTGCGAAATGGTGGAATCCAAAAGGCGAAACTGCGCCGGGTCTAAACGCGTAAACAACAAAGGGCTGTGATCTCGTGCCACTTCGGCCACAATGTGATTGAGCGTCTCCACGGTCTTCCCTTCGCAGAGAATGGCCTCCGCCATGCCAATTCGCGATTGTCGTGAACGGTCGAAGACAAACATCAGCGAGGCACTCCAAAGGCTCGCCCGGGGGCATAGTCGACAGGGTCAAGTGAAACCTTGGACACAATCGGATGCGCTGCATGCAAGGCAAGGCGCAAGTCCTGGATCACCTCCTCCGTATAACGTGCACGATCCGTCGCACGAACCTCGATCCGCATTTCATCCTCCTGGAGGCGGCAACGCACCACATCGACGCCGAGGCCTTGCCTCAAACGTTCTTCCGCAAAATCTGCGGCGAGAAGTCGCTCGGGTATCACCCGGGTTCCGGTATACAAACGGCTGGCCAAGCACGGGGAAGCGGGCAGTTCCGAAAAGGGAAGGGATAAGGCGCGGCTTAAGGCACGAATGTCCGATTTGTCGATCTTGGCCTCGACAAAAGGATGCCGAACGCCATGGTTTTTTGCGGCGGACAATCCGGGACGATATTCCGACAAATCGTCGCAATTCGTCCCACTCAAAACAGGGAAAGAGACCGTCGTTTTATCGGAGACCCAATGCGAAATGGCAGACAAATTTCGATAAAGGTGGTCCTTGCAATAAAAACATCGGTCGACCGGATTGCTTAAATAACGCTCATCCGAAAATTCATCTGTTTTGACAATCTCGAATTGCCAAGTCATTTTTTTTGCATAGTCTTGAACGCGTGTCGTCGCTTCGCCCGGAACGGCTGGGCTTTGCGCATGGATAATCCAACAGCTCTTTTTCAGAACATGATGGGCGAAGGCCGAAAGAAGCATGCTATCGACTCCGCCGCTGCAAGCCACAACACAGCCCTTCATGGCCTCAAGGGCCTTTTCCAAGTTTCGCCGTTTCACTTCAAGCGCATCCCGACTCATCCCGACTCTTTCTTATGGGATAAGAGACTGCTTTCCCAATAATAGACCAGTTGTTGAAATGCACGATATTCCGAAGGCGCAAGCTCATTCGGCCGACGCCACCGCGTGTCTCTAGATTGAACCCGGCCAGATCGAAAATCGTAAGTCATTCGATCGTCTAAACCCGTCAATGCAATCTGGCGGGGACGTTCGACTGCCCCAATATATTGAAACACCTTTTTTTGTGGATTGCTTTCGATCCGGGGTCCACTTTCAAGTGTGGGGGCTTGACTTAAGGCCCTACTCAATGCGGCACGAAGCGAGACCTGGCCAAAAGGCTCTTCGATTAAAAGAGGAATATCGGTCACAATTAAGGGAATGCGGGTTTGGGCGTCGTTGATCTTATAGCCATGTCCGAGAAAACCGTCTTCAAATAACGATTCACCGTGATCGGCCAGCACGAGCACTGCGGGCACTTCACCGACAAGCTGCCGAAACCCCGCCAATACCCGTCCGATCGCCCGATCGACATTGGCGGCCGTATTCAAATACATCGCTTGCAGTTCGGCCTTCCGATCGCTGTGGATCTCCGATTGCTTTAGCACGACAGCGTTCATCAAGGGTTCGATCTCGTCGTGTCGATAGGGGAAATGGCTGTCGTAAAAATTAATATACAACAAAAGAGGTCGATCCCCTTTTCTCTCATGCAGGAAAGTCTGAACCTTTTCCAGAAGGACGGTAAAGGGCAAACCCAGCGAACCCGGCGTCGAAAAGGTTGTATAGCGCCGCTCCGGGTTCGATCGCCCATCATAAAAGGTATCCACACGTTCGACACCGATCGGCATTTTATCCTCGCCGAAGCTTTCATCTTGTCCCGAAAAATAGGCAACTTCATAGCCGTTTTCTTTAAAATCATCAATCAAGCTCGTCCCTTCACCCGGTGACATAAGGTTGCCCGTAAAAACATGATAACGGGATTGGACCGTGTAGCCGTTATGCGAATAGGCCTGCCGAGAAAAAACACCCTTTTCCGCCAAAACATTTAAATTCGGAGTCACGGCCTTACCCTCATGGACGGCACCGACCAAATCCATCCGAAAGCTTTCCAACATAAAAAAAACCAGGTTCGGACGGTGTTTCCAGGGCGTCCCGACCCTGGCCAATCCGTTCGCCTCGAGGGCCAATCGCGGAAGATCGCCGGCGATGCCGTCTTCATCGATCCCATTACCGGGAAGATCGAGTGCATAGGGAAAGACCTGTGCGTTAAAAGGGGCGGGATCGCTCGGTCGGCTTAGGAGACCATAGCCGTCTCGATCGACATCGGACAAGGTTTCTGCGACAAATTCCAAGAGTCGTCCACTCGGTTTTCGCTTAAGACCGTTATCAAAAACCTCGTTCTGAATGCGGACAAAAGAAACGAGAATCAATCCAGAAATAAAAAGCAGAGATAAATCGACAAAGATTCTTTTTCGAATGCCGCTGATACCGCCATCAATCCGACTGCCTAAGGCCGGCTTTCTGGATCTCCAAACCCACCAGCCGATTATGCAGATTCCTCCCATAACGAAGAGCAAGAGAGGCAAGATGTGATTGAAACCGACTGCAAACAATTCCAAAGGCCTTCCGCCCACCAAGTCAAGCATGAGACTCAGATCGAAGGCATCGCCCAAGTAGGCCGCCAGTCGATAGCGCACCACGTTGGACAAGACAATGGGGCTGAGAGCGAGACAGAGCACGATAAAGCGCAGGCCTGGTCTCCGCATCCCAAAGCGTTCGAGACAAACAAGCAAGATACCGATTGTCGGACCGAGGATCGCGACATCGGAAAACCAAGACATAAAAATAAAACCGAGGACATCAGGAGCGCCACTCAGCGTATACTCCGATAGAAAGCCATCCGTAAATAGGCTGTGTTTTTTCTGAAGAAGCAGAAGATCGAAGACCGTGGCCAAGCTTGCGCCGATGACCGTGAGAGAAAACCAGGTTCTTCGCCATTGCGCCAAGGGTCGAGCCATGGAATCATTTCCATCGATTAAAATTGCGCCGCTGCGGATGGGCTGCATTATGCCCTCGTCTTTTTAAATATTTTGAAGGAGTGCATCTAGATGAAATCTTATCCCGCCTCGGCTGTTTCTTGGGAAAGAAAACTTTCGATCGACAAGTTTAAGAGGTGAAGCGCCCGGCCCGCTTCAATCGGAATGTCGGAGGCAGGCAGGGCATCGGAGACAAAAAAGAGGGTCATCGCCTTCTTCGGACTAAAGAGAGATTGCCAAGCCGTCTTTAACTGAAAAAGAATGGGGTCATCGACAAAACGTCCATCGTACAAAAGGACGTAGGCGACCAGCGCGGCCCCATCTTCCTGCCGGCCGCGTAAGTAATGTATCGGCCGATCTGGATGCGCCGCAAGCCGAAGCGTCTTCGTTTCGCCGAAATCACTTCCGTCAATCAAGGCAAGCTCCGGATGATGATAGAGGCGCTTGGGATCGTAGGACCGCCCGACGAAAAGAAGCAACGAAGGCGCACGCGCGTCTTGATATTGTCGTTCAATCCAATCCTGACTTTTAAATCGCTTCTCCACCCATTCTGCCGTTTTATCGGTTGGTTTGGATTGGAAATCGCCCAAGGTCACAGCGATATTATTTGTCAGTCGGCCATCATCCGAGGTGATTCCAATATAACCATGGATTAAAGTTGGGATAAGTGCAATCCCGACAAGAACAAGAAAGATTGGCCCATAACGCGGAGAGATCATATTCTATCCCAAGCGCTTTCTTTCTAGGGCTGGGCTAAAAACCCCACCCACCGAAAAGATAACAACAAGCGCCAAAACCATGGAAAACATCCCTGAGAAGGAATGGATCCACGTTTCGAGGACCTCCACCCCGTAGAGATAGACCGCCACCACCAGCAAAATCGATCGTAGCGTATTGGCAGCAATGGCAATGGGCGCGGTCACTAAAATCACCAAGACGGAACGCAAACGGCTTTGAGAAATATGAAGGGTCAAACACGCCACGGCCGTCATGGCATACAGCGTCGAAAAACCGCTGCAGGCATCCGCAACGAGAAGCCTGGCCTTCGGAAGGTGAATGAGGGTGCCATCCACAAAAATCGGCACACCCAAGGCGGGAACAATGACGGCGATATTGTTTGCGGTAATGTCCCGCAAAACCAAATGAAGTTTCTGGGTCATCCCCAAAGGAATCGGAAGCATAAAACCTAAAAAGATCAGTAAAAAGGCGATGGATTTTGTACGCTGTAGGCCGAGAAAAAGGAGCGACATGCCCGGAAGCAATAAAACAATCGACACCGCCGATAAGATCTGTGTATGAATACCGACATCAAGGACATGCAGGGCCAAAGCGGGGATGACCATCGCGAAACCCCAAGGATTGGCCTCTCGGGGCAAATGACGGAAAAGGCGAAGACGCTGCCAAACCAAGTAGCCGACGATCGGTGGAATAAAAAGCCCGTGGGCATGTTGCCACACACTCAGGGTCCAACGATCCAAAAGCCACAACAGGGTCGGGGCATAAAGCACCACAACCAAGACCACCACCAGACCCAGCGTGAGGGTTTCCGAGGACCGCAAATCGGAGATCGGCACCTTCGCGGCAAGGCCGCCGCCTTGTTGTTTCTTTTCGCTGGACTGCACGACCTCTTGAATGGTCACGCGAAATGGTCCTTATCGATTTTATGAATGCCCAAGATCCGTTCGAAGGCGATCGCCTTCCATAAGATAAATTAACTCGACCAATGACTCTGTTACGGCAAGGCGAGGACACTGCCACCAATCGGTCTCGGCATCGACATATCCATGTTTCGAGGTCCAGGCGGAAAGATAGCCTCCCGCGTTGACCAAGGCCTTTATCTCGTCATTGAAATAGGCATTCGCACCGCCGTTCGGATAGGCAAAGGTGGTCACCTTTGTGTAAAATCGGCTTTCCAAATCACGCCGACATTGTGCGATTTCATGACGCGCCGCCTCGATTCCGGCACTCGGGAGATTACAATGCGTCAGCGTATGCCCACCCATCTTCATCCTCCCCGCGATCATCTCTTCCATCTCTTCATGACTTAGCATCAAGCGCTTGCCATCAAATAATGGGTGTACGTCATCCAAAGCGGAGCGGAGCGCGGTACGAAGACTTTCTCGCTCCGGGATTGTATACGATTTAATAATCCGCGTGAGCTTGGAAACCACAGCCTTCCGCGCCTCCGATGTTTCTAAAGAAAACGCTTCTTCCTTTCCCTGTATTAAAAGTTGAAGGGAAGGATGCTTCGTCATTAATATTAAATACTGCACTTCCGCCACCCAAAAGATTTCCCGATCGTCGATGCAGTTTGTCGTAATAAAAAAAGTGGCCGTTGCTCCGTAGTCCTTCAGGATTTTATAGGCGCCATAATTATCCGCATAGCCATCATCAAAGGTAATGGCCAGGGCATTTGGCGGAAGGGTCTTTCCAGATTGAATCATCTCAACTGCCTCGTCGAGGTCAAGAATGGGGTAATGTTTCGACAAGTAGCGGATTTGGT
Organism: Nitrospirota bacterium; assembly: GCA_029261155.1. Classification (GTDB taxonomy): domain Bacteria; phylum Nitrospirota; class Nitrospiria; order SBBL01; family JAADHI01; genus JAJDBU01. The sequence goes on along the minus strand of JAJDBW010000047.1, from coordinate 139,666 downwards.
TTCTAAAGCCTTCTGGTGTCACGGTGATCGTCGGGGTCGCATAGTTGCAGCTGTCCAAACACACGGCGTGGTAACGCAATACGGCTAAATTTTTTCGCGGATAAAATCGGCGAATGAGCGAAAGCAGACCAAAATAAAAGAAGAGTTTTTTTAGAAAAGCATTAATCATCGTTAATCGCTTAATGATTTGTTTCGTGAAATTGCTCCATCCCGCCTTTGGCGACATAGCGCTCCGCCTTGTCCCACATGACGGATTGCCTATCCCTTAATCCTCGCCAGATACCGACCAGCGTGGCCACATTTTGCATGCAAAAGTAAAATGGGATTGCCAAAAAATAAACCGAAGCCTTTGTCAAAAAACCCAACAAACCCAAGATATATATGGCCGACTGAAACAGGAGAAACCCCATATAGAGACCTTGGTCCATCAGCAGTATATTAAGGGCAAAGAGGGCGATCAATACCAAGGGCATGGCCCATCGCAATATTTTGTGGGAAATGAATTTAAAGAGTGAAAAAGGTTGGCTTAAGGGTGGAAAAACAATACCCAGCTTGATGGCCTGGACCGCGCCTGCGGTCACACGGACGCGCGTCTTGAACCCTTCTTCCACCGTCATCGCGGCATGCTCGAAGCCCTTCGCCTTGGGCTCAAACAGAATCCTTTTGCCTTGACGCGCAATCGCCATGGAAATAACAAGATCATCCAAAATCACATTCTCCTGTATTTTGCGATAGGCCGATTTACGAATGGCGTACATCGCACCGTCTACGCCCGTGATCGATCCGATTTGCGTTTCCAATTTTTTGATCGTATTTTCATATCGCTGATAAACCCATTCCAGCCACCCGATACGGCAGGGTGCATCAATGACAGACACACTGCCACTCACTGCGCCCACCGCCGAATTTTTAAAATGCTTCACCAACTCACCGATTACACCGCTTTCGTAGATGACATTGGCATCCGATAGAATAACGATCTCATCTTCAATGCGCTCCATAGCACGATTGATTGCGGAAATTTTACCGTGGCGAGGTTGAAAGGACCACAAGGCCACACCACGTGCCGAATAAGACGCGACAATGGCTTCGGTTTGATCCGTCGACCCGTCCGAGACCACAACGATATTCAGTTTCTCTCGCGGATATGCCAGGGCCAGGGAATTTTCAATCTTGGCCTCGATAACCTTCTCTTCGTTATATGCAGAGATCATTAAGGTCACCTTTGGTTCAAAATCCGGGTCCGCTATATCGGCACGCTTGAATGGACACACAATCAATGAAACCAACGCCAGCATCAGCGTATAGCCCCCAACGGCATAGACCAACAATCCAACAAGGGTCCAAAAAAGGCGTTCTTGAATTAAGGTATTTTGCCCAAGGATAAAGAAGGCTTGGAATAATATAAGGACAAGAACGATTGCGATAATGGGGTAGAATCTGCCCTTCCGCTTGTTCGAATCGGCTTGGCCTTTTTCTCTTTCGGGTTCCCAGGTGGCCTGGACCGAACCCCGAAAAGACTTATAAATGGCATGAAGCGAGGCCATGTTCATTAAGCAAAAATAATAAGGCAAGTAAAAAATTCGAAGTCTGAGTCCGATGGTGGAGAGAACATAGCCCATAAGGGCCAATGCATAAAAAGCGAACTGGAGCCCCCCCAACAGTTGATACAGGCCGCCTTCCGACCACAAAAAGACATTACTTAGCGCAATTCCCAAAAGAAACAGGGGCGTTAACCAACGAAGCAGTTTATGGGAAAACAGTTCTAGGGCATAAAATCCGCTGCGCATTGGATTGAGTAAGGTAGACATCTGTGCCAAACCACGCAGACTTCTAGAAACGATCCGAACCTTTCTACGGTATTCTTCGCCGAAACGGCTCACGGTGCTTTCACGGCATATCGCAGCCGGCTCGAAGACCCCGCGGTATCCCTTTCCGATAATCTGCAAGGGATTCAAAAAGTCATTGATGTCTTGGGCCTTCAAGGGTGTATATAGCGCGCGGCGAATGGCGTACATCGCCCCGTCGGCACCGACCATGGAACCCAGTGTGCTTTCCAAACGCTTGAGTTCTAAATCATAATTCCAATACAAGTTTTCGCACCAGCCGACGAAGCTATACTTTTGCTGAACATATCGAGAAGCTCCGGTTACATAACCAACCTTTGCATCAGAAAAATGTGCGGCGAGGCGTTTGAGAGAATCAGGTTCATAAAAAGCGTTCGCATCGGAAAAAAGGACAACTTCCCCCTTTGCAATGGAAACCGCGTGATTCAAGCCAAGCGTCTTACCGCCACGTTCCGGCATGCGAACCAAGATGACGCCACGGTCTGCATAGTGCGATACGATCTTGTCGGTTCCATCCGAAGACGCGTCGGAGACGATGAGGATTTCCAGTTTGTCGGTGGGATAGTCCAGAGATAAGCTGTTTTCTATTTTTTGACCGATTGTCTCTGCTTCGTTATAGGCCGAAATAATCAAGCTCACGTTTGGGCAAAACGTGGGATCCGGCATTGGCGGATCGCTCTTGATTAAACTGAGTAGCCAAAGGAGCGCAGGATAGCCTAGGTAGATATAAAACAGGACAAAGATGCAGGCCCAAAAAATGAAGCTCATATGCGCTTATCCTCGCGGCAGTGGCCACGCCCATGACTTACGACAGCAAAGTCCCATTTCGTAGCCTCATGCCTCTCTAAGTCTGGCCCAGATATCTCGTTATAAACCGCTTGAAGGTCCGTCCTTTCTGCTCGCGCAGCGGCCTCTATGGAAAACTCTACGCCCGATAGGGGAGGAGGGCCAAACGGAGAACCGAATAAAATAGGCCTGGCTATGGAAACGCTTTTTGCGGACATCAGGACATTTTCACAATACGAATAGATTGGATTTGGATTTATGGGCGCTTCCCTTAATTGCTCAAGCGCCCCCGAATACGCGGACCGATTAAGCGCGTAAGGGATAGCGGTAGCTTGCGCCAGAGCGCGGTCACCGCACCATATCGCGGATCGTCCGCGTTGATCATGGCTGAACCCGCTTGGTCTTTCAATCCGCTTTCCCAATGCAAGGCCTCTTCGACGGCGCCCCACTGTTTTTTGAAGCGATAGGTCCCGCTTCCTGGGGAAGACCGACCGAAGTCAAATCGCCGGAAGCCGTTTTCGCAAGACCAACGGATCGCCTCCCAATACATGAGATTGTTGGGACAGAGCGATCGGTAGGCCAAGAGAGATGAAGCCCAAGGCACCAAGACCGTTTTCTTAAAAAAGAGGCAAAGCGCGCCACCCACAATCCGACCTTCCTGTCGAACCAAGATCAGCTTTGCGTTATGATCAAATCGTTTTAAGATTTCTTCAAACAGCTTGAAACTATGAACCGGCGATCCGAGCGCGTGCATATTGATTGAAAAAACATTGTAAAAATCACGCAGGCCCTCTGCGCGATGCCAGGAAATACTCAGCCCGGATTTTTCAGCCTTGCGAACTTGATTTCTCACCTTCGCATTGAAGCCTGTCCACAGTTGCTCCGAATCACGGTTTAAATTTAAAACGAGTGTGAGTTTTTTTCCGTGGCCCTGAAGGCCGAGTCCGCTTTCATGGCGATGGCGAAAATCGATGTCGTCCGCACCAAGTTTTTTCGCCAGTTCTTGCGCCGCTTGAACCAGGGCTTGGGCGGTTTCCGGGTTATCCGCGCAAATGCCGCCGTCATCAAGAAAAGGCATCGAGACCAAAGTTCGACGAAAGCGGAGATCTCGCATTAATATAAATGGAAGAATCCCTTCAACCTTGTCTTCCGTGCAGGACCAGAGATAATAGGAGCGATGGCCGTAGGTCTCGAAAATCACCTCGCGCCAGGCACTAAGGTGACAATGCCCGGCATTGGGATTGTTGTCGACATAATCATCCCACTTTTTTTCCTCACCTCGATCAAATGAGCAAGAAACGACACCCATCTTTATTTCAAGACCTCTTTCACTTGATAATCTTTGGTCTCGGAGGCGTGAGTAAAGATAATAATTTCGCCCAACAAGCCGATGGAAAAGAGTTGTACTCCTAAGACCACCATTAAGACCCCGAAAATTAACAGCGGTCGCCCAGCAATCCCACCAAAACCTAGGATTTTGTACAAACTTAAATAGGCCAAGGTCAGCCCACCCACGCCGGAGAGCCCCGATCCAAGCAAGCCAAAGAAGCGGAGCGGCTTTCGCGTAAACTTGAAAAGAAAGAAGAGGGTAAGGATGTCGAGAAGCCGTCTTAAATAAACCCCAGGCGAATGAAAGCGGCTCTTCCGATCTTGTTGGCTTTGCCGGACAGGCAACTCTTCGACCTTAAATCCCCGCTGGTACGCCAGTAAAGGGAAAAAACGATGAAGATCGCCGTAGAGGTGCACTTCCTCAGTGACCGCACGGCGCATTACCCGGAGTCCACAACTGATGTCATGATACTTCGAGCCGGTAAGCATCTTGGTCAAGCCATGAAAAACCGCCGATTGCATCCGGTTGAATAACGAATCAATGCGAGGAAAGCGACGTGAAATCACCAGATCATTCTTCCCCTCCTCCAACCTCAATATCATATTATTAATCTCATCGGGTTCTACCTGATAATAAGGGGACAAGGTCACCAGAATCTTTCCTTTAGCGTGTTCAAAGCCAACGGAAAGTGCGGTCGCCTCTCCAAACCAGCGATTGAGTGCAATAATTTTGATTTCGCTGAATTCCTTTTTAAGCTCGACCAACATCTTTTGTGTCTCCGGCCGAGGACCATCCAAAACAAAAACGAATTCGGCTTGCCTGCCCGCGGCGGAAAGTACCTTCGAAAACTGGAGGTAAATTTCCCGAAGATCGTCATGTCGTTCCGATATGGGCACAATGACCGAATAGTCCATCGCACATGCCGGCGCCTGTGATTCTTCTATTTTTTTTGAGTGAGATTCCTGGCCTTCCATTGTTTCTCCTACAATATTTTAATGTTCGAGCGAAGCCCTTTTTTCGGCGAAAAATCTCCGGTCTTCATCGACAGCTCGCCAATGACCCCCATGGCGAAGAGATGTACACTTAAAAAAAAGAACAAGAAACCGGTCGTCGCCATCACCAACCAAGGATCGATTTCAGTTTGTGAAAATAAAGTCCCCGCGAAGAGGAGTGAGAGGAGTCCCAAGACTAAAAAGGGAAGCGAGAGCAAACCAAACCATCGCAAGGGCTTGGAGACAAAACCAATAATCATCTTCACCGTCGTAATATCGAAAAAAACCCGCCAAACGCGACCGATGCCATACTTGCTTTCCCCAAACTGCCGCGCATGATGGTTGACCACCATCTCCGCGACGCGCGATCCGGTAAGTGTGGACATTGCGGGAATAAATCGATGCATCTCACTGTAGAGCTTCACATTTTTAATAATGGAAGCTTTGTAGGCCTTTAAGGAACACCCGTTGTCGTGAATACGAACGCCTGTGACCTGCCCGATAATCCAGTTGGCGATCACGGACGGAAAACGGCGTGACCAAAACTTATCTTGACGGTTCTTGCGCCAACCGCAGACAACGTCGTAGCCCTCCGCCATCTTCTCTAACAAACGAGGAATGTCGGAAGGGTCATTTTGAAGATCGCCATCCATGCTCACGATGGTCTCACCCTCCGAGTAATCAAAGCCCGCGGCCATCGCCGCAGTCTGGCCATAGTTTTTTCGAAAATAGACCACTTTCACGCGGGGATCTTCATGGTGCAATTCGCGCAAGACCTCTCGGGTGCCATCCTGACTGCCATCATCCACAAAGAGGATTTCAAAGGGTTTCTCGGTCGATTCACAGGCCGCTCGGACCTTCGTGTAGAGCAAGCGGACAGATTCCTCTTCGTTAAAAAGGGGAACGACAACGGAAAGAAAGGGTTTACTATTCATCTCCAATCGCCTCGGGACGCGTTTCTATTCCTTTGATTTTGGGCAGAAGTTGACACATGATCATAGTATATCGCTTTTCCATTTATAGAAGCGGCCTAAAACAAGGTGTAGATGAAGGGGGCGACCACAGACCCTTGCGTCATCACGATCAGTGCGCCCAATAAGAGGAGAAAAAGAATAATTGGAAAGAGCCAGAATTTCTTCCGTTCTTTCATAAAGTCCCAGAGTTCAATGATAAATTCACGCATTGTTTATTTCATTCCCTCAATTCATGACTTCAAAACTGCCTCATCATGTGCTTCCCTTCCCGCGGGCTTTTTTTGACCCGATAACTTTCCAGGTTCGGTTCAAGCGTTCTGGACAAGGCATCTTTTCCAAATAGGCGACGAAGGAGCCCGATCGGGGTGATGACGGTGAAATAAAAAACCGCCAAAATCAAGCGGGTATTGACCCAACCCAAGGCATGCCCCAGCTTCATCCAGACCCGATAAATGGGTCCCAGACTCTGAGGCAATACAAGCCCCTGAAGCATGAGCAAGGCGCCCAGCGCGAATGCCCAATACCGGGGTCCTTCTGGATTTCGAAAAAGAAAAGGCCAAAGCGAGATGAAGAGAAAAACGCCACCCACGATAAGCCCAAAGGCTCGGAGTTGCTTTAATGCATTCTGTTCATTCATTTTAAGGACTCAATCGAGCACAAATTCTTTTTTCCATTCTTCATCCGCCGCGTTTGCTTTTTGTTCGGTTTTATATAGGATGGTATTTTCTAAAACCAGGACATCCATTTCTGTACGCATAAAGCAGCGGTAGGCGTCTTCCGGCGAACAGACGATCGGCTCCCCCCGAACATTAAAGGAGGTATTCACCAGAAGGGCGTAGCCCGTAAGCGCGTCGAAGGCCTTGAGGAGGCGATAATACCTTGGATTCGTTTCTTCCTGAACGGTTTGAATACGCGCCGAATAATCGACATGGGTAACGGCCGGAATATCCGATCTTGGCACATTTAATAAATCGATCCCCCATAAATCTTTCTGATCCTCGCGCATGGGCTTTCTTCTTTTTTCGGCGACGGGTGCCACGAGCAACATATAAGGACTGTCGGTATCGATTTCGAAATAGTCCCCTACACGTTCTTTTAAAACCGAGGGCGCGAAAGGACGAAACGATTCCCTGTACTTGATCTTCAAATTCATCACCGACTGCATCTTTGTACTGCGCGCATCGCCCAGAATACTCCGGCCGCCTAAGGCCCTGGGACCAAATTCCATCTTCCCTTGAAACCAACCGACCACTTTTTCATCGGCCAAAATCTCAGCCACGGTATTGTAAAGTTTGTCCTCATCAAGACAATGAAAAGTCGCATCCATTTTATTTAAACTGATCGCGATTTCGTCATCGGAAAAGGCGGGGCCTAAGTAGCCTCCACGCATGGCATCCCCTTTTTGGGTTTTCCGTGGAAGACCTAGGAAAGAATGGTATGCGGCAAAGGCCGCCCCCAAAGCACCACCGGCATCGCCGGAGGCTGGCTGAATCCAAATGTTTTCGAAAGGCCCCTCGCGGAGAATGCGTCCATTCCCCACACAGTTTAGAGCAACGCCTCCGGCAAGACATAAATTCGCTTCACCCGTTTCTTTGTGAAGAGTCGCGGAGATGCGAAGCATCACTTCCTCGGTGACCTCTTGAACAGAACGCGCCAAATCCATCTCGCGCTGGGTTAAAGTCGACTCTGGTTTTCTCGGCGGCGCACCAAATAGGGTGTCAAACTTTGCGTTGGTCATCGTCATGCCCGTGCAATAATCAAAGTAATCCATGTTTAAGCGAAAGGTGCCGTCGGGCTTGATGTCAATAAGGTGATCGCGGATCGTCTCAACGAAGATCGGGTTCCCGTAGGGCGCAAGACCCATCACTTTATATTCCCCGGAATTCACCTTGAAACCGGTGTAATACGTAAATGCTGTGTAGAGCAAACCCAAGGAATGCGGAAAGGGAATTTCCCAAAGCGGTGAGAGTGTGTTCCCTTGTCCAAGCCAGGTGGAGGTGGTCGCCCATTCCCCCACCCCATCCATGCACAAGACAACCGCCTTCTCGAAAGGGGACGGGAAAAAAGCCGAGGCCGCATGCGATTCGTGATGTTCCGAAAATAACAAGGGCGGTAAATCGCTTTTTTCGAGGGCATCACCAACACCCATTAACTCCTTTTTGATCAGATCTTTTAAAAACAATTTCTCCTTAAGCCAGATGGGCATTGAGGCCCAAAATGACTTAAGTCCCCGGGGTGCAAAGGCCAGATAAGTTTCAAGCAGGCGTTCGAATTTGATAAATGGCTTTTCGTAGAAAACAACATAATCGATCGCCTTTAAGGTAAGACCGGCTTCTCTAAGACAGTAACGAATGGACGCCGCAGGAAAGCGGGCATCGTGCTTCTTACGGCTAAAGCGTTCTTCCTGAGCTGCGGCAAGGACCTTCCCATCAACAATAAGGCAAGCGGCGCTATCGTGGTAGTAGGCAGAAATGCCGAGGATTGTTTTCGGAATAATAGGATTCAATGTTCTTGGAACGGATTATTTTTAGAAAATAGCTGCGGACGTCGTAAGAGATAAGCCTGAAGGTTTTCGATCACCCTATGTCGACAAGCGAAGCACCCCTCGCTCATATAAGTAACGCATGATGCGATCAACACATTCCGTTAAAGGCTGCTCTGTATCGATCACCAATTCAGGATTTTCAGGTTCTTCATAGGGCGAGGTAATCCCCGTAAACTCCTTGATTTCACCCGCCCGGGCACGCTGATAAAGACCTTTTGGATCTCTTTGTTCACAAACGGCCAAAGAACAGCGGCAATAGATTTCGATAAAATCGTCTTGAGAGACCAAGTGACGGATCTGATCACGATCCTTTCTAAACGGAGAGATGAATGCCGTAAGAGCGATCACTCCGGCCTCGATAATCAGCTTGGACATTTCACCAATGCGTCTAATATTTTCATGCCGATCTTCGGCGGAAAAGCCTAAATCCTTACAGAGTCCGTGTCTTACATTATCGCCATCAAAAACAAAGGTTCGACAATTTTTTTGATGAAGTTGTTCCTCTACAGCATGGGCCAAAGTCGATTTTCCGGCAGAGGATAGACCCGTAAACCACAAAATGACGCTCCGGTGCTTGTTAAGAGTTTCTCTTCTTTCCCGGGTCACGGTGGCATGGTGCCAAACAATATTTTTCTCGGTCTTTTTTTCGCTATTCAATGGATATCGTCCCTTCTTCAATAATGAGGACCCTCTTTGTGACGACGACGGCCCAACAAACTTCAATCAAGCAATTCCCTCGCGCTGGGGCTAGGACCATTCATTTTCGACCAGCTCGCAGATCATATGGCCCATCATGATATGCATTTCCTGTATCCTCGCCGTGTTGTCCGAAGGGACAACCAGGGGAAGGTCAACCCTTTTTGCTAGCTTACCCCCGTCCTTGCCCAAAAAACCAATGGTCTTGACCGATTTTTCACGGCAAGCATTCACCGCCTCGAGTATGTTTTGGGAATTACCACTGGTACTAATCGCAATAAAAAGATCGCCTTCCTGTGCCAAACCTTCGATCTGACGGGAAAATATTTTATCGAAGCCGTAGTCGTTTCCGATTGCTGTGAGATTCGAGCTATCCGTCGTTAAGGCAATAGCAGGCAACGCGATCCGCTCTTTCTCAAAGCGTCCAACGAATTCTGCTGCAAGATGTTGTGCATCTGCGGCCGATCCCCCATTTCCGCTAAATAGAATTTTATTCCCCTGTTTAAAGGTTTGCACAAACCACTCAACGGCGATTCGAAGATCGGAACAAAGAACCGTTTCGATCTGCTTTGCCAAGTGGATATGATCGCTGATCCTCTCACGAATCGATTGCTCTAATTGCTCCTTGTTCATCGTATCTTATCCCTGATGATAAAAAATCAACGCGTACCTATCTCGAATTGCATGCTTCATCATACCTCGTCTGTACATGAAATCAAAACAAGATACCAAACCCGTCGATAGGCAAGATTTGGTCGGCATGAATAAAGTTCAAAGGAATCGACGCGGAGGTTTATTCTAAACGGCAAATACAACGTGGGATCGGGTGTGCCATCTGCTTAAAAAAATAGGTCCAGTGATTACTTACTATCAGCCCCAGTATCGCAATCGGTTTTGACTGCGATACTGGGGGCACTTAATTTGTGGTTAAGCCCGTCGGTGCCGCTGGCGGAACCGTGTCGGACGAAAGACCTGTGCCTTGAGGCACAATAATGACCGTATACATATTGCTGCTCCCCACTGCCGTATTTCCGCCCAGCACAAGGGTCCCCGCCGGAAAATCTTGCGTCCATAAGCTGTGCGGGTCGTTGTTGATTAAGACATTTTGACCGGTATCGGTATAGCTTGCCATCCAAGCCGGTTTTAACGAAACACGGTCATCATGCGCGAGATAGAGCGTAATTGCCTGATTGACATTAAAGCTCAAAAAGTTGGTCACGCTCAAATTCTTATCGTCATTGGCGGTTTTAATATACGTGGCCCCGGTTAGTACAGGATGAACCCCCGTATAGGTATAGCTCCGATCGATATACACCAAGGCCCCATCTGCAAGGCCATTTTGGACGATTTCATAACTCTGCCCATTGTTCACCGATAAATTGCTAATCGAAACAAGCGCCGAATAGCTATAGTTCATACTGGTGTTGAGCATTGTATTTGGATTTAGCGCCCGGTCTCTGACGTTATTGACTGCCATTTGATACGTTACATTGCTTGTGTGCGGCGAAGAGGTCAAGGTCACCGTCTTTAAATCGCCACCCAAAGACGCACTCAGAATTGAAATGCCATTGTTGATGGTGTAGTTCGATAGACTGGTCGCGCTTGCTTCTTCGACCGGTTCACTAAAAACAACGCGCACGATAGAAGGGTCTCCGACCGCCACGATGGATGAAACCGCGGGTGGTGTTGTATCGGATGCTGTCGTTACGGTATAGGAAAGACTTTTTTGGCCCTCCAGTCCGACACCATCTACCGCTGAAACTTCATAGGTATAGGAGACGTTTTCGCTGAGGCCGCTATTCAAAAATGTCGTGGTAGTTGTGGTTCCGATAAAAGCATTGTTTCTATACACCCGGTAATGGTTTACGCCCGAAGTCGCATCGCTGGCGGGAGACCAAAACAGTGTCACCTGAGTGCCTGTGACACTGTTGCTACCTAAGTTTACCGGCGTTGTGGGGGGGGTGGAATCAAGGGAGCCGCCGTCTAAGACCAAGACCCAATCGTCTGAACTCGGAGGCATAATCACATGATCATTGCCCCCGGCCAATGCGCCGATGGAGGTCGACTGACCCGTCCGCGTATCGAACCACTTTGCAACATAAGTTCCTGTAAGGCCAGAAAGGCGAAGCGTAATGTTACCCCCATTTCCCGTGTCCCACTTGTCATTATTTCCCAGGAGAAAATAAAAGATTTTCGTTCTCGCCGAGTCCGCCAAAGCATAGCCATTAGAAACAAGCGTGGGACTTGGCACCATCGTGCCAAAAGTGCTCCCTAAGACATTTTGGACAAAAGGATTAATTAATCCTAGCCATTGTTCGGATTCCAAATCCTGCTTCATATTATCCATGTGAAAATAACCGTCATCGCCTCGAATTTGTCCGCCTAAACCGCCGGCCGCAACAACTTTCCAGAAAGCGCGTCTGATATCTTCAGGACGAAAATCTTTCTCGGGGTGGCTCGTGTAATTTTCCCCCCAAGCGTCGTCCATGCTCACCGGCACGTTTGCCGAATTAAAGTATCCCGTCATATCGTTAATGATGGCAAGACGGTCGCCTCGACTATCGAAATTTTGCTGAGAAAATACGAAGACGCCCGATCCGCCTCCCCGGCGGCTTGACACCGGGTGACCATAGGGATCTAAGGATTTAATCTGCTGCCCCCACCAATTAATGTCGGCCTGGCTACGGTATTCGTCGATATCGATCCCGGAATTAAACCAGACGATCGGATAACCCGCAAGACGCGCTACAACATAGCGAATCACAAGGGCTTCCGTGGCCGTCTGGCCACCCCATCCTGGTTCACCGGCGTCATCCGAATAGAACATGATATGGGCACCTAAACCACGCTCGGTAAGGACATCCATTCTTTCTTCCATTTTATCCCACACTTGCGTATCGAACTGGTGATTCTGCCAATTGCCGCTGAAGATATAATCTTTTCTTCCCCCGTTAAAAAATCCAAATTCATCCGCCAAACGCGTATCGAATAAGTGGCCTTTCACTTCATTTTTTAAAAAATCGGCAGAAGCGGTAAAATCGGCATCTGTCCCAGGTTCGAAAAAGAATTCAAGACGCAGCGCGATCGGAATCGCATACGTGCCATCGCTAAACATCCATTTCCTGTCCTGTGCCGGATCGGCCTTCAGGATGCCCGGCAAGCCGGACTCGACAACGGTTAGACTCCCTTGAAGCCCATTTAAATCCGAATCGGAAGAACTTGTCGAATAGGTCCATTGGCCGGTGAGGGTCGGCATGAAGCCTATTTTCCAAGTATTATTCCCCGCATAATAGCCCGGGAGGGTCATTACCGTGCCTGAAGCAGCGTGTGTGAAGGTCCCATCGACTTCCAACTCGAATGGATTACCGGAAAAGGACGTGTTGTTCATGGACACCACATGGCGTCTCCATCTTGCGACATTTGTACTTTGAGCATTTGCCGATGTTATCAAAGAAAAATTAAGCCAATATAAAGCAAGCAGAGCGATAACTGTTGGCCGTAAGAGACATAAGCATTGTTTTAATAAATAGGATTTCGCCATGTTATTTTGAATTTTTATTTCGATTTTCCTCGGGTCTTTTCGGTGCAATTCAATCATAATGACTCGCCTTTCTACAATCTTCGCGCAAATAAGTGAACAAATAGGGCCTCCGAAAATAACGCTAATATTGGGCAGAACCAGGAGGTTTATTTATCCACTTCTATCCAGAAGAGCATATTAAGGCAACTTGCGTACCTTGAGTTATCCACAGCATTAGAAGAGCGATTTTTTACAACCTATATTACTTATAGAGCCCATGCCGCAGCCCAAGGCCTAGGGGCTCAGGGTATTCACGAACTATGCTATCCAAGCTTCAACCTAATACTAGCGCCTTCCTTACCCATTTTCATTAAAAATCCCGCGAACACCATCCTTTTTCAAAAGAAGACCCTTTTCTTAGAATTGACAACAGGAAATACAGTGATCTGTGGGATCATAAGACCGAAAAAGCGCTTATAATATAAAACTTTTTAAATAAATCAAGATGCTTGAATATCGGAACATTCATGCGAGATTGGCCCACGTTTGCCGACAATCGGACCGAATCGATGATAACCGCCTCTAGATCCATTATAAACTCGTCTCCCGACTATTTGGCCGCTTAATGGAGAAAGGCATCTTTGCTCATCGCGGGCTTCGGGATTTGTTTTCTAAGAAAATACATCTGGGCAAAGCCCAGACCGCCCAAAAGTATGGCCACCGATAACTGGAGAAAATGGATTTGTATACTTGCTGGAATAATAACCTCTTTTTGCACGCCAATGAGCAGAAAAAAACCTCCGATAAAGGCTTCCGTGACCCCTAAACCTGCGACGGTATTAATTGGCAAATAAGGGAGAAACACATAGACACTACAAAACAAAAATGCAACGGGCAGCTCCATCGACAAACCAATTCCATTAATTAAGTAGTACGCGCCAAACACACCGATTAATCGAATCACGAGAGCCAATACTATCGTTTGCACAATAATAATGCGGCTAATCTCCTTTGCGGAGATGATCGCAGGCTTGGCAATGGCCATCACTTTATTTAAAATAGGGATGCTTTCACATCGCGCTTGCAACTTGGAAAGATCAAGCGAACGCATCTTTTTACGCCCAAAGAAAAAGAGAACACCGAGACTAATGAATCCAATCGTAATCCCAAGCATTAGATCTGTTGCGCGATACAGGTCCCCTATTTTGCCGACCCAAAGTAAGGAAACCCCCAGAAACAGAAGGGTGATAATAAGATCCTGCAAGCGCGCAACCACCAAACTCGGAATGCCCTCAAGATAAGAATCGGATATCTTAAATTTTTGAAGTAAGAGGGGCAAAGAAAGATCGCCACTACTGAATGGAAGAATGTTCAACAAAAAGGTATGGATGCTCACAACGCTATACAACTCGGCCAGGGAGCCCCGGTTTCCAACAAGCAGGCGGAAGCGCAGCGCTCGGAAAACATAAACGACCATTGACGAGAAGATGTAGATGAGCACATGCGGCAGGCTGACATTTTTTATTTGATCAAAAAAGGCTTCCGGCCCAGCCCAGAGCAACATCCCGACAATAATAATACTACCGAGCAAAGAACCCCAAATCACAGATTTCTTTATGTTTCGATTTAACATCCCTCTACCTTCTTATAAAAATGGCTTTCGCCGGATTGCCCTGCGCAATGGCATTATTGGGAATATTTTTAGTCACAACAGAATTCGGGGCAATGATCACATTGTCTCCGATCGAGGCGCCATCGATCACAACCGTCCCAGCACCGATCCAGACGTTTTCCCCAATACGAATCCCTTCCGAGGTCTCTTCCTGCATATAAATAGGAATATCGAGCCGATCATATTTATATTTGTTCCCGATGATGGTCACGTTCGGACCAATCAAACAATGATCGCCAATCCCGACCCCATTTTTACTCGAAGAGATAAAACAACCCGGCCCGATAGACACGTTTGAGCCAATGGTAAGCGGACCATGAGATGTCTTAATTTTACAAAATGAGCTGATCATTGTTTTTTTCCCAACCACAAGATACGGGCTGGTTTCGACTTCCGCCCGTGGACTGATGATACACCGATACTTTATAAAATAGACTAAACTCACGAACACACCTGGGATCAGAAATCGCTTAAGGAGTCGAATGATCTTCATTGAGTTCGCCCTAAACCAGGCACCGTTTCAGAGCGAGGAGATCTTTTTTAGTTTTGATGACGGCGTTTTCTCCTGTTTGATGACGATCGGCGTGTTCGAAAAAATGCCAAACGGCTTCTGCGATATCCTGTGGCTGCAGAAGTCTATTGTCGTCCTGCTTCGCTTTTTCCATTTCGATCAGTTTTTCCGGAAAACAGTTAATCATCTCCGTTTCCACGAAGGCGGGAGAAAGGCCAAAGACTTTCACCTTAAATCGGTCCAATTCCGTTGCCAGACATTTTGTCAAACCCAATAAGGCATATTTCGCGATCACATAAGACGACATTCTGGCTGGCGGCGTTTCGGTCACCGTCGACGTCAATATATTAATCATTACGCCTGATTTTTGTTTTTTCATCTGAGGGAGAATCGCCTGAAAGAAGTCGATCGCCCCGAACAATATCGCGTTCATATCATCATGGAATTCCTTGCTGCTTAAGCGATCAAATGGTTTGAGTTGCAGCGCACCACTGACACAGTTCACCACGAGATCGACATGATTCGTTTTCTGAAGAACCGATTCAACAAGGCTTTTAACTTCCGCTTCATTCCGAATATCGCACTGAATTCCCTCACAATTCGGATAGACACTTTGAAGACGATCAAGATTCTCTCTATTCCGAAAATAGCTGGCATAAACCGGCATGGCCTGGGCCAAGAGCACCTCAGAAACCGCCGTCCCAATTCCGCCGTTTCCTCCTAAAATCAAGGCCGTCTTCGGCATCCTAGACCGCCTCCAGCAAAGTCACCTTTGCTTCTCCACTCACTGTAACCACTTGATCAACCAGCACTTCGGTTTTGATGGTGATCACCTTGACACTGTCGCTTTTATCGGTAACCGTACCTCGAACAAGCACCTCGTCTCCCATAAAAATCGGCTTTTTGAAGCGCAGGGTCTGGCTTAAATAGAGACATTTTTTACCCGGGCAATGCATGCCCACCAGCGTGGAGAATAGACTTCCAACCAGCATGCCATGCACGATGTTACGATGAAACTGCGTTTTTTCGCCATAGGATGGATCGCAATGAAGCGGGTTAAAATCGCCGGTTAAATGCGCGAAGGCATCGACTTCAGCCTCGGTGATTCGCTTTGAAAATTCATACACCGCGCCAATTTCAATATCGCTGTAGTTCAGCGTCGCGGGCTGATGTATTTTTTTTGTCATGTTCGGATTAAAAACCGGTTTTTCTGAGCTGGGTAAACAAAAATAGATTCCGGATCGACCTCCTCCTGCAAAGGAGAGATGGCCTTTAAACATTAACCTATTCGGATAGAACGACGCCGTGACCTTCTAAGGCTTTTTTGATCTCGCCAACGCATTTCACGGAAGTCACTTCCTCCATTGAAAACTTAATATTAAATTGGCTCTCCAGTTCGGTCACCAAAACAAGACCGTTCAAAGAGTCCCAAGTCTCCACATTTTCCGGCGAAGTTTCATCATTAATAGAATCCTCGTCAATCTCCAACACATCAGACAAAATTGCCTTTAATCTCTTCATACATTTAATCTTTCCTATTGAGGTGAATAAAATCGGGAAATGGAAATTCGCGGCTTAAGTCATACTCCCAAAGCGTTTTTCCGCTGTCCTCTTCGCGCAGCGCAAATCCGATTTTTTGATAAAACGCCCTTGCCGGTGCATTTTTGGGGGTGTGGATCAATTCGCCCACAAGCCTTGTTGCCTTTTCTTTTCTCGCCCACTCCCCGATGAACGCGATGAAAGCATCTTCGATCTTTCGGCCAAGCACACGGCAGCTCAGCAAGAAGCTGTCTATTTCCCATTGCGTCGTCCCTTTTTTTATAATGGCGACGCCCGTTATGCCATTGTCGCCAAACTTATCTTCTGCTTTTAAGGACAGGACAATCACCTGGGCATCCGCTGAATAGGCCCGGATCTCTTCTTCGAGATAGCGGCGCGTTGTCATATTAAATTGGTTTGTCTTTTGCGTGAGCTGAGAAATTCTAGGAATGGTAAAGGGGGTCGCTTCTTCAATCGTGATCTTCGTTTCTAATTGTTTCAAGTATTCCGTCAGGTCCGTGGCCGTCGTCTGAATTTCTTTTCTTTGTTTCTGCGCTGCATACATCCGACCCTTGTTTTTGTCCTCATCCGTGATTTGAAAACTATTAAAATCGTCGATCTCCATCAATGTCTTTAAATAAAGTGACGGATCATCGGGCATAACCGGCACCAAGACTTCCGGATACGCACTGCGGACCATCTCTTGATTCAATTTATCATCATCAAGAAACACGAGGCTTGCCGTGCCGATGTTTATCTCTTCGGCAATCGATTTTATATTGGAAATCTTGTCCTCCCAATTGATCCGCATGGCCGCAAAATGGTTTTCCCGCAACACCATATAGGGATGTTCTCGAATCGCCTTGATGGCATCGTCGAAGTTGTTCTTGCTGTTCACGGCTAAAATAACCCCGCGTTCGAAAAGGGAGAGGATGTATTTTTGAAATTCCCAAAACGGTCGGCCATCCGGTGTCGGCCCCAGCTTGATCCCTTCGATACCGTCTTCTCCGATCACACCACCCCACAGGGTGTTATCCAAGTCCAGTACCAGGCACTTCTTGGTCATGGACATCAAAGGCTTAATGTAAGCGATGTACTTGTCCGCCAGGGCTGGCATGTGATTTAAACTTAACTTCATATCGCCGATATAATACATCTTGTGATCGGTGAGATTGTGTTTTCCGACACTTGCGCAAAAGGCATCGTAATCGAAGAGAAAAACCTGCCGATCCGACCTAAAAGTCTCCCTCAAAGAACCATTCAATGCTTCCGTCGCTTCTAAAAATCCAAAGCCTTGTTTATTCTCGAGGATGCCTAATGGAGAATGGGTCGGGACCGCCAGGTTATGCAAGATGATCTTCGCGGACGATTGTGCCTTGATTGCTCCGATAAGCGATTCGAGTTCTCCCGTCTTTTCGGAAACCCATTCCTTTCTTGACGCATCGGACCTGCGATAGGGTTCAAAATAGTCATCGCCCCACAGGGTCATGGCATCTATAAACAGGACGACCAAGTCTGGGGAAGATCGATAAAAGCCACTCTCCGGATTCAAGATCTCTTGCATGTATTGGTTATATTCGGAGACGTAGATCTTTGGAAAAATGCCCAAGGCACAACACTTTACATAGAGCGCCTCTTTAATGCCATTACTTGTGAAGCTGGATAAAATTGCAATCTTTATCTCCTTGTCATACGTCGGCGGATTTTCCCGACTCGCCTTATCTAAGCGACGATAAAGCGAAAAGTAATCCGAAATGCCCGTCGGATTCTTTGAGGAAATAATGTCTTTGAATGTATCCATTGAATTGTTCACCTTATAAATCTAGAAATTTCAGAATGAAGAGAGACTTAATTTTTTATAAACAAACGGTGCCACACCGCAAAATTCATCAGCGACCACAATATATGGCTGTGGTTGTGTTGTCCGCCCTGATGTTCCTGAATCAGGCGTCGAACATAGGCCATTTCAAAATAGTCTTTCAAAATGGAAGAATTCAGCAAGGTCTCTTGCATGTAGCCGCTGAGCTCTTTGCGAAGCCAATGCTTGATCGGAAAACTATAACCATGCTTCGGTCGGTAAGCGATCCCTTCTGGAAGGATGTCTTTCATCGCCGATTTTAAAATCGATTTCGTGGTCCAACCTTCCAATTTAAGCGAACCGGCGATACTGTTCGCATACTCCACAAACTCGTAATCGAGCAGTGGCGTCCGAATCTCCAAGCCGTGGGCCATGCTCATTTTGTCGACTTTCATCAGGGGGTTCTCAGCCATCATAAACCGCTGCTCAACATAAAGTGCGCGATCAAGCTCACTTTCCATACCCGATGACTCAAGAAGACGGCGGATCGGCTTAAAAGGATCCATGTCGACCTGATTGACATAATCCTTAAGAAAAAGGGCATCGCGATCACGTCGGCCCAAAAAATATTGCCAGCGCATTTGATAGCCAGAGGCATCGAGCGCCGCCCCTTCCAAAAAGCGTCTCGCACTATTGAGAAAGCCTTTTTTCTTGGGCGAATCCGTAATCATGCGCGCGGCTTTAAATAGGCTCCAACGCATGGGATAAGGCATGGATCTAAACAGGCGCTCAAACTTGCTGGCCTTAAAGCGGTCATAGCCGATAAATAATTCATCTCCCCCCTCTCCGCTGAGGCAGACCGTAATATGCTCTCTGGCCTTACGGCAGATTAAATAATACGGAAGTACAGAAAACTCAGACAAGGGTTCGTCGAGATGCCAGATAACCTTTTCGATGTCCTCTTCGGATACGGGATCAATCAGAAGCTCCGTATGTTTTGTCTTGAAATGATCGGCGACTTTTTTGGCATAAGAAAACTCGCTAAAGGCCGCTTCCCGATAACCCAGCGAGAAGGTCGGCACGCCCTCGCCCATGATACGGCTCATCATCGCGACAACGGAACTCGAATCGATCCCGCCGGAAAGAAAGACACCCAAGGGCACGTCACTTTCAAGGCGCAGACGGACAGCGGCTTCCAATCTGGACACCAACTCGGATTCGATCTCTTCCCGGGGCCTCACGACGGTATCGAAGGAGACATCCCAATAGGGAAGCACCTCCAAACCCTTTTCCGATAAGGTCATGTAGTGTCCGGCGGGCAGCTTCCGGATCTTCTTGAATATCGTGTTCGGACTCGGGACAAATTCAAAGCCGATAAAATCGTATAGCGCCTGCGGATCGATCTCCTGAGAAAGGGCCGGGTTTTGAAGCATGGCTTTGATCTCTGAGGCAAAGATTAGTTTGTTTGAGGCTTCATCATAATAGTAATAAAGGGGCTTAATGCCAAGCCGATCACGGGCAAGAAAGAGGGTGTGATTTCGCGCATCCCAAATACAAAAGGCAAACATCCCATTAAAATGTTCGAGGCATTTGTATCCATATTCTTGATAGGCATGAAGGATGGCCTCCGTATCCGTCCCGCTCCGAAAAACATAGCCCTTCTTTTCCAAAGAGGCTCTGATGCTTCGATGGTTAAAGATCTCCCCATTGAACACCAGCCAAACCCGCTTGTCTTCGCTGCCCATCGGCTGTCGACCCCGCTCACTTAGGTCGATAATGCTTAGACGCCGATGCCCCAAGGAGACCGCTTGATTGGCATAGGTACCGCCTTGATCTGGGCCACGATGCTGCATCGTGGCCGTCATGCGGGAAACCGTCTCTTCGTCCTGCCAATTAAATCCGCAGATGCCGCACATCGGACTATCCTCTTTCCTGAGCTTGTTTTGTCATGGCTGCATAAGTTAAGGCCAAACCGTCTCGAAGCAACACCTTGGGTTGGTAACCGATTGCTTTTTGTGCCCGGCTGATATCAAAACTGGTATTGTTCGTAAAAAATTTGAGCGATCGGCTCGAAACGGGCGGCTCTTTTCCCAAAACGGAAAAGCTCCGCTCGAAAAAAGCACAGACGATTTTCATAACACCAAGCGGCAGAGCAAGCTTCGGGGGGGCGACACCGACCGCCTCCGCAATGCGATTTATCAACTCTCGGATGGTCACCGCTGATTGATCTCCAATAATAAAGACCTGGCCCGGCGCACTCGGATGCTCTGCGCAAAGGTTGAAGGCCGCGACCATGTCCGAAATATAGATGCAGTGCCGGAGGGTTTTTCCATCGCCCACAAAGAAGAAGCGGCCCTTCTTCACCATGCGCAAGAGCTTTTCCGTCCGCGAACAGCGCGGACCGTAGACCCAAACGGGCCGGACAACCACGATGGGAAACTGCGTCTCTTTGTAGTAACTCAAAACCCCTTCTTCTCCGGCCAATTTCGTTTTTTCGTAAATCAAATCGGGATGGCAGGGAGAATCTTCATTGGCCGGTGGATTTTCAATTTCCCCATGGACACCCACACTGCTGCAATGCACAAAACGGGAGACGCCGGACCGATGGCAAAGTTCGACAAAAGCGCGGCAGCCGTCGCGATTGATCTTCCAATATTCGTCTTCCGAGAGCGAAACGGAGAGGTGCGCGCTCGCCAAGTGAAAAACGATTTCGCTACCCTCAACCGCCGCCTTCATGCGATCGGCATCTCGAATGTCGGCCTGAATCAGCTCGACCGATGGGTTGCTCGAAAAATCACCCAGCTGAGAAAGTGAGATATCGACGGCACGAACCTGTCGGCCTTGCGCGAGCTGGTCTTCGACCAAGTGGCGCCCGATAAAACCGTTTGCGCCGGTGACGGTAACGATCATGGCTTGGCCTCAACAATCACTGCGTAGCCTCTTTTAAAAAAGAGTAAGGCATCCAACTGGGAAATCGTCCAGAAAAAAGGATAAACCAAGGAATAGATCTTATAACTTTTCTGAACAGACTTAAGCTGATCTTCAGTCGTCGGGGCAATCTGCCCTTCTTCAACCTTCGCCTTGCTCTTCTTCGAAAGGACCTTCACATACGCAAAGTTGATAACGAGCTCCAACATTTCTGTGAAAAACTTTGAATAACTACTCGAACGGCCCGGCTGAAAGCCTCCCAGGGAAAGCACCTCCTCTAAGTCCGGCACATCGAAGCCGATTCGAACATGCCCATATTCCTTGGCTGACATGCCGAGGAGGTGTTTGATACGAACGGCCAACTTGGTCTCGTCCCCGTTAGGCGTGGTCACAACGACTTTGCCATTGTCTTTTACGATACGTCGAAGCTCTTTCGTCACCGGAAGCGGATCACTCAGATGCTCATGCACATCGATGGTGACCACCAAATCGAAGCTCTTATCCGGCATGTCGATCTTTCCTGTGTCTTTGTCAAAAAGGTGAACCTTCTCTCCGATCAGTTGCTCGATCTCGGATATCGCGTTATCCTCAAAATCGCCCCAGGTCCACTCGCCACCGGCCTCCCGAATATGATAGTTCGTTGCGCCATTGTTGTCTCCACAAGTGACGAGTAAACATTTCTTTCCATCGAGCGGGCCGAAATGCTTCTTCAGTCCTCTTACTTTCAACTGCTTCTTCAAAGATTTGTCGAACATTTTTAATTGCCAAGGTCGATCATCTGTCATTGTTTACACCTCACTGATTTTGTCTATTCTATTCAATTCAGGACTTCATCAAATCATTGCCGCCCAAAGATATATCGCAATGTCCGTTGGTCTTGGATCTTGTCGGTTTATTCATTTACACATTAAGGGCAATATAAATCGGGTCTATCATTTTCCAATGCAGCATGGATTATAATAAAAATCCCAAACGGGATTGGCGCAGATAAAAATTAGGATGGGAATAGCGCTTCAACGCTGTTCACCTCCTGCAGCACTTTCGCTTCGTCCCATCCTCGTTCTAGGGCCATCGTTTCGGCACAGGCCCTTAAAGATTCTCCGCCAGGGTGCCCATGCATTCTCAATTCTGTTCGACGAAAAACCACATCGCTTAGGGTTTGCGCCATACCTTCACGTACGGCGTGAAGGATCTCGCCTTTGATGACCGGACATGCCTCGGAAACTCGCGCGCCTAATTTCGGATCTTCATCGATATCGCTTAATATTTTTCGATAACGCGTTCCATAAGTGTGTATAAGATGACGACAAACCGATTCATCCAAGCCTTGGAGATTTTTTTTCATTTCCTGAGAAATATAATTGCCCAAATGTTCGATGTCACCCCCATGAATCGGAATCTCATGCGTCTTGCACACCGACCTTTCCCCCCCTATCTTCTCCGAAACCCTATTCACCGTTTGCTCGGCAACATATCGCGCCTCTGTAAACTTAACCCCCACGACCGAAAGCAGACCCTTTACCCGATCCACTGCTTCATGATCGATAATCTTATACCGCTTTTGCAGGGAGACATCCGCACCCTCCTCTTGGTTGGCATTCATCGGGAGCATGCCCCCATAGACAAAGGGAATGTCTTCCCGTTGGAGTTTCGCTCCGGGATAGGCGGCATTGATCTCGGCAATGAAAGACTCAATCTCGCTTTCCGTCACCGAAAAGTGATCGGGCAAGCCATGATAGGCCGTATGCGTTGTCCCAATTAAAGTAAACTGGTGCCAAGGGACGAGAAAGAGGAGCCGCTTTCCTTTATTGAGAACGGCATGCTTATCGACAAAGGAATGAACACTGGTCAGGCCCACGGCATATTTTTTTACCAGCGGACGTTTGCACACCAAATTCATCGCCTTCGATAAGACGAGGCGTTCTGGCTGCTGAGGACCTAGGGTATTGAGTATTTGCTGAACCCAAGGCCCCGCAGCATTGACGGTGATTTTGGCTTGGATATCAAATTTATCTCCTGTAAACACATCGACCGCTTGGGCGCCGACGACCGTCTCTTTTTGACGCAAGAGGTCTTTCACTTCGATGTAGTTCGCCACCTCGGCACCCTGTTCGACCGCCCCTTCCAATACAGAAATCAATAAGCGTTCGGAATTTTGGATTTGGCAATCGTGCCAAACCGCGCCGCCACTGAGATCCTTTTGGATGCTGTCCGGAACAATTTCAAGATATTCGGATTTCGAAATTACCCGCCCTGGCGGCAGCCTTCTTTCCGGATCGTCGAATGGGTTTCTATCGAAACTGACCCAGTCATTAATGGTGAGCGCCATGCGCAGGACCTGCTTGCTTTGGAGGCCACAGCCGTAAGTTGGAATTAGAAAAGGAAGGGGGCGAACGAGGTGTGGCGCGATGCGCATGAGCACCGTCCGCTCCCGAATCGATTCCCGCATCCGTGCAAAGTTCAGATGTTGAAGATAGCGCAGCCCCCCGTGCGCGATCTTCAAACTGTTGAAAGACGTTGCGGCGCCGAAATCACCTTTTTCCACAAGGGCGACCTTCAAGCCCCTCAAGGCCGCATCCCGTGCGATGGAAACCCCATAGATTCCGCCGCCGATCACGAGAAGATCATAGCGATGGTTCGAAAGTTTGGAGAGATCCCTTTTCATTTTCTGCTTACTGCCTCCGCCTTGCGGCGAGAGGCCATCCCCTTCGTTTCCTAGGCTTCAATTGAGATAGAGATCCCGCCAGGTCTCAAACACCATCAAGGACCAAAGTTGATGTGCATGATTGGCCGTCCCCGCCAGATGCTCTTTCTTCATCTTCTCGATATAATCCGATTGAAAAAGACCTTCTTTGTTAATCCGATCCGGCGAAAGAAGATCTTGCATCATTGGCTTCAGATCGCCCTTTAGCCAATTTTTCATGGGGATGCTGAAACCTTCTTTCTTTCTATCGATAACGAAGGGAGGCAGCTTCTTTCTCATAGCCTGTTTTAAAAACCACTTCGTTTTGAATCCCTTTAATTTTAGGTCGGACGGAAGCCCAGCGGCAAACTCCGCGACCCGGTAATCCAAAAAGGGCGTCCGGGCCTCTAAGGAATTTGCCATACTCATTCGATCGACCTTCACCAAAATATCATCGACCATGAAGGTTTTTATGTCAGCATATTGTTGCTGCCACAGCGGATCGGACCCTTGCATTTCTCGAAGATAACTTAGGTGCGGCGCATAGGCGCTTTCTCCGGCAAGAGAGGCGCTGAGCCCATCCTGGTAAAGTGTGCTCTTTCGGTCTTCACTCAAAAAGATATTCCAGCGAAAGTGCTGGAGCGCTTCCGGAAGTTGGGCCCCTTCCACAAAACGCTTCGCCTTATTTACGAGTCCCTTCTTTTGGGAGGAGGGTGGCACCGCGTTCATCAGAAAAGGAATCAGTTTCGTTCGAATTGATAAAGGCAATTTTTGATAGGACCGCGATACCTTCTCGGCAAGATACCAATCGTATCCGCCGAAGAGTTCATCACCGCCATCGCCGGAAAGGACCACCGTAACCTGTTCACGCGCAAGTTTGGACACCAAGTAAGTGGGAAAGACCGAGACATCGGCAAGGGGTTCATCCAAATACTTGATGAGATCCTCGACCAAGTCAACGATATTGGGCTGAATGATGAGATCCTGATGCTCGGCCCCATAGTGCTTTGCAACGGCTCTCGCGTAGTCCAACTCGTTGTAGGAGGGATCGTCAAACCCGATCGAAAAGGTCTTCACGGGTTGATTCATGAGTTCGCTCATCATGCAAACGATGGTGCTGGAATCGACGCCTCCACTGAGAAACGCCCCCAGAGGCACATCGCTGATCAATCGAATTTTCACCGCATCTTTCATGAGATCATAGAAAACCTCGGTGAGCTCTTCTTCACTTTTGTGATGAACATAGGTCGGGAGGTTCCAATATTGCTTTAGCGATGTCTTCCCTTTTTCGAGGGTTAAGAGGTGGCCCGGCGGAAGCTTACGAATGCCTTGAAAAATCGACAGGGGCGAAGGGATATATTCAAAGGTGAGAAAGCGGTCGAGCGCCCGAAAATCGATCACCCGCGGAACGTCCGGATCGGCAAGAACGGCTTTGAGCTCAGAACCGAAAACAAAGCGGTCGGCGCCCTCATAATAATAAAGGGGTTTAACGCCCAGCCGGTCCCTTGCCAGGACCAGCTTCTCTTCCTCCCGGTCCCAGAGGGCAAAGGCAAACATGCCGTTTAATCTCTCGACACAAGCCTCGCCAAATTCTTCATAGGCATGGACGATAGTTTCGGTGTCGGTATTGGTTGCAAACCGATGCCCTTTCGATTCCAATTCTTTCCTTAATTCGGGGTAGTTATAAATTTCCCCGTTAAAGACAATCCAGTACCGCCCATCCTCATTGGTCATCGGTTGATGGCCCGTACTTAAATCGATCACCGTGAGACGCCGCATGCCGATCCCGACGTTTCGATCGACATAAAAACCTTCGTCGTCCGGTCCGCGATGAACAAGGGTGTCGCACATTTTTTTAACGCTTTCTTGGCGGACCGGTTTTTGGCGGTCATGATACATGAGGCCGACGATTCCACACATCAGCGAAGGATCTCCAGCAAGGCCCGCATCTTCGCAACATAGGCCTCTCGCGAATATTTTTCTTGATAGAGACGAAGTGCGTTGGAAACCTTTCGAGCGTGGGTGGGGTCTTGATTCAACGCGGCCACAAATCCTTTCGCCATGCTCTCCGGCGTCGGATCGACGAGAAAGGCGACCTCTTCATTCAAGACCTGGGTATGCGAATAGATTTTGGTGGCCACGATCGCAATCTCGCTCGCCAACAATTGATAGACCTTTAAAGGGGTGTTATTCCCTTCTATCCGAGGCGAAACCAAGACATCGGCATTATTCATATATTCCTGGGCGCACTGCTGACTTAATTGCCCTGTAAAAAAACAAGCGTGCGAAAGACCAAGTTGATCTGCCAGCGCACGGTAGCGCAGGACCTGTGCGGCTTGCCCACCGACGACAAGCAAGACCGCATCCTCTAATTTCGCTTGGGCAAAGGCCTTGAGCATTAAGTCGATGCCTTGATAGGGTTCCAGGGTCCCGGCATAGACCAAGCATTTTTTATCCAAGGGCAGGTCGATCAGGTTCCTATCAAGCGACGTTGTGGCCGATGGGACAGAGTCCTTGTGGCTAAGTTTGACCGGATCGAAAAGAGAATTTTCAATGAGAAAATGCTTCTCTTTTTTTGACAAGAGACTCAAGGCATAATCGGCCAAGGCAGGACAAATGGTGATGACAGCCTCGGCGCTTCGGAGGCAACGGTTTTCGAGCGCGCTGAACAAACCGATGAGCAGACGCGATTGCGTAAATTTGAAATTCTCCAGTTGCTGAGGCAGGCTGGAATGCATGTCGTAGATCAGCTTGTATCGAAACAGGGGCTTTAAGACATAGGAAAAAAAGACTGCCTCCTCGTGGGCATGCACGACATCGTAATTGTTTTTAAGCAGGAGGCCGATGGTTTTAAAAATCATGATGAAATCGAGAAACAGTTTTAATAGGGAGGGCCCAACCTTCACCTCTCCCAGAAATTTGAAGCTTGGAATTCGAATAATATTGACACCCGGAATATCGACATCCTGCCCTTGACCATAGGTCAGCAAATCAATTTCTAGACCCAACTCAGCGGCAATAGCGGTCCGGTAGTAAACACTAAAGGGCGTACCCCGAGGGGAAAAAAAAGGTTGTGGCGCGATGACCAAGGCCTTCATGATGGCTGTGGCACCCGATCCCGAAGCTGTTTCACGCGTTGCATGGCGATTTGGTTTTTAATAAAACGCAATGGAGATTCCAAATCCCCATAGGAGGAAACAATTGTGCCGGGTGCACGAAAGAGTTCTTTAAGGGTGTGTGCGGGACGACTGGCATCCATTCTCGCCTTGCAAGCCGCACCAAAGGAGGCTACTTGTGACAGCTCCCCTGGAAAGGGAAGGGGGTCACTCCCAGGAAGGATGCGAACACCTTTAGCCCTTGCTTTTTTAAAATGCGCAGGCTTTGTCCAAAACACGGGTCGGCCGCTGTTGTCACCGAGAAAAAAATCCTGCGGACGGTTTTCCAGGAGCCGATTCAAAATCTTTCCGCGCCTGCCGAGCCACTTTCCTGTTCCCCAGGGAATCACAGGAATACCGCCTTGCTCGATCACAAGATCTAAGACTTTATCGATCGGCTGCCCCTCCGCATAGGTTTTTCTGGAACACAAAGCGAGGACTTCTAAATTTTCCGCCGTGACGATTTGTCGCCCGGCAATAATAAACAATTGACGCGTCCCTGATCGTGCCGCCAAGGTACAAGATTCAGATGTTTTCGTAAAAAGCCAATCCTCTTTTCCCTGTCTCCTAGCAACTTCCGGCAAGGCCGCCAATTTTTCGAACCAATGGTCTCTTGCTGTTTCCGACAACAGCAGAATGCCACTAAAAAGGGCTCCCTCAAAATCCCGCTTTGAAATAGTCAGAAAATTGTCATAGGCCATCGTGAAAAAACGATTCATATCGTAGCAATCATAGATATGAACATGGCTGTCGAAAAGAATAAGGTTTTTCAAGTTTTTATTTTCCATCTATCGGGGTCGCCTCGTTTTATGCGAAGGCCTGTCAAGTAATCCTGCCCACGAAAAGCGCTTGTACAGTTATCCTTCGTATGCATTAATAGCCGTTCATTATTCAGATAGATCATCGGCATTTGAGCGTTTTAATTTACGAAGAATAAAGAAGGGCTAGGAAAATTTAAAAAATAGCGTGGTTTTGTCGTACTCACTGCGCGTTCTTTGACACCAACTCACCAAGCGGAGCAAAGTTGAAATCCCTCAGTAAGTTTCTGACCGTGTTCTCGGTCTTATTTAGGTTGACGTAATGACGAAACTTAGAGAGCAGGCTTCCTTGAATCCGCGGCTGTCCGGGATCGACCTCCCAAGGGTGCAGATAAACGATCGAAGGTTGCTTCTCCAAGGTATTAATGCGGTTAATCGCCCATCGCGTAATGGGATAGGGGAAAAGTCGGAGATAACCACCGCCCCCTACGGGCATGTTCATCTTGCCAAATCGCAATGTTGATAGGGGATATTCTCGAATGCTTCCCGATTCGCGTTTGATGATATGGGAGAAACGTTCCGCATCGGGAATACCGTAACGGTCATGTATTACGGGAAAGATGCTCGAATCGTATGAAAAACCTTCTTCAATCAGGATGTCGAGCGCCCAAAGGCTCTCTTTGGTAATCGAATAACTCGCCGCCCGATATCCTTTCACGGCTTGACCGATGAGGTCTTCGAGGATTATTTTCGATTTCCGTGTTTCCTCCTTAAATATTTCTGGTTGTTGAGTATAGACTCGTTGATGTTGATATCCATGAGAGGCCACCTCATGCCCACGCTGGTGAATTTTTTTAACAAGCGCCGGGTGCCGCTCGGCAACCCAACCCAAGATAAAAAAAGTGGCCTTGGTTTGAAATTCGTCCAGAATATCCAAAAGGAGATCCGTGTTCCTTTGAACCCGACTTTCGAATCCCTCCCATTCACTATGTGAAACAACGGATTCGAATGCGGAAACCTGATAGTAATCCTCCACATCGATTGAAAGGGCATTAATCATCTATGGACTCTGCCTTGCCAAACGCATGAACGCCCCAACAAAAACCTCGGATTGATAATGGCTTTTGTCTCTCGGATTTATTCCAAACGGGCTCAATAATATATTACTCTGGGCTTGGTCTTGCATCCGCGTCCTTGCTTACACACCCATACGAAAAATGAGAAGATAGGGCTTAAAAAAACGATACCCGGCCGAAAAAAGGAGGATTCCCATTAGGTTTAATATCAAATCGGTCCAAGAAGGAAACCGCCCAGGCACATAGGCTTGGTAAAGTTCGAGTCCCGCCCCATAGGCCGTTGCCAGGCTGGCCGAAAGCCATATCGCTCGACTGTCTTGATAGCGACGGGCTTTAAAGGTAGCAATCCACAATAGGACAAGAAGACCATAAGCGGGCAGATGTAACATATTCTGGAAAAACGAAGGAACCGTCGATAAAAGGTTTTCCGAAGTCCCCGTGCCAGGAAGTGATGAAAGCCAGTAGAGTACCCACATGTAGATAAGCGATGCAGACAATGTGATGGATTTCATTTTATAAGCCGCATTGCAGGAGCGCTCGCCGTTAGGGAGATATTGATTACATTTCTCACGCCATTTTCGGAAAAATTTCCTTGATCTCGTTGTTTTAGATAGGAATAACTGATCATCCCTTGAAGCCAGGAGAGCAAGCGGGTCGAGACCCCAGTTTGAACCGTGTAGGTGCTGACATCGATTCGATTGGCTTCGAAGCTTCGGTTGTTGGCATAACCCACTTGAAGATAGGATGTCGTGACCTCTCCAATCGAACGTGTGGCTTCGCCAACAACACTTTCGCGGCGAACGGCGCCTTGTATCACGCCCAAGCCCGCCACAACATTGCTTGTATACTGAAGGCTGAGGATGCCTTTACGATATCGCTTGGTGATTCCAGCCTCAAAGAGCATCTCAGGAGACTCCCCTTCGACAAAAGAAACCCCAATATCCCCATTCACGGAGAGGAGACGGGTCACTTGATGCTCGACACCGACACTCACTTGATGAATTAGGGCGTCTCTTTCTTGGTTATCACCAAAGCTTGCGGCAACGCCATATCTGGCCTTCCATTCTGTCCTAGATGTGACTTGATAATGATAAGTGCCATCTAGAGTCGTGACATTCACTTCGGTATCTTCAATTGCACTGCCGGAATACCGCGTAATGACATTTGTGTATGTGGCGGTGGTTTCAAAATTCTGCGTCCAAGAATAAGACAATTCGACACCTGCGACATTCCGAAATGTATCCACTCGATCGCCTTGAATTCCTTCGCCTTCCTGAAGCACCTGACTAAAGCGTTCTTCTTGCGTCAAATTTGGATCTCCAAAAGAATAGGCATTCAGTTCGGGCGAAAACGACACCCTTTCTATAAATTTCACTTTCAAACCTCTGATCTGGCGATTGAGCCCTGGAAAATCGATATCAAAGGCAAGGGATTGAAAATATCCATCGGCTTGGGAATTCTGAGAATAAAAAATTGCAGAGCCGCGATATCCCACGTTGAGCGTGACATGTCGGCTTGTAAAATCGATCTTCATAGCAGGAGAGACAATGGTAGAGAAATCCGATTTTTTATCCGTCTCGGAGAAAAAAAGGTTATCCGTATACTCGCCAGAAATTGAAAGAGAAGAATTGAGAATGACTGCTGCCTGAGACAAGCCAACAGGAAAAGAAACGACAAAAACAAGGAAGAAAAGGACCCATAATCCCTTTTTAATAACATGAGAATTCGGGAAGGCCTTGTAGATACAACACTCCTGGGACGCCGGCAGGCTGCCGCCATACCGGTGCATGGCACGGTGAGCAATCTTATTTATGGAACACCTACGATGAAACGACAATTCGTTGTTCGAATAGAAAACAGGGCCGACAAAACAAATCCTACTTCTTTTGGGTACCTGCCGATAGGCCAGCCACCTCGGCACCATTTGGTTCTAGCATAGACAAGACGCTTGCTAAAAACAGCGCCGGTTAATTCGCTGCTAAGGCGACACAATCTCGATCTACAATAATACTTGCTTGATATGACAACATCTTTAATAACAATACAACACGTTGCTGCGCGGGCATCTCACGTTCAAAAATAGCCTCTAAGCCCTCAAAGGGACCGTCTTGTATTCTTACGGATTGGCCCGCCTGAAAAGCAGGCGGCGGAATGACAATAAAATCGCCTTCGATTCTCGACTTAATCGAATAGATCGCTTCGTCTTCAACACGGGCTGGGGAAACCCCAAAAGACACCAAACCGCGGACGCCATGCGCATAATGAACCGCCTTATAATGTAAGGCGACATTAAAGCGAGCAAAGCAATAGCCAGGGAATAAGGGCCCGGAAACAAGGCATTTTTTCCTTCTAATCACCCGGTGCTCCCTGATCTTCGGGTAAAACGTTTCAAGGCCGAGCCGTTGAAGGCTTAAAATCGCGATCCGGTCCTGCTTAGGTTTGATATTGACGACATACCAATTCATTTCTTAGCTGATCCTATAAGATGTGGGATGATACTCCGGAAAGGTCTTTGAAGAAAAGCTTAACTGAAGGTCCATGACTTGTCAATTCACGATCAAAAGCCTCGACTGAAAGCGAAACTGAACATGGACAACCGAATGATGCTCCGACGTGACAGATTAATTTTATGGCTCAACAAAAGGGGGGACGGACCCCAGATCCCGCTTAACGCGCGCCTTTTCCGAGTAGGACGACGCGAATTGTATCGACAACGATTGTCAGATCGAATAGCGGAGAAAGGTGCTTGATGTAATAAAGATCGTATTGGAGTTTTTCAAGCGCATCTTTCTCCGTCGCGCCATACTGATATTTTATTTGAGCCCAGCCTGTTAATCCCGGCTTAACCGTAAATCGAAGATCGTAATAAGGGATTTTCTCACGAAGCTGCTTCACAAAAAGCGGCCTTTCGGGACGCGGACCGACAAAGCTCATCTCGCCCTTTAGAACATTCACCATCTGTGGAACTTCATCTAACCGAATGAGCCTTAAAATCTTCCCAAGGGGGGTCACACGCGGATCGTCTTCCATCGCCCAAACCGGACCACTTAACGTTTCGGCGTCTTGCCGCATGGATCGGAACTTCATGAGCATAAAAGGGCGACCCTTTTCGCCAACGCGTTCCTGCCGATAAAAAACGGGGCCCTTGGACGTTAATTTGATCAAGATCGGCAGGATTAAAAAGATCGGCAGCGAAAGGATCAAACCGACCACAGAGAATAGAATATCCGACACGCGCTTGCTGATCCGCGAAAGATTCACTCGGTTGAAACCTTCGCTAAAAATCAGCGTGCTGGGCTTCATCCATTCGACACAGAACTTACCGGCAATACGCTCATAAAAGGAAACCGCTTCTACAATTTCTATCCCTTGGACCCGCAGCTGGAGCAAAGATCGAACTGGAAGCTGACCCCGACGATCATGCAAGGCCACAACGACTTGTTTGATTTTTTGACGTTTAACAAAATCAGTCAAATTCTCTAATTGATCGTCTACTTTACTTGAGGAAGTCAAGTCCCACTGAAAATGAAAAACACGATAACCCCAATTCCCTTCCTGCGATAAAAAGGACTTCAAGGCTGTGGCCACCGTACCAGACCCCAATATCAAAATGGGCGTGTCCAGCTTCCGCGTGGTTGCTAGGGCTTGATAGCCTAAACGAAGCCCAATAAGAATTAAAGGGAAGAAAGCCAAACGCCACCAAAAAGGACCCAACTCGGCCATGGGAGGCGGCATCATCCAATAAAAGAAGACCAAGATTGCGGTCGCCCAGAGCATCGACTGCAAATGCTTTATCCAAAACTCCTTAATCGAAAACCGGGAAAAAGGCGGGGAGAGCTCGTTATAATAGAGGCACACTTGGCAAACAATCGGCGCCAAGATCAGGCTGGTCCATTCTCCTCCGACAATGGCTCCCCACATGAGAAAAATCAGGATCAACACATTCTCGAAGGCAAAGTAAAATGTATGCCTTACAGAATAATATCTGTTAAATATTCTAAACATAATATAATTGTATTCTATTTATAAAACGAGAGTAAAGGTGACGTTCTTTAAGAAAACAGCTCGGACAATTTACTAGGCGTCTTGAATCAAGGCCTTGCCTAATTCGCCGAATTCGGTCTTCCCCATTAAATAATGAACGAACGCTTAGTAATACCCATAATCGTAATATCGGGAGCCCCAGTTTTTCTTAGATCGATTCAGGACGCTCCCGATCACCTTGTCGGAGTTGAGCGACTTGACTGCTTGGGTTAAGACGGCCTCAGAGGTCTCTCCTGTTCGAATCACAATCAAAATACCATCTACGGTTTCAGAAATGACGCTCATATCGAAGAGGGGTAAGATCGGGGGCGCATCGATCCAGATATAGTCGTAAGATTCCCGTACTTGGTTTAATACAGCCTTAATCCCATGACCGGTCCATATATGTCCTTCATCTTTTCGAATGCTGTCGTCCGCGTCTTTTGGCGATCGCCCCCCCATGGTCAGAATACTTAATCCCTCAACAGGTCCATTTCTAAGCACGCCTTCGAGAGAATATTCCTCCGAGACCACGTTGGTTAACCCAGGCATTCGAGACAAACCAAATGCCTTGGAAATGGAAGGGTTTTTAAAATCGCCATCGATCAGCAAAACGCGCTTCCCGAAATCCCGGGCGGAGACAATGGCCAAATTGGATGTGGTGGTTGTCTTTCCTTCTCCTTTTAGCGCGCTGGTTACTGCGATTACTTTCTTTTGTTCTTTTCGGCTGACCAGGTCCAACTTCGCAAACAAGAGGCGGTAGCGATCCGTAAGGAGTGTGTCCATCTCATCCAATACGACGATATTTTTATCGCAAACCGCGCTTTCTGTACTTAGGTTTGTCATCCCTTTAATCCTTTGCGTTGAAGCTGTTTTTTCCGGCCAGCAAACTGCTCAAGGTCGACCACTTTTTGCTTTAGATGCTTCTCACGCTTTTTCATCTCATCCGAAAAATCAGGGATTTCAGCGAGGACGAGCATCGAGGTAATTCTTTCAACCTCTTCGGGGTGACGGATGGAATTGTCGAGTTGCTCACGAATGAAAACCATCACCAGCCCGAAGCCAAAGCCGCCCAAAACCCCTAAAAGGGCAATGAACAAGGTATTTGGCGAAATTGGCTTCTCAGGAAAGTTTGCAGAATCGATGATCCGGAACTGCTCCCCTTTCTGTCTCTTTTCGAGGTTCTCCGAGATTTTGGCATTTAATTTTTTATTCAACAGCGCTTGGTAGTTTCCTGCAATATTATCGTAGTCCCGCCTTAAGATAATCATTTCTTGTTCGCGCTTCGGCGTGTTTTCGACACGTACTTCATAAAGCTGAATTTGAGCGCGGATCTCTTTCTCTTTTTTTACCAAAAAGTTGATCTCTTCGCTCATTTTTACAATCTGCTGGCGCAGGGTGATAACCTCTTGGGACTCATCATCAACAACCGAAGGACTGGGGGCTTCGTTCTTGGAAGAGGGACGCTCTTCGGTCTTATTATTAGAGATCTTGTTTTCGAGCAAGAGAATATTTCGTTTCATAATGAGAACATCGGGATAGTCTTCACTGTATTCGGTCAGAAGATCGGTGAGCTCCTGTCTTCGATGCTCCAACTGCTGTTTTAGGGCAGAGGGAGCAAGCACTTCCGGAGCTCCGCTAAAATCCGACTCACGGTCTTTACGCATTGCCGAATCACGCATTCTTTCTAAATCAACGATCCGATCTTGAGCTGCTTTCTTCGCCATGTGGATCGAATCCAAATTGGCCTGATATCGATCCAGCGCCCTGAGGTTCGAATCGAGCTGCTCAGGCAGTTCACCTAAATGCGTCCGTTTATACTCACCAATTCGAGATTCCTGGCGCTCTAATTCTGCCTTTAAATTATCCAACTCCACGTCGAGAAAGACAATCGCGCCTTCGACGAATTCTTCCCGAATTTTTAAATTTTCTTCCATGACGAGGGAGGCCAACTCATTCGTCACGTTCATCACCGTTTCGGGGTTTTCTCCTTTAAAAGAAATAGAGAAACTCTCGAGTCGCCTGCGGCCCCTTGTCTCGACTTCAATATCTTCTCGAATTCGATTTATTTTAGCCCCTTGGCTCATTTTTTTTCCGGCGGAGGCCTTCTCGTACAAATTAAACTTTTCAATAATCCGATGTAAAAATGAGCGGCTTAAAACCTGCTGCTTAATCGTCGAGAGTCGGTCTTCAGCCGTGCCCGTTACCGCGGCTTCTACGATTTTTTGGGGAACCTTTTGACCTTCCACTAAGATCAAGGTGCTCGATTGATAGATTTTTGGAAGGGTCTTTATCAAATAAAACGAAACCGCTGTTCCCAGGATTACGGGAAGAACGATCCACAATTTTCGTCGCCAGGCAATCGCCAGATAAGCATAAACGATTTCTTGGTAATCCGTTTTTTTTACCGCGCCATTCATCAATATGCTCGTTTCTCGTAAAAGGTCGTATACATTTTATTGAAAAAAGGGATCAAGGGACCAGGATCGTATCGCCACGCTTTAAAACAACGTTGGCCTCCGAATTTCTCCCACTCAATATATCGTTGTAATTGATGGTAATCCTTTTATCGATCCCATTTTCCTTCCTTAAAAGGACAATTTTTTTCCTGTTGGCGAATTCTGAAAAGCCCCCGGCCAAGGTAATCGCCTGGAGAAGTGTGGTTTCGCTACGAAGCTGTATTTTTCCGGGCCGCAGAATTTCTCCGATTAGAAAAACTGTGAGGCTGTTAATCTCCCTGACAATGACGGAGACCTCCGGCGTCTTTTTAAACCTTCTGAGGAGGACCTTAATGGAATCCTTCAACTCGTTTGGCGTCAGGCCAGCAGCTTGCACATCTCCAATTAAAGGAAGGGAGATCTTGCCATCAGGCCGTATAAAGACGGTCCGAGAAAGCTCTTCATTCTTCCACACAAGAATCTCGATATGGTCTTCTTCTCCCAATATATAATCTGTCGCATTTGGATCGCTTGATCCAGGCAGCACAGAAGGCGAAATCGATGCGACCATCCGCCCTTTACTTGAAGTAGAATTTTGAGAACGAAATTTACCGTCATCCGATTTTGGAATGACTTGAACCATGCCACAGGCACTCATAAAAAAGGTGATCGCAAGAACGGCGAGAGGGCCGATCCACAACATTTTTTTTGTCCCCATAACATCACCTCTTTTTAGTGTATCCCTTTGCACACAAACCCCTTTCTTCCAAAAAATCTCGACGATCTATTTCTACTACAAGAATTTTTTCATTGGCAGGTCTAATTCGAGATTTTGGCACCTGGCTCTGTGTTTCACCCTAAAATATTGTAAGGGAGCCTTCCTTTTCAATAGGACATCACGATTAAATTATATGGAAATTGAATCATTTAAATATCCGCCAAGGGTAAATTTCCAGGAGGATGATTAAATCTTCGTCAACAAGAGCTGTTTAACTGTAGGTGATGAGAGCCCAAAAGGTCAAGCCCCTCAAAGGAGGGGGATGTGTTTACGCAGGAAAATGAGACTGAAGTACTTTGGCGACAATACCGGCTCGAGTGGTGACTTCAAGTTTTTTCATAATCCGCTTAATATGGTCTTTTACCGTATATTCTCCAATTTCAATACAAACGGCGACCTCTTTGTTCGTTTTTCCTTCCAATAAGAGTTGGACCACTTCACTTTCTCTGGGTGTCAGCTTCGTGGTCTCTCCAATTTGATCTACGCGTACTCCTTCTGAAACCCGTTCGACTAAGATCATAATTTCGGCACGGGGACCCCCTGCTTCATGTTGATAAAGTTGCAAAGCCCGAAGCAGATAAACCATTCCCCCATGGATACAAATTCGATTTACCGTCGGTTTTTCCAAATTAAATGATTGATTTTCCTTATCTTTATTTTCGTCCAGCCGAATGAGCGATTTAACAAAATGGTCATAAAGTTCATGGACAATATCAGGCAAGGATAGGCCAGGCTCATCCTTAGGCATTTGCTTTTGAACCCTTTCCGCTTCTTCCTGCTCCGACTGTTTTGTCTCTTTTGGGGCCGAGGGATTCGGCAAGATCGGTTTTGCAACCATTTTTTCTAGAAAATTTCGGGCATTTTGATTGGAATACACCACTTTCCCTGCTTCACTCAAAATCAAAACACCCGGCTGGGCGCGTCTTCGAATTAAGGAGTAGAGTTCCTCATCGTCAATCCCGGATATCTGCTGGATGGGATTGAGCAAGCGTGCAGGCGCTTTAGTCGGCTCCTTTTTTTTCTCCGGGATCTTCGCGCCATTAGACAAATTCTGCAAGAGACCGCCAATAACAGGAGAGAGATCCGACAATAAGGAAAAATCACGGTCGCTAAAATGGCCCGCATTCTTCGTCTTCCAAAGCACGAGATAGCCAATGCATCGTCTTTGGTCATCTATAAGCAGAGAAATAAAGGAGAAAAAAAGGTCGTTTGGCTTGAGGCGCTTCCAGTACATTGGGTGTCGCATAAGCTGTGAAGCTGTCCACCAGGCTTCGCCCCGAATTGCATTGCCATCGGCCTTGAGCAGGTTCTGAACGCTTGGAAACAAGCGATCATCCAGGAGAATCCGCTCTGCTTCTATCTGTGGCGAGTCGGTGCGAGCCATATGCAAGCTGCAGACAGTTCTCTGTAACGACGTGGACTCAACGGGAAAATACCAGCTCATCTGAATATCGATTTCTTCTTGGAGAAGAATGAAGACCTTCTGAAAAAATCCATCGACACCCAATTTAGGGACGTTGAGCCCTTGGAGTTTTTCAATGAGGCGATTTTTTCGTAAAAGCTGCTGTTCGTTCAATTCGATATACTCCTCAATCTTGCGAGGAAAGGCTTCAGCCTTGAACACTCCTGTGGATTGAAAGAAACATGAAATAGCATAAAGAGCCAATCAGGCTTGGACCTTGTCGGCCCAAAGACCTAAACTGCCTCTATGATATTGATTCCAAGGTCTTCTTGGCGATCTCTGCGCCTGGAAAGCGGTCATTTAAATCCAGGGCCGCCTTTAATTCTTTCGTCGCCAAGGCCTTGCTCCCTTCTTTCGCGTAAGCCATGCCGAGATGATAGCGCACCACAGGATTGTCCGGGAGCTTTTCGGCACTTTCTTTCAATAATGCCACTGCCTTTAAAAACACATTCTTCTTATAGTAAATCCAGCCCAAAGTATCGGAAACCGCTGGATTATCAGGGAATTTTTCTTTGGCCAAACGTGCTAAATCAAGCGCCTTGTCGATATTTCCGCCATGTTCCGCATAAATCCAAGCCAAGTTGTTTGCCACGGGTCCAAACTGGGGATCAATCTCCAGGGCCTTTTCATAATCAGCCCGTGCACTTTCGACATCTGCTTGTGCCTCGTAAATGACGCCGCGCAACATATAGACCTGAACGGCCTTTGGGTTGACTTTAAGGGCTTCGTTTAATTCTTTCAAGGCCTGTGTGTATTTTTTCTCACGGCCATAAAATTGACCGAAGTCGAGATAAGCCGCCAAATCGTTGGGATCGAGTTCGATGGCCTTTTTATAATCGGCTTCCGCCCGCACGGCTTCTTTTTTAGCCGCGTACAAGCCAGCCCGAAGCCGATAATAGACACCTTGCTGGGGGACTAGCGCGATTTGGGAAGCCACACGCTTGATCGCCCCGTCGATATCGTTTTGGGCGATCCTGATTGACACAATTTGCGCCAAGGCCTCAATCGCCTTGGGATTCAAGGAGAGCGCTTCTTCAAATCGGCCTATCGCAAGCGCTTCTTTTTTTTCGGCCCGACGCAGGAACCCTAAGCGGAAATAAGCGATAGGGTCTTTCGGGGACAAGACGCGCGCCTTTTGATAACTTTCCTCGGCTTTGGCGGCATCACGCAAACCCATGGCCGTATCGCCTCGGACAATATAAGCCTCAGGGTTCGTGTTGTCTTGTTTGACCACCTCTTCGACAGCCTCCATGGCCAAGTCGTAAGCACCAGATTTTAAATGAAGTTTTGCGAGGGCCAGTCTGGAAGGTAGATCTGCCGGTCGTCTTTCAACAGCCTCAGAAAATGCCGCCTTGGCCTGCTGGACATCGCCTTCCAAAAGGAAGGCCAAACCCAAGGCATGTCGCGCCTCCGGATAAAGCGGATTCGCCTGGAGTAGCTGGCGGAACAGATCGCCCGCCTCGCGGCCTTTGCGTTCGAGGAGAAAAAGACGGCCCTTCAAATAAAGGCCATCTTGGTCTTTTGGATCGACCTGAAGAATCTGATCGATCTCCGAACGGCCCGATGCAATGTCTCCGCGTTTTAGGTACAGGCTCACCAGGCGCTTGCGGCTGACCATGCCACCCGGTTCCAGCCCCTGCGCCTTAATAAAGTAGGCTTCCGCTTCTTTCGCATCACCCTGTTTTTCGGAGTAATCTCCCAAAGCAAGATAAGGATCCGGATCGTCTGGATCGATCCCGCTCGCCTCTACAAGGCTTGCCTTCGCCGCTTCGGGCCGATGATCGGCCAAATAAAAATTGGCCAGCGCAAAATAAAGCCCTTTGTCCTTCGGGGATAAAGAAAGCGCTTTTTTGTAATAAATTTCCGCCTCGGCGGCATTTTGGCTGACTTGGTAAAACTGGGCAAGCGCGATGTGAGAGACCACGGAAGCCCTGTCAACGGCAAGCCCCTGCTTGAGGATGGCCTCGGCGGCCTCGGGATTTTTTTCCCTTAAATAGGCCGCCGCCAGCTCCCGATAAACCGGAATGCTTTTCGGATCAATCGATAAGACCCTCTTGTAGGCTTCTTCCGCCGCATCGAATCGTCCTTTTTTCATATGGATTCTCGCCTTCATCAAGTAGGCCTCGCTGTTTTGAGGTTCTTTCTTCAAGACAAGATCGACTTTTTCACGCGCGGCCTTCAAATCGTCCGACAAAAGATGAAAAGCCCCAAGCTTTAATTGGGCATCCAAGAGCGCTGGCTTCACCTCCACAGCCTCGCTCAAAAGCTTGAAGGCGTTGTTCAAATTCGCCATGCCTCCTTTCTTGATGTAGATCAAGCCAAGTTGATACTTGGCATCGGCGTCGTCCGGGGCAAGCTGAATGACATTGCGAAACGCGATCATCGCCTCTTCAAGTTGTTCTTGAGCGGCATAATCGAGACCGCGTTCAAAATGATCTTTTTTCTTTTGCTCGGCGGAAGTACAGGAGGTCATCGCCAGTCCACACATCCAGACGATGAAGAAACACACATAAAACGAATTCGGATGATTCCGAGGCCTCAACCTGCCTTTTCCTCCGCATGGGCTTGTAGCTTTGGACGTCCAACGCTGGCATATTGAAAACCCATCTCCGCCATCTGTTTTGGATCGTAGATATTGCGTAAATCGATGACGATCGGCGATTTCATCGCGGCTTTTATCCGGTCCAAATCGAGACTCCGATAGGGGTTCCACTCCGTCATTAAGATCATCGCGTCGGCCCCTTCAATGGCTTCGTAGGGATCTGCGGCATAGGTCACATTCGACAAGACCTTTTCCGCCTCCTCGATCGCTGCGGGATCGCAGGCCACAATTTCGGCACCCAGCTTCTGCAAGGCCTCAATAATCGGGATGGAAGGCGCATCGCGCATATCGTCGGTATTCGGCTTAAAAGATAAGCCCAAAATGGCCAAGCGCTTGCCTTGAAGATCCCCCACTTCCGCCTTAATTTTTTCCACCATACGCTCACGCTGGTTTTTATTCACCCGGAGGACGGCCTCGATGATGCTAAACTCGTAATCGCAATTTTTGGCAATTTGCGCCAAGGCCGAAACGTCCTTGGGAAAACAAGATCCGCCATAGCCGGGTCCGGCATGCAGAAACTTAGAGCCAATCCTGCGGTCCAGCCCCATGCCTTTGGCCACTTGCTGCACATCGGCACCAAGCGTTTCACAAATATTGGCGACCTCGTTGATAAAGGAAATCTTGGTCGCCAAAAAGGCGTTCGAGGCATATTTCACCATCTCGGCCGTCGGAATGTCGGTAATAAGCATGGGCGTTTCGATGAGATAGAGCGGGCGGTAAAGGTCCCGCATAATGGCGGCCGCCTGCTGGCTTCTCGCCCCAATGACGACACGGTTGGGGTGCATGAAGTCTTCAATCGCCGAACCTTCCCTTAAAAACTCCGGATTCGAGACAATGTCGAAATCGAAATGCTCCTTAAGGCGACTTCCAATAATTTTGGTTAGCCTGGCCCCGGTGCCAACCGGCACCGTACTCTTGGTCACAATGACTTTATAGCCGTTCATTTGGTCGGCGATGGTCTCCGCAACCGCCTCGACATGAGAGAGATCGGCGAAGCCGTCGCCTCTTGGCGGCGTCCCCACAGCAATAAAGATCACAAGCGACTCCTGGATGGCCTGACCCAAATCCGTGGTAAACGAAAGCCGTCCGGCCTCCGCATTTTTTTTAACCAATTCCTCTAGGCCCGGCTCGTAAATCGGGATAATGCCTTTCTGCAGTTTCGCAATCTTGTCTTCCTCTTTGTCCACACAGGTTACGGTCACCCCAAGTTCCGAAAAACAGGCCCCCGTAACCAAGCCCACATATCCGCTTCCAATAATCGTAATATTCATCAGTCTCTCCCAACGGCTAATATTGAATTATTCATGGAAAATCCACTTACTGTGATTTTGATGCGATACCTTCTTGCAGGTGCATAAGGCTTCAATGACATAGAATACAGTTTCAGCTTCCATTATAGCAGTAT
Source organism: Nitrospirota bacterium (assembly GCA_029261155.1). Classification (GTDB taxonomy): domain Bacteria; phylum Nitrospirota; class Nitrospiria; order SBBL01; family JAADHI01; genus JAJDBU01. The sequence goes on along the minus strand of JAJDBW010000047.1, from coordinate 98,148 downwards.
TTTATTCAAATTAGGCATAACAGACCCGGCCCTAAAGCTCACCGACTCCCTCCCGTTGAGCAAAGGGCTTTCCAACGATCACTTAGGTTTAAGGGACGCAGATGAAGACCCGCCACCGTGCCAAGCATTTTGTCATGGAGCGAAGCATGGCGCTGAACCGAGCGAAATATCCGGTCCCGCGCCCAAACCAGAGGTGGAAAGCCGCTGTTCCAAAGCGCAGTCATCTCGTTGCCCAAACCCTGTAGGAGGTCGACATCAGGTCGGCGTGCCCTTTCATAAGCGGAAAGAGCCTCCTGTGAAAAATCGCCTCGGTCATAACAATCCCCTAGCACCCGTGCCAAAACCATAGCATCTTCCATGGCGGCATTCCGGCCTTGTGCGACGTGAGGATTCATCGCATGCGCGGCGTCGCCAATAAGGGCACCTCCCTTGACCGTCCAAGCGGCACAGTTTACGCGAAAACAAGGCATGAAGGCGCACTGATCCCAGGATAAAATCGCCTTGAGCGGATTTGAAAAAAGGCTGGCGATTTCGGGATGAAGAGAAAGCATTTCGTCTTTGAGCGAATCGAGGCCCCTTGCCTTGACCGCTTCGAGCTGCACGCGCGGAATCATGTAAAAAAGATAGGTTCGATTCTGCGATACCGGAAAGGCACCAAAGATCGTCCGTTTTCCCAAATAATAGCGGGAGTCTTCCTTCATTCCCTGGGGCCGATCCACAACCGTCGTGAAATAGCCATCGGCATATTGGCGCGCGCGATGCCGGATTCCAAAAGCGTTCCGGACACGCGATCCTGCGCCATCTCCCCCGACCACCACCGGCGCTTGGAACAAAAGCGGCTTGCCCCCCCGATCTGCCTCGACGCCCACGACGCGATCATCCTCCCATAAAACGGATTGGAAGCGCGCTCCCCAATAGGTGTGAATATTGGGATGTCGGGTCAAGGCCTCGAGCAATCGCCGCTGAAGAACCTCGGGCAACAGAATTAAGGCGTAAGCATAAGGGCCGGGAAGCCGGGCGTAGTCGATGGTACAAAGGTGCTGACCGGAGGTTCGATAAAAATGGACGGCGCGATTACGATGGACATCTGCAGCCAAGAGATCATTTAATAGCCCCAGCTCATCCAGGATGCGTAGGCCGTTGGGTTGGAGAATCTCACCCCGGGGCGGTGGGATCGGTGGTGATTTTTGATCGAGGAGGGCGATTTGAAGCCCTTTCTGCGCCAGAGCGAGGGCAAGCACCAAACCTCCGGCTCCCCCGCCGACAATGACCAAGTCCCATTTCTTTGCGGACATTCCCTTCCCCTCTCGGCAATTCAGGCCTACTCTACTTTAGGAAACGGTGCAGGTCAAGACGCAACTACTTAAAATTGAATGGCAAATCTTCCTGAATGTCACGAAGTCCTCAATTGACTTCAGGCGCTATTTTGGGTAGTAATGCAGCTTCACCGCCATGGAGCCTGATTTTGGAAATACTCAGCCTGGTCCTACTCACAATCTTAATCCTAATCAACCTCTTTTTGATCCTCCGTTCAATAAAAGGCGAGCGGACGACTCCGGACAGCGGCCTGCTCGTGATGCAGCAGCAAGTCGATCAACTCCGGCAGCAGCTCTCCGAGACCTTAACGGCCAACGGACAATCGATGCATCAGCAGTTGGGACAGATCACCACCCAAGTGAACGAGCAACTCAAAACCATGAATCAGCAATTGACGACGGCAACGGGTCAAATCGGAAACCGCCTCGACAACGCATCGCGGGTCGTCGGAGAGGTCAAACAAAACCTGGGCGAATTGACCAAGGCCACGCAGCAGGTTTACGACGTCGGGAAAGACATCGCGAGCCTCCAGGAAATCCTTCGCGCCCCCAAATTGCGCGGGAGCCTCGGCGAACTTTTTTTAGGCGAACTGCTCGCACAGGTGCTGCCGCCGAGTCATTTTTCCATGCAGCACCGATTCAAAAACAATGAAGTCGTCGACGCCGTTATCCGCCTCGGCCCGGCCTTGGTTTCTGTCGATTCAAAATTCCCCCTCGAAAACTTTCAACGTCTCATCCAAGCGACCGATCCGGAAGAAAAAAAGGGCTATCAACGCAAGTTCCGGTCGGACGTGAAAAAACACATCACCCAGATCGCCTCGAAATACATCCTCGCCGACGAAGGCACTTACGATTTCGCCTTGATGTATATCCCCGCCGAGAACGTCTACTACGAAACCATCATCAAAGATGAGAACTTTGGGGAGGAGGCCGCCTTGTGCAGCTTCGCCCTTTCAAAACGGGTCATCCCGGTCTCGCCGAATTCGTTTTATGCCTATCTGCAAGCCATTGTGCTGGGATTCAAGGGTTTAAGGATTGAAAAATCGGCCCAGGAAATTCACCAACGCCTGCAGCGCCTCTCTGGCGATTTCAATCGTTTTCGGGAAGATTACGACGTACTCGGAAAACATCTTTCCAATACGCGGGGGAAATACGAAGACGCAACCAAAAAGCTCGATCGGCTTGGCGACCGGCTCTTAACTATCGATGAAGCAGACAAGAACACGCAACAAGGCGCTTTAACGGAAGAAGACTCCAAGCAAAAAAACCTATTCAAGCCCATTTCATAAGAACGCACAATTTAATAACCGCGAGGACAAGGACATGACGACGCCGGAAGAAAAACCCATTCAAGTAAAGATCGAAATCGACGACGAAACCGCGCAGGGGGCCTATAGCAACCTCGCCTTGCTTTCGCACACGGACACGGAGTTTGTTATCGATTTTGTCTACATCCAACCGCAAGCCCCGAAGGCCAAGGTCCGCGCGCGCATCCTCACCAGCCCGGCCCACACGAAACGCCTCCTCGCCGCACTTCAAGACAATATTAAACGCTTCGAGGACAAGTTCGGGGTCATTAAAATGGCCGAAGCCGGTCCTGAAAAATCATCCTCCCAATATCAAGGGCATTACCTCTAGGGGCGCAACACCGACCATGCAGGCCCTGGTTTTTAAAAAGACGGTCCGCTTCACATCAAAAGCCCCCGAGGTGCACAGGCCCGGCGAGGCATTGGTCCAGGTTCGCCTCGCCGGAATCTCTGGTACTCGCTCCATTTTTTAGAGTAGCAGTACCGACCTTGAAATCGCAAAGGGCTACATGGGCTTTCAGGGCATCCCCGGACACGAATTTGTGGGCGAGGTGATTGAATCCCCCGATCGGACTTGGATCGGGAAGCGGGTCGTGGGAGAGATCAACGCCGCCTGTGGTCGATGTTGGGATTGTCAATGCGGGAGGCAAAACCATTGCCCTCACCGAAGTGTCCTCGGCATCTTAAACAGAAACGGCAGCTTCGCCGAACGGCTTTCTCTCCCCTTGAAAAATCTCCATCTTGTTCCGGATAAACTTTCGGACGAAGCCGCTGTCTTTACGGAACCCCTGGCTGCGGCCTTCCGCATCCTCGAACAATGCCGCATCAAAAAAAGGGATCGCGTTATTCTATTGGGCGACGGAAAGCTCGGACTCCTCATCGCCCAAGTCCTCAAAACACGCTGCCGGCTTCTGGTGCTCACAAAACACCAGGAAAGAAAAACACTATTGGAGAAATGGGGAATCGAATCCTATCCGACTTCAAAGCGGAAGGCACTGAGTCAATCTGGAAACATCGGGATCGATGCAACGGGAAAGCCTAGAGGCTTTGCCTTCGCCCAACAACTCGTCCAACCTCTGGGCACCATCATTTTAAAAACGACCTGCGCCGGGCGCGCGCGCTATCCGCTCACCCCCATTGTCATCAATGAATGCACGGTCATCGGCTCCCGCTGCGGACCCTTTCGTCCGGCTTTGCAGGCACTGAAGGACGGAGAAATCGATCTCTCATCCTTCATTTCAGAAATTTATCCGTTAAAAAAAGGCAGAGCCGCTTTTAAGAGGGCCGGGCAAAAAGGGACGCTAAAAGTACTTCTTAAACCCTGAATGACTCACGGGGTTCACATCGGTCTTTTCGTCTATTTTAACTTAAGAAAATGGAACGCGGATTAAAAATTCTGATTGGTGAGAAGGAAGAACTGGTCGGAAGGCGGGGCCGTGCCGGTGTTGATGCCCAAGTAAACCAGCTCCACGCTTTGGTTGCCTTGTGGCGCTTGAAAGCCGGTAAAAAACCCCGAAATGAGCGTGGCCGGAGAGAGCCCTTCTGCATCGTATTGCCATTCCCCGATGAAGCTTCCTGAACCGTCACCGAAGAGAACCTGAATCGCGTTTGAATCGGGCAGCGCGATGGCGATGTCGTCGTTGCCTCCCACATTAAAATCGCCAACGGTGAGCGTGCCGGGGGCAGATGTTAGGGCAATGGCCGTTGGGGCAGCAAAGCTGCCATCGGCATTTCCTAAAGCCACGGCGATTTGATTCGAAGCGGCTTGCGCCGAAACCAAGTCGACACTGGCATCTGCGTTAAAAAACCCTTTGGCCAGGAATGTCGGCAAAGCCGGAAAAGAGACGGTTCCGGAAGAAGGAAAACCCCCGTTGCCATCGCCGAAGAGGATGAGCACATCGCTTAAACCTTCCCGGACCACGGCAAGATCGAGCAAGGCATCTAGGTTAAAATCGCCGGTGATCATTTGGGTCGGCCGACCACCCACGGGAATACTCGATTCTTCGCTGAAGGAAAAAGCGACACTCCGATCCTGTCGAAAAAAGACGATCTCCTGATCCTCCGTTCCGACAATTAAGTCCGATATCGGAAAATCGGTGAGATGGCTGTCGTGGAATCGACCGGCGGCCATCGAAACGGGTCGGCGTGGGGACAGCGAAATTTCGCCTGGTGAAGCAGGCAAGCCTTGTTGCTCCCAGGTATCCGCTAGTGCTTGATAAAAGACGATCTTTTGATCATCGCCGCTCGCGATCGCAACATCGGCAAGAAAATCACTGACAACAAAGTCACCAGTGAGCATGGCGACGGGGTCGTTGACGGGAATCGTTTTTTTGACAAACAATTCGCTGCCCTGACCGCCGTAGAAACTCAGCGTTCCATTACTCACACTGCGCGTCAAGAGGTCGAGCAGGCCGTCGCCATTGAGATCGACCGTCTGCCCTCGAACAAACATGCCCCCCAGGCTCAGTTCGTCGACCCCTGGGTCCAGCTTTTCACCTTGGCGCTTCGTAAACTGGGTCACGGTGATATTTCCGCTTCCCACTGCAGTGGTATCGTCCGTGCTCGTTGCGAGAATGGTGGCACCGCTCAACTGTCCATCGACCGCGGCCGTATACCGGCCTGTTTGAGAATCAATGCTTCCAGGCCCGGTCAGTCCCCAAGTTACGCCTTTTTGTAAGGTACCTGAAACCTCAGCCGAATACTGAACCGTACCGCCATTTGGAATCCGAAAAGTTTTGGGTTTGACTGACACTGTCACACCCAGCTCCGAACCACTGGTTGAACAGCCCACTCCGAAGTTTAGCGCTGCGCAGAGCATCAATAAGAATAAAAACGTACTATTTTTAGACATCCCCCAAAGTATAAACGCTCCCCTAAAAATCCACAATACGCCAGAGAGGCAATTTACGAGAAGACTTAGGCGTAAAAAACCTTTAAAATTATTGAATTTTTTGACTACACCACGGGCATCTATCTTAAGACCTTGTCGATTCATGTCCTTGCTCGTTTGAGAATTTGGACGGACATGGGTTTACTCAAAAACAGGTTTTCGAGTGAAAGAGAGGACCGGAACTGGGGAATGGCTTCCATAAAACATCGGTAGCCTATTCCATAATTGAGGAAAAAAGAGACCATATTACAGAAAAACACCAGGAGCAAAAACTTATAATTTTTCAATATAAATAATAGTATATCTCAATTTCAAGCCCCTAGAACAGAAATAAGCTGATTACTCTTGGCCCTGCTCAGAAACTTGGCACCCCACTTGAAACATGGGAGCCTGCGATTAAGCAATCCTTTGCTCAGAGCAAATCTATTGAAAAATAGAGACGCAGAGTAACGGGGCTAAAGAAGATATAGAAAAACCTTTGATCTGGAGGGAGAGATATGGTTTTCGTTTCGTAAAATCAGCCTACACCCCATAGGGCGATGCTTCCATGCCCGCCGAGCCGCCAAAGGAGATCAAATTTTTTGATGGAGGTCTCTGAATGAGCCAATTATTATTAAAAGCGCCTGGGCTTCTCGGCAAGGTGATGCGCTTCTCTTCCTACGCATTGGGTTATTTTAAATACTTTTCTAACGCAAGCCTCCTCCTGAGAGTCGGCCTACCTACACTTTTTCTTCTCATCTCAACGACTTTGGCCTACAGTGGCACGGCAAATCTTTCCTGGAACGCCAACACCGAACCGGATCTATCCAGCTACAAAGTCTATATGGGAACCGCATCCGGAAATTACGGCACCCCCGTTTCCGTTGGCAATACAACGAGCCATACCTTGACGGGTCTTTCGGACGGCACCTATTTTTTTGCCATAACAGCCATCGACACCTCTGGAAACGAAAGTGGATTTTCAAACGAAGTCAGCAAAGCCATCTCCACGTCCGACACCACAGCCCCCATTATTTCAAGCATTAATGCGGGAAGTATGACCAGCGCAAGCGCTTCGATCTCTTGGACGACGGACGAGGCAGCCGATACCCAAATTGAATTCGGCACAACGACATCCTACGGTTCGCTCAGCACACTCAACACCGCATTCGTAACGTCCCACAACCAAGGATTAAGTAACCTGAATTCAGCAACCACTTATCACTATCGTGTACTCAGCAGAGATGCCGCCGGAAATCTCGGCACCTCGGGCGATAATACTTTTACGACGACATCCGCCGCAGATACGACACCGCCTTCCCTTTCCGCGATCGCCAGCAACAACATCACAACGACAAGCGGCGCCATCGGCTGGACAACCGACGAAGCCTCGGACACCCAGGTGGAATACGGGACGACGAACGCGTATGGCACCCTAACAAGCTTAAATGCCTCAATGGTCAGCTCGCATGCGCAAATCCTTAGCGGCCTAAACCCGGCGACGACATATCACTATCGCGTACTGAGTCGGGATGCAGCGGGTAACCTGGCTGTCTCAGGAGACAATACCTTCACCACGCTGAACACCGGTGACACCAGTCCTCCTGTACTCAGTGGAATCACGGCCAGCAACATCTCCGAACTGGGCGCGACGATCACCTGGACCACGGATGAAGGTGCAAGCGCAAGGGTAGAGTACGGCACGAGTACATCCTACGGCGCATCGACTTCAACCGATAACAATCTGGTCACGAGCCACAGCCGCACCCTCAGTGGGCTTAGCGATGCGACGACTTACCATTATCGTGTCATCAGCCAAGATGCCGCGGGGAATACTGCGAGCTCGGGAGACAACACCTTCACGACGACTAATCTCGCCGACACTGTTGGACCGGTCATTAGCGGCACCAACGTGGTCAATATCGCCGCGAGTACCGCAACGGTGAGCTGGAACACGAATGAAGCGGCAACTTCACAGGTCGCCTATGGCAGCACATCCGCCTACGGCAGCCTCTCAAGCGTGAATACCGTCCATGTAACAAGCCACAGCCGAGCCTTAAGCGGGCTGAGCGCCTCGACGACCTACCATTATGCCGTCATCAGCAGCGATGCGGCAGGGAACACCACCACCGGGGCCGACAGAACCTTCACGACGGCAAGCGCCACAGACACCACGGCGCCGCTCATTTCGGGCATTACCATCGACAACATTGTTCAGACACAAGCCACCGTTCACTGGACCACCGATGAAGCCGCAACCGCTCAGGTGGAATACGGGACAACGACGGCCTATGGGCAGAGCACTGTACAGAATGCGACCTTGCTCTTTAGTCACTCGCAGATCCTAAGCGGACTGCTTCCGGGAACGCAATATCATTACCGCGTTTTGAGCATCGATACGGATGGTAATCTTTCCTCATCGGGTGATGGAAGCTTCGAAACCACTGTGGAGGGCGACACAACACCACCGATGGACATCGTTAATTTCACTGCGACTGCGGAAAACGCGCAGGTGCAACTCACTTGGGCGAACCCACTTGATTCGGATTTTGTCGGCGTACGTATCCGCTACCGAACCGACCGTCTTCCGTCGGATATCAATGACGGCGCGCTCTTAGGTGACATTAGCGGTGCACCCGCCCAGGAAATGAGTTTGACGCATTCGGGTCTCAACAATGGCGTCACCTACTTCTACCTGGCGACCGCTTACGACGGTAGTGGAAATTTCCAGACCACGGTCTTCGCCACTGCCACCCCCAAAGGTGCCTCAGCAACAATAACCACGACGGACGAAGGCCCGATCTCCGGCGGCTGCGGCATGATTCGGCCCGACGCAGGTAATCCACCTGGTCCAGGAGATTCGGCCGCCATGCTCAGCCTCATCGGCATCGTTTTATTAAGCCTGCTGAGAAAGGCATCACGGTCGCTCAATCTTCAAGTCGCCTCAAAAACGAGAGCGATGAGAATCTAGCTAGGTACGCTCCGCCACGAAGGGGAGCTGCGCCGGACGTCCCAGGAGTGAGGCGTCCGGCGCATACTGCAAAAGACCTCACCCTTTCCTTTTCAGCCTTGAGCATGTCTAGGCCAAGGCCTTCCGATAAAAAAACACGGTCCGAAGGATGTCCCCCGACAGGATCGAAGCAGGACGTCCTAGGGTAGTCCTAGTAAGCCAGGCTCTCGCGGACGGTACTCATTTTAGGCCTTGCCACATTTTTTTGATTTGAAAACAGGTCGTCTGAGGTTTAGCTTAAATAGCTTGGTATCGGGGCGGGTAGGTATTGTGCAAGCAGAACAAAATTTTATTCATCGTAAGTTACAATAAAAAAGCTCGGCAACGTTTAATGCGGATGGTCTTCCTCTTCATCGGGACCAAGGCCCTCATCATGCATCAGGGCGTCGTCGCCATGGCTGTGTTCTCCTTCTGTGCCATTCGATTCCAATTTGAGGATCTTGGGATTCACACCTGCACCGAACTCGTAAACAAGCCGTCCGCCACGGTCCGCGCCCATACTAACCAAGAGAGATAAGATCAGGCTTCCCAATAAAAGGCCATAGCGATGACTCAGCCATTTGCCTTTTTGATTCACGAATAAATAGTAAATCGACAGCAGGATACTAAAGGCCGTGACGGCGATCATCCAATTTTTGTGGACATGAATGAAGTCATGCCCCGGTGCATTGTGGCCGCGCGGATCATTTGCGGCAATGGAGTTCTCAGCACCGATCCCGCTGCCAACCGTAGCGACAGCAGAAAAAACGCCTAAATAAAGCAGACAGGTGGCGACAAAATGGAAGCGCTCTTTATAAAAAACTGCGACAAACTCCATGAGGGCGGCCCCAACAAAAAAGGCGATGGGAAAATGAACGAACAAGGGATGCAGATTTTGGAGTGATGCCATTCCCGGAAAAAGCTGATCCATCATCTTAAGTTCCTCCTTTGTCTCGCTTGTCTTGCGCCTGCCCATGGGATGATGCTTGTACCCCTGCAAGACAGTGGACGCAATGTGCACCGATCGCCGCCATCCATCTTATCCATCCAATCGCCGCTAAGATCTATACTGTAACGCAATGAAAAAATCAAACATTCGGGTCTGAAGGCGACATCTCCTCGGGTAATTTCGCTTTAATAACCAAGGCATGAATCTCCCCCTTCATCTCCTCTTTTAGAACTTCAAAAACCAATCTGTTTCGATCAAGGAGGGAGAGACCCTTAAACTTTTCAGAAACCACATAGAGAATAAAATGACCGCCACCCGCCGCAGCACCGGCATGACCCGCATGCTTCCAACTCTCGTCGATCACCTCAACAGGGCCTGCCAACAACTCCGATTTCATTTTTTGAATGATTTTATCTTTTGTCGCTTCCGATAAGGCCGACACCGCAATGCCTTTCTATTAAGTAGATACCCGCTTACAAAAGATCATGTCGAATGGGGGCTGCACGTTGATTAAAATAAATGTCCGCCAATTCAAGGGAGGGAGCTTCTCCGCCTAAGTCTCTGCATTATAATGACAAACTAGACCTAAGTAAAGAATATCCAAGACGTCTTAGTGGATCTTGTGAAATGAAGCCGGTCTCGTTCGCGGCGACCCGGTCGAACCCAGAGATGACAAGCTCCGCAGTGCTTTCGTTGGAAACTCAAAAAAGGCGATCCAAGGCAGAGGAAGAAGATGCACTCAAGACCGAATGATGATATGATGGTAGGATTAAAAAACGGGAGGAAGCGGCCCCGGATAGATGGATGACTGAGTCATTGTTTTCTATTCCACCCAGAACACCAAAAGAGGGTGTATCATGGATCAAGAAAAGGGCGGAAGCCAGCCCGATCTAAAAAACGGCGCAATCTTGGTTGTAGAAGACAATCCGGCCACGCTCGAGTTGCTCAAAGAAGTCCTGCACATCGAGGGTTACAAGAACGTCGTCTGCACCCAAGACCCCAGCCAAGTTAACGCCTTATTTAAAGAGCGCAAGAGCGACTTAATCCTCCTCGATTTAATGATGCCAAAAATGGATGGCTTCGAAGTCATGAATCGGCTGAAGGTTCAAGGCGAGGGGCAACTCCCCGCCATCCTTGTCCTGACCGCCCTGGATGATCACGAACACCGAATTCGTGCTTTGGGCCAAGGCGCACTCGACTTCGTCGCCAAACCCTTTAACCGAGTCGAGTTACTCACGCGCATTCGAAATTTGCTCAAGATCTCGCTTTCCGAAAAGGCCTTGCGCAACCACAATGCTCAGCTCGAACAAAAAGTGCAAGAACGGACCAAGGAGCTCTACGAAACTCGGCTTCAAGCCATACGGCTATTAGGCCGCGCGGTGGAATATCGCGATAACGAAACCGGTCTGCATATCATCCGGATCAGTAAAATTTCGGCCATGCTCGGAAAAGACATGGGCATGGGCGAGCAAGAATGCGACCTCCTTTTTAACGCCAGCCCGATGCACGATATCGGCAAAATTGGCATCCCGGATCGCATTTTATTTAAACCGGGGAAATTGGTAGGCGAAGAATGGGAAATTATGAAAACGCATGCTAAAATCGGTGCCGACATGCTCAGCGGATACGACTCGAAATTACTGGAGACTGCTTATATTATCGCCCTCAACCACCATGAAAAATGGGATGGCAGTGGCTATCCCAACGGACTCAAAGGCGAGGAAATTCCCTTAGAGGGGCGGATCGTTGCGATTGCCGATGTCTTCGATGCCTTGACCTCGGCACGAAAATATAAAAAGGCTTGGAGTGTTGAGGCCACGGTGGAACTGCTGAAGGAAGAACGTGGAAAACATTTCGATCCGAATCTGGTGGACCGCTTTATTGCATTATTGCCTGAAATCCTAAAGATCAATGAAGACTATGAAGACCCGGAATAAAAAGATCACTCGGGGCTTCCCCCCAGTTCCGCCAAAACCGACTCCACCTTTTGCGCCAAGGCCCGTGGAGAAAAAGGTTTCGTAAAGTAGGTCACCACCCCTTCTTCCTGACTTCGTTTCAAGGTACTGCGATCCCCCCGTGCTGTGAGTAGAAGGATGGGAACCTCTACAGTAGACGGGGAGGATCTCAACTCGCGAATCACCTCAAAGCCATTCATCTTGGGCATCATTACGTCCAATAGAATCAGGTCGGGCTTTTCGATCTCGACCTTCTCCAAGGCCTCAAGCCCATTCACGCACTCGATCACCTCGTAGTCTCTCAAGGTCACGCGGATGAGTTCTCTTACGGACGGATCGTCATCGACCACTAAGATTTTCTTCGGCATAACTTAGGCGTCCTTCTCGTCCATCGGTTCGGCCCAGACCACTTGATTTCCGCCAAGGGATTTCGCGCGATCCAAGGCATCGAAGACGGTCCGGATCATACCCTCCCCGGTTTTCGCATTTTTTAGAAAAGTCGCCACGCCAACACTAATTGTCAGATGCACTTCTTCTTTTCCGTCTTGCACCGAAAACGAAAGGTCTTCGACAAAGCGCCGTAGCTTTTCGGCCACGAAGACTCCCGGCCGTTGAATTGTTTCTGTCATCAGCACCATGTAAGTCGCACCCCCAAAACGGCAGACGGGATCGGCCAAGCGTAAATTTTGCCGAAAAACCTCTCCGATATCCTTGAGGACACGATCGCCGACCTCCAAGCCATATCGTTCGTTAAACTGTTTAAAGTGATCGATATTTGCCACGACAAGCGAAAAGGTGCGTTTATAGCGGAAAGCTCGGTCTACTTCGTCGGAAAGTCGACTCCTTAAGTAGCGTTCGTTGTAAAGACCGGTCAAGCCGTCTATCATTCTTGCCTTATCGGGATACAATTTTTCGTACTTTTTAATTTCCGACAGTAAGTCGTTTTTAATCGATCGGCCGTCGAATTGGATAATCTTTCTAATGTCTCCCTCCAATTTTTGCTTTAACTCAGGGGTTAGGTCCTCTTGGAGATAGACAATCACCGGAATATCTCTGATCATCCTATAATTCATCAGCCTTTGCGGAAGATCGATCCCGTGATGATCCGGGAAGCCCGTTAAACCCAGGAGAATAATATCCGGCTGTCCCTCCAATGCAGAGGTAACCCCTTCTTCGATCTCGGAGGTCACAATGACGCCAAAAGAGGTCTCCGACAAAACCTCCTCGATCATATTGGCGATCTCGGGGTCGTGCTCAATTAAAAGGATTGTGACCGGTTTGTCTAAAACCTTTCTGAGCAGGTCTAATTTCCCTAGGCTTTTTAACAAAGCGTCTTTATCGAGTGGCTTCATAAGATAATCGACTGCACCGAGGCTGAAACCCATCTCTTGATCCTCAACCATCGAAAGAATGACGACAGGAATGTCTCGTGTCTCCGGATTGGATTTCAAAGCATCCAAAACCTGCCAACCGTCGATGCCAGGCAGCATAATATCGAGCGTAATCGCAAAAGGCAGATGTTCTTGTGCTTTTTGCACTGCTTCGTGACCCTCATAGGCATGGATAACCTGGTATCCCGCCCGGTCTAAATACAGGCTGATTAACTCGCTCGCCTGCCGGTCGTCTTCGACGACTAAAATAGTCGCTTGCTGTTTATCGACTTCGGGCCCTTCGGGCTGTTTTTGTTCTTCATCACGAGAAAATTGCTGTGTTGGAAGGTTAGGCTCTTCCGCAAGACCTTCCGTCCTAATTCTTTCGACCGCGGAATGATCCACCGGCAAGGAAAAGCTAAAGGTGGAGCCTTTGCCCATGACGCTCTTAACCGAAATTTTTCCGCCATGCATTTCCACAAAATGCTTGGTGATGGGCAAACCGAGGCCTGTACCCGGATTGTCACGCGTATAGGAGGCATCGACTTGCCTGAACTCATCAAAAATCATGTCCAAATCGTTCTGCCGGATGCCTACACCGGTGTCTGTAACCGAGAGTTCAACATAGGGCTGCCCTTCATACTGGAAGACCTTTCCACCGATTTTAATGGTTCCACCCTGTTCTGTAAATTTTACGGCGTTGCTCAAAAGGTTCAGCAGAATCTGCCGGACCTTGCCTTCATCCGCTGAGATTTCGGGGAGCGCCCCTTCGATCGCGCGTTCCAATCGCAGATGCTTTTTTTCCACCAAGGGACCGACCGTCGCCGTTACGGCGTCGATGATTTCGTCTAAGCGACACGGTCTCGGGTGAATTTGCATGCGTCCGGAACGGATCTTCGAAAGATCCAGCAGGTTGCTGATGATCTCGAGTAAATTATGACCCGAATTGAACATATTTCGGACATAGCCCATTTGCGACGGATTGAGATCGCCCGAAACCTGATCAAGGAGAATTTCTGAAAAACCGATAATCGAGGTCAAGGGCGTCCTTAGCTCATGACTGATATTCGATAGAAACTCCGATTTCAGCCGGTCCATCTCCTGCAAGCGCTCAACGGTTTCCCTCAATTCCATTGTCCGATCTCTGACTTTTTCTTCGAGGTTGGCATAGGATTCGTCCAAGCGTCCAGCCATTCGGTTAAATTCTTCAGCCAGAACCTCGATTTCGTCTCCCGTTTGGATATCAAGCCGAAAATCCAGGTCTCCCTTTCCAATCGCTTCCGCGCCGCTTTGAAGCTGATGAATGGGTTCAACCAGACGCCGGGCCACGACAAAACCGATAATCACCAGGAAGCCAATGGAGAGTCCGCCAGAAAGAAAGATGGCGCGGAGCAGGGCAGAAATTGGCGCATAGGTCTCTTCGGGTGCCTGGCGGATAAAGCTATGCCATCGGGTTGCGGCAGAAACAGTCGATAAATGCGTCACGCCTTGAACCGGCGAAAACCCAACGATGGAATTTTTACCGCCATGGGCATCGTCTTCGGCGATAATCCAACCCGACTCCATGGTCGTGACCGCGCTAATGAGCATACCTTCTGGGATATGCATGCCCGTTGGCAAAATTGGACAGGCCAAGACCGTTCCTTCCGAATCGATGAGCATTGCATGCCCGGTTTCTCCAAAACGGGTCTTTTCGATCAAGGGCATCAGAAAGCCCTTTAAATAGAACACAACCTTCAATGCGCCAATGGTTTTCGTCGCAGAGGGATCTAAAATCGGAATCGCCAAACTAAAAAAGAACTGGTTCGTGGCTTCGTCATGAAAGATATTCCCAAAAAAAACCGCTTCCCGATCCATTTGGACGACTTTCTGCCACCAAGGCGCCTGACTGTTCGCATAAGAAATCAGCGCCTGACCTTCAGTTCCATCGGTGCCGGCCACAAGAATCCCCCGAGCATCTGTAACAAAAGAGGCAAATTGTATTTGTTCTTTTTTCTCTATTTTTGTTGCGTCCGCAAGAAAGGAGCTGGCGCGCGTCTCCAGTGACCCGGCATTATCCAGCGCTTCGCCCCCTCGCCAAGCGTCTTCGCCCTCTTGAACTTTTTTGAGAATCTGGCCTTCGGATAGCCCTTCGTAGCTGGCATTGCTCGACTGAACGGCGGCAATAATGACTTCCGCGCTGCTTAAGTGTCTGAGGTCGGCAATTTCTCGTGTAATGGCGAGATCCACTTTTTGGGCCGTCTCGTTGGCCAAACCCTCGAAGTTATCGCCCAGAGTTTCACGCAAGGCATCCGTTCCCCGCCAGGCCGTAATAATCAGGCCAATCGCAACCGACACTAGCCCAACGGCGAGGATGGTAAAGATCAGTTTTTGCCTCAATCGGTACTTCATGCCTTTCCTCCTGCTTACAAAATGGCCTTCCTGGCCTTTACTCGAAGTGGATGGCGGTGCCGACCTTCAAACCCCGTTCGTGAACAAAACCCGCTGCCACTTCAATAACATATCGGGCCGGACTTTCTTTGGGTCCGTAAGTCGGACAGGGATCGGAGAAACAAGGGGGCGTATTTTCGGAAAAATAGACCACTGCTTTTTGGGCGTCGAGCCAGATAATGTCGATCGGAAACTTACAATTCTTCATCCAAAAACGGTAGGGCCGGTCTTCCTCGAAAACGAAGAGCATGCCCCCGCCTTCCGGAAGATGATCACGAAACATCAAGCCTCGACGGCGCGAGGCTGGCGTATCGGCGACTTCCGCGTTAATGGTGATTCCGCTTGGAAATCGAATGGCTTGTGTTTTAGGGGCGGCGTAAGAAGCGGGCGAAACCGCTAAATAGGCGAGAACAATAAAGATGGCGGGGAGAATCCGGTACACCTTCATTTCAAATAGTCTAGGGCATGAGTGGGAAGCTGTCAATCTAAGTCCCGCTTTTATCTGGAGAAAAAGGCTAATACATTTCCGATATTCCGCCATTCTTGGGCAGATACGTTACGATTCCATTGAATCTTCTCGACCTTTCGATCACGATAAGACCACAAGTGCTTGGATTCGATATTTCCGGAATTGGACTTCCGTGCCTCAAGGACAATGGCGCCTGAGTGGTCTGTCCGATAGATCCGTGTGCCGGGGGCAGCTAAAGCCTCAAGCACTTCGGGGTGCGGGTGGCCGTAGCGATTATGCCTTCCAGCGGAAATCGCCGCAACCTCAGGAGAAACTGCAGCAACGAAGCGCTTCCCCGTCGAGCTCCTACTTCCGTGATGGGCCACCTTCAAAATCGTACTCGGCAATCGATCGGCGGCTTCCATGAGCGCGGCCTCCGCTTCCGCTTCGATATCCCCGGTTAAAAGAAAGGAGATCCCCTCCCCGCCAAGGCGAGGGCAAGACAGACGCAGCACAAGCGACTGGTTATTTTTATTTTCGATTTCCAAACCAAAGCTTCCTCGGGGATGGAGAACCTTCAAAGAACATCCATCAATTTCTAAAGCGGGCGTCTCGCTCGACACGATATGATGCCGACTTTTGTTCGCGCCTAATTCACGCAATACGGCTTGCCAGGCCGCGCTCTTGTGGTTTAGACCCGAACTCCATAACGCCTTCACCTGAAATCGGCGAATCAAATAAGGCAATCCCCCAATATGGTCCGCTTGCGGATGCGAACTAATGAGGTAGTCGATCCTTCTGATTCGCCGCTCCCAAAGGTAGGGCGCAACTGCAAATTTCCCCGCCCCCTTGCTCCCACCATCCACCAACACGGTTTTCCCATTTGAAAATTCAATGAGGGTCGCATCGCCCTGACCCACATCTAAAAAAGTGACGCGGAGACCCTCAGGAGGAATGCGGACGCCACCCCAGACGAAAAAGAAAATAAAGAAACTGCCCATAACGACAAACACGGATTTTATGGGCTTTCGCCATAAGATTAAGAAAAAAAATGCCGCGTAATAGGAAAGGAGAACGATGAGCGGCGGCGAGGCAAAATGAAAATCAGCGCCAGGAAAATCTGCAAAAAAAGCAACCACCTTATAAAAAAACTTGCCTCTATAGTATTCACAGCCAAGCGCAATATGCTTGAATTGTGACTATGCTTGAACACAATATAGTGTGTGAAAAAAGGAAGAGGCTGAAAATTGTATATAGGCATGTAAAAAAAAGACCAGAGGCCTTCTTGCCATCGCAAGAAGAAGGGCGCCGCTTTAAAAACGAGAGCAGCAATCACGGACAAAAGACCGAAGGGCACCATGATCCATCCCGCAAGTGGTAGGAGAATAAAATTGGCAAGGAGGCCGCTCCAGCTAAACTGATGAAAATAAAAGAGGGTTAAGGGGGCCGTACCCAAGGTGGCGGCCAAGGTCGATAGAAAGAGAAGACGCATCCGTCCAATTAGTCCTTTTTTAAAAGACGACTCCTTTAATTCAAGGTCTGGACCACTGGTTTCTTGCCATGCCTCCATGACGAGCACCATTGAAAGGACGGCGATAAATGAAAGTTGGAAGGAAATCTCGAAAATCGCCCGCGCTTGAAATAGGAGAATCAGAAGCGCGGCGATGCTAAGGCTAATTTTGGCGTCCCGGCGCCGACCAATCCAGATCGAGAATAAATAGACCAAAATCATGGTCAAGGCCCGGAGGGTTCCCAGATGTGCACCGGCCAGAAGGGTGTAAAAAATGGCCACACCGCCGGCAATTAAGGCGGCCCATTGCGAGGGAATCTTCCAAAGCGAGAGTCGGAGTAATATGCCTATGGGAAGGCGGAGGATCAGCCATCGACTCAGGCCAAATATAAAGAGGGAAACAAAGGCAAGATGGGCACCTGAGACCGCTAAAAGATGTGCAACGCCCGCGGCTGAAAAAGTTTCCCGAACTTCTTCCGATAGCGCGCCCGGCTCTCCAAGGACGAAGGCCGAAATCAGCGCAGCGGTCTCTGGCCTCAGGCTTGTTGCAAGCTGGTCCATTATTTCCTCCCGCCATTGAAATACTTGTTTTAGAAGCGGGTTTCCACTTTCACCCACCCGACTGACTTGGCGCAGATCTGAAAGATGGGCCACACCGCTTAATCCGGTGCGTTGCCTAAAATCCGAAATTTGGAAGGATCCAAAGTTTTGATATTGGCTTGGAGACCGCAAGCGGATTACGAGGTCAAGCAGGTCTCCATAGCGGTGCGGCACCGGCACGCCCCATACCTTCAGTTGAAAATTGCCCTGGACGCGACTGCGGCGACCCGCTTTATGGATTTCAATCCCTTCCATTTGGAGCACCGTTTGCTTGGGATAAAACTGTGGGGGCTCCGCAACGCGGGCAAGAATCCGGATTGGTCCTCCATCGCGGTAATACCTTAAATCACCGGAATAGAAAGGTTGCGTTGTCAGTTGAATAAAGAGGAAGCCGAGGGCGCCAAGGAGAAGACTAGGAAAAGGAAGGTGCACCCGGCGGGGGTCGCAAGCTTCAAAAAATAGAAGTACAAGCGTAAAACCGATCAAGACCTGCGGAAAGTAGGAAAAGACCTCGCCAAGGAGGAGACCGGTGACAAAGGCCAGGGTCAGCGCTACCAGGGGTCGCTCCGCCATGGATCGCCTCGCGTGGGAAATCGACGCTAAAGAACAGAACTAGGATTGCATCAGTGCTGCGGCCATCATGGCAACGATCAGTCCGAGCAGGACCAGCACCGCGCATCCGCAGCCCCATCGGTTGGTCGCGACAGCCCCTTCTTGAACGGTCACCCGCTTTTTTTTTCTCAATTCAAAACCCGCTTGGATTTAGATCTGGACGCTTTGATTGGGACTTATACCGCCTCACGCGGTGTCGTGCCCAAAACGATTTCGAGCGACGATTCTTTGCGGTTTCGAATGACGATAAGCGCAATGCGTGATCCTGGCGGCGTTCGCGAAAGGATATTCTTGAGGGTTTCCGAATCGGGAATATCCTCCCCGCTTAAGGAAACAATCAGATCCCCCTCCTGAAGGCCACCCTTCATGGCCGGACTGCCGAACTGGACGCGAGAGACGACGGCACCGCCTTCCTGATGACGCAGACCGTAGCGCATCGCCAATTGAGGGCTCAAGTCCTGCACCACGATACCCAGCCACCCGGAAGCCACCATTTGAAAAGAAATCCAGGCGATCAAGGCAAATTGCCGAAGATTTTTCATTCGACCTCCACCTTTTTTTGGCGCAAGGGATTATTTCAAACAGCCCAAAAGAAGTCAAGCTTGAAGTCACTCTCTTTACATAGATGGGACTTCAAAGTTGATTTCACTGCTTGCATTCTCATAAAGCGGTCACCAGACTGAGGTTCGCGTTCTTGCGCCCAATCACCCAAACGGTTTTTCTCAAAGGCTGCAGGGTCAGGGCTTGAGTCCCATCCTCTCCATTGACAAGCGGAATGAAAACCGTTAGGCTATGAGTCATATTATTGAGGTAATACATTGGAAGTAAAGGCATTTTCTGGCGACCTCCGCGCCGGGAAACGCGAGAGTCATTTGGTCCGATGGATCAAGTGGGGGATCAAGGTGTCCCTCACCCTCAGCGTCCTGGCATTGCTTGGCATCGGTGGCGTGCTCTATTATTTTTCTCGCGACCTCCCCCCCCTGGATTCGCTTGGCGCTTACATCCCCAGCCAAGCCACCCGAATCTACGATGACGAGAATCGAATCATCGGTCAATTCTACATCGAAAAAAGGGTCTTCGTTCCGATCTCCCAAATGCCAAAGAATCTCGTTCAAGCGATTTTAGCTGTAGAAGACGCACGCTTTTACAACCACCAAGGCTTCGATTCCATCCGTATTGTCCGAGCCTTTATAAAAAATGTCGAGAGTGGCCGCATCCGCCAAGGGGCAAGCACCATTACGCAGCAACTCACGCGATCTCTCTTTCTGAGTTCCGAGCGCACAATGGAACGAAAGATCAAGGAACTCCTCCTTGCCCGGAAAATGGAAGAGATGCTGACCAAGGACGAAATACTTGAAATCTATCTCAACCACATCTACTTTGGCCATGGGGCTTATGGCGTCCAAATCGCGAGCAAAACCTACTTTGGAAAAAACGTCGCCGACATCAACCTGGAAGAAGCCGCCTTTCTGGCCGGTCTCCCAAAAGCCCCAAACGATTATTCCCCTTATCGCCATCCCGATAAAGCCAAATATCGCCAACGCATCGTCTTAAAACGCATGGTCGACGAGGGCTATATTAATCAAAACGAATACCGCGATGCCTACGAAAAAGACCTCATATTTAAGAAACTCCATTCCGGAGAAGACTTTGGACTCTACTTTAAAGAACATGTTCGCCAATACTTGATTTCACGTTACGGTGACGATGTCGTCTACCGAGGTGGATTAAACGTGTATACCACCCTCAATGAAAAAATGCAGCGCATGGCCGAAAGCGCTTTGCAAGGCGGACTCCGCGAAATCGACAAACGCCAAGGCTACCGAGGGCCGATCGGAAAATACACGCCAGACAATGAAGGGGCGCCAGGCGAAAGCCAGGCCACCCGCATCCAAACTGCATCGCTTCATGTGGGTGATCTTTTAAACGCCCGCGTTCTCTCCCGCGACAGCAACGACGCCACACTTGAAGCCAATGGCGTCATCGGAAAAATGTTACTCGAAGACATGGCCTGGGCGGCAAACCGCCTAACGGGCCCGGACATTCGAAAAGACAGAAAACGCATCGACCGCCCCACGCCCGCAGACATTCTCGCGTTGGACGACATCGTCCAAGTCCGCGTCAAGTCGATCGAAGGGGGAGGTAAAGGAGTCTTTTTCAGCCTGGAGCAGGAACCTCAGGTAGAAGGCGGCTTGATTTCCCTGGATCCCGCAGACGGCACGGTAAAAGCCATGGTCGGCGGCTACGATTTTAATAAGAGCGAGTTCAACCGATCCCTGACAGCGCGGCGGCAGCCCGGTTCCGTATTTAAACCCATTATCTACGGCACGGCTATCGATCGCGGTTTTACGTCTGCAACCATCCTAGTGGACAATCCGGTGATTTTCACGGACAGCGACACCAACAAAGTTTGGAAGCCCGAAAACTACGAAAAGAAATTCTACGGGCCAATTTCGCTCCGTGACGCCCTGACCTTTTCTCGGAATTTGGCGACAGTCAAGCTGCTGAGGCAGATCGGCATCGGTCCTGTGGACACCTTTGCGAAACGCATCGGCATCGATAGCCCCTTAACCCACGACCTTTCTTTGGCCCTCGGCTCCTCGGGCGTGGGCCTCCTTGAGTTGACCTCCGCCCTCGGGGTTTATGCCAACGAAGGCGTCCGTGTCGAACCCGCGATGATTTTATCCGTAACCGATAACAACGGGCGCGTCCTCGAATCCCGCGACCCAATCGCCACGCGGGTCATTTCAAAAGAAACCGCTTATGTCGTCACCAATATTCTCGAAGATGTGGTGCAACGCGGCACGGCCAAGCGAGCGAGAGTCATCGGTCGGCCCATTGCGGGAAAAACCGGAACAACAAATGAATTTACCGATGCCTGGTTTGTAGGGTATACTCCCAATTTGGCCTCCGGCGTTTGGGTCGGATTTGATGATAATCGCTCATTGGGTTCCCGCGAATCGGGAGGGCGGGCCGCGCTTCCCATATGGATCGATTATATGGAAGGAGCGCTCGATCTATTGCCCGTGATCCCCTTTTCGATTCCAGATGAGATTGTCTATACCAAAGTCGACCGTGCAACAGGGTTACTGTCCCGTGAAGGAGAAGACGGCGATTACGAAATTTTCGTCAAAGGCACCGAGCCCACCGAGACCAAGCAAGACCTTGCGTCACCAAGCGAGTTCTTCCGATTCGATCAAGAAGAGAGCGCTTTTTAAACCCTTTCTGCAAACCCGAAATGGAAAAAGACCTGTTTTCGTAAAAGGAGTAGAACATGGCATACCGTATCGCAATCAATGGCTTCGGTCGTATTGGACGTAATCTTTTCCGGGCGGCCTACGGCAACCCCGACCTGGACATCGTTGCCATTAATGACTTAACGGACGCAAAGACCCTCGCCCACCTTCTGAAATATGATTCGGTCCATGGCCGTTTTCAACACGAAGTGAGTTGGAAAGCGGATGCCCTGCTGGTCGGCGATCAATCCATTCCCATTACGCGAGAAAAAGACCCTGTCGCCTTGCCTTGGAAGGCGCGGGCCGTCGATTGCGTCGTCGAGTCGACCGGCCACTTCGTCGATCGGGAGTCGGCCAAAAAACATCTCGCCGCGGGCGCAAAAAAAGTCATTATCTCGGCACCCGCAAAAAAACCGGACCTCACCATTGTCCTTGGCGTAAACCAGAATCGCTACGATCCTAATCAACACCACATTTTATCGAACGCGTCTTGCACCACCAACTGCCTCGCCCCCGTCGCGAAAGTGTTGCTCGAAAGCTTTGGGATTGAGCGCGGCCTGATGACCACGGTGCATTCTTACACAAACGACCAGCAACTTCTGGACTTTCCCCATAAAGATCTCCGGCGGGCCCGCGCGGCCGCCCACTCGATGATCCCGACCACAACAGGCGCGGCCAAGGCCCTCTCGGAAGTCATCCCCGAATTGGCCGGAAAACTCGACGGCATGGCCATCCGCGTGCCCACGCCCAATGTCTCCGTCATCGACCTTGTTGTGAATTTACAATCCGACACCACGGAAGAAAAGGTTTGCGACGCCTTGCGAAGCGCAGCGGAATCGACGCTTTCCGGCATCCTTCAATATACGGAAGAACCCCTGGTCTCGATCGATCTCAATGGCAATCCGCACTCTTCTATTGTGGATGGCACCTTGACGAAGGTTATTGGCAACCGCATGGTCAAGGTCATCGCCTGGTACGATAACGAATGGGGCTATTCCTGCCGACTGAGGGACTTAATCCTGTTTGTCGCCGAGCGCGCCTAAAATAATCAAGCCATGACGATGAACATCAATAAAATGACGATCGAGGACATTCCGATCAAGGGCAAACGCCTTTTGATCCGCGTCGATTTCAACGTGCCCCTCGATCACGATCTAAATATCACAGACGATACACGCATTCGTTCCGCGCTACCCACGATCAATTACGCCATCGACGAAGGCGCCAAAATAATCCTGGCCTCTCACCTCGGCCGCCCTAAAGATCACGATCCACGCTATTCCTTGGCCCCTGTGGTTAAGCGTCTCCAGCGCCTCCTCGGAAAAGAAGTCGCATTTTCACCGGACTGCATCGGCCCTCAAGCCAAGAAAATGGCGGAAAAACTTAAGGCCGGGGATATCCTCCTACTGGAAAACCTCCGCTATCACCCTGGCGAACAAAAAAACGATGAAGTCTTCGCCAAGGCCTTGGCCGACCTCGGGATCGACATCTACATCAACGACGCCTTTGGCACCGCGCACCGCAACCATGCCTCGACCATCGCCATTACTAAATTCGTTCATACCAAAGCCTGTGGCTTTTTAATGAAAAAGGAAATGACCTACTTGGTCGGCGCGGTCGCGAATCCCGCCCGGCCCTTCGTCGCCATCCTGGGTGGGGCCAAGGTCAGCGGGAAGATCGGCGTGATCGAAAATTTAGGGAAAAAGGTCGATAAAGTAATCATCGGCGGCGGCATGGCCTTTACTTTTCTGAAGGCAGCCGGGCTCGAGGTTGGGGACTCCCTGGTGGAGGACTCTATGCTAGATTTCGCCAAGGAAATCAGGGAGCGGGCCATCGCACGCGGGGTTAAGTTTTATCTTCCCGTCGATTGCGTGGTCGCGACCGGCGTCGATCCCTCGGCGGAAACGAAGCTCGTACCGGTTCAAGAAATTCCGAAGGGATGGACAGGACTTGATATTGGCCCGGCCTCAGTCCACCTTTTCACTGCGGCGCTTGCAAATGCCAAAACCATTTTATGGAACGGCCCCATGGGCCTTTTCGAATCCGACGCCTATGCACGCGGCACCTCGGCCATCGCCCATGCCGTGGCCAATGCCTATGCCCTGACCATCGTCGGTGGCGGTGAAACCATTCAGGCCGTGCATAAAGCGGGTGAATCGGAAAAAATTTCTTTCATGTCCACCGGCGGCGGTGCAGCCCTGCAGCTCTTGGAGGGCGAAGACCTCCCCGGCTTGACGGTGCTTCCCGACAAAGAAGGTCGCGATTAAGGCATTCACCATGACACGACCCTGCTTTATAGCCAATTGGAAAATGAATAAAACCCACAAGGAAACCGAAGCCTTCCTTCACGCCTTTAATCGCTTGTCGACAAAATCACCCTCGGATCCGGCGGACGTGCTCATCGCACCGCCTTTTACCGCCTTATCCGAGGCGGCAAAAACCCTTCACGAGATCAAATCTGATATCGGCCTGGCAGCGCAGAACGTCCATAACGAAAAGGCAGGGGCCTTCACGGGCGAAATTTCATCGGACATGCTCTGTGCACTCGGCTGCGGTTCTGTTATTATAGGCCATTCGGAACGAAGGCAACTTTTTGGCGAAACCAATGCCCTGATTCATCGCAAGCTCATGGCAGCGCAGACTGCAGGCCTACGGCCTATCTTCTGTATCGGAGAATCGGCGGAGGAAAGGCAAGCGGGGCAAACCTGGGCCATAATCGAGAAACAGCTCTCGGAAGGATTGGGTGCCGACACATTAAAAGTCGATTTTAAGGAAAAGATCTCCGATTGGCTCATCGCCTACGAACCGGTTTGGGCCATTGGAACAGGCCAAACCCCGAGCCCCGAAGAAACCGCCGAGGTTCACAAGCAAGTGGGCGATTTTTTCGCAAAACGATATGAGACAGTACCGCCGCGTATTCTGTACGGTGGCAGTGTCTCGGAAAAAAACGTTGAAGCTTTTATGAAAGAAAAGGCCATCGACGGCGCACTAATTGGAGGAGCCAGCCTCTCTGTCGATTCGTTTTTTCAGATTGTGGCCTTGGGTGCCCGGACAAAAAGACAAGCTGCGCCGGCACCCAACTCAAGATAAGTTATTTTTATTCGAACCGATTAACGAAGGAGAAACATGTATATTTTGATTGTTGTCATTCACGTCATTGTGTGTTTAATACTGGTTGGTGTTGTTCTGCTCCAAGCCGGAAAAGGGGCCGAAATGGGCGCCGCCTTCGGCGGATCGAGCCAAACGATCTTTGGGAGCCGCGGCGCAACGACCTTTTTAAGTAAGCTCACTGTCGCGGCAGCCGTTATTTTTATGGTCACCTCTTTGTCCCTTTCGATTTTAAGCCGGGAGCGGCCCATCGTTTCCACCGTGATCGACCAAGTGACAAAAGATAACGCGCAAGATGAGACCGCCGCGCCGGCCTCGGAAGAAGGTGCCGCCGAAACACCGGCCGCATCGGAAGGAAACAGCGCTTCGGAATAAGAGGAGTGAGTGTGTGGTGTGTCGCCCTGTACGACTGGCTTGGCTTTTAATTTTTCTAACCCTCTATGGCTGCGCGAAGACCCCACTCAACAACCCCTATCCGAAAGGAGAGGGAAATGAAAACATCCTCTATAGCGTCTTCAGCGAGCGGCCAAAACACCTCGACCCGGCCCAGTCTTATTCCTCCAACGAAATTACCTTTACCGGCCAAATCTACGAACCGCCTTTTCAATATCACTACCTCAAACGACCTTATGCCCTCATCCCTTTAACTGCCAAGCAAGTCCCGTCCCCGGTTTACCTGGATGCCGAGGGAAATGGCTTGGCGGGCGATCCGCCTTCCGAGGCCGTCGCCTGGAGTCACTACGACATCGAAATTCAGCAGGGGATACGCTACCAACCGCATCCTGCCTTCGCGCAGGACGCCGAGAGCCGTTTTCTTTATCACGACTTGAACGAAGACGCGCTCGGCCGGATCGAAACCCTGGGCGATTTTCCAGAAACCGGCACGCGGGAATTAATTGCCGAGGACTACGTCTATCAGATCAAGCGCCTGGCGCATCCCAAGATCCATTCGCCGATCTATGGCTTTATGTCCGCCTACATTGTGGGCTTGGGCGAACTCGGCGCGGCCTTGCAGGAAGCGATACAAAACCTTGCGGCGGACAAAAACGCCTTTCTCGATCTGCGAGAATTTTCCTTGCCAGGCGCAGAGGTGATCGACCGCTACCGCTATCGGATCAAATTGAAAGGCAAGTACCCGCAGTTTCCCTATTGGCTGGCCATGCCCTTTTTTGCGCCCATTCCCCATGAGGCCGACCGCTTCTACAGCCAAGCGGGCTTGATGAAAAAAAACATCACCCTCGATTGGTACCCCATCGGCACCGGCCCCTATATGCTTACCGTGAATAACCCGAATCGCCAGATGGTCATGCTGCGCAATCCCAACTTTCACGGCGAGGCCTATCCGGACGAAGGCGCACCCGGAGATGCGAAGGCGGGCCTCTTGGCCGACGCGGGAAAACCGCTTCCGTTTATCGACAAGGTCGTCTTCAGCTTGGAAAAAGAAGGCATTCCGGTTTGGAACAAGTTTCTTCAGGGTTACTATGACAGCGCAGGCATTTCCTCTGACAGCTTCGATCAGGCCGTCCGGCTCTCAAGCGGCGGCGATGCGGCACTCACAGAGGAGATGTCCGGCAAAGGCATCAGCCTACTCACCAGTACGGCAACGACCACTTTTTATATGGCGGTCAACATGCTTGATCCCGTCCTCGGCGGCTATACCGAATCGGCGCGTAAGCTTCGACAGGCCTTGGCCATTGCCATCGACCAGGAGGAGTCTATCGCTATTTTCCGCAATGGCCGCGGCATCGCCATGCAAGGCCCCCTTCCGCCCGGCATTTTCGGCTATCGCGAGGGAAAAGAGGGCATCAATCCCTGGGTCTATGATTGGATAGACGAGCAGCCAAAACGAAAACCGATCGAAGCCGCCCGGCAGCTATTGGCGGAGGCGGGCTACCCGGGTGGACGGGAGCTCAAAAGCGGGAAGCCTTTGGTCATTCATTTCGACACGACCGGCACCGGGCCGGAGGTCAAGGCCAACTTTGACTGGATGCGCAAGCAATTCGAAAAATTGCAGATTCAATTGGTCGTCCGGAATACCGACTACAATCGATTTCAAGATAAGATGCTCAAGGGCACGGCGCAACTCTTTCAATGGGGCTGGAATGCAGACTATCCCGATCCGGAAAACTTTTTCTTTCTCCTTTATGGTCCGAACGCCAAGGTCGGGAAAAACGGCGAGAATCCCGCAAACTATGCCAACCCGCGTTTCGATGCCTTATTCGATCAAATGAAAAGTATGGAAAACGGCCCCTTGCGGCAGACCCTCATCGACGAAATGGTTCAAATCGTTCGGGACGATGCGCCGTGGATCTCCGGATTTCATCCCAAACAGTTCGGCCTCTACCACGCTTGGTATGGCAACACCAAACCCAATCTCATGGCGAACAACACCCTAAAGTACACCAAAGTCGATCCCCTGCTTCGCGAGGCAAAACGGCGCGAATGGAATCGCCCCCAATGGGGGCCCCTCGTCGTCTTGGGAACGCTCCTGGTGCTCGGCACCGTCCCTGCGATCACAAGCTACCGCCGGAAAGAACGCGGAGACGGACGGGCTCCCTTGAAAAAGAGTTCATCCACAAAAGGTCCGGGAGGCGATTTTTCGTGCTGAGCTACATCATCCGGCGCATCGCCTACGCAATCCCCATCCTGATTGGCGTGAATCTCCTGACCTTTCTGCTCTTCTTCGTGGTCAACACACCCGACGACATGGCGCGGCTGCATCTGGGCATGAAGCGCGTCACGCCCGAGGCCATGGAAAAATGGAAGGCCGACCACGGTTACGATAAGCCTATCGCCTTCAATCCGGCTGCCGAGGGCATGGCGAAATTCACCCACACCATTTTTTACGAAAAATCCATCCGCTTGTTTCTCTTCGATTTCGGCCGGGCCGACGACGGCCGGAACATCGGCGCCGACATTCGGCAGCGCATGGGACCCAGCCTGGCCATCGCCGTACCGGGCCTAATTGTCGGCCTGCTGGTCAACATCACGGCGGCCATGCTCATCGCCTTTTTCCGCGCCACCTACATCGACGCCTACGGCGTGGTGCTCGCCGTGGCGATGATGTCCATCTCCTCGCTGTTTTACATCATCGGCGGGCAATTTATCTTTAGCAAAACCTTACGGCTGGTGCCCATCTCCGGCTACGACACCGGATGGGACGCGATTAAATTCATTGTCCTGCCCGTGGTCGTTGGCCTAATCTCTGGCGTCGGCAGCGGCATGCGCTGGTACCGCACGATTTTTCTCGAAGAAATCGGTAAGGACTATGTCCGCTCCGCCCGCGCAAAAGGGCTCTCTGAATTGGCTGTCCTTTTCAGCCATGTGCTCCGGAATGCCCTCGTCCCCATCTTAACGGGCGTTGTGGTCGTGATCCCCCTGCTCTTCATGGGCAGCCTCATCACCGAATCCTTTTTCAGCATCCCCGGCCTGGGCAGCTATACCATAGACGCCATCAACAGCCAGGACTTTGGCATCGTCCGCGCCATGGTTTTCTTGGGCTCTGTCCTCTACATCGTCGGATTGATCTTGACGGATATCTCCTATACCTGGGTCGATCCCCGCGTGAGGTTATAGGCCCATGGGGGAATCGAAGATGGCCGCGCTCTCTTTTCAACCCGTCGTCCTTTGGACGGATGCCTTGGTTTACCTGCTCCTGGCCGCGCTCTTGGCTTTTTCCTTTTATGCGATCAAGCGAGAACATCTCCGCGCCCCTTGGCGGCAAGTCCGCCGACGACCGCTCGTGATGTCCTCCCTTGTCGTCTTGCTTTTCTACATTGCCATCGGCCTCACGGATTCTTTTCATTTTCGCAAGCCGCTTCCGGTGACCGAAGCGAATCAAGAAATCCAATACAGTCCTGAGGTGCTCTCTCTCCTCGACTGGCTTCTGGAAGACCTGAAAAGCAACACCGAACGCAGCTACTCCGCGCCCTTGGCCGCCTATGCCTTTACCAAAGAAATGATCACGGTCGAAGACGGCACGCAGCGCCGCGACTATCCCCGCTTGGTTTACGGCGGTGCGCACCTTCAACATCCGGAAACGGAACGGAGCGCCGATCTACTGGCCCTTGTCCTCCGGGGTGGGACGACGGGCCTCGTGCTGGCGGGAATCTTGACCGGGGCCTTTATCCTGCGCTTAAGCCGACATCACCGAAAA
Organism: Nitrospirota bacterium; assembly: GCA_029261155.1. Classification (GTDB taxonomy): domain Bacteria; phylum Nitrospirota; class Nitrospiria; order SBBL01; family JAADHI01; genus JAJDBU01. The sequence continues at coordinate 69,293 of JAJDBW010000047.1, read as the reverse complement.
GGCTTCGGAGAAATGGCGGGCCTTGTTATGCGCGGCGAATGCGAAACCGCCTGGAAGGGGATTTTGATCACCCTCACCTCGATTCTGATCTTGAGCGCTGTCGTCATCCCCCTCAGCACCCAATACCATCTTTTTGGTACGGACAAGGTCGGGCAGGATGTACTGTATCTCACGCTGAAAGGCATTCGTACAGGCTTGGTCATCGGCACCTTGACGACACTTGTGATGCTGCCTTTCGCCGTCTCCCTGGGCATCGCCGCCGGCTACTTTCGCGGCTGGATCGACGATCTCATTCAATATCTCTACACCACCTTAAGCTCGATACCGGGGGTCCTGCTCATTGCGGCGGCAGTCTTAATTCTTCAGGTCTACATGGACAAAAACGCCGAGGCATTTTCCAGTGTGACGGAACGGGCCGACGTCCGCCTCTTGTTTCTTTGCATCATTCTGGGCGTCACCGGCTGGATCGGCCTCTGCCGCCTACTGCGCGGAGAAACACTCAAGCTCCGCGAGCTGGAATACGTGCAGGCCGCAACCGCCTTGGGCGTGAGCAACGGCGCAATTCTCGTCCGCCACATCCTGCCGAATGTCATGCACATTATCTTAATTTCGGTGGTCTTGGATTTCAGCGGCCTCGTCCTGGCCGAAGCCGTGCTTGCCTATGTCGGGGTGGGGGTGGACCCGGCCATGATCTCCTGGGGCAACATGATCAACAGCGCCCGCCTGGAGCTGGCGCGCGAACCTGTGGTGTGGTGGTCGCTCTCCGCCGCCTTTATTTTGATGTTTGGCCTGGTACTCTCCGCCAATGTCTTTTCCGACGGCGTGCGCGACGCCTTCGATCCACGGCTTCGAGGGAGATCGTAAATGCATCAGACGATTGAAAAAAACCCGCCGCTCCTTCAAATCAAAGACCTCAAGACCTGGTTCCATACGGAGGAAGGACTCGTTCGCGCCGTCGATGGCGTGAGCTTCGACATTCCGCGCGGCCAGACTTTTGGGCTCGTCGGCGAGTCGGGTTGCGGCAAGTCGATGACCGCCCTCTCGATTATGAAGCTGGTCCCGGAACCGGCGGGCCGCATCGTCTCCGGTGAAATTTTGCTGGAGGGCGAGGACCTGTGCCAAGTTCCGGAGGTCGCAATGCGGCGCCTGCGCGGTAGACGGATCTCGATGATCTTTCAAGAACCCATGTCCAGCCTCAATCCGGTGATGACCATCGGCTATCAGATTCGGGAGACCCTGGAACATCATCTTAAGCTCGATCAAGCCGCTGCAAAAGACCGCGCAGTGGACTTGCTCGACCTCGTCGGCATTCCCGATCCGCTTAACCGCTACGGCGAATATCCCCATCAGATTTCCGGCGGTATGAAACAACGCGTGATGATCGCCATGGCCTTGGCGGGCGAGCCCGATCTGTTGATTGCCGACGAACCGACAACGGCGCTGGATGTGACCATTCAGGCGCAGATATTGGATCTGTTAAGGAAGCTGCAGGCCGAGCGCGGCATGGCGATCTTACTTATTACCCACGACCTGGCCGTGGTCTCGGAAATGGCCGAACGGGTGGCGGTGATGTACGCGGGCGAAATCGTGGAGATGGCTGGGCGCGAGGCCTTTTTTGCCAACCCCCGGCATCCTTATTCCAAAAAGCTTTTCAGCTCGCTGCCGGTGAAGAAAAAACGCGGACAGGATCTGGAAATCATCCGAGGCACGGTCCCGCCCTTAAACCGTGTTTTCACGGGCTGCCGCTTCGCCAACCGTTGCGACCTCGCTTTGGAGCATTGCGCCACCGTGGTTCCCGAATGGACACCCTCTGCGGATGGCGGGCTGCGCTGCCACTTGGCTGAACTCGAAAATCCGCCGGAGACAAAACAAGCACCAAGCGCAGACCAAGCGGCCCCAGCGGAGACGAAGATGCAAGCGGACGAAGGGACGCCGCTACTGGAAGTTTCCGATCTCAAGATTCATTTTCCGGTAAAACGGGGACTGCTCAAACGGGTGGTGGGCCAGGTGAAAGCAGTGGATGGGATTTCCTTGTCCATCCAAAAAGGTCGGACAGTCGCCTTGGTGGGGGAGTCGGGCTGCGGGAAAACGACGGCGGGCAAGGGTATTCTACAGTTGATCCGGCCGACGGCGGGATCGGTGCGATTTGAAGGAAGCGACTTGTGCACGCTTTCGGGTGAGGCACTTCGATCGCGTCGGCGCGAATTTCAAATTATTTTTCAAGATCCCTATTCCTCGCTAAACCCACGGATGTTGGTCGGAGACATCATCAAGGAAGGCATGATCGCCCAAGGGATTGAAGGACAAAAAGAAGCGCGCGAACGCAGAGTGGACGAACTGCTGGACCAGGTGGGCCTGCCGTCGGAGGCCAAACGGCGCTATCCTCATGAATTCTCCGGCGGTCAGCGCCAGCGGATCAGCATCGCGCGGGTCTTGGCCGTCGAACCTAAACTCATCATCTGCGACGAGCCCACCAGCGCCCTGGACGTGTCGGTCCAGGCGCAGATCCTCAACTTGCTCAAACAACTGCAGGCGAGATTCGGGCTGACCTATTTGTTTATTACGCACAATCTGTCGGTGGTGGAATATTTCGCGCACGAAGTCGCCGTGATGTATCTCGGGCGGATTGTGGAATACGGCACGGTAGACGAGGTCTTGAGCGATCCGAAACACCCCTATACACAGGCCTTACTTTCGGCCGTTCCGCAAGTTGATCCAGAAGAAAAACGAATGATCATTCAACTCGAAGGCGATCTCCCTTCTCCGATCAATCCCCCTCAGGGATGCCACTTTCATCCCCGCTGCCCCCAGATGATGCCGGAGTGCCGTAAACATTTTCCCGCATCCGCGACCCTCACCGACACGCACCACACAAACTGCATACTCTATTTGTAACAGCCGATTTGTGAATCCTACGCCCCGGCATACGACGACCATTCGAATGCCTTGGGCACAAAACGACTTTATATTTAGGCGATTTCAAATGACAAGAGACAGCACTTCGACGATGCCTCCAAACATCCTCTCAAAAATAGAGTGATTTTTGAATGTGGACGGCGGCCTCAAGCAGGAAAATTTAATTTTTCTTTTTAGATTTTTTTTCTTTTAGGATGAGCGGAATAAGGATGCCTAGACCAAAAAAGGCAATCTTATAGAGGATTAGCGATATTTCATTTTCGGCCTCAAGCATTCCAATCTGCCTGATGCTGTCCATTTGGGTCATGGCTAGGTTTTGGTCGCTCAGTGAGCCCGTCATTGTTAATCGATCGAATTCAGCACGGTATTCAAGCTGTCTCAGTTCCACATTTCTAAACGCCGTATCATAGGCCCCGGCTGCAAAGACATAGAGCGTGATCACGCTCACAATGACAACGCTCAGCGGCCATGCACCCCAGCCTTTGCGATAGGTCAAGTAGCACAGGATGAGCTCGATCATAACGATCAAAACAAGTTGCGGCGAAATAAAAAAATGCATACCTATCCTATTTAAGCGCTGTGGTAAAACGCCTGTTTCGAAGAATCAACGTCATCATGATCGAAGGCATGTCCTGAATTGGTTTTTAAAACGAATACCCTGATCATGACGACAGCATCTCAGATACAATTCAAAAGGGAAGGGTGTTTCAGAACAACTCAGAACTCGGAGAGGCTTGGGAGGAGCGAGCGCCCTTCACCACCGACGCATCCTATACTCTTTTTAAAAGATGTTTCGCTGAGTCGCCCCTGAGCCTACATAAGGACGAGGGGAATAAACTTGCCCGCGAAAACTAGAGGAAAAGTCAGCGCAGCGAACATGCCTGTCAAAGACGCGAGGTCGCCGGACGACTTCTTGCTGCTCCCATAAAGGAAGCCCATCCCGCTTCGTTTCGCCCCTAATCCATTGATCTTCGCCACGGATTTCACCTACGCCTTTATCCCCGGAAAATCTTCAATAAGGGCCGAAAAACCGGAAGCTCTGAATTTCTCTTTCGCCGAATTAAAGGTCGATCCGGCTCGAGCAGAGACCTGACCCTAGGATCACCTTCGGCATTTGGACGAACAAATCAACGAGGATCACCGCATGCCCTGCAGCGATGACAGGCTTGGTAAAATGGCATCCAAAAACAAGAGAATGGAAAAAAATCGGTTGCGTATGAGGGCGCTTTTGGGCTTTATCGGGAGGATCCTATTTCAAAGAACAGCTGAAGGTCTTCCGATCTTGAAGGTCCCTCGGTCTTTAACGGCAAGGTATTCGGCCTTACTCTACATTCGCTCCGACAACGGCGGCCATCTGCATCATATCGATTGTTTGGCCTTCCTTCATCTGGGTTAAATCGGTCAACTTGCCTGACTTGCTTTTCGATTTCGTATTTTTAAATATCGTGAGTAATTTAGAATCAGCCACAATATATTTGCCGGCGTTTTCCGGCTTTCCGTTGACGGATTTGGTTTGCAGTTTATTTTTTTTAATGTAGTCCCATAGTTTCTTAGTGATCTCAGTTCGAGGCAATTCCTTCTCGCCCAAAAATGTTGCTAACTCTGACTTTAGTTTTACCGCTTTCTTTAGTCCCTTTTCTTCTGCCATGTTTACTCCTTATTTTCTTGTCTACTTCATCATACAACCTAACAACAAACAAGATCTTATAGGATTTGCTTCCCGGAAGTCACCCATAAAATCATCGAAGGTGTTTTTATATTCTAAGTATCCGAAGCATTCTCATACCTTCACCCGACATCCTTTTCCTGAAAAAGGAGATCCAAAATAAGGAAACGATATCTTATGCGGAGAAAAGAGGGAAAAGGATGGAAATATCTACCTTATATAAATAGAGCCGAGTATGAAACTGAGATTTAATCCATCTTTAAGGCTTCACTTTTGTGAGGACAGGGATAATATCACTTCGCAGACTGGTCGCTCTACCGGCAAGAAAAGAGCTTGGACCTAGAAAAGTTCAGATAGGCCGCCTTTCGCTAAGGGAGTCAGGTTGATGTCTAAAATCGTTTTTTCACCCTTTTGAGCACACATCATCCAGGAGCGTCCACCACCATGTGCATGAAGGAAGATCGATTTTCCCCCTTCGGCCAGTCCCTCTGATTGTTACGAAAGCGACGAAAAACAGATCGGCCTCACATCGTCTTGATCTTTATTGCAATCTTCCTTTTTTCTTCAGTCGAGAGCAGGTCTTCACCAATTTCGAAGAGAATCTGATTTTCCTTGCAGATATGCAGTCGAAGGAGGCCGGTCGTTTTGTAGGCCAAGCCTGTCACGCCACTTAAGATCGCTGTCCTCTCACCGCCCTGATATTCACATAAATCAGTGACCTTTTGTCTTAAATCGCCCAAGGCGCTTCGAATACGCGTATGCTCGTCGACCACCGCATCAATCGGGCCGCCTGCCCGACCGATATATTCCGCCAATACCGGGAATAAGGCCTCTTCCTCTTTAAGGAAATGAAGTTCTAGCAGATGCTGAAGCGAGATTAAACAATCTCGAAGGTGCGTCTGTTCGTCTGTACTATCCTCTCGCACTCCGGACCTCGGAAGACTTTCCAAAAATTGCAGCGAGCGCTCAATGGCATCCAATCGCAGAAGTGATATATTGTGTTCGGCTTTTAAAATTCTGATCGGGTCGTTTTGAAGCGCGCTTAAACTTCCCCTGTAAGATCGACGAGTCATTTTATAGGTCTGAATTTATTAAGGAAACTTTTTTTCGTTTGCCCATCTCAGTGTCGTGTCATTAAAAAAACGCGGAACCTTCTCAACTGCGCGCATCATCTCCTTTCGCTTTGGAAAAAAGGCAACATTGATCGTGCGGATTTTTTTGATGGGACATAAAATACGTTCCGCCAATTTTGGACAACTATGTCCTGCTTTTCCCGTGGCAAGTTTTGCCAAACGAACTTGCCCTTAGTTGTACATCTGTAGTTCAACCGTTGGAGGAACAAGGTGATGCGGCTCAAGCCAGGTATTTAAGCGGTAATTGAGTTGACGGTCGTGAAGGGGGATATGAACCTCTGCGGCATCAAAATTAAAATCGACTGAAACGCTTTCTTCCGATTCAATCGTAATTTCTTGCGCTTTCGGCTTTAGATGCGGATGCCAGGCCACCACATAATAGGTCCCCGGCGGCACATCCGGAATTTCGAAGTGTCCGTCCTCGTCCGTCACGGCAAAGTAGGGATTGCCAACGGCCATCCCCCAAGACTGCATATAATCGTGCACCCCGCACTGGGTTCTGAAGAAAGTATGACCATCGCGGAAAAGGACCTGCCGTGTCGCCTCCGTCTTGGCGGGCATGGGTTTGTTGAACATCGCAAAGGTATAATCGCCCTTCAAGGTATAGGCTTGAACGTCATGCGTAATCGGATCTTTGTTGGAAAGGGCGATGGGATGCCTATGACGTATGGCCGACACAAAGGGGGTCATCCGGCAATGCTCAATATTAATTTTTGGCGTAAAGTCGAAGGGCTTGCCCTTCCCGACACCGATGATGGCCACCAATACATTTTCAAACCCACCCGCATCCGAAACCCGGAACTCACGCAAGATTCGATTTCCATTTCCATCTGAAATATTCCGGCAGAATTCGATATTCGGAGAGAAAATGAGATGATAGATGCGAGCAGGCGGCGTGGTCCCCTGTAAAAAGGCGCGGCCCTTTAATGTCCCACCGGAGGTCACCTCGACCTCCTCGTAAGTCCAGCCCAAAACCGGGACCCACAGGATAAATAAGAAGAGAACGCCCTTCAAAACCCCTGTCTGGATAAAAAATTTTGACATCGCCTATTCCCTTGCCCTCTGGAAAGGGGGCTTCTTAATCCATGATGATGCGCTCTTCTCCTTCGCGCAGCTCATGGTCTTCCGGCGTTGCGGGGCTGATTCGAAACTGTTTTTGCGACTCATATTCCGGATTATTGATCAAGCTGGCATCGAATGCAAAATCGAGGGTCGTCGTCCGATTCGCGCGCACGGTCACTTTCCTCTCGTAGACTTCATAATGCGGATGCCAAATACTCACCGTGTAGGTCCCTGGCAACAGTCCATCAATTTTATAGCGACCATCTTTTTCCGTTTTCGAAAAATAAGGATTGTCCACGACAAAACCCCAGCTCTGCATAAACTCGTGCATCCCGCAAATCATCTGCGAAATACGTTTCCCTTTTTTATAATGCAAGACCCCACCTCGCGGTTTGTAAGCAAGCGGCTGGACCCCCGGCTTCGGCTTCTTTGCGCCCGGAAGAGGGGCATTCAAAATAATATTCCCTTTTTCGTTTTGAAAGACTTGGATGTTATGGATAATCGGATCCCGGTTGATCACATTCATTCTTTGATGATTATGAATGATCGCGACATTCGGATGTTCATGATGCATTTGGCCCGCCTCGTCGACAGAAAAAATCTCACTGTCGGCGATGTCGGCTGGGTGAAACATACAGTCCACCGCCACAAAATCGGCGACCGCCGGACGATAAGGCTTGCCTTTATCGACGGCCTTGACGGCGACCACCGCTTCCCATAAGCCATCACCCGCATTGACGACAAAATCATTGAGGCGAACATTTCCTGCCCCATCCGATATTTTTTTGCAAAATGGGCCGAAGGGATAGAGAACCAGGGCAAAGACTCTGGCTTTCGGACGCGGACCTTTCAGGGTGATTCGACCGGTAATCGACCCCGCGTTGGCAACATCAACCTCTTCATAGGCTTGCGCCTCACAATAGGGAATGAAGCCGACACACCCAATAAGAAGAACAACGATACTCAAGTCTAGATATCTTCGCATCGATTTCCTTTTCTCGCCTCGGAGGCTTGGAGGCAAAACGAAGACGAGGAACGCCTTGCCCCCATGCCTTTTTTGGCCCGGTTTATTTTTCGAGCATCGAGACCGGGCCGGGAACTTCGTCCAAACCCGACAGCACCTCCGGTGCACCGCCTTCCGGTGTTTCGGCCATCCGGTTACCGATCCCGCCGCCCGTATTCAAAGGAAGAATCGATTGATTCCCCGACGGCAACACCTTGAAGTAGCCCCACTGGCCTGCGGCTGCATAAGGCAGGCGGTGGTTCTGCCAAAGGTAGATTCCCGGCAGTTGAGTCGGACCACCCGCCGTCCGGACCATGACATCGAGGTTTTCCGACGAACCGAACTCTTCCGAATGCATCTCGTCCGCCCCCGGCATATTGATCTTGAAAGGCCAGGAGTGTCCTTCGAGGCTGAACACCTGGTTCTGCTCGTTGAAGGCTCCGAAGACATGAATGCGGACCGGATCTCCGGCATGCGCCAAGATGGTTGGCGTGGCCGGATCGTTCTCGCCCGCAACGCAAGGCGTAAACATCGTCCCCAATTCACACCCGTTTTCTTCGCGGTACATCCAAGGTTCGATGCGGTAGTTCACGCCCGCCAATCCGGCAATCTGCTGGATATAAGGCATGAAGGCGGTGCCGATGATGTTGTCTTCATCTTGAAAGAAGAGCGACACATCACGATAATCGGATCGGCCCGCCATTTTCGGATTGCTCCGGTCGAGGATGACATCCACCGCCCAGGCGTTTTTATTGGAAACGTCTTCGCCGGTAATTGGGTCGCGGTAATTCGCACCCCGCGGACCGACAACAATCGCCCCATAAAGCCCATCACGGACGCTGTTCATGAAATTCCCCCAGTCCCACACCAGCGCAGAAAACTCTCCGTATTCCGGCGGCGCATAAAAGGTGTAGGTCTTGCTCTTTCCGGGGGCAACGGTTTGATCACCTTTATTGTTCCCGACGTTTACGCCCTGCGAATCGAGCGGATCGAAGGCCAGCATGTCGGCAGAGAACGAAGCCTTCTTTCCCTTTAGATTGTTTCGGAGCGTAACTTTAACGCAATCCCCGGAGTTGACATGCAGGGTTAAAGGATGGGGCTGATCTCCCGCCGCGACCTTCGCCATGTCTCCTTCGAGCATAAAAATTTTGCCCTCAGGATTAGCCACCTGAAGCGTCCGATCGAAGTCCACCTCGATGACGTCTGGCGCGTTTTGGTTGTACTTTAAGGCATGATCGGTCGCCACCACCTTGAATTGCTTGAGCGGGGCATCCGAGGGACAGACTTGCTTCGCCGATTTGGGAACAAGGTCTTTCCCTGGGAGCCTCTTTAGATCGCCGGCTTCCTCGTCCAAGACACGGATAATGCCCCAGCTTCCTTCGCCAAGATGGGATGGGCGTCCGTCAAAATGAAGGTAGTCGCCCGCCATCTGCATTGTACCGCCCGCCCGGGTCACCAGGTCATAGCGCTCCGCGATGCCGATATGATGTGCATTCCTAAAATCGGAGTTCTGCGCATAGCGTTCGGTTCGAAAGGCATGACCCGCGATGTGCCAGGTGTGCGTTTCATTCATCATTGTGTGCAGCGTTCTAAACACGATAGTGTCGCCGAGATAGGCCCTGAGCAAGGGCGTACCCGGATCTTTTTTATGCGCGATGCTGGAGAACACCAGCGAGGGATCGGGATTGTTCTTCAGACGCTTGGCAATCGATTCCGCCTTGAAGAAAAAGCCGCCGCCCGTCGTATGCGTACCGCCGTTGAGATGCGTCACTGCCGCATAGTCCAGATCGTTGGGCATCTGAAAAAAGAGCACCTGCCCGGCATCGATGGCAGCCTGCTTGCTTTGACCCGGTGGATTGCCATCGGTCACGACCTGGGCCGTGTAAGGCACGGTGTCGTGAAGGAAGTGGGCCATTTCTCGAAAGCTGCCGCTGTAGCCGTAGCCGATCGGCTCGATGGAGTGAATATCGGCGATCGGGCCGCTGCGGATCTCATCCCCTGTAACCGGGTCGTGATAGGTGGACCCCACCGGCTCGATAATGACCGCGCCGACCGCGCCGTGCGGCCAAGTGGTGCCGCCTAAGGCGTGGTCGTGCCAGAAGACCGTCCCGACATCGGCATCCGCCCATAGGCGGTAACGGACGAATTCCGTCGAGATGATCTCGTCTTTTTTATGGGCGTTCTTGAGGGGCTCGCTAAAGGTCAGGGTATCGACCCCGGTTGCGGCATCGCGTTCGATCTTCCGAATCCAGCGCACCTCGGAGGTTTCTACCTCGTGCATGCCGAGCATGATGTCGGTATTCTCATGGAAGGGCACGGTGCCCTTGCCCATCTTCAGCTTGATTTGAATCGCGCCGGGTGCCGAATCCGCCACCTGAAGCGCATTCATCGGTGCGGGCAAGCCCCGTTTTTCATCCTTGCTCAGCATCGTAAAAGGCCGCATCGACTGTTCGTAGGAAAAGCCGCTGATGACCCCGTCCGAGGCCTGGTTATCGAATTGGATGAAGTGCGGGTGGATGTTGATCTTCGACATCTGGAAGTTGGTCGGATTATTATCGACCCACTCGCTCTTTAAGATGACATCGATGCAGTCGTAGATATTGGCCCGGTAGACCAAGGGCCGCGCCAAATCAGGATTGGCCCGGACTTTCGCCACCTCTTCTTGCAGCACGAAGATCGTGCCGTCCGGATCGACCACCCGTTTATCGCCCCCGATGGCATCGTTCATCGTAATCGGGGTTTGGATAAAGTGGATGGTGTACTGCTTCCGGCCCGCACCTTCGGGACAGAGTGACCAACGACCTTGCTCGCCGGGTCGCGCCGGTTGGGTCGTCTCCTCGCCTGGTGCGCCGACACTCCCCGGATCAGTCGAAAGCGAACCATTATTCTTGTCCATGTGGATGGGCTCCAGCCAAGGGGCTGGGCCGTGATGCCGGGCAAAAGGGACCCGCTTGCCAAAATGCGGCTTAAAGTGCGGCCAGGCAATCTTGCCCGTCTTCGCATCGAAAAGGATGGGTGGCCGCTTGCCGGGCATGGGCGATTTGTATTTCGGATTGTTGAATTTACCTGTCGCCTCTTTTTCACCCATGGCCTTCAGGCCGTCCCAGGTCCAATCCCAAACACTTGCGTCGTAGGCAAGGATCTGCCCCTTTTCGTCGGAAGTATGACCCGGCTCACCGGCGGGCGGCACCATCATGGTTACCCAATCCTTGACCGAGACATCGGGGATAGGTTTCGACCAATCGGTTTTTTTCTTGGTAATGTTCCACTTCTTGTCAAACCAGTCCATGGTCTTGCCGACGAGCTTGTCCGAGGTCACGGCCGGTTTCATTCGCCCTTTTCGATCCGGAAGCTCCTGCAAAGGGACCATGGCATCGGTACTGGTAAAGGGATAGTTGCCCGATTGAAGGGTGTTGTAAACCCGCCAGTAGCCCCACATTCCGGCAACATAATGATGTGCGACATGGCAGTGAAAAAGAAAATCCCCTGCCAATTGCTGGCATAGGCCGGAACCGCATTCGGTCTGTAAATCGAGGACCTCAGAAGGCCCGATGACTTCGACATCGACGCGATCCGAAACGGTTCGAATCACCGGAAATTTCACCGGGTTGTCCCAAGCCGCCGTCAACAACTCCTCGCTCTTGCCGTCCGCCTTGGGCTGACGCAACCAGCGGATCGATCCACCATGGGGATGGTGAGAGTGAAAGACCTCGCCGCCGCCGTGCACGAGGCGGTATTTCGCGGGGTCGCCCATGTAAGACCGCGGAATCGTCGTCGGCACATCTCCAAAAGTATAGGCGCTGTAGGCCATCGACTCGTCTTCGAAATGGAAATATTTTTCTTGGACGGCTAAATTGTTAATACCAAAAGGCTCGCTCCGAAAATTCATTGCCCGCGCCGAAGGCCGATAGGCATCGGTATTCGGGTCGCGCTGCGGGATCATTTCGCCGTCTCGATTTAAAGGCCGGAAGGATTCATCGCCGACCTCATGGTAGACCAGCACAAACTCACGGAAGTCTTTTGATATGGGGTCAAGGTCATCGTCGTAGGCGATCATCATCTGCCAGCCGCTCTTGGCCTCTTTGCCCGTGATTGGATTTAAATAGCGTGAACCCATCGGCTCGACAATGAAAGACCCGATGAGACCAAGGCTGCCGGGTTCGCGGCCGACATGACTGTGGAAGGACAGCCCGCCTTCTTGGGCATCCGCTTGAATATACCACTCGAAGACCCGGCTCTCGCCTTCGGGAACGGTGGAGTCGGGATTCACCGAGGTCGCGGGTTGTCCGGTCTTCTGAACCACCATTTGGGAACCATGAATGTGCATGCTGGCATCTTCACCCTCAAGTTGATTGTGGAGGGTAATAATCATGCAGTCGCCTTGGTTACCCCGAATGATCAAAGGCGTGATCAAGTCGGTTTGATGTCCCAAGCTCACCGCACCCGGATCGTATCCCGGTTTTTTTCTTGCCTCCCGGTTCAATCGTTCCTCTTCACGAACCGCCTCGAGGTTTTCCGTTAAGACATACATGTAGCCCGGGTGAAAATCGAGCCATTGGTTCAGCGTGATTTCGATGTTGATTGCAGAGACATCCAATTCTTTTACGGGTGCATTGCTTGGGCATCTTCCACCGGCCGTTACCGTCTCCGCCGCACCTGTCGGCCCAAGAAACCAGCTTCGATCCATCTGCTGCATGGCACTTAAATCGCTGAAGGGTCCGGAGCTTCCCGATTTCGCCTGGTGCCCCTTGATCTCGCCCATCAAAGAATTCATGGCCTTATCCACTAGGGCGGTGCGGCCTTCATCGCCTTCATGACGCTCTTCCCGCTTAATCTGTTCCCGAAGTTTCGCTTTCCAGTCCGCCGAGGCCAGCTTCTGGGCATCCACATTCTCAACAGTATGTCCTCGCTCCGTTTCTAAAGTGTCATGGCTAGAATGATGATCACCGCCGGCATAGACCCCGCCTTGTGACGAGAAGATCAGCAAGAATACGGCAAGCACCCTCAACTTGGTTTTCCCTGTTTTCTCCATTACATCTCCTTTTCTCTTCTTTATGTGTTTCGGTTGACTCCGGGTGTTATTCCATTAAGGTTCCACAGTCTGGTCTTTCAATCGCTTGAGTCACTTTTCGTCAAAACAATGTTGCGTAGATAAATAGCAAAGGGTATGCCTAACACCAGATAAGCAAAAAACAACAACAAAATTCATTGCTTGTATATCGCACCGAATAATAAAGGATCCGATTGACCAAAGATAAAGTGTCTAAATGTCTAAACAAATAGACGCTTTTTTGGACAATCTTATACAGGGAGGTTTTGATATAAAGACTGAAGGACTCAGCGCATAGTTCACTTTAAACGCTTTTTTAAAAAAAGAGAAAACGCGAATCAGCTTACTTGTGTCGAAAGGGACCGGTTCTTAAAATTGCGGAAATCGCGGCGCTGAAGGCTTTAGTGATTGAGGATGCGGGAGAGGCCTTGTTCTTGAAGAATTGTAATCTCTTTACCAGACAATTGTATGAGCCCTTCTTTTTTAAGCGAAGTCAAAAGACGAACGACTGTTTCTTGAGTCACGCAAACCATCTCGGCCAACTCTTCCCGTTTTAGGGCGAGTTTTATCGAAATGCCATGGTCCTGCTTCACACCATGCGTTCGGCAAAGCCCCAGGAGAACGCTGGCCAAACGCGCCTTGGCGCTTTTGGTTCGGAGTAGGCGAAGGCGCTCCCTCCCCTTATCCACTTCCTTGCTCAAAGCGGTGATCAAGGTCAGCGACAAGCTCGGGAGCGATTTTAAATTTGGCAAAATTTGGGCGACCGACAAGAGGCTGACCACCGAATTTTCCAAGGCTTGGGCGGTCACGGAATGACGGCCGCTGGAGAATGCTGCGCCTTTGTCGACCCATCCGCCTGGAGACACCACTTCATCGATCTGTTGGTGGCCTGCGTCGGAAGATTGCACCAATTTCACACTGCCGTTGCAAAGGAGGTAGATCGTGTCGCAACTGTGGCCCTCATAAAACAAGGCCTGATTTTTCTGATATAAATGGTCTTTTTTTAACTGCATAAAAAGATTAATTTCGTCGTCCTTTAGCAAACCGCAGAAGGACGATTGCGCACGCGCCTGACACTGGCGGCAATCGATAATCGGGAGTGCATTTAATGTTTTCATCTCAACCTTAAAGTGCTTTCCGCTCGTTCTATTCTCAACTTTCGCATGGGCTTAAAGTCTTCAATCGCCGTCTCCCTCGTCTTTATCGATTCGCCCGACAATCATGGGTTATCCGGTGTCCCCATCTTATAGGGAAAAATAGAATAAAAAATACCGACTGTTCAACCCCATTCATTTAATAGTATGCCTTCTAATAATGTCAATATACTTTTAAGAAAGAACGACAAAACAGAAGGATGAATACGCGCAAGGGAGCTCCCTCGAATGTAAATCATAAGATGCTAAACAGAGAGAATGACTGGATAGGGAGGTCGCGTATTGATCCTAGCACGAGATGGGAAATCGCTTAAATGTGAATTAGGCCGCGCTTGAGATCTGATATTGCTTTAACTTGTTATATAAACTTGCACGTGAGATACCGAGGGCACGTGCGGCTCGTGACTTATTCCCATTATGTTGTTCTAGAGAATCAATGATACGCTCTCTTTCGACACGGGTACGGACCTCCTTTGTTCCGCTTAAAAGAGAACCGAAAATGGGTGGGGCGAATGAAGTCACCTCTTCATCGATAAGGAGGGATTCAAGTAAGATTTCGGATTGCTGGGATACGAGGACCCCGCGCTCGATAATGTTCTCCAATTCCCTAACATTTCCCTTCCAAGGCATGCGGAGCAGGACTTCGAAAGCCTCTTTCGACAATGTCATGGGCCCCTTCCCATTTTGCTGGGTATATTTCTTGATGAAGTAATCGCATAAAAGCCTAATATCGTCTAGGCGTCCGCGTAAGGGAGGAATTAAAATTGGCATGACGGCCAATCGATAGTAGAGGTCTTCCCGGAAGGTTTTTTTGGCAATGGCTTCTTTTAAGGACCGGTTCGTCGCGGCGATCAACCTGACATCGATCTTTACACTTCGGTTTCCTCCGACGGGACGTGTTTCACCTTCCTGCAGGGCCCGTAGAAGTTTCGATTGAAATACCAAGCTCGTGTCGCCAATCTCGTCCAGAAACAGAGTGCCCCCTTTGGCTTCTTCAAAAAGTCCTTTCTTATTTTGAAAAGCGCCGGTAAAGGCGCCTTTAACATGACCGAAGAGCTCGCTCTCCAACAAGGTCTCGGGCAAGGCACCACAATCGATCGCGACGAAAGGACCTTGGCGTCGAGGGCTCAGTTGATGAATGGCCTGCGCAACCCGTTCTTTTCCTGTGCCGCTTTCCCCGCAAATCAAAACGGTAGCGTTGCTCGGCGCAACGAGGCAGGTCATGTGAAACAAAGCCCGCATCTTTTTGCTCTGTCCGATCATTCCGAAAAAAGCGGTTTTTTCGCCGGGTGAAGCGGGCAAGGCAACAGGCGAGGAATCGGTATAAAAAGGCAGGTCTTGCACAATTTCGATGGCGCGCGCCACCTGACCGTCCACATCTAAAATCGGGTAAACCCGAAGTTCTTTTTGAAGGGCTTCACCTTGATGCCCACTCCGCCGAATGGATCGGGACTGTTTGCCCGTTTTAAATACATCAGTGCAAGGACAGTCCTCACATGGCGTCGTCCGCCCATGTAAAAGGGCATAGCACTTTTGGCCTACGGCCTCGTCTACAGAATCGCATTGAACCGATTGATTCGCATAATCCACGGTAAAATCTTTTTTTATGACGATCATGGTATCGGTGATGCTGTTGAGGATGGAGAGATAAAAAGGATCGGCTGTGTAATCCGGTCGGAATGCCATATCAATTTTCCATCGTTTAACAAGAAGTTAACGAAACTTTACAGGATCTATTTCGTATCGGCAATGATGGAAGTTAAGGCTTTAGTTGATTTACATCAATTTAGGAAGGCTTAGCGAACACCAGAGGAAACCTCCGGTATTAGACGGAAAGGACAATATGCGTGCTCGGGAATATTCTGAGCCCTTTCCCATTTAGATGCATGGCTGAAAAGGACTGACTAACGACCTTATTAAAAAGAGGCATGCATACAAATGCATCATAACCATTTGTCTCTTTATTCGTCTTGACCCTTTCTTTCAAAGCACCTATCCAAAACCGAAAACGTTCCATTTATCAACGAAATTATGTTTCCTTGTGAAACATGGAACATCTTCCACGTAGAATAATCTAGCATAAGCTGTTGAATTATATGTATATTTATTTTGGCACAGTGATTGCTATATAGGCTAAGCAATAAACAATTAACCCAGGAGGCTACAATGATTAATCTCACATTTACTTATGGATTGGCGATCCCACTCGCTTTTGTTTTTCTCAACGTTTTGCTTTTTGGCGCCGCACGAATCTTTAGAGCACCGATTACCGGCACCTTTAGAGAAATCACCGAAGATTGGCTCAAGTTTATGAAACAGGGTATTCCGATTCCAACCGATTACGAAAGCGTTAAGGGTCGCTTTACAGGTGAACCGGTATTGGTTCGACCGCTCTTCCATACAGAAGAAACCAAAACGGTCGCGAAATAATGCCTGCAATGCACCGAGGGGGTTTATCTAAAACAATGTTAATCGGTATTTCTATCCAATACGCGGCCGATCAGGGAAATGGGCTAAACGCCATTCAATCGATTCCTTCGATCTTTCAGGGCCACGCATCGAAAGCCGATATCGGGGTGGAACGTTCTGAATCAAAACCGCGAAGATTTAGACTTTGTTTTGGCTATGCCCCTTCCTCAAACGACGCCAACCTTAAGCGTTTCGGTTTTAATCCAAGCCACTAAAGCGTCACAACCCGATCTAAGCCCTCATCCACCTTCGCTCGATAATTTGCGTCTTTACCCCGTTTCAATCACCGACCGTCAGAACGAACGATTCACTTCTGTAAATTCAACACCGCTTGTGCTACTATTATCTTGTTGTTTCGGGCGATATTTTCACATCGTCTCAAGACATGATTGAATTCGCCATAAGATGAAAACCCGCCTTCTTCTCATTTTAGTTCTTTTCCATTTTCTATCGCAGACCTGGGTCTATGCCTTCAACAAGGATGCAAAGGCGCGGATAGAAACCCTTTTCGAGCATGGACAGGTGGCCAGCGATGCCGAGTTGCTCGAAATTCTGCTCATCATCGCTGGGGATGAAGGACTCAGCCATATGCAGAAAATCAGTGACATGGACTATGTGGTCCATATCACCGGACACTCGCTCTCCAAACGCAAACGCAGATCACTCTACGACACCGTGTTTGTAAAACTTGAGATTCGTAGGCGAAGTGCCTATCTCGACAAACACCCAGAGTTGGATGAGAAAACCAAAACGGCGATTGAAAAAAGTCGCATTTTCGTCGGCATGACGAAAGCGCAAGTTGAGGCCAGCCTAGGAAAACCCGAAGAGGTCCGGCCTGTTGTGGGTTCGCTTTCTGATAAAGAAAAGTGGTTCTACTACAGTAAAAGAATGACGATCTATTTCAAAGAAAACCAATTAATCTCTATAAAAAAGATGTAGCTTTTAGAACGCAACCCTCGGCGCTCCTTAGGCAAGCCCCTGGATTCAATCGACTTATCTTGCACATCGCTTTAGGTTTTACTCACCAAGGGCAAAGCGACAGTAAAAGTGCTGCCTTCTCCTTCTTCACTTTCAACGCCAATCCGTCCGCCGTGCCCCTTGACGATTTGCTGGCATTGAAACAGGCCGATTCCCCAACCGGCCGCTTTGGTCGTGCGGAGGGGCTTAAACAGCTTGGTCGCGATGAACTCTTCCGTCATCCCGCTGCCGTTATCCCGTATAATAATGTAGATCTGCTCATCGTCAGCTCGCGTTTCAATATCGACATGACCTTGTTCATCGACCGCATTGCAGGCATTGATGATTAAGTTACGCAATACGTTGGCCAGCTGCTCCGAATCCGCCAAGAGGAGCGGCAGGTCGGAAAGGAGCGAATAGACCCGCCCTTTCAAGCCCAGCGCGCCATTGAGACCCGAAAGGGTTTCCTCGATCAGCTGGTTAATGTCCACCATCGTCCGGTTCAAGACAAGCCCTTTCGCCACGACCGTAATGTGTCGAATCAATTGATTCATCTTTTCGACCGTGGCTTCGATGGTTCGAAAGGCATCTTTTTGAAAATCGGGGTTTTCACCGTGCTTTCTGACATTCTGAGCCAAAAGCGACAAAGTGGAGGTGTAATTTTTTAAGTCGTGCAGGAAAAAGGAAGACAAGGTATGTATCGCCTTGAGCTCTCGAACCACCCCCAGTTCTTCGATGAGGCGCACCCGGTCGATCTGGCCGGCTGCCTGATCGGAAATGGTCATCAGGAGTTCTAAATCGTGATAATCGTAACGGTCCTTGGTGATTTTTTTTCCGAGACCAATAATCCCCACCATCTCCTCGTTCGACAACATGGGAATCCAGGCTGTGTCTTGATTCGATTCGAAAAAATCGGAAGCTTCCGCGCGAATCGACTCGAAGAGATCATCTTTTGAACTTAAAACCAAAGGATTTGCACGGTCCCGAATGGCCTGGACCAAGGCCCCCTCCCCCGACCAGATGGAGGGTGCCGAGGAAAAACTCCGTCGGCTGGCGAGATAATACCGATCACGGTCACGGTCAAGCAGCCAAATGGCCGCGTCGTTCGTTCCGATCGTCTCCGACAACCAAGACACTAAGGAAGGCAGCAATTCCGGTAAGTTGAGTTGATTGCCGACCGCACTCGTAAACTCTTGCCACTTGATGCGGTAATCGTATTTATTGCGATAAAAGTGGACATTGATAAAGGTTTGCATCTGTCGGCGTAAACCTTCGGAGAGGAGCAGGATTACCATCCCTAAGAGCGCGGCAAATACAAAAATCGGAATTAGATGGACATAGCTCGCGCCCCCGAAGCGCTGGACGCCAATCACCATGAGTCCCACAACAGCCAGATAACAGCCCACTGCCAGCAGGGTGACAGATTTATAAACCACGTAGCGGGAGACAAAAACATCCACGTTTAAGAGGCGGTGTCGAACAATCGCAAATAAAATAACGCCATAGGCCAAGATAAGCGCGGATGAATAATAAGGAGCAATATTGAGATCAATAGAGGAGAAGAGCAAAACTTGACCGGCTCGATAGACCTCTAAGGCCATGACCGACCCAACACCCAAGACCATATACTTAATTTGAAATCGGGGCGAACCCGAAGCGGCGCGATACGTCTGCTCCAAATTCATCAAACAAAAAACCATGGCAAGTAAGTAAAATAAATCGAAGACATATCCGAGCCGACTCACGAAAACCAGGGGAGAATCGCTCAGGCCGGCGGGGCGACCCGAGAAGAGCGGAAACCATAATAGGCCGAGCAATACGATGGTATATCCGGTGAGGAGCGGCCATCCTTTTTTGAGAAGCTCCGAAGCATTAACTCGGGCAAAGGTCATCGAAAAAAGTAACCATCCGGCCCCCATAATGGCCTGGCCAAACAAAAAAACTTGTCCCCAAAAAAGCAGACGAGACGGGCTAAGGGCGGCGCCCATCATAAGCACTCCGGCCTCTTTTAAAGCCAAACCCAACATGGCGAGGGTAAAGCCGAGGTTTCCAGCCGGTCGAAAACCTCGCGATCCGATAAATGCGGCCAAGCCGATGCAAAGTGCAATACTGATTGAGGTGGGGAGAAGCATGTAAGGGAATGTGTCCATTTAGCCTAAACCCGCGAACGAGGGGAACGATAAGGATTCAGGAAATATAGCAGGGAAAATGAAAACGAACCACACTAGGGAGTCTCCTTTTTTAAATTCAGGCGCCTGCGCTAGCCTTTGGGGACCAAAACATCGGATTTAAGGCGATCGGCTTCGCCAGTATCGCTTTAATATGGAGTGTTGTTTTGATCATGTATTTCTTGTTTCAACAAAATCGGGTAAGATAACCTAGGTCAAAATGAATTGTATCCAAAGCGGACAAACGATACAAGCCCCTCAAATAAGCGAAGTCCTGGGCTTTCTTGACAAGCGATTCGGGGGACTGCTACCTTGGGCCACGCATAAGGATTCCCGATTGGATTATACCGCATCGAAGACTGTCATGCGCAGGGAATTGCTGCTTTTAAGAAAAAGCGTCTCCGATTTGGCACACCGCGAAAAAAGCATTGAGATCGCCAAACGAATCGTGCGAAGCGATCCATTTCAATCTGCCCAATCGGTCCACATTTATCTCGCGCATGAAAGCGAAGTCGGAACGGATTTCTTAATCCAAGAAGCCTTTCGATTAAAAAAGCGTGTGGTAACGCCGGTGCTTAAGCCTATGAACAAGACCCTCTATTTTTCCGCATTGCCCCGCTTTGATCCGAACATCCTAGAAATCGGCCCCTTCGGTATCCGGCAAGCCCAAGCCAGTGTCCAAGAAAGAATACCCAGCAGCGCAATCGATCTATGGCTTATCCCCGGCGTGGGCTTCGATCTCCAGGGAAACCGCCTGGGTTACGGCTTCGGCTATTACGACCGCGCGCTCAAATCCGTTGAGGCCCCGGTCATCGGCCTTGCCTTTGATCTTCAAATCGTGGATCGATTGCCTATCGAATCCACAGACCGACCGGTCTCCCAAATCATCACGGAGACACGAACCCTACATTGCCAGGAGGTTAAGCGTGACCGCAATTCAGATTGATGGAAAACGCATCGCACAAGCGGTGCGTGACCGCATTAAAAAAGAGATCGAAGCCGAGCGATCGACCCGGCCACCCGGCCTTGCCGCTGTTTTAGTCGGGGAAAACCCTGCTTCGAAAATTTATGTGCGGAACAAGCGGCGGATGTGCGAAGAAGTCGGGATTTATTCCGAAGAATACACTTTGCCGGAAGACGCATCCGAGTCGCAAGTCCTTGAATTGGTCGGACGTTTAAATGCCGACCCGAAAATCCATGGGATCCTGGTTCAACTCCCGCTCCCAAAACAGATTAATACACGCCGTATCCTTGATGCGGTCAGCCCGGATAAGGATGTGGACGGCTTTCATTATACGAACGTCGGCAAGCTGGTCGCGAATCAAGACGGCTTCGTGCCTTGCACGCCGCTGGGTATTATTGAATTGTTAAGCGCCTCCGGCATTGCGATCCAGGGTGCCCATGCCGTAATTGTGGGACGCAGCGATATTGTCGGAAAACCCGCCGCCTGCCTCTTGCTCCATCGCCATGCCACCGTCACAATTTGTCATTCTAAAACGCGGAATTTGGCGGAGATCTGCAGTCAGGCCGACATCCTCGTGGCGGCAATCGGGCGGCCTCGTTTTATTACGGAAAACATGGTCAAAGCCGGCGCCACGGTCATCGATGTCGGCATTAACCGCCTTCCGGATGGCAAGCTGGCGGGCGACGTCGATTTTGAGTCGGTGAAAAATCGCGCGGGCGCCATCACGCCCGTGCCGGGCGGCGTCGGACCGATGACCATCGCCATGCTCCTATCAAACACCCTGCAATCCGCGAAGTGGTCGGAGCAACAAGGAAGATAACGCGATGCGCTATAAATATCCCGACTGCGTCCACGAGCACCTCTGCGAACAGACCGGCGGGATATGTCCCATTGTCCATTGCCCCAAGGAGCTCGTCAACGGCCCCTGCGGCGGCGTGGTCGATGGAGGAAAGTGCGAAGTGGTTGAAACCTTCGATTGCGTTTGGGTCAACATTTACAACAAGCTGGAACAAGAAGGCGACTTGGATAAGATGCTCCAGATTCAAGAGGCCCGAAACACCAACTTTTATGCCGACCTGGTGAAGACAAAAAATGAAAGCGCTAAATAAAGGAGCCCCATGAAGCCCCTTAAAGCCGCTTGCGAATTGGGAGAATTTATTGTCACGGTCGAATCCCCGCCACCCAAGGGGAGCGACATGAGACGCTTTATCGAACGCGCCACACGTTTATTGGGCAAGGTTCACGCCATTAACGTCACCGACAACCAAGCCGCCATCATGCGGGCCTCGTCCTTAGCCGTTTGCAAAGTCCTCCGCGACATGGGCCACGACCCGGTTTATCAAATTACCGGTCGGGACCGAAACCGCCTCGCGATTCAGTCCGATTTATTAGGGGCCCATATCTTGGGCATAAGAAATGTGCTCTGTCTGACAGGCGATTACGTCACCATCGGAAATCAAAAAGAAACCAAGCCCGTCTTCGATTTGGATTCGGTACAAATTTTAAAAGTAATTGAGGGGCTCAACGCAGGCCGCGACATGGTGGACAATGTCCTCAAAGGCAAGACGGATCTTTTTCCGGGAAGCGTGGCCCTGCCAGAGACCCAGCCCTTGGCGCCGCTCCTGATGAAATTCAGGAAAAAGGTCATGGTGGGCGCACGATTTTTTCAAACCCAGGCGGTCTTCAACCCCGATCGTTTCAATAAGTTCATGGACTTCGCGCGAGGTTTTGAAGTCAAAATCATCGCAGGCATTCTGTTGCTGCGGACCGAAAAGATGGCCCGATTCGTCTCCAAGCATATCCCGGGAATTACGGTTCCTGACGCGCTAATCCAAAAACTCGAGGATGCGGGTCCCGAGCGGGCGATGGAAACGGGTCTTGAAATCGCCGTCGAGACCATCGAATCCATTCGAGACCTCTGTGACGGCATTCACATCATGGCCATTGGCGCGGAAGACCAAATTCCGGTCATCCTCGAACGCGCCGGCCTGCTCCCCTGTGCCCCAGGCCTCGTCGAGGGATAAATGCCGAGCGATCGCGTCACCGTTCCCCTCATTCGGAAGAAAAAAGAAATCGGCGAAAAAATCGCCGTCTTAACGGCCTACGACTATCCTTTCGCAAAACTCATTGACGAAGCGGGGATCGATATTCTTCTCGTGGGCGATACCCTGGGTATCGTCGTTCAGGGCGAAGAAAGCACTCTGCCGGTGACGATGGACCAGATGATCTATCACACGCAGATGGTCTCCCGCGCCGCAAAGCGGGCGCTGGTCGTCGGCGACATGCCCTTTATGTCTTACCAAGCCAGCCTCGAAGAGACCTTGACCAACGCCGGTCGTTTTTTGAAAGAGGGTCGGGCCGGCGCGGTTAAATTAGAAGGCGGTGCCCGGGTGCTTGACCGCGTCGAAGCCTTGACCCGACAAGATATTCCGGTTATGGCCCATATCGGCCTCACCCCTCAATCGCTTCACCGCATGGGGGGCTACAAAGTTCAAGGCCGAAACACCCAGGAGGCTCAAGAGCTTTTAAGCGATGCCAAGGCCCTGGAGTCGGCGGGCGCCTTTTCCCTTGTTTTGGAAGGCATCCCAACGGACTTGGCGAAGGACATTACCGCCGCAATCGATATTCCGACCATTGGCATCGGCGCCGGACCCCACTGCGATGGACAAGTCCTCGTCCTCCACGACCTGCTCGGCCTATTCACGCGCTTTCAACCCAAATTCGTTCGACGCTATGCCGACCTGGCCACAATTGCGGGCGAGGCCTTTTTACGTTACAAATCCGACGTGCAATCCGGAAAATTTCCATCTGAAGAAGAAGGCTATTCCGACAGCCACCGGTCTTGACAGCCATACCGCGCCTATGTAAGATAGGTCGCGTGAAACGCTTCTTTTTTCTCTCCTTTATACTCATGACCCTCATCGCGCTGACGCCGAATCCGGGCTTTGCCGAGCGACCGTTTATAGAAACGGAAACGGCTATTCCCACCGATCGCGGACGCTATCTATTGGAAAGCGGCCTCATCTTCAACCGGGTCGCCGCCGACCAGAAACAAACGATATTTAATCTTGGAATAAGGTACGGCCTTATTCATAATTTAGAATTCAACCTTGAGATACCCTATATATTTGTGAGCAACCAAGGCAACAGCAAGAATCGCCCCGGCGATCTTCTTTTGAAGACAAAGGTTCGATTTTTAAAAGGACGCGCAGCCAATCCGCTTTCGGTTGCCGGTCAAATGATCCTAAAGTTTCCAACAGCGGGACGAAAAGCGGAATTTAATACGACCGGCGTGGTCGATGTGGGCTTCCGCGCAATTGCCAGTAAAACCTTCTCACCCTTAACGGCCCACATCAACCTGGGTTATTATTTTATAGGCAATCCCCCAGGACAGGACTTGCCGGATCAGGTGCGCTATGCCCTCGGGCTGGCGGTGGAGGTCCCGGATACCCCTTTAAAAATTCTGGGCGAGCTTTTTGGGCGTTCGAATGTCGGCAGTGGAACATCTGGAGATCCGATGACCGCCATGGGAGGCTTTTCAATTCAACCGACGGACGCTTTTATTATCGATGTCCTCGCCGGCTTTGGGCTCACAAAAGACGCGCCAGACTACATTATTAGCAGCGGCATTAGCTATATACTCAATTAAATCCCAAGGCGAACATCTCCTTCCTTGTAACACATCCCCTTTTTAAGAATCCCGATACATGCCTTTCACAGAGAGGCCCTTCTCCCCCTTTCTATCAATATCGAGCGCGTCTTAGGCAAATACTTGACAAGAGCCGAAAAATTATAGATTATGGTCGGTCAGTCTAAAAAAAGGAGCATAAGATGTCCACGACATTTCGTCAACCGAGTAAATTGAAAAGAAAAAGAACGCATGGTTTCTTAAAACGCATGGAAACATCCAATGGCAGGAGAGTTATTAATCGACGCAGGGCCAAAGGAAGAAAGCGCCTTTCCGTCTAAGATCGTCCTTGGAAAGCTTGTGGATAAAAGGTCGGTGCAAACCGTCTTCCATGAGGGGAAAAAACGGGTCTCCGATGTCTTTGTCTTATACACTTTAAGAAGCGCCGCCGAGACACCCTGCTATGCCATCTTCATGAAAAAGCACTTTGGCATCGCCGTTGAACGAAATCATGCAAAACGCCTTATTCGTGCCGCCTTGCATCAAATGAGACATACGATCCTTGGATATGACATGGTATTGATACCGAGAACAAAAATGAAAGGACTGGGCTTAAAGCAGATTGTCGATGAATTACAACAACTTTTTAATAAATCTGGACGCTCAAGACAGGCATGATGACCTTCCTACTTACGGCTTTCGTCCGGTTTTATCGTTGGATTATTTCACCGCTCTTCCCTCCCGTTTGCCGGTTTTATCCAAGTTGTTCGTCTTATTCCATTCAGGCGCTTAAACAATATGGGTCCTTCACCGGTATCGTCATGACCTTAAAACGCCTCTCACGCTGCCATCCCTTCTGCACCGGTGGCTACGATCCTGTTAAATAACCGAATGATGCTGGGGATGATAAGAGCTTAATGGAACGCCGACTTATTGTTTTTGTTACAATATCCCTTGTAATTATCTTTCTTTATCCTGTTTTTATTACTTGGGTCTCCGGCCCCGTCCAGCCGAATCTATCTCCTTCTATCGAGGATTCAGCAGAAGAATCGCATCGATCGGACCCTGAGCATCGCTCAGGAAGCGAAGAAAGCCCGACTGCCCCATCAGAAACACCCGGTCCTTTAAACACGCCAGTCGAAGACCCACGACAAATCGAGCAAGAACGAATCCATGCCCTTGAAAAGATAAAGGTTATTGAGAGCGACCTCTATCGCATCACCCTCTCCAACATTGGGGGCACCCTTAAAAGTTGGGAATTAAAAAAATATACGAAAAAGAACGAGGACAAAACAGAAGAGCGAATTCAGCTGATTCAAGACGGATCTGAAAACCTCCCTTTAACGCTCATCATGCCAGGAGATACTGAACCGGGTAAGAGAGTCTACCAATTTGAAGCAAACCCGCTACAACTGAGCGAGGGCCTTCCTGAAGGAAAGGTTCGAATGATCTCTATCGAACCGGATGGCAGAAAAATCATCAAAGAACTCCGTTTTCGTAACGACACCTATCTTGTCGACCTCAGTATTGTCACCGAAGGCTATTCGGAGACTTATGACCTTTCGCTTGGGACCAACTTCGGCATCAACGAATGGAACGAACAAGGAGGCGTCGGACGAAGCACGGGCTCCATTGCGCTGGTCGAGACGGAAGTTTTGCGAAACACCCCTTCCAAAATGGAGAGTGAGAAGGTCGTTTACGAAGACAAGACGAAGTGGTTTGGGCTTCAAGACAAGTATTTTATTAGCGCACTTATCCCAAGAGGGGATAAACCTTTCGGACCTGTATCCATCGTAAAAAAAGACGAGACGGCTCTTTTCGCCCAGATCCGAGTTGAAGGGCAAGGGGCGCGTGAATTCTCGCTTTATGCCGGACCGAAAGAATATGATCGCCTGTCAAAACTAAAAGTGAATCTCGACGAAAGCATCGACTTCGGTTGGTTTATCTTTGGTAGTTTGCTCCCTGTTCGCCTGATTTCAAAGCCTATTTTTTATCTCCTCGGATTTTTCTACCAATTCACGCATAATTATGGGGTCGCCATCATGATGGTGACCGGGCTGGTCAAAATTCTCTTTTTTCCCATCACGAAAAAAAGCCTTCAATCGATGAAGTCTATGTCTTCAATCCAGCCCAAAGTTGCCGCCATTCGAAAACAATGGGGCAAAGATAAAGAAAAAATGAATAAGGAACTCATTAACTTGTATAAGACAGAAAAAGTAAACCCGCTCGGGGGCTGTCTTCCTATGTTGCTTCAAATTCCAGTCTTTATTTCGCTCTATAATATTCTCTATACAACCATCGAGTTGAGGCAAGCACCTTTTTTTGCTTGGGTGCAAGATCTCTCCGAACCCGATCCCTTTTACGTCCTGCCCATCGTCATGGGCGCAACGATGTTTCTTCAGCAATATACCCAGCCTTCGACCATGGACCCGACGCAGGCAAAACTGATGCTTTTTTTGCCCATCGTCTACACCTTTTTCTTCCTGAATTTCCCTTCCGGTCTCGTCCTCTACTGGCTCGTCAATAACGTCCTGACCATTACGCAGCAATATTTAATTAAAAGAGAAGACAAGTAAAGGACCTCTACTGGGCCTGTCTGTTGTGTCGGGAGGATCGCTAAAGAAATGAAAGGGCGTCTTGGGGAACACGATACAATTTGCGCAATATCAACACCACCCGGCAATGCGGGAATCGGCGTCATCCGCATTAGCGGGAAAGCAGCAATCCCGATAAGCGGAGCACTTTTTCGCGGCAAAGGGACCCTCTCCGAATTTGATAGCCACACTCTTCATCACGGTAAGGTCATCGACCCAGAGACGCAGACCCTTGTGGACGAAGCGATCTTCCTCATCATGAAGGCCCCCAATTCCTATACAGGCGAAAATACCGTTGAAATTCAATCACATGGAAATAATTTTCTGCTGGAAAAAATCATAGCCTTGCTTTTAAAACAAGGGGCGCGTCTGGCAGCACCAGGTGAATTTACACGCCGGGCCTTTCTTTCCGGAAAAATAGATTTAGCGCAGGCCGAAGCGGTTATGGAACTGATCGCCTCCCAATCCGAGACACATCATCAATGGGCTATGGCCCAGATGAAAGGACAGCTCTCAAAGAAAATCCTCAGCCTTCAAGGACGCCTGCTTCCTATGATTGCTCAAATAGAAGCCTCGATTGATTTCTCGGAAGACGAAATCCCCCTCTGCAGCCCCGAAACCCTGAGCAAGCAAATTTCGGCTGTACTTCAATCCGTTTCGGCCATGCTCGCGGATTATAGCTACGGGAGACAAATTCGAGAAGGCTATACCGTCGTCATCGTTGGGCGTCCCAATGTTGGAAAATCGAGCCTTTTAAATCTTTTCTTAAAGGAGGACCGCGCCATTGTCACGCCCTACCCGGGCACCACGCGAGATTTACTACAAGAAACCATAGACTTCGGTGGCATTTTGATTAAATTGGTTGATACCGCAGGCTACAGGGAAGCAGAACATCCCATTGAACAAGAAGGCGTCCGCCGTGGAGAGGCCGCCCAAAAAAATGCCGATTTAACGCTTTGGCTCCTTGATGCCAGTGAAGCCCTCTCCAAAGAAGACATCAAATTGTCTGAGACCCTAAAAAATGGGCCCAAAATCATTGTATTGAATAAATCAGACCTACCCAGGGCGCTAGAGATGGACTCGATTCCGGGAGACCCGCCAGAAGAGCAGTTTTTAAACTTATCTGCAAGAACCAGCCAGGGCTTTCCCGAACTCCGTGATAAAATCAAAGCCCAACTCATAACTCGCTCCGAAAAAGAACCGCCCGCAATCGGCCTCCTTCGCCACAAAAAAGCCTTGGAGTCCGCTAAAAAAAGCCTGGTCCACGCATTGGCCTCCGTAAATCAAGGCCTTTCCTGGGAATTCCCCGCCATCGACCTTCGAGAATCCCTTGATGCCTTAGGAGAAATTACGGGAGAAACCACGGTAGATGAAATTCTTGATCAAATATTTGACCAATTTTGCATTGGAAAGTAAGTTCTTGAACATCGTGTTCCACGTGGAACAGTAAACGAAATTTTACAGAGAGAGAAAGCAGGGGAAACCCACTGCCAAAGACCTAAACATAAAGAAAAACTGTCAAAGAGTATAAAGTGATGAATAATAAATTCCCCATCATCGTTGTCGGGGCAGGCCATGCCGGAAGCGAAGCCGCCCTGGCCTCTGCGAGAATGGGCACAGAAACCCTGCTAATCACGCTTAAGCTGGAGAATATCGGCCAGATGTCCTGCAATCCTGCAATAGGCGGGATTGCAAAGGGTCATTTGGTTAGAGAAATCGACGCCCTGGGCGGAGAGATGGCGCGAGCCATCGATCAGGCGGGCATCCAATTTCGTATGCTGAATATGCGTAAGGGGCCCGCAGTACGTGCCCTTCGTGCCCAGGCTGATCGCGACATCTATCGACGGGTGATGACCCATACCCTACTGAATACGCCGAAGCTCACCGTACTTGAAGGCATGGTCGACCGCCTTCTGGTTAAAAAAGAGCGGATCCAAGGCGTGGCCTTATCGGACGGGACGGAATATTACGCCAATGCGGTCATCCTCACCACCGGCACCTTTTTAAAAGGACTCATTCATATTGGAAAGGAATCCTTTCCAGCGGGACGCATCGGAGAAAAAAGGGCAGAAAAAGCCTCCGACAGCCTCCTGGCGCTCGGCTTTCGCCTGGGGCGCCTAAAAACCGGAACACCGCCACGCCTTGAGGGAAAAAGCATCGACTACTCGAAACTCGCACCCCAGTACGGTGACGATCCACCGCTGCCTTTTTCTTATTCCACGGAAAAACTCAATGTTGAGCAAATTGCCTGTCACCTGACCTATACCAATGAAAAGACGCATGAAATAATAAATGCACACCTGGGAGAATCTCCGCTTTATTCCGGCGTCATCACTGGGATCGGACCCCGTTACTGCCCTTCGATCGAAGATAAAGTCGTGCGTTTTTCCGATCACCCCCGCCATCAGGTTTTTCTGGAGCCAGAAGGAAAAACGACTTCGGTCGTCTACCCCAACGGCATCTCCACCTCACTACCTGAAGCGGTTCAACTCAAATTTGTCCAGAGCATCCCCGGACTCGAAAAGGTTAAGATGATTCGGCCCGGTTATGCAATCGAATATGACTTCATCCCGCCCACCCAGCTCTACCCCACCTTAGAGACCAAAGCGGTCTCCGGGCTCTATCACGCGGGACAAATCAACGGCACCTCGGGCTATGAAGAAGCCGCCGCCCAAGGCCTCATGGCCGGAATTAACGCCGCCCTGAAGCAAAGTAACGCGGAACCTCTCATACTAAAGCGATCAGAGGCCTATATCGGGGTCCTTATTGACGACTTGGTCACCCTGGGCACGGAGGAGCCTTATCGGATGTTTACCTCGCGGGCCGAATACCGCCTCCTCCTTCGACACGGCAATGCCGACCTGAGGCTGATGGAAAAAGGCTACGCGATCGGCCTCTTAGCTGAACAGGCTTATCGTAAGTACATGATTAAAATAGATAAAATAAAATCCCGCAGGTCCTGGCTCGATGAAACACGTTTTGGAAACTTGCCTGAGGCAGATCGCCTCGCAAAAGAGGAAGGTATATCAGGAAACCTTTTTGCCCTTAGCCTTGGAAAACTCATGAAACGTCCCGAGATCGATTTCGCAAAAATCGCCCGCTGGGCAAAACTTGAGGTTCAGGAAGACCCTTCCGTTTCGGAAGAACTGGAAATTCAGATCAAGTACGAAGGCTATATCCAGCGGGAGTTGTCCCACGTCTCGCGCTTGCAAGAAATCGAACAGAAATTAATTCCAAATAATTTCAATTACTTAGAATTAAAAGGTCTTTCGAAAGAGGTCCAAGAAAAGCTCCTGAACATTAAGCCGCAGTCTTTGGGCCAGGCCGCTCGTATTTCAGGCATTACCCCCGCAGCGATTTCTATCCTCATGATCGCACTGGCCAAAAAAGGGCGTCAACGGCATGTACAGCAAGACGCCATCGACCCTTCAAATGAAACAGAAAAAAAACGTCGCATCTCAAGCTGAACCTTTGGTTCCAGAAGACCCCAAAGATCCCAGCACTTTGCTCATTTCCGGCGCTGCCCAGCTCGGCCTCCTGCTCTCACCAACGCAAATCGACCAAATGATGCGCTACCTGCGCGAACTCTTCCGCTGGAATAAAAAAATCAACCTCACTGCAATCCGGCAAGAAGATGAGGTGATTATTAAGCATTTTTTGGATTCCCTTAGCCCCCTGACTCTATTAGAACCTGAAGCCGATGCGCATTGGATCGATGTGGGAAGCGGCGCCGGTTTTCCCGCCTTGGTCCTAAAAATCGCCCTTCCCGATTTGAGGATCACCCTGGTGGAGCCTGTCCAAAAAAAGGCCGCCTTTCTTCATCACTTGATTGGCCTACTCGGAATGCGTTATGTTTCCGTAATCAACGCGAGGATTGAGCATGCGAGCGAGGAAGGGCCACCGGGAGGCTACGACTTGCTTTTAACGCGTGCGCTTTCTCCGACGCTCGTTTTGGACAAAGGACTCTCTCTTGTGCGCGCCGGGGGAAGGCTACTCTTTTTCCAAGCACGCTCGGACCGAAACGCCTGGGAGCATCGCTTAAATAACTATCCCTTATTGGGATTAGAAATGCACGCACCCTTTCAGCTTCCTTTTAGCAAGGCGGCACGCACCCTGGTGGTGCTTAGAAAGAATGCAGAAAATACCCTGACGAAAACATGAGGCATCACCCACACTAAACGTGATCGAGGTAAAAGAAAAGCAGAAAGACCCTTCGCGCTTGAAGCATCAAACTGAATTGGTTTAAACAATAAACATGCTGAACATTTTCTTTTTTAAAGCGACCCTCATTTTCTATTTTTTGGGAACCCTGTTTTTTTTATTAATCCTCAGCTGGGACCAGCGGCAAGGCACGGGCGCACCCTCGTGGACGCAACGCCTGGCGGTCATTGTCACGGGGAGCGGATTTCTCTCGCACACCGTCGCCCTTGCCATCCGTTTAAAAGAAAGCGGCTATGTCCCCTTAGCCAATCTTCAAGAAGCGGTCTCCTTTTTTTCTTGGGCCATCGTGCTCATCTTTTTTTGGGTAGAATTCAAATACCATATCTATATCCTCGGTTCCTTTATTCTTCCGCTCGCTTTTCTATCGCTCATTTCGGCCTCGGCCTTGCCCAATAAAATTCCGGACCTCAATCCCACGCTCGTCAACACTCTGCTGGGTATCCATACCACCCTTTCGGTCCTTGGCATTGTGGCCTTCACGCTTGCCTTTATCGCGGGCATTATGTATCTGCTTCAAGAAAAATTTTTAAAATCGAAACAACTTAATACCCTCTATCAACGACTGCCCCCCCTCGACCAGCTCGACCAATGGAACAAAACGGCCATCCTTTTGGGCTTTCCCCTGCTCACCCTGGGCATCATTACTGGTGCCTTGTGGGCCCAATACGCCTTAGGTTCCTATTGGGGTGGCAACAACTCTAAACAGGCCTTATCTTTGGGTATCTGGTTTTTTTATCTCTTGGTCTTGCACGGGCGAATTACAATTGGATGGCGGGCCACGAAAGCCGCACGCTTGGCGATTATCGGCTTCGTCGGCGTTATTTTTATTTTTGTGACCTTGGCCTAGAACTCGGAACGTGTTGTTATGAACATTGTTTTAATCGGCATTAACCACCGCACCGCCCCCGTGGAAATTCGAGAACGCCTTTCGATCTCGGATGACAAAATGGGCGAAGCGCTCTGCGCGCTCACGGCCGACCCCTGCATTGAAGAGGGACTCATCCTCTCCACATGCAATCGCGTGGAGGTCTGCGCCGTGGTTAAGGAAACCCACAAAGGTTTCCAAGCCGTCAAACAATTTTTCGCCCGATCGCACCCCGATATCGCCTTCGAAACACTCGACCCTTGTTTTTATATGTATGCCTCAAGCAACGCCATTCGGCATCTCTTCCGGGTCGCCTCCAGCCTTGACTCCATGATTATCGGCGAACCGCAGATCCTTGGCCAAATCAAAGAGGCCTTCGACCACGCGGTGCTCCATAAAACAACCGGGCTCGTGTTAACGAAGGCGCTTAAAAAAGCCATCTCGGTCGCCAAGCGAATTCGCACAGAAACCAAAATCGCCCAGAACGCCGTGTCAATCAGTTATGCCGCAGTGGAATTGGCAAAGAAAATCTTCGGGCGGCTCGATAAAAAATCCGCGCTCCTAATCGGCGCGGGCGAAATGGCCGAATTGGCCGCGCGTCACTTCGTCAACAGCGGGGTCGAATCCATCGCCATCGCCAACCGAAGCTACGACCGCGCGCTCGAATTGGCCAAAACCTTCAAGGGCATCCCGATCAAGTTCGAAGACTACGCCTCGGAGATGATCAAATCGGATATCGTGCTTTGCTCCGCCGGGGCGCCGCACTACCTGATCAAGCCCGAAGAGGTGGCCAAGGCCATCGCCCTCCGGCAAAACCGGCCCATCTTTTTTATCGACATCTCCGTCCCGCGCAATATCGACCCCAAGATCAACGATCTGGACAATGTCTTTCTCTATGACATTGACGATTTGCAAGTCGCCGTTGAAACCAATCTCGAATCGCGTAAGAAAGAAGCGCTCAAAGCGGAAGACATTATTAGCGAAGAGATCGAGCAGTTTGCGCGGTGGTTTAAATCGCTCGATGCCGTCCCCATGATCATCGCCATTAAAGATCGCGCAGAGCGTATCCGCCTTGCAGAGCTCGGAAAGATCACCTCTAAACTTGGCGAACTCAGCCCGGCGCAGCTTCAAGCCTTAGAAGGCCTGACCGCCTCAATCGTGAACAAGCTCTTGCACAAACCCCTCACCGTACTCAAAGCAGAAGTCCACTCGACAAACGGCAACATGATTCTTGAAGCCACGCGAAAACTCTTCGATCTCAAAGAGGAACTCTCGCCCGCCAAGGAGGAAGAGAAAAACCCTTGATGACGATCGGTCCGAAAAGGCCCGCCAAGCCTTTGCTCATTTCAATTTTCTTTTTATTTTTTCTCACTGCTTGCGGTCAAGGTCTCATCCAACCCATCAGCCCGCCGTCAAGAGAACGCTCTTCAGAAAAAACAGCCGAAAGAAGGCCGGAAAAAGCCCCAGAAAAAAGGGAAGCGCAAACACGCGAGACCCAAAGTTCAGCACCGCCCCGCACTGTCCCGCCGCCCAAAACGGCGCCATCCCCAGCGCCCCATAGACTCGTGCCCTCAAAACCTCCGGGTGCCCCTCCGGTGGAAACGCCGCCGCCCCTCACCCTCGTGCGCCACGCCGATTACAGCATAGGCGGCAGCTTCAGCACCGGCGAAGGCAGCTATGTTCGCTCCCTACTCTCGGACGATCAATCCGTTTGGGTCGGCACGACCGAAGGCATCATTCAAGTCTCAAGCCGATCAGGCCAAGCCACCCAAACCTATACGACAAAAGACGGCCTCATGAGCCCCTACATCTTTACAATGAACAAAGACCCCAAAGGAATCTATTGGTTCGGCACCAACAATGGCGGAATCAGCCGCTTCGACGGCAAGGATTGGAAGACCTATCTTCCTTCCGATGGCCTTGCCGATTTTTGGGTCTACGGCGTCGATTTCGCCGCCGATGGCACCACTTGGATCGCCACTTGGAACGGCGTAAGCCGTTTCGACGGAAAGCACTTTAAAAACTTTAACACCGGAGACGGCCTCGCCGACCGCTGGGTCTATGCCATTGCGATCGACGCAGAGGGCGCCATTTGGTTCGGCACCGAAGGCGGCGTCAGCCGACTTGCACCCAATGGCCAATGGCAAACCTGGGTACACCAAGACGGCTTGGGCGCGCCCAACAAACACCGCCTCTCCAAGAGCGATAATACCGGATTCGGCACGCAATTCGGTGAAGGCGAAGAAGCCTACAAACATTCGCACAATCTATCGGTCTTGGACCCTAGCGGCAACGAAACCTATAATGAAAATTATGTTTTTTCGATGGCCATCGATCCGGCAGGCAACAAATGGTTCGGCACCTGGGGCGGCGGGGTGAGCCGCTTCGATGGCAGCCAGTGGCAAAGCTATACCACCGAGGACGGCTTGGCGGGCAACATCGTCTATGATGTCACCGTCGATCCGCACGATGGCGCGCTCTGGTTTGGCACCAACCACGGGGTCTCGCGCTTCGACGGAAAAACATGGACACGTTTTACAGCACAACATGGCCTCGCCAATGAAAATGTTTACGCCGTCGCCATCGACACGGAAAAACGGATATGGCTCGGAGAAAAAGGCGGGGTTGATGTCTTAATCGCCCGATCACAAGGCAGTCCGCATTAAACTGGGATCAGCGTAAGAAAGAAAATCTCCCACCAACCACAACCCTTAAAAACCGGAAAGGATGAGGATGATTAGGATTGGAAGTCGAGGAAGTAAGCTGGCACTGTGGCAAGCCAATTGGGTGCGTGAACAATTGCAGGCCAAAGGTATTGAATGCGAGATCAAACAAATACAAACCACCGGGGATAAAATTTTAGATGTTCCGCTTGCCAAGGTGGGTGGCAAGGGCCTCTTCGTCAAAGAAATCGATGAAGCCCTGCTGGAAGAAAAAATTGATCTCGCCGTACACAGCATGAAAGACGTGCCCAGCGAACTCCCCAAGGGCCTCATGATCGCCGCCATTCCAGAACGGGAAGATCCGCGCGACGCCCTCATTAGCCACGATGGAAAAAAGCTGGCCGAGTTGCCTAAAGGCGCGCGCGTCGGCACCAGCTCGCTTCGGCGACAGGCCCAGCTTTTGGCCCTTCGGCCCGATCTTGAAATCGTCGCCCTCCGGGGCAATCTCGATACGCGTCTTCAAAAAGCCAAGAAGGGCGAATTCGATGCCATCATCCTTGCCGCCGCCGGCCTGCATCGCTTGGGTTTAAAGGACGACATTACAGAATACTTGCCGACAGATCAGATGCTCCCCGCCATCGCTCAAGGCGCGCTCGGCATCGAAATTCGAAAGTTCGATCCCGAGATCCAAGAAATTGTTCTCCCCTTGAATCATTCCAATACCTCCATCGCCGTTAAAGCCGAACGCGATTTGCTTGCCAAGCTTGAAGGGGGTTGCCAAGTGCCCATTGGAGGGCATGCCACCTTCGCGGATGGCAAGCTCAGCCTGCAAGGACTCGTCGCCAACCTCGACGGCACGCAAGTGATCCGAGAAAGCAAAACCGCCCCCTATTTAGAAGCGGGCACACTCGGGGAAGCCGTCGCTGATGCCTTGTTGGAAAAAGGCGCCGGCCCCATACTCGAAGCCATCTATTCCGAAGGAAACGGCAAAGGCTAAGCATCATCATCCTGATGTTTACTCCTGAATCAACACCCTTATAAAACACTGTAAAAGGAGCCCATCCTTCTAGGGCTCCAGCCCTATCCCAGTGCCTAGCCCGAAATGGAGCTAGGGCTTCCTTCCCTCGCTTAATGAACCATTTCGCAGTCGCCCCAGGTACAACATTTTATTAAACCCTTATTCCCAATAAAGCCTGCACGCTTTTGACATTTTTAATCGAAATCTTTATACATCAATCAAGCCCGTAATTAAATTCGGCAATTGGGCCGTAAAGTATATGTTCTGTGTTTAAATCATAAACTGGATCCCTTATTAAAAGTGATGTGAATTGGAATGTTAAAAGATTCGACATGGAAAATTATTAATGCATTCGAGCGGTTTATCAAATTAGGTGATAAAAGCATAATATCGTCCTATACCAAGGACGAACTTGAGTTTGTAATGAATGAATGCGCTCGCTTTAAGTCTGATCCATACTATTCAGCTGTTGAAAGGCGTTATAGCGAATTAAAAGAGGAAGAATACCTCAAAAAACAATTTGAATTTCAAATCTTACTAGAGCCGGAACAAAAAGAACTTTTCAAGTTATTAGTTGAAGCCTCAAGAAATTTAACTCATCAAAATCGCCAGAAATTTACTGCAATCGAGTATATGGGTGGATCAGATATTATTCATCCAGGCCTACTAAATGGCAAAATCCCAGCTTATCTAGGAGACCTTAACGTCCTTGCTAGTGAAAATCTTATCTCTAAAGGTTCCGGGTCACAGGGAACCCCAAATTTCGATGTAACCCCAAAAGGTTTTAAATATTACGAACAATTAAAAGAACATGAAGGCCAGCCCGTACAACGCCTTGAGTCTACGATGAAAAGTTATTTATCTAGTGACGTTTTTCAACAAAAATATCCTAGCGCATACCAGAGGTGGTTTGATGCAGAGGAGATGTTGTGGGCAAGCGATTCAGAAAAACAACTTACTACTATTGGCCATAATTGTAGAGAAGCGATGCAAGAGTTTGCCACTGCGCTTGTTCAACTACACAAACCAGATGAGGTTGATAAAGATATAACCAAGACTGTCAGGAGAATTATGGCTGTATTAAAAAAACAGGCGGCCAAGTTGGGTGAGGCAGAAAAAGAATTATTAGAGTCTTTATTGAACTTTTGGCGAGCAGTAAATGACATTGTGCAACGGCAGGAGCATGGTGGCCAGAAAGAAAATGAGCCTTTAGTCTGGGAGGATGGCAGACGGGTGGTTTTTCAAACAGCAATTGTGATGTATGAATTAGATAGTAGCTTATCTATAAAAAGAAATTGAACCAGTAACGAATTGAAAATAAAGCAGTAATCACAGAACAATTGTATGCACCAGATGGCGAGAAGCGCGGCGGCACGGCCGCGGCAAGTTTGTTGGCGGCACTGGTGATACAAGGCGCTCTTTGGACTCAACTCATATGATTCATCACTATTCGATTTCCGTTCAAGATACCAAAAATGTTTCTGAGGTGATGGCTGACCTTTTCGGTGGAACCATTACCCGGTTTGGCCCTTACCCGAACTCATACATTGTTTGGTTTGGAGATGAACACGGCTCGGCGATAGAGTTATATCCTACGGGTACGGAGATGTACCCTGATGCAGGTGAAGATCAAGCGAATTTTCAGCACAACCCTTCACACTCCAGATTCTGCGCGACACATGCCACGATCTCCATCAATCGTTCGAGAGAAGAAATTTTCAAGGTTGCGGCAACACAGGGATGGAAAGCTTTAGAGTTGCCGAGAGGCGGATTCAATGTAATTGAGTTCTGGATAGAGAATAGCGTCATGATTGAGCTCCTCACGGCTGATATGGCAAATGACTATTTATCTGATACCAAGAAATTTATAAGGTCAGCCTAACATTTCGCACGAGAGAGACGCGCCAAAAGCGGCGCGCCCCTCAACATTACGTTTGGCGCTAGGAGAGAAAGTGGAAGCGAAGCAGCTGAAAAATATAGTGGCACAGCTAGCCTATCCAAACGGAGAACAGGGGGCCGAAATTGCGACTAAAATGAATGACACCAACGCATTTATCACGGCTCGCACGCTTGAGGCATTAGCTCCAAATGAGGGAGAATTCATTATCGAGATTGGACCCGGTAATGGCGCTTTGTCTTCCGGTCTCGTAAAAAAAATCGGTTTCAAGGGGCGTTATCTTGGTATAGAGATTTCTAATGATATGGCTCAGGTCGCAGAGAAAGCCCTGCGCTGCGCGAGCTCTGCCCGAATAGATGTTCATTCTGGAAATTGTTACGACGCACGAGTAGAGGATGAAAGCATCGATGGGCTGATCGCAGTGAATGTCCTTTACTTCATTGATGACTTAAATGCACTGCTTACACACATCCGCCCTTGGTTTAAACCGAAAAGCAGGTGCGTCTTTGGCATTCGGCCAGTGCGCACTCTCGAAAGCTTACGTTTCCATGAGTTGGGCCATCAAATTCGCTCGCCCGAGGAAATCGAAGACGCAATGCGAACACAGGGCTTCGGTGAAATATTAATTACACATTACGATGAAGGAGAAGGGAAATTGGGAGATATCTCCTTTCCAAATGGATCGATCATCATCAAAGCAGTCCCTTGCGCCTAACAATGCCTTGCAATCGGATGTTTCATCCGCCGCCGAACAATCGCTGAAGCAGATACCGTTTCGCGGCTTCGCCTTTTTCACTCGCCGTCACAACGTCGTTGTGCCTGTGAGCTAAATAGGGTGCAACTTAGCTCGAACCCTTATGGGCAAGTAAACTTCTAAAAAGGCTATTCTGGATACTCGTTTTTGGCATCAACGGTGGGAAAACAATAATATTGCTTTCCACGTAAGTGAAGCGAACCCACTACTCGTTAGGTACTTCAATGAACTATCTTTAGCTAAAGGCAGCCGTGTGTTTTTACCACTGTGCGGTAAAACGCTTGATATTGGGTGGCTACTTTCCAATGGCTATCGCGTTGCTGGATCTGAATTGAGCAAAATAGCCCTTGAGCAATTATTTACAGAGCTTGGGGTGGAGCCAAAAATATCAAAAATGAGTGAAGTCGATCACTATAGCGCAAATAATATCGATATATTTGCGGGTGATATTTTTCATTTGTCTCATAAAATCCTTGGCTCGGTCAATGCAACTTATGACAGGGCCACTTAAGTCGCCCTGCCGAAAGAAATGCGCAATCGATACACTGCACATTTAACGGAAATTACGGATAAAGCGCCGCAGTTGCTCATTTGCTATGAGTACGACCAAAAATTAATGGAAGGCCCTCCTTTTTCAATTAGTAAAGAGGAGGTGAATCAACACTATAGAGATCGTTATGATCTCGCGCTCATTTCAAGCACGAATATACCGGACGGACTAAAGGGAATATGTGCGGCAAAAGAGAATGTTTGGCTGCTAAAAAATGATTCACATATGGGTATTTCAGGTGCTTGAGTCTAACTAACCGCTCGCTCAACCAGACCTCGTAATACTTTTTTATGCCTCTTAACGAAAGTCAGTGATTGGAAGGGGCTTATGGATTAAACAAGCATTGAGCAAACGAAATGGGAGTTCATTTTCCCAGAATCTGCGATTAAAACGATAGCAACATTCATCAAGGTATTCTTGCAAGTAGCCCCCGGAAACACCATGAAATGTGCCGTTCAAAAAAGTCTTCAGGTTGCTAATGACGATGTGTACCCAAGGCAGCCATTTTCCAGCTTCCTTGCCGGGCGTTACACGGCTTTCATGAAACTGTGTCTGACCGATTACATTCATAGACCGAAAAGCATCTGTGCGGACGGTTTGACCGGGGCTGATACACTCATCAACAAAGCGTTTCACTGTTTTTTGCGAGATCGAGTCAACGACTTGTGCCGACATAAACCCGGCCCCGAACCCCGCTTTTCAACCGCAAGCAGTACGCCCCGTTTGCCTTCAGCACCGCGCCCCCGCTTTCCTCCCGAGCGTTTTCCACCGACATAGGCATCGTCAAGCTCAATCAAGTCGGTCAGTTTATAGCCACGATCCCGATCTCCCATGGCAGTTCGGATTTTCCGAAGCATCCGGTGCGCCGTCAACCAGGAGATACCCAAAAACTTAGCGAGGCGCAAGGCCGAAATACCCCCTTTGTCTGCTCCAACCAGGTAGATAGTCCAAAACCACTTTACCAGTGGCAGCTTGGTCGAATGAAAGAGGGTTCCCGCTGTTGCGGAAACCTGATGAAAGCACTGACTGCACTGATGAAGGCGACGGGTAGAAATGAGAGACGCTGCATGATGTCCACATTTCGGGCACTGAAACCCTTCGGGCCACCGGATCATGCGCAAGGCATCAACACACGCGGTTTCACTGCCATAACGTTCTTGCCATTCGAGAAAACTGACTTGTTCCATCTTCATCACTTACCTCCTAACAAATTGAATTTATTGAATTGTACTCCAATTGCTGAGTATTGTTAAGAGGCATATACTTTTTTAGTGTTAGGCTGTTTTTCGGGGCGGGCACGGTCAGCTCAACCACAAACGAGGTCATCTTAAACAACCCTATGATTCACAGCGAAGCAATAGGAGAAAATAGTGAACTACACACGTATTTATTGCGATGCCGCGGGCGAGTCGCACTTCGAGGATGTTTCCGTAGCGGTGGCACCGGTTGATTTTGCGCCCCCAGCGCCACCCTTGAACATTGCCGAACCCGTCGAGGCTGAGCGCGTAATCCTCTGCGACGTTCCCCCCGCATGGGGCGGAAATTGGCATCCCACGCCAAAACGTCAGTTCTACTTTCAATTATCGGGACAGCTGCAGGTCACGGTGTGTGATGGGGAAATGCGAAAATTCTCTGCAGGCAGCCTCGTTTTGTTGGACGACACAACCGGAAAGGGTCACCTAACGGAAGTCGTCGGGAGTGCGGGTCTCTCTGCAGTATTTGTTCAATTGCCAGAAGCCAATGGCGCCGCGGGATAACAAGACCTTGCAAGTAAGGTCGGGCCTGCTGCGCATGCCACCACATCCAAATGCAGGCTGGGGCACAAAGCTCTACCCAAGCCCTTAACGCGTAAAAATTGTTTTTAGCTTATGTATTTTTGCTAGACCATTCGAATTTAACTCTTAAGATAAGGAGATCAGCACATGGCTCAGTACATTATTACTTACCTCGGCGGCGATCAGCCCTCTAGCCCTGAGGAAGGTCAGAAACATTTCGCGAAATATAAAGCATGGTTGTCCGCTTTGGGCGATGCGGCAGTGAGTCCCGCCAATCCTTTTAAAGATACACGCACCGTGAATGCCGATGGGACGGTCACAACAGGAAGCACAACATCCATGTCGGGGTACACCATTATTGAAGCGGATACAATGGAGGCGGCATTGGAGATGGCAAAGGCCTGCCCCTTTCTTGATATTGGCGGTTCGCTTGAAGTGTCTGAGTTAATGAAGATGCCAGGTTAAAGATATACGGCACAAGCGCATCTCGCCGCGCGGCTTTTGGCCTTTCATCATTTAGGCCTAGCGCCGGCCATTCGTATTTTCCAAAACCACTTAATTTTTTTTTCGAGCAAGGCGTTCATCTTCTTTTTCGCTTGTGTTAAAATCCCCTTGTCGTTTTTCATAATATCGGTTCGTATTTAAATATCACACAAGGAAAACATGACGCCTAAAATTGATCTTGCCGTGGGGATTATTGGGCTGCTGCTGGGGATCGCGGCGCTCGTTTCTTCGGCCCTGGGTATTGGAGAAAAGCAGATCTGGATGGTGGCCCTTCCGTTAATTGCCATTGGTCTCAACGCCGCTTTTCGGGGTCGGAAAAATCTTAAGATTAATCAGGGCATGGGCGTCCACACCCTCGCTGCAGACCCGAAGGCCGTGGCCTTCCTGAAGCATTCTTATGGGGCTTGGCAATCGGGTCGGCTCTCGGATTTTAACGATCAATACGAATTGAAAACACGGAAAAGATCGCTCGCCCTGCTGGTGGAGCTGCTACTCTCGGACAAAGCAATGCAGACCGCACTCGATACCGCATTTAAAATCATCCCCCCAGAAAAAGACGAATTCTTTCTCGCGATCGTGCCGGGGTCTTATCTGCTCACGAATAAACGCATTTATGTCTTCGCTGAGAAACCGCGGGTCATCCAGCATGAGGAGATTCAACACTATGCTTGTCAGCCCGGCCCGCCGCCTTCCTGCACCTTCAAACTGAATTCCGAAGAAACCATTTCCTCCCTTCAACTCGATCAAGTTCCTAGCGAGACAAGCTTAGATCGCCTAAGAACACTCGCGGCACAGCAAACAATCAAGGAAGAATAACCAGCAAAGCGGTATTATTCATCTCAGTTTATTTATTTCCATCTCCCCCCGGCATTATGTAAGACCTTTCTCATAAATAAGAAGTGCGCGTTTCATAGCCCATCCTTCTCTTATAAATTACAAATCCATAACACATTGAAATTAATTGTTATTTAATCATTCAGTCCTTCCAAAAAGCTTAGGCATAAGGATTGCTCATCACAGAGATACGGCTTGGGCCTTGTTAAAGGGCTCTTAGCCCAAAACCCCTTGTTATTGAAGAGATTATGCGCCTTTACTTTTTAAAAACGAATTGGACAAAGGAGGAAAACGGCTTTACGCTGATTGAGATTTTCGGCGTGATGATTATCGTAACTTTTGGCTTGCTCGCCCTGCTTTCAATGAAGGTTTCCGCGCTGCGAAAGGCAAACGACTCGGAACACACGATCTTGGCCAATCGGATTGTGCAAAAAGTGAGCGCGCGTATCCAAGAAAACGGCGCCAATGTTCAACTTTACGATGGCATGCAAACGGCGGCCAATCTAAAAACAAACTGCCCCGAACAAAACCCGCTCTCCACTTGCGATGAGGATTTTAAGGAATGGCAGAACGCCGTGTCGGCCCTTCCAAAAGGCGACCTCTCCATTGCCCTAGATTCGAAACAAAGCCCCCAAAAAGTCGATCTCAAGCTCAGCTGGCAAGATCAAGCCGGAAGCCACAAGCTTCAACTCCCGATCCACGTGAACGAATCGATCCCCCAAAAAGAAGATTCTTCGCTTAGACTTGATCCGAAATAGGAAGCTCCGCGCCTGCGGCTTTGAGGGTGTAGAGGTGATAGTACAGTGCGCCCAAGGTCATGAGTTCGGCATGGTTCCCTTGCTCCACAAGCTTTCCTTTATTGAAGACAAGGATGCGGTCTGCCTTTTGAATCGTCGAAAGCCGGTGTGCAATCATAAAGGTCGTCTTATCCGCCATTAAAACCTCCAAGGCCTCCTGGATAAACAGCTCAGACTCGTTGTCGAGATAGGCCGTGGCCTCGTCGAGGATAAGCACTCTGGGATTTTTTAAAAACGCGCGGGCAATAGCAATGCGCTGCCGCTGCCCGCCGGAAAGGGTTAAGCCCTTTTCGCCAACAACCGTATCGTAGCCTTTTACAAAGGTCGTGATAAAGTCGTGGGCGTGGGCCGCCTGTGAGGCCGCAATCACTTCTTCTTCCGTGGCCTCCAGCCGACCATAGCGAATATTGTCCCGCAGGCTCCCGCCAAAAAGGAGAACCTCCTGAGGCACGTAAGCGATCTGATCGTAATAACTTTTAATCTGGACCTTCTTGAGTGGATGCCCATCAATCGAAACTGTCCCAGACACCGGATCGTAAAAGCGATGCAAGAGGTGAATGAGCGTGCTCTTCCCCGCGCCGCTGGGGCCCACAAGGGCGACCTTCTCGCCGGGTTGAATCTCGAAATCGATGGCCTGTAAGACGGGCTGGCTTTCGTCATAATAAAAAGAAACCCCATCGAAGCGCACCGCGCCGGCAATGGGCGGAAGGCGAAAGGCATTGGGCGCATCTGCAATGAGAGCCGGGGTATCCAGGAGTTCGAAGACCCGTCGACTGGCTCCGAGGCCTTCTTGCAGCTGAGAAAAAAGGCGTGCAAAACTACCTACCGGTCCGGTAATAATCACGGCATACATGACAAAGGCGATGACTTCGCCCGGTGTAATCTTCCCCAACACGACCTCCCGCGCCCCGTACCACATCAGGCCGCAGGCCGTGCTGAAGCCAAGAAAAACCATCAAAGGCCCAAAGGCCGTGGAAATCCGCAAGCGTTTCAACATCACCTCGAGGGTTTTGTTCGTTTGCGCGGAAAAGCGCTCCGCCTCATAGTTTTCCCGGCCAAAAGACTTGATCGTCCGTATCCCCGTAATCATCTCTTCCATTAAGGTGGTCGTATGGGCCAACTGGTCTTGGACCGATGTGGACAAGGCCCGCAATCGCCTTCCCATGAAACGCGCGGCGATAACCACGATCGGGATGAGGAAGAGGGCCAGAACGGTTAACCGCCAATTCATGTAGATAATGATGATGATGCCGCCGATAAGAATCAGGCCCTGCCGTATGATATTAACCGGCATCTCCGTGGCCAGAGATTGGACCACGCCCAGGTCGTTGGTCAACCTGGAGAGCAGCTCACCCGTTCGGCGGCCGCTGAAAAAAGGAAGCGATAAAGACTGAAGATGCGAAAAAAGATGGACGCGAAGATCGGCGAGCACACGTTGCCCGACCGCACCCGAAAGATAATTGTGTGTAAAGGAAAAGAGGGCTTGAACCATAAAAAGGAGGATCAGGCCAAAGAGCGCCAGCAGGGATGGAATCTCGCGGCGCGTAAGGATGTCGTCGATAGGCCCGCGAACAATCCAGGGAATGCTGAGGCTGATGCCGGAGGATATGAGGAGGAAGGCCGTCGCAATCGCCAAAGTGCGGACATAGGGACGGGCGTAGTTTAAAATTCGCCAGCTGTTTGAAGCCTTCGCCATTCGGTCTGTTCTTTGTTTTCTCTGCTTCGCCGGGCGCTAGCGCTTTTGCTTCGAATGTTGTATGGATTTCCGAATGAGCAGGCCGAGAA
The DNA here is from genome assembly GCA_029261155.1 of Nitrospirota bacterium. GTDB lineage: Bacteria > Nitrospirota > Nitrospiria > SBBL01 > JAADHI01 > JAJDBU01. Next base: position 24,866 of record JAJDBW010000047.1, on the reverse strand, counting down.
TCACAATGGGACCACAGGGAAAGAGGATGAGGCGAACCAAATCGACGGAAAAACGCACGTAGCCCGGCTTGAGCTTCACCAACTTGTCCATGGAGAAGTGGTATTCGATTTCTCCATTGTTTAAGGCATTGGCCACGAGCTGGTTTTGGCTGTTTTCCACCCGCGCTTCCGTTTCGTCGACGGCGGTGCTCTGAATGGCATCGTAGCTGGATGGGTTCCACATCGTCCCGGCAAGGGAAATCAACAAAGAAACCAGCACGCCCACCGCCCAGAGCACGGCGAGATCTTTGTGATCAATGTAGGTTTCTTGAACCGCTTCTTGCGGGCTGTCTTTCATCTCAATATCCATTTGTACCTGATCTTGCATCTTAAGCTCTTCAAAACCTTGAGTTTGGCCCGAGTCGGATCGACATGATAACGGGCTACACGCGAAAAAACAAGGCGAAAGCCTCTGCGCTTAGGATAATGCAGAATTAGGGTGCTAAGCAAGGCCACGCGTATTTTCTAAACAATTTTGTAGTAATTCTCTTGCGTGCAGACCCGATATAACCTATGATATAAGCATGTCCGAAGAGATCGCCAAGCGGGTCGACCGCCTCGAATCGGAAGTTCTTCGATTGCAACATCAAATCGAAACCATCCAATCCGATATCACGGTCTTCCTCAAGCGTTATCTCACTGCCTGCCCCGCCTGCAAAAAAGAATTCGACTTACTCGTCAATCACTACAGCATCGGCCTTTTCGACAACCTCGTCTATGTCAAATGTCCCCATTGCAACAAATCCATGCCCGTGGTCGACAAAGAAGGCGGCGGCGTCGCCGTCGTACTAGAATAATCGCCTACAACTCTCTATTTCGCCCTGCGCATGAACAAGCGCCCCTTTCCTAGATTAACGCACATGCCGCACTATTCTGTCATCATTCCGGCTTACAACGAAGCCGCCTGGTTACCTAAATCGCTGGCCACCTTAAAAGCGGCCATGGCGACAATAGCACTAAAGGGTGAAATTATTGTGGCCGATAATAATTCCACCGACAACACCGCCCAAGTGGCCGAGGCCCACGGCGCCAAGGTCGCCTTCGAAGGGAAAAACCAAATCTCCCGGGCCCGCAATGCCGGCGCAGCCCTCGCGACCGGACACTACCTCATCTTTTTAGATGCCGACAGCCTGATTTCCCCCCAACTCCTAAAAACCGCGCTCGACAAGCTCGAAGACGGACGCTGTTGTGGCGGCGGCACACTCATCCGCTTCGACCGGCAGACCGGCGTTTTTTCCAAACTCATCCTAATGTTTTGGACAGGCGTCTCGCGGCGATTTCAACTGGCGGCAGGCAGCTTCGTCTACTGTTTACGGGAGGCCTTTGAGGACATCGGGGGATTTAGCAAATATTTGTATGCCGGAGAAGAAATTCGATTTTCGCGAGATTTAAAACGCTGGGGGAAGAAAAAGCGGATGTCTTTTTGTGTCATTACGGAATATCCGATCACCACCTCCGCACGGAAATTAGATCATCCGGAACGGGTGATCTTAATGACAGCACTCTGCCTCTTCTTCCCTTTTCTGATCTTTTTCCGTTCGCTTTGTTGGTACTGGTACAAGCGGCCAGAAAACTAAGGTCAAGCCCCATCCTTTGCGCATTACTGGACGATCACTTCGATATCGTCCACACCCATCTTCTGAAGCACACCCACACTCATAATAATCTCTGCAAGACCCCCCGTATTCTGACTAAAGAAGGGGACATCCTGAAATCCCGAAACTGCGACACCGTCAATAGTAAGGCTCAGCCTGTTTATGTCGAGATTTACAGTCACCTCAAAGGTTTGAGCGACATCCAATTTCCAGGGCACGCCAATGCCTTCCTCCGGGGAAATATTATTGAAGTCGAGCAAATTACCTGCGCGGTAAGTCAGGACCCCGATGATCGTCCCCTCGCTGTCGAGGATGCCGATATTGGCCGCAACAGGAACCTGGGGGTCCGAGTTCAAAAGGGACTGCCAGCGCAATAGATAGACACCTCTTCCGGGCGGCGCCCCTTCCACAAATCCGCGGAAAGCAACGGATCCATTTTGGCGTGTCGGCGAATCGAGTAAAAGCGGGTTTTTACTCAAGTCACCCACCTGGTCCTGAACGTGAACCCTTCCGCTCTGGCCTGTAATGAGTTCCAAGCGATCCCAAACCTGGTCGCCCTGCGCGGGCGGACTGATATTCGGGGGTTTGCCGACATCGTCGGAATCGAAGTTGGCCTTGAAGATATAAAGCAGCGTGAAGGTCGCCACGCAGGTTTTATCGCCATTCATGGTCACCGAAGTTGCCGCGCCTGCTGCACTGCAATCCGGATCGCCGCTCCAACCGCTAAAGACCGAGGCTTTGTCTGGAATCGCGGTTAAGCGGACCTGTGTACCCGCCGGAAAGCTTTCTGAACAGTCCTGGCCGCAATCAATCCCGGCGGGAAGAGAACTGACAGATCCGCGTCCCGTTCCGGCCGTCCGAACGGTGAGGGTGTGCGAGAGCACATCATTGTCCTGGTTCGTCACCGCGACATCGGAGGGATCGAGGCCATTGTAATTCGGATCGTTGCTCCCGGCGGGTGCCGTCACAATCGTGTAAGCGATATCACCATCCACCACACTATCATCCAGTCCGGTCACGACCACAGTTTGGGCTTGATTCCAATTCGCCAAACCAAAGCTTACGCTAATCGGCGAAACGCTTCCTTCACTCGTATCGCTTGATGAAATACGGACCGTAACGTCGGCAATCGGTTGTGAGTTTAGAACGAGGGTAAAGCGGTCCGTTCCGCCCGCCTCGGTGGTCACCAAACCAGCGATGGGATTCACGGTGATGCCGACAGCATCGTTGTCTTGGTTCGTAAGTGAGACATCCGCGGGATCCAGTCCGTTATAGCTCGGGTCGTTGCTTGTTGCAGGATCCGTGAAAATGGTGTACGCAACCGGTCCATCGGCCACATCGTCATCTTGTCCCGTGACGGTCACGGTTTGTGCCTGGTTCCAGTTTGTGGAAGTAAAGGTGAGGCTCTGGGCTGAGACCCGGCCTTCCGTTCCGTCACTGGAAGAAAGTCCAATATTCACGTTTGCCGTCGGTTGAGACTGAAGGACAACGGTAAAGGTCGCCGTTCCGCCCGCTTCGGTGGTCACCAAGCCGATGAGTGGATTAACAAGAATGCCGAACTGATCGTCATCACGATTCGTGACACCCACATCGTCAGGATCGATCACGTTGTACGCTGCATCATTGCTCGATGCGGTGGTGATGATTAAGTAATCGACATCTTCATCATCAATGTCGTCATTGACGCCTGTCACCGTCACGCGCTGTTCGATGTTCCAATTGGTCGCCGTAAAAGTGAGGCTGCTGAGTGAAAGGCTTCCTTCTGTCGTGTCGCTCGACCGCAATCGAATGGTCACCGGTGCCCTCGGCTGCGAATTGAGCACAAGGCTAAAGCTGTCGCTTCCGCCCGCCTCGGTCGTCACCAGACCGGCGATGGGATTCACGGTAATGCCGACCGTATCGTTGTCTTGATTTGTAAGCGTCACATCTTCCGCATCCATGCCGTTGTAGATTGCATCGCTGCTGCTTGCCGCTGCCGTCACAATGGTGTAGTCCACATCGCCATCGGCCACGTCATCATTCTGACCCGTGATCGTCACGACTTGTTCTCGGTTCCAGTTGGCGACTGTGAAGGTTAGGCTGTTCGGAGAAACGGTGCCTTCTAAGGTGTTATCCGAAGTCAGCCCAATGGTGACCGGCGCCGTCGGCTGCGATCGCAGGACGACAGTGAAGGTGTCCGTGCCGCCTGCCTCCGTCGTAACGAGGCCAGTAGTCGGGTTCACAGTAATGCCCGCGCCGGAGGCCGAATCGTTATCCTGATTGAGCACAGACACATCCTCGGCATCCCTGCCCTCGTAATGAAGATCCTCACTTTGCGCGGGATCGATTTCAATCGTATAAGAGACATCCCCGTCTACCGAGTCATCGTCCTTCCCGGTAATCGTCACTGTTTGTACCTGATTCCAATTCTCCGATGTGAACGTTAAGCTTGGCACAGAAACCGTCCCCTCACTGGTATCGTTCGACGAAAGGGTAATGAAGACATCGGCCTTCGGAGGGGTGTTCAATACCACTGTAAAATTCGCGGTTCCGCCATCTTCCGTCGTGACCAACCCGGATACCGGCGAAACGCGAATGCCGTAATTGCAACGCGAATTGGGAAAAAGGCTGTCATTGCTTGCATCGATGAAACGCCCCGCGTCGAAAATGTCGATTCCACTCCCGACCGCGAACACACCCTCTTCCGGAGGCGCGTGGTCCCATTGGTTGTTTTGCGCAAAAAGAATTCCTGTGGATGAATTGTTAGTTAAATCGGCATCCTCATTACAGCTAAGCCGATTGTGGCCAAGGCTTCCCTTTGCCCCACCGCCCATATCCGGTTGAGCCGGGTTTTGGATGGAAACGCCAGTTTTGTTTCCAATAAAACTGTTGGATTGGATTCGCGGTGTGCTTGCGTCATCAATTTGTAACGCCCTTGTAAAACCATCGGCATCGAAATCCCCGAAGAGATTGCCCAAGATCTCCGGGCTGCCCCCGCCTTGAACCCATAGCGCCACAGCCCCGCACTGCCCACACAAATCTTTAAAAACATTATTTTCAATGACCAGCGTCGATCCCTTCGTGTCGATGAGGCTGTCAAATTGGCCGTTTTCCTGAAGGGTCAGGCCACGAATGGTCGCATCGTTTGCACCTAGAATGCCGGGTCCCGGCGTCTCATCGTCGTCCTTGTTTGGAGAGATAAAATCGAGAATGGCCAATTGCCCGTCGATCGCCTGGCCTTCCAAGGTGACGCCTTCGGTCAAGGGCAAGGGCACCGCTTCACCATTGGCGCCGCCGAAAGGATAGACGCCCGGTTTGACCAGGACCACCTCACCCGCCTTTGCCAAGTTCATGGCCTTGCCGATGGTTTTGCAGGGGGAAAGTTCGCTGCCGCAATCCCCTCCATCATTGCCGAGCTGACCATCCACAAGGCGCGCCAGAACAATGGAGAGCGGCAGGCTTTGATAAATATTTGGATTCGAGCGCAGGGAGACTTTAATAATCAAGTCGCTTTGAATTGGCAATTGATCCGGCGCGGTGTAGGTCACTGCCGCGCCTGTTTCGGGAAGGATCCCGACCTTGATGACGGTTCCATTTTCATCTTCGATGCGCCAATCGAGTGTCGCATCCATCAGTAGCCCCAGCAAAGCGGGACTCAAGGCCGCTTGAAACTGCTGACTGCCCCGGACCGGAATGCTAATCACATTCGGGCTGATCGTCATGGGTGGGCTAACGCTGACAGGCAGGGTCACGGACACACCGGGCAAGAGATCGGCCATCGCGCTGCCCAGAAACAAGACCCTCTTTTTATTGTCGAGGATTTCGACAACAAAAAGACGTGCAGAACCGGAAGGCACGGCCAAGGGAACGGTCACGGTTCCACCCGTGGAAACATCCAGATCCGCCGAAGTCAAGGCATCGCCGTCGGCACTGCTCACCGTGATACGTAAGGACGCAATGGATTCGGAAACCGACGGGGCGCGAAGGGCTTTAGATCGATTCCCCGTATTCGATTGGGGAAGGGAAAGTGTAATGCCGACGGCGCTTGTGGACTCCGGTGCGCCCCCGCCCGAAGCACCGGGACCACAGGCTGCGAAAAACAAAAGCAGAAAAAAAAGCGCAAGGGTCCGTAATCCAACACAATGCCTTGTCCCATTCGCCAGGGTCTTTTTCTTTAAGATCTCCATCGTCTTCTCGCATTCGCGGATCGGCTCCGATTTTTTTGATCGCAAGCTTGTTGTCTTTCCTTAATACTTGGCCGTGATGATAAATCCCACAATATTCCGTCGGTAATCGAAAGCCGCGATATTCGAATCGTTCAATTGATATAAGTACTGGGCCGATAGATCGAGGGCGTCATTCAGGGGCCGGCTCAAGGAAACGATGAAGAGAAGATCGTCGTCCTCCCGTTTTAACCCGGGGTTCGCAAGCGGCGCAAGTTGGTTTGGGTTTTTGTATTGACGCATCCGCCAATTCAATTCGAAGGCCGCCGTTAGGCTGTGCCAAGGCGGCAGGGCCGTACCCAATTTCAAGCCGAAGGCATCGTAGCCCCAATCGTCTTCGGCAATACTGTCGCCCGCCGCTTCCATTTCATACAAGAGCGTTCCGTAGACCACGCCATCTTGAAGGTAAACCAAATAATGACTGAATCCGAGGAAATGGGTCTTTACATCGCGTTCGGAATTGGCGGGAAAGAGCAAGGGAATATCTTCAAAATCCTTCATGCCGAACTGATACACCAGCTCAGAAATTTGTGCCCTCGAATGATGAAGCATGGCTCTGGGGCGAAATCGATGTGCAAGTATGTAGGTTTCGCCGCCCAAGGTGGCCACTTGAAAGGTATATTCGATGTCGGCATCAAACTTCCCGAAACGGCGACCAACACTTGCGGAAAAATGATTATCCTGGACATCGAAATCAGTCAAGGAACTGTCCTGGTGGAAATTAAGAAAGTAAGTGTATTTGAGATCGCCGCGCCAATCGTCCCCTTGCAACCAGGCATATTTCGCCAGTAGATAGAGCAGGCCGACGAAATCGCTTTTCTTCGTAATCCCCGCCGCTGAAGCGGAAGCCGAACGTGGTTCGAGGATGACATTGTCGTCGTACTGCAGGCCCAAGGAGGCCTGCAGACTGAGGCGTTTTTTCTTGCCGGAAGCCCCCCCCGTTTGTGCCAACAAATCTCGCGCCGCGTCCGCCAGTTCACCTTCCGGCGTTAGGGTAATCACCTCTTGTAAGGATTTTCGCGCGGCACGGGATTGTCCGGCCTGCAAGTGGCCGGCCCCTCTTAAAAAATTAATTTCCGCCGCAAGCTCGGAATCGAGCGCAAGCGCCCGATCGAGCTTCGCATCGCCTTCTTCCGTTTTTCCATTTCGACGGAGAATTACGCCCTGATAAAAATAAACGCGTGCCCGATCCGGGTCCATCCCTTGCACCATAGAGAAGAGGCGAAGCGCCTTTTGATCCTTCTTGTTTTGATAATAAAGGACCCCCAAGTCAAACTGGGCCGGCATAAAAGTACGTTCGATCGAAATCGCTTTGAGAAAATGCCTCTCCGCTTTATTGAAGCGATTGGCCCGCGCATGCGTCACACCCAGGTAGTAGTTAGCCTCAACGCCCTCGGGCTGCATCGCAAGGGCCTCTTCAAAATTTTGTAGCGCGAGCCCCAGGTCGCGTCGCTCCAAACCGCCAATGCCTTTCGAAAGCAGCCGCTGATATAAGTTATCCGCTTCGGCGTGCGCCACCCGCACTGAACCCAGAAATGCGACACTCAAAATTAAAACGAAAACGACCTTAAATCTTGTTCGGATCATGACCCCACCTTTTCTATTTTCATTTTTGAATCCTATTATCTTGAAACGCGACCTTCCCATTAATCCAATACGGACAGCTGCAAGAGCGAAAAAACCGCCCCGAAAACATCTTGATTTTGATACTGCTTAATGTCGAAGGGATCGTCTCCCGGCCGACCGCGATTGACCACGGCAAAATATTTTGTGTCATTAAACCCAATGCGGCTGTACCAGGGAAAGCGCCCGTCACCGGCCGAGACAAACAAGGTCGATTCCGCGCCCAAAGGGTTTCCGGAAAGATCGAAGGCGCGCTTTTGAATTTTAATATCGAATAGATTCGCGGCCTCGGTCCAAGACACCAAGAACTGCTCCCCATCAAAAACAGCGTTCGGAAAAACCTGCGGACCCGCGCCTTGCGCAATGGCTATGCGCTCGCCGATCAAGGTCCCGGCGGGATCGACCAACTGTCCGAAAATATCCCAATCGCTGCTCCCGGCCCCGCCGACTTCTTCTTGCCACAACACCAAGTACCGGCTTTCGCCGAAGGCCAGCGTGACGAATTCGTCGCTGGGAAACTGACCGGAATGAACGGTAAATTCCTCACCCATTTTTCCAGTCAAATCCGTCGGATCGACGAAGCGCCCCTTGACCTCGGCATTGCTTTGGCCATCGGCCCAAACCACGAGAAAGTTCACGCCGTCGAAGCTCACATTGTGCACGCCCGTATGGCCGTTTTGGCTCACCAAGAAGGGGCGTCCGACCTGGCCGTCGGGTGTAACGATGTAGCCGAAAACCTGTTGATCGTCCTTTTCGATAACGACCAAGTAATTCCCCCCGCCAAAGGCCATGCCACCCTTTTCTTCTTCGATGATAATGGAAGAAGTTCCAATATTGAAGGGCTCACCGTCGAGCGCGCCCGCTGTAGAAATAATTTGCCCATCCAATCGCACACCCTCATCGGAAATCTGCGCCGCCAGCAAATAATTCGCGCCGTCAAAGGCCACGAAAGGCACGCCCAAGGCGTCTCCACTCAGGCTCGAAATATCGGTTGGTGGACCGACGAGGCTTCCGGCAGGCGAAACCCGCTGGGTTTGTATCCCTTCCCCATTGCCTGTGTCCTCCCAGAGGCCGACCAAGTAGTTCTCGCCGTCAAAGGCCAGGCTCGCGCCAAATTCGATATGGGTTTTCACCGCGATAGGAAATTCCACGATAGGCTCCGGAAAAAGTTGAATCACAATCGGATCGCTGCTATTCGCGGGAACAAGGGTCTTCACCGTCGATCCAGACAAGAGGCGCGGGCCGTCCTTATCAAAAATTTCTACCGAGAAAGTCAGGGGCACGGCCGTGGGCACATTGAGCGTTACCGAAATCGCTTGTTGTCCAAATAAAAGATCCTGAACCTGCCCAACGACTTCTTCATCGCTTGCAGTGGAAACACGGAAGTGGACTTCTCCGATGACTTCGCCTTCGGCCGCACGTAATTTGGAAAGGCCCTTTTCAGATCCTCCGAGCGGTATTTCGAGCGTAATCCCCAAGGAATCGGAATGATTTGAATTGTTTTGGCCGCAGGAAAACAAGAGGGGAAGAAGTAAAAAAAACATCAGTCGGGCAGAAGATAAAACACCGCCCCTCGCTGTGCTCTTGATAAACCGGAATCGCCGTTGTGCCGAATTCGTTCTGCAATCTTTTGGAAAGCACATGTCTTGTCTTCCTCTCATGGCAATTGAATTTGAATCTGAACATTCACGTTCGGAGGTGCGCCGGCCCCCGTTCCGCCACCGCCCGTTGTCCCACCTGTATTGCCCATGGGTTGTTGTGAGATGAGTGGAAAGAGTGGCACCTGTGATTGAATGGCGGACAATTGGAGTGATTTCGGGCTCGTCTTGCCCTGCAGTATCGGCGCGTCCAAAAGCGCCGAGGCCGACATGGCCTGAAGATCAAGGATGGGCGGACCCCCTTTTCCCAACCCTTCTCCCCCGCTCACCATGGCCGCAAGATCGAATTCGGCAATGGGGGTTTCAAGGAGGGCCTTTCGGGCCAAGTCGAATGTCGGATCTTCTTCCAGCGCAAACGAGAAGGCCCGCGCCGCCTCGACATACTCGCCCTGATCCCGAAGTGCCAGGCCTTCAGAGTAGTGTTCAAAGGCCTTAAAATTTTTCGTGTGTATTTTTTCGACGGCAAGGCGCTCCCGGCTCTCCAAGGATTCCGGACAGTAACCGATGCCGCACAGAATTTTAAAAACCAAGGTTTTTTCCAATTCGTAAAAAGTGGCCAATGCCCCGCTGGCCTCGCTCGCCGTCAGCAGCTTGCCGGTTTCGGTTCGGCTGACCGCCGCATCAAGACGAATTTTTTCGGCATCGAAATCGACATAACTGCCGGTGGTCACCCGCGCGGCACCCACCAACTTGCCGACCCGGGCTGCGCTGCTTTTATCGACGAGGCCGGACTCCGCCAATTTCAATTCGTTGAGAATGGCCTGGATTTGGATGCGCTCCACCACCCGCAAGGCCTTCACTTGCGACAAATCCGTAATGATCATCTCGGCCAAGCCCTTAGAAAGCCGGGCATACTCCGCGCGCCCCAGGTTTTGAAAAAGAGAAACCGCGATGGCCTTGGCATCCAAATTTTCCGATAGCGATTTTTCTTGCGCGATCAGTCGGCGGGCCTCTTGCTTTGCATGTTGTTGCCTGAGCAGCGTGAGGTATTGGTTTATCTTTCGGCCCCCTTCGCTTCCTTTTTCCAAGGTCACGTAGCGTTTCCAGGCGCGGATGGCCTTTTCAGAATTGCCAAGCCGCAAATGGCTTAATCCCAGATAGAGCGATTCATCGGCGCGCCATGCGCCTTCTTCCCCGAGGTCCTTCACAATCTCCGCGTATTGTGCATTTTGATAAAGCCCTCTCAACACTTTCAGTTCCATCGACCATGCCGATTCCACAATAATGGAACAAAAAGTGAGAACAACGATAGCCCCAAGAATAATCGATCTAAAAGCACGATGTGCGCGCCAGGGGATAACACCTTTTTTTCGTTTATGATCTATGGATTGCATCTTTATTCGAGCTCCTTGAGTAACAAGGCCTCCATGCGTTCGCGCGCGGGCTGATTTTCCACGTCGAGCGCCAAGGCCTGTTGGTAGTGGCTTAATGCCTGTTGGAATCGCTTTTTCTTTTCGAGCGCTAGCCCGCTTCGATAATAATCCAAGCTGCTTGTCGGCCTTAAAACGCTGCCGCGATTGGCCTTGGCCAGGAGGACCTCGGAAATCTTTTGAGACAAGGCGCGTTCGATGTCCCTTCGCGCCTCAAGTCCGCCTTCAACCGCGCGGCCCTCCGCCAAGCCCCGTTCCACTTCGATGACGCGCGCATCCACACGAAGCGAGGTCCCGATGGCCATGTAGCCTCCCACAACCAAATACTGCGCGCCCAGCAAGTGGCCCAAGCGCAAGCGGTGATCCGATTCGGTCAGGCCTCCGCTCGACAAGGCCAATTCCTCCAGGATTTTGTCGATGGATTCTCGGTCGATAAAGACCAAGGCCCTTTCATCCGAAAGCCTGTCCGCGATCCCGTCTGCAAGCGTGCGGCCCAAGCCCGCCGTCTCCGGCGAAGCCGCGAGACTGTTGTCCTCGAAGGGCAGAACCGCCACCGTAAGAATCTGGGCCCGGTCTTCTTCAGCAAGAATCTCACCCGCAACCTTCGGATCGGGTCCATGGGCACAGGCGCTTAAAGACAGGGCGGCAAAGAAAACCATCGCGTCCCGTTTCCAAGGCTTTAATGTTTTAACGACCGTCCACACGCTCCATCACCATTTGATTCACTTCGACTTTCGCCACTTGCTCTTGCAAGCGGCCGTAGGACAGTTTTTCTTCAACCTCCGTTATTTCAAGCAGGCCGACTTTCTTTTTACGATGCCCGATCACCTTGCCGTCGATGACGATGGGACTGCCCTCGGCAATGATCTTCATCTGGGTGCCGGCAAGGATACCGTGCTTCTTGCCGAGGTTGATGATCACCTGGCCTTCATCCTCGACCAGGGCGATCTTCCCACGCAGCGGATAGGTGGCTTTGATCCGTTCGCCCAGGGCGGCTGCGCTTTTCTCGGCGGTCGTAATGAGGTTTTGATTCGCGCCCATTTCGTCGGCATAGCGGATCTTGATTTCCGAGGTTTCCGGATCGATCAGCCGCAGGCTGAGACGAAGGCCGCCGGGGACCTGGACCAGCGATCCTGTGACCACCAAGCGGGCAGCCAAGAGTCGGCCCAATTTCAGAGCCGTGTCGGGATCGGCCAATTCAGACGAACCGAGTTTTAACTCGCCCAGAAGCTTGTCCATGATTTCGCGTTCGACCACGGAGATGCGGCCGGAGGCCGACAAGCTTTGGCCGATCTCCTGTTGAATCACTTCCACCATGCCTTCTCGGAGCAGGGCGCCGCCCATGGATTTCATCCCCAGAAAGGCCACGGTCATGGGCCGCGAAGACCAGGCATCGGCATCGGCGGCTGTTTTAAAGTCACCCGCCTTGAAACGGTCTGTCAGTTGGCCCACCAAGTCGTCGATGCGCTTTTGCCGCGCCATGTCTTCCTTAAAGGCCAAATGCTGCATCATGCGCTTGGCGAGCAGATGAGCGACATTGTCCTCCGGATCGACGGTGAGCGCCTCTTGATAGAGCGCCAGGGCCTTTTGAGGTTCGCCCTTCTTTTCGTAGAGGGCCCCGCGGTTGGTGAGGATTTCGGCGGAGTAGGGATTTTGATTGACGGCCCGCGTATACATCGACTCCGCCTGATCGTATTCGCCCTGCTCAGAATAAATCCGCCCGGCTTTGTTCAGGGCCTCGGCCGCTTGCCAATCGTTGCTGAGCTTGCCTTCGATGGCCTTGTTGTAGGACACCAAGGCCGCTTGCTGATTGCCTTGGCCGGCAAGGATGTTGCCCTTGATAAGATGCACCAGGCCGTTCTCCGGATCGCTTTTCTGGAGGTCTTCGGCAAGCGCGAGGGCCTTGTCGTTTTCCCCCTTTTTCATGTGGACAGCGGCCAAACCCTCTTTTCCAAGTATGGCCTCGGGGGCTTTCAGTTGGGCCACCTTGGAAAAAACCGCCTCGGCTTTATCCAACTTGCCTTCCTTTAAGAAGACATGGCCCAAACCCGTTTGACCGGCGGCGTCTTTGGGATTCGCCTCGACCGCCTTCGTAAAGAGCTGCTTTGCCAAATCGGTTTTTTTCAATTGAAGTGCGCGTTGCGCCACTGTGGTCACGAAGCGGTGCGAGGAGGCCCCGCCGCCTTCAAGCACATCCGTCACTCGGCCGCCCGGCCCCAAGACATAAGTCGTTGGCAGGATGAAGCCCAGATCGTAACCGTCAAACAACTTTCCTGAATCCTTGACGACGGGAAAGTGCACTGGCTTCGATTTGAAATAGGCATCGACGGCCTTGGGATCGTCCTTGCTGACGGCGACGATGGCGATGCCTGCCGCTTCGTACTGTTTATAGAGCGATTGGAGATGCGCCAGTCCTTCGCGGCCCGGCTTGGAGTCGAGCTTAAAAAAGTAAACAACGGTCATCGGCCGTTTTTCTTTTTTCTCCAACGACGGGATCGATGGGGCGATCGTGCCTTTTTGAAGGGCCGCCTCTCCATGCCAAGCGTCGAGGAGAAAGAAAAGGCTGAGACCGACCAGGATCAAACACTTTATCGGTTTCATGGTCATTCCTCCTCTATCAGTTTTAGGTTAATGGGGATCCGCTCCCCGGAGGGAACGTCCAATGAGGCCTCCAAGGCATGGAAGCCCTTTTTCAAAACGACCAGTTCGTGCGGACCGGCCGGCAGTTGAATCGAAAGCGGGCTCTTCCCCACCAAGTCGCCGTTAATGAAAATATCCGCGCCCGAAGGCGTGGTCGAAAATGCCACATGGCCTTTCGAGAGAAAAGTGGTCGGAGCCCCCGCACTTTTTTCCGGAACAGGCGGCAAGGCCACAGACACCGAAGGCGGATGCACTTCAGGCGCATCGACCCCGGCTTGCGTCTCCGCCAGGCCCGCCGGTCCCTGGGACAAAGTATCCTTCGTGACGGCTTCCCGCCGAATCGCGCCAACAAAGACCGCCAGCACGATCAGGAAAACACTTAGATAAAGGGCATATTGGAATCGGAAGGGGGTCTTGGCTTCCTTTGCTTCAAGCGCTTCTGTTGTAAAAGTTTGACTGATACTGAGCGTTCCGCTCGCCTCCGCTGCATCATACAAGGCATCGGCCATCTCCTGGCCCGATGCGAAGCGGTCATCGACCTCCTTCTCCAAGGCCTGCATCGCCACACTGCTTAGGCCCTCTGGGATCGTCCCATCGACCAGGGCAGGGGGATAGGGACTCGTATGAAGCACCTGATGCATCACTGTGGCGACCGAGTCTCCAACAAAAGCTTTCTGCCGGGTCAGGAGCTCGTAGAGCAGGGCCCCCACGGCGAAGAGATCGGAACGGCCGTCGAGTTCTTCGCCTCGGCATTGCTCCGGTGACATGTAGTGCGGGGTCCCAGTCAGGCGGTCCGTTTGCGTTAGCGCGGTATTGTCGAGGCGGGCGATGCCGAAATCTGTGATTTTAACTGTTTGAAAATCCTCCGAAAGCAGGATGTTCCCTGGCTTAATGTCGCGGTGGATCACTTCTTTTGAATGCGCAAAATCGAGCCCGCGGCAAATTTGAATGACGATTTGAACGGCCTGTTCGATCGAGAGCGCCCGGCCCTGTTTGATGAGTTGGGCCAGTGAAATGCCTTCGACATACTCCATGACGATATAGGCCTGTCCCTTTTCCTCCTCTTCGCCGGCGTCGAATATCGTCACAATATTGGGATGGATTAAGCGGCCCAAGGCGCGCATTTCCAATTGAAATCGTCGCCCGGCCCCCTCGCGTCCATCAAGCAGGTTGGCGCGCAAACACTTCAAGGCCACGGTCCGATTGATCTTCGGATCGTTCCCTTTGTAGACGATGCCCATCGCCCCACGGCCGATTTCTTCGATAATTTTATAACGCCCTAAGCTTTCCATTGTTCTATCCTTACCCATTTGATCTTCATTCATTCCGTGGACTCGGCCGCCGCCAGCCATTGTCCCACTTCGCTTGCATCGGCGGCATTCGGCTGCAGTTTGAGATAAGCCCTAAAATGGCTTCCCGCCTTGTCCTCGGCTCCCAGGTGATTGCCGTAGAGCACACCGAGGTTGTAGTGGGCTTCCGCATAACGCGGATCGAGAGAAACCGCTTTCAGAAAAGCGCTTTCCGCATTTTTAAATTGTTTCATCCGCCGGTAGACCTCCCCCAGATTGCTCTGTGTCGTCGCCGATTCGGGGGAGAAATGCAGACTCGTTTGCAGGGCCTCCGCCGCTTCGTCATAGCGTTTGGCTTCGGCGAACAAGTTTCCGATTTGGAAAAAAGTCGCGCCTAGAAAACGTTTCGCTTCTTCCGCTGGGAGCGCAAAGGCGATGCCATTGGCCTTGGGCAGCACGCCCACAATCACGCCCGTCACCTCACCCGCCTGATTAAGCAAGGGACCGCCGCTATTGCCCGGATTAATCGACACGTCGGTTTGCAAAAGTCGCATGCCACCCAGCTTCCGCTCCGGCGCACTGATAATCCCCTGCGAAGCGCTGTGATCGAGCCCCAAGGGGCAGCCCACGGCAAGGACCGTATCGCCAACCCGTGGCGATGGGGCCCTATCGAATTCCAGAGGCGCGAGACCCGGATAGGGGATTTGAAGCAGGGCCAAATCGAGGGCTTCACTGACCGCAAGCACAGTCGCGGGATAACTTTTTCCATCTTGGAAACGCGCCATCAGTTGCGTCGCCTTATCTACTTGATGTCCGCTGGATAGGAGATAACCGCCCGCGCCGACGACGAAGGCGCTGCCCTCGACCTTGTTTTGACCCGCGCGCCCTTCGAGGCAAACGACTTGCGGAAAAGAAAACACTTCGCTCGGCTGAGAGGAGAGGTGTACCAGAGGGAGTTGAGGGGGCCGCGTTGGCGGCTGAATCAAATCTCCCCCCAGTACGGCCGTTTCGGGGACTCTCCCTTGCGGCACAATGGCGTGATGCAAGCCTTTTTCGTCCGGCGACTCCGTTAATTCACGAAGCCGTTTTCTCACCCTGGCAGCGTGGGGATGGCCGGGGGAGAGACTCAAAAAGCGCCGGTAATGGAATATGGACTGGACCATGTCGGCCTTTTCGTAAGAATAGAGATTGGCCAAATTATAATGGGCCTTGATATGAGCGCGATCGACCCGGACCGTTTCCCGATAAGCCGCAAGGGCTTCATCGAACCGTTTTTGTTTTTGATAGATAAGGCCTAATTTAAAGCGGGCCTCGGTGTTTTCGGGATTAATCTTCAGGGCATTGTTCAAATGGCCGATGGCCTCATCGAAATGACCCTGATCATAGGCGATGAGCCCTTCTTCCAAGTAAGTGGGTCCGCCTTCATCCGGAGCCACCTGGCGGAAACATGCCGACAAGAGGGTCCCCTGCGCCAATGCGATGAGAATAACAAGGATTCGTTTTATCATGAGACTGTGCATCTTATGCGACCTTTCTTAAAGGGTCAAACGCTTTGCCCAAACAGAATTACTCTAGCACCAAGTAATCCGCGTCCTGATAACTGAGTTGTTCGAGTCCCTTCGCGCCCGGCCTCGCTCCGCTGGCTCCCGGTATGGCACTGGGTTTTGCGAAGCGGACCACATCGCCTTTTTTAGGGAGCACCCTGCCTTCGACTACCCGTGCCATGGAGAACTTTTCTTTCGTCGACACCACGCCCAGTTCACCAATGGGGCTTTCGATTAGGCCGACCACCTGATTCGTTTCTGGATCGGTCAACACCTTTTTGATCGAAAACACGGAAAGGCGATCACCCACGTTCACCTGTGAAATGGACCCGGCATTAATGTAAATGAGCTGACCTTCGACATGGATCACCTTTCCAACCCAATTGGAGTAGGATTCCAGCCGTTCTTGTATCGATCCCAGGATAAAACCCAGGGCATCGTTGATGACCTTACGCGTCGCTTTTCCCAGGGGGGTTTTATGGAAGGCGTCCGCGCCGAAGGTAAAACTAATGGGCGAATTCAGCTCCACGGCGCCGGCCTTGTCCCAAGCCCGGCCCGAGGCCCGGTGTGAATGTAAGATTTCGCCGGTGGTGGTGTCAATGACCCTCAGATCGATGCCGACATGCGCCGCAGTAAAATCTCCAGAAACTTTTGGAAAAAACCAATCAAATAGACCGAAATGCCCGCCCGCGCCGACGGCCTTTTGTTCGAATTCCGTAACCTCGCCAACAATCAGATAATCGACACCGAGCAGCTTGCCGACTTGGGCTGCGGTTTCTTTCGTCACCAATTTGGAATTGGCCAACTCCTGTTCCCGGATAATCTGCGACAGGATGCCGCGCTCGACGACGATGACTTGACCGCTGTTGATCAATTCCGTCACCAACTGGGCCGAGAGCCCACCGCCGACATCCCAACCGCCATAGCGCTGCGTAAAGCTATCGTTCGCCCCAAACTTCGCCACGGCGACACGGACCTTGACCCCGCCGGTCTCTCCGGCAGCCGCCGCCCAGGCCGGGCCCCTAAGCCCAGCCGGTGCAAGGCTTACGATCCAGAACAGGATCAGCATCAAGCCCCATTTTATTTTGAATTCCCCTTGTTTCAACATCTCATCCTCCGCCTTGTTTCAACAGCTTCGACTAGCACCGTTTGTAAACTTCGTTAATAATATTGACTTCCGTCACATTTGTAATACTGCCTTCGTTCTTTTCGATATTGGCTTCGTTGTGGGCCCCGATGTTCAAATCTTCCTTCACAATAATCCCGCCTTCGTCGCCCACATCGTTTAATCGGGCCCGCGCTTTATCGGCCGAAGTGCAGTCCGAAACATCCAGTTTCGAACTAAACAGATTGCCGCTTACGCGTAATTTTTTTTCCTCGCCTTCGAGGTATTTTCGTAACTTGCTGAGTGTGCCACCCAGTTTCTTTTTCTCTTTCGCTTCCTTCTTTTCTTCTGCCGTCAGCTCTTCTTTTTCTTCTTCTGCCTCTTCCCCCTGCACCTCTTCCGATTCAATCGGAGGCGCTGCATTCGCCACGACAAACGTTCCGGCAAGGAAAAGGCCAAAAATGATGAGGCTGGTCATGAGTATTTGTTTTGTCTTGTTCATCCGACTTCTCCCTTTAAGCGGTAGGGGGTGCACCGCACCCCCGTCTCGCTTTTGTTTCGATTAGTTGTTCCCCGTGCGTCCACGGAAGGAACGCATGTCGTTGTCGTGGATGTTGGTGTTTTGCTGGCCGGTGATGTTGGCCGAGTTGCTCTGGCTAATATCGCCGTGGTTCACACCGATGCCGCCGATAAAATTCCTTTGGTTGGTGTTCACGTCACCGCCGATCACCACGGTGTTGCTGTTCTTCAGCGCCGTCGTGTTGCCGTCGCCGGCCGTTAAGGACGAATCGGTCACTTCGGCAAACGCTTCGACTTCCACCACCGCGACTTCGTCGCTATCGGAGCAGAAAATCAAGCAGAAGGCTTCACTCTTCGCCGGTGCCGCAAACATCACCGCCAATCCTAAAAATGTTGCTAAGACAATCATCTTTTTCATTTTCGTTTCTCCTTTGTTTTTTAATGTTTGAAGGATCATCCCAATGAGGACGCCCTTACTCCTTCTTGTCTTGCCTAACGTCAAAGCTATAGAGCAAGGGCCGTGCCACGGCGAAAACAGGGAAAAGCGCCCGGTATAATGGGGTTTCCGTCTTTTCGAGACCGCAGAACTTTTGGATTCTGGAAAAACCCTTTCGGATTCCGGAAGCTGGCTTGAACGCGAGAAAGGCTAAGGGGGCGCAGTGCTAAAATTTCAAAATTAATATAATTATCGGCGAAGGTTTATTCCTCCTTTGCGAAAGGGAAATAAAATCGAAACAAAAAAAAGGGGCGGCACCGAAGCGCCGCCCCTTTATCCATACCGCATTAGTTGTTTCCGGTTACGCCTCGGAACGAACGCATGTCGTTGTCATGGATGTTGGTGTTTTGCTGACCGGTGATGTTGGCCGAGTTGCTCTGGCTGAGATCGCCACGGTTCATGCCAATGCCGCCCATGAAGTTGCTTTGACGATTGGAGACATCGTCACCAATCACAACACTGTTGCTATTTTTGATCGCCGTGGTGTTGCCATCACCGGCGGTTAAAGAAGAATCGGTCACTTCGGCAAACTCTTCGACTTCAACCACGGCCACTTCGTCGCCGTCGGAGCAGAAGATCAGGCAGAAGGCTTCACTCTTCGCCGGAGCTGCAAACATCATCGCCAATCCCAAAAACGTCGCGAACACAGTCATCTTTTTCATTTTCGTTTCTCCTTTATTATTTAAGTTTTATTTTTTTTGATCATCATGAGAAGGACTTTTCTCCTTCTCCACTGTCATTGCCTAACGGGATGTGTATAGAGCAAGGGCCGTGCCAAAATTTTAAAGACCAAAAATGAGGTTTAAGGTCAATCTTCCGAGATCTGACTTTCGGTTTCTAGAAAAAGACTTTCGGAATTCGGAAAAGAGAAGATGAACCTTGGGAGCAGATGCAAGAACCTAATGAAGGGATAGGGGCGAAGATGCCCCTGATAAATACGCGGACTTAGCGCTGTATCTGGATGGGCGCGTTTGTGGACTTTATCTTCTCAATTAAACAAATGACTTTATCTTTAATGGTGTCCCGAACCACATTGAATGCTTTCATTTCCATGTGCTTTGGATCGGGTATCTGCCAATCCACGCGTTCCCTTGCTTGGATATTTGGACAGGCCTCACCACAGCCCATTGTCACGACATAATCGAACCTTTGCTGCGGAAGACGATCAGTCTGTTTCGATCGATGAGCACTTAAGTCATATCCCAATTCTCTCATCGAGCGAATCGCTTTTTCATTAACCCTACCGGAGGGATGGGAACCACTGGAATAAGATTCAATCACGTCTTGTCCTAAAATTTTTCCGAAGGCTTCCGCCATCTGACTGCGGCAGGAATTCTCAACACAGACAAATAAAACGGTTTTCCTTAGCGACAACATTCCTTTTCCCTAACACAGCGACAACAAACAATCGCCAGGCATGCCCCGAGGATTGGCGCGACAATATACAACCAAAGCGAATTGAAGTGACCGCTCAATAACGCGGGTCCGATAGAACGGGCCGGATTCATTGAGGCACCGGAGATGGGGCCTGCAAATAAAGCCTCCAAGCCCACAACACTGCCAATTGCCAATCCGGCAATAATCCCCTTTTCTTTTGCCTCGCTTGAAACATTAATAATGGTGAGCATAAGAATGAACGTAAGAACCAACTCCAATATAAAGGACTGCCCCTGCGTCCCGGAGGGTAAGGTCGCGCCAAAGGTTTCATGGTTTAAAAACAAAAGATAGACCAGCAGGCTGGCACTCACAGCACCCAAAATTTGGCTGAGAATATAGGGAATGACGTTTTTTCTCGGGAAACGTTTTGCGCACCAAAACCCGATGGTCACCGCGGGATTAAGATGGGCCCCTGATATATCGCCCAATGTGTAAATCATCGCAGCGACAACAAGACCGAAGACCATCGCGATGCCGACATGGGTGACCCTGCCATCGCTTAAGTCATTCACGACAATGGCGGAGGTCCCCGAAAAAACAAGAACGAACGTGCCAATATACTCGGCAATGCACTTTTTCGACATAAGCTCCTCATAAAACAAATTCAAAGACGACGAACACCTTCGCGTGTCCTTATGCCGGATGATAGCAAGCAAGCTTAAATACTTCAACTTTGACAATAACGAGCCTAAGGATTTTGATGGAAAACATAAAGTCTATTCATTGGAAGGAATCCATAAGGACAAGACGCGAAAAAGATAAAGTTAAAAACATCGGAATCGATTTGAAAATGGAGAAAATGACAAAAAAAAAGGGGCGAAGCCATCGGCCTCGCCCCTTTCATTCAAAAGGCATTAGTTGTTTCCTGCAACGCCTCGGAAAGAACGCATGTCGTTGTCGTGGATATTGGTATTTTGCTGACCGGTGATGTTGGCCGAGTTGCTCTGGCTGAGGTCACCGCCGTTGAGGCCGATGCCGCCCATGAAGTTGCTCTGACGATTGCTTACGTCGTCACCAATCACCACACTGTTGCTGTTTTTGATCGCCGTGGTGTTGCCATCACCGGCGGTTAAAGAAGAGTCGGTCACTTCTGCAAATTCTTCCACTTGCACAATCGCGACTTCGTCGCTGTCGTCGCAAAGCAGCAAGCAGAAGGCCTCGCTTTTCGCCGGTGCGCCAAACATAATTGCCAATCCTAAAAACGCTGCCAATGCGGTCATCTTTTTCATTTTCGTTTCTCCTTATGTTTTTAATTTAAGTTTATGGGTCATCCCGAGAAGGACTTTCCTTCTCAACCCTCGTCATTGCCTAACGGGATGTGTATAGAGCAAGGGCCGTGCCAAAATTTTAAGAGCCCACAAGGGGATTAAATCGCCTTTTTGGCCGCTTACCTTTCGGTTTCCGGAAATTCCCCTTTTGTTTTCCGGAAATAAAAACCCCTAACATCGGCACGACAAACAAGCCGTATGGATACGCCCGTTCTTTCTTTCTGACGATCCTCGCCCACACTTCTCTATTAGATAGGGCGATTCCTTCTCCTTCCGGCCTTTTCGATTCGCCGCTGTCTTTTGAATTTGGCGAGCGCAAGATCTAAACATCCCCTCTCATCGGCTTGGTCCGTTTCCTGCACTATGTCCGCTTAGATCATGACAAGCCGTATTTATAGAAGATGAAATTTCGGAGGGGAAAATGAAAAAAGGCTTCGGCTTAGGGTTCAGTCACTTCATTTTATTGGTGGTGTTTTGTCTTGCCGCCAGCTGTGTCGGAGGGGGCGGCGGAGAAGGGGGCGGACAAAACGCCGCCGCCAATCCTTGTCCGGACAATGCCCCCGCGATCGGGCCCACCGGCGGATCAGGCGGCCTGCTCTTTTTTACGGGCTGCGGCCTTTGGGCCGTCGATCCCGCGCAACCCACTGCTCCGGCGCAGATTGCACCGGACTTTATTGCGGGCTCGCTCCAAAAAGTGGTGAACGGCACTTGGAACACCGGCGCGCAAAAAGTCACGGACAAACAGCTTCACGCTGTTCTTTACGCCCAGGGCGAAAACCTCATTCCGTCCGAACAGTTTTTCGACGACGAAAAACTATTACCCGGCGACGAATTTGCGAACGGACGTTTCTACAAGGTCAGCGCGCTGAAAGCCCAATCGCAAACGCCCCTTCAAGTTTCCAGCGAAGATAAAGCGAATAAGATGTGCGGCGTGATCGCACTTTTGGAAGATTATGCCAACATCGACAATTCACTCTATGTCTATGCAATGCCCGGCCCGGACGACAGCTGCACCATCGGCGACGACAATGTCGAAAAAATTATCCAGCTCGGTATGGGACCGAATGACGATCCCATCACCCTGCCGAGGGGCCGCGACATCTTTACGATTGGCGAATTGGTAGACATGGACACAGGCGCAATCACCGGCTGGCTCGCCATTAAATCCCGAAGACAAGAACGGAGTCTGCCCAACTACACGACGCAGGCCGATGCGAACCTAGACGTGCTAAAGCCGCACAAGGCGGGCGATCCCTCGAAACCCTATCCCCTCGGCTTTTTCACGGGCACGCCTGTACTGGTCTCCGGCCCCGCCGCCGTGGGCGGGCTTGACACGAACACGAGCTATTTTGTGAATCCAGATCAACCGGCGGACATTACCTTCCCCTGCCCGAACGGCAAAAACGAAGTCGAGGTCCATTTTCCGCAGACGGCCGATCCGACAACCGACCCTGAGATCTTCAACGACGATCTCGAAAAGCTGGGACAAAACGCTTTCAACTTAAAATTAAAAAAACGTACGAAAAAGATCTGCCTCGCGGATGGCACCGTCCAGACGATTCGATTCGACGCCAGCGATTCCGAACTGGCCAATCTCGAAACCCAAATCGCCGGACGGCGCGTCGTTAAAGCCATCGTCATCGAAGAAGCCGTGGACCTCACGGCCAGCGGCGATGTCACACTGAACACGCAGGCCAGTTATATTGCGCTTCATCGCTGCAACATCGATTTGAGTGACTGCGGCACGGCCTTGAAGGAAACAAACTTTATGCTCTTTTGTGCGGAATCGGGCTTCGATCAAGTCGGAAACGAAGGCGAATGGCTCGCTGATCCTTTCATCGTCGGGGCCTACGACGCCTTTAAAAATCCGGTAAGCGGGGAACTCGTTCAATGGACGCGCGTGGACGATCCGGAATTCGAGGAGGAAGACCACACAACGACAAACGGCGCCGGCAAGGTCGGCTTTACGGGCAAGCTGGGCGACGACGACACCACGCCGGGTTGGAACGTCTTCAAGGCGAAGGCCAATGGCATCGGCTCCCCTATCGTCTTCGCGGCCTCCAAGCCGCCCGCGCCGGAGGAATTCTCGCCGCCCTTTTGCAAGCGGCGGGAAAAATTCTACATGCTCGGCGTCTTTCCGCTCTCTACCCGCGGGTCCAAGGCCGCCTTCTCCGGCAAGGTCGCCCTTCGCATCGACCTACTCTACAAACCGGAATGGACGAGCGACGACAGCAGCAAGGCCAACAAAGCTGGGACACAAGGCCTGCTCTATGTCTACGATATCGACGCCAACACCCTCAGCGTCGATGCGCCTTACAACACCAACGACCTGAGCATCAACAATCTGATAAACGCTGCGACGCTCAAGTACATTTCGTCGCACGAAATAGACGACGACAAGTCGTCCTTTCCCGACGGGCTTTTCTCCGTCTACGATGGCGACATGCTCTATTTTTCGGACTTCGGAAAAATCTATCGCATGCCGCTCTTCGGGGACGGCAAGGCCGTTCAATTGGCCAACGAGGGAGGGCGAAAGATTTTGGATATGAAACTCACGGCGAACAATCTCGTTTACACACCTGTGGATCTTGGCCCCGAACGCCCAATCAGTTCGGTCAAATCCATTGCCAAGGGCGGCGGGGGCGCGATTTTCCTGCATCCGGATACGCAGAAATCCGTGCTCAACTTGGTGACCGATCCGGCCTGGCACTACGTCTATTTCCAAACCCTGCAGACCAAGGAAGAGCTGCCGAACCCCGGCGTCTATGCTCAAGTCTACGCGGCGCGGGCGGACGGTTCGCAGGCGACGAAGGAAACCGAAAACGCCACGATGGCCGGACAAACGGAAACACGGGTATTTAGCATCGTGAATTGCAACGCCTTTGGGCTCTTCACCTGCAAGGACGGCACGCTGGTCTCAACGGCGGGCGCGGACCTCTCCAGCGCACTGGCCTTGGGCGCCGTACCCGGCGACATCGATGCGATGTTCTTCCTCGGCCAGGGGAATGAGCTCTTGGGCGAAGGCTATGTGGACAGCGAAGTCACGAATGTCGACATCTTTTATATCAAGACAGACCAGGAAGAAAGCTTAACGCGCTCGGTGAGTACGGCCTTGATTCCGGAGGGCAATCTCTAAACGGAGGCTATTATTCGATGGTACTGGGGGGCTTGGAGGAGACGTCGTAAACGATGCGGTTGGCGATGCCCTCCATGACATAATCTTACTCAAGAGAGTAGTTTGGCCCCCAACATTTTGCAGTGCCGTCTTCCAAGGTAGCACAAGAATTGTTACCGCTAGCGGTAATGGTAGTCGCGTTAGTAATTCCACTGACTGTCACAGGAGCAAGAGAACTCACCGTTGTTCCGTCACCCAGCTGGCCTTGGTGGTTCCCTCCCCAGCAATCCACACTACCGTCTGACAAAAGTGCGCATGTATGAGATTCTCCAGCTGCTAGGGCGGTAGCGGATGAAACGCCATCCACCGTGACTGGGTTAAAGGAACTTTCCTTTGAATGATCTCCAAATTGGCCTTGATCATTTTTCCCCCAACACTTCACGGTTCCATTCGTGAGCAAAGCACAATAATGATTCAGACCTGCTGTAATCCTCTTGGCGTTGCTCAGACCTTTGATCGACCATAAATTTCGGTGAGGATTACTTCCCCAACACTTCGCTGATCCATCCAGAAGGAAGCAGGTATCCCCGTATCCGGATGCGACCGCGTTCGCAACGATTCCTTTAGGGAGTGAATTTTTATGCCAAAACCAGCCCCAGCATTTTACAGATCCACCGGACAACAATGCACAGGTGTGATCACCTCCAGCCGAAATGGCTCTGGCATCAGTTACACCGCTCACGAACATGGCAGGGGTAGAGAACCTCCCTTTTGTCCCAATGACGAGCTGTCCTACTGAATTGCCGCCCCAGCATTTTACCTTACTTGTTAGAAAACATCGCGTTGTTTACACATTTGTTGATCCATGAAAGTGTTCAAATAGCTTTTCATAAGGGGTCATGTCGCCAATGCCCTTATGGGGTTTGACGGTATTATAAAAGTTAATGAAACGCAACAGGCTGATCT
>JAJDBW010000046.1 GCA_029261155.1 Nitrospirota bacterium | reverse complement strand
AAAGTTGAGGAGTTTTGTCTCGATGATCGGATTCCCGGTGAGATCGAAAACCAGGTCAACCGAGAGATTTTGGAGAATGGGAAAAGGGTCTTCTAGAAAGGTCGGGATATTCGATTCCCTGGCCATGGCAATGGCCGGTGCTTCTGGGTTACGATCCGCGACGCCTACAATTTCGATCCAGTTAAATTGGATGAGTCGGTTCAGTACGGCTTTTCCGCCCTTCCCGGCACCGATTATAAAGACCTTAACCATAGGCTAAGTCTATCGCCGTGCCTATTAATGTCAAGTATCTCAATGTTTTAGCTAATAAGCCAAAAAATATAGAAGAATCCTGATGATAATAACTCAATCATATCGGACCATATTAGAACGTCGGGATGAGCTCCTTTGCCTTCACTTGCCAACATTATTACAGGTGAGGAAGTTTTTGAGAGTCGTCTGGCACATTTGAAAGTCAGATCACATTAAAATAAACAACGAATTGCACTGGAAACCCTGCATGTTTTAAAAAGATGAAAAAATCTCAAATACGGGAAGGATTTACCGAGGAAATACCAGCATCCCAACAAAAGGACTTCGCGTACTGCAACTTGTTTATAAGCGGCCCCCGCAATATTTGCAATATACCGCATCCGCATCGTGCCCTTCGGCGCTGCATTCAGGGCAGGCCTGCGTGGAAACGGCCTTTGTCGTTCTGGACAACTCGACCGTTACAATGCCCGTGGGAACGGCGATAATGCCGTAGCCCAAGACCATAATTACGGCCGCCAGGGCTTGTCCCATATTTGTCTTCGGTGAAATATCGCCATAGCCCACAGTGGTCAGCGTCACGATCGCCCAATAAATTGATCGCGGAATACTGGTGAAGCCGTGCCGTTCTCCTTCCAACACATACATCAGCGCACCAAATATAATGACCAAGGTAAGCACGGTGAACAGAAAAACGGTGATCTTCCGTCGGCTCGCATGCAAGGCCTGCAGCAACAACTCGGCCTCGCCCAGATATTGGACCAATTTCAATATGCGAAAAACCCTTAATATGCGCAAAACGCGAATTACCAAGAGGTATTCCGCACCGGGCAAGAGGAAACTCAGATAGGTGGGAATGAAGGCAAGCAGGTCGACAATGCCGAAGAAACTGAGGGCAAATTTCAAGGGACGTCCGACGGAAAGGAGACGCAACACATACTCGACCGTAAACAATAATGTAAAAAACCACTCGATGGCATAAAGGGTAGCGCCATGCCGTTCGGAAACGGAGGACACACTGTCGAGCATCACCGCCGCCACGCTTAAAACGATGCTGGCGATTAAAAGAATATCGAAGCCTTTGCCTGCGGGGGTATCGGCCTCGAAGATCACCTCATGGACCGTCGCCCGCCATCCCTCCCGAGGCCGATGATCCAGATTTTTCTTTATTTTACGGTGCATTGGTCTCCTTCAAGCCCCGTGCTTTCCTTCACTGCAGGGAAGCGAATTTCGATTCGTTTTTAATACGGGGCCGGACGACGATCTGAAGGACGAAAGCGTCCTCCTGTTTTCAAGCTGTTAAAAAGAGGACCCTTCCCTTTTCTATTTTAATCCTAAATCCGAGGCCTGAAAATCACAGATTCGCCTATAATCTATATCATTCTTGAGGCTCTTTCAATTATTGACTTCGGGAAGAAAGGAGGGTTCAAGGGAAGCGTTAGGGTTGGTCTAGCCTCTATGAGGTTTTACTCTAGGAGCTGAAGTTGAAGACTTCTCTGACGATTCCATTTCGATCGATGGCAAAACCCAATGCGGAATGACCCTCGATCTGACCGGTTGCTTTATCTCTAATGACACCGATTGCGTAAGCACGCAACACCGCTTCAACCTCTTGGAGATCTCCGGTTAACAAGTGGAGATCTTTTGTGTCCACACCGATTTTCTCGATAAAGGTCTTGAGCACTTCAGGTGTGTCGTTTATCGGGTCAAAGGTCACCGCAAGAAAAACAATTTCGCTGCCTATCGTTTGGGCCATGTCTTCCTCCAGCCGTTTCCGATCTTGAAGGATCAAAGGGCAAACATCCTCGCAATGGGTATAGATAAAAACAACGAATCGAGGTCGACCGCTGAAATCGGATAGGGCGATTTTCTTTCGATCTTGATTGGTCAGAGTAAATAAGGGGGCCTCATCCCCTTCATCTAATAAGTGAGGGGGAATTTCAGAGGAATCTTTTTCATGGGTTTTTTTGTGATTGTCCGCTCCTGCATAAACCGAAAACCCGGATGAAAGGAGAGAAAACCAAAACACCAAAACGATGAAGAAAAACGACTTCACGATTCAGACCCTCTTAATACCGTCTTCAAGTGAAAATGACATAAGCCGCGGCTAGAAATTCAAATCCGGTAAGTCTTAAAAATATCACGATCATTGATCTTATCGCCTAAGCTAATAATTTGCAAACGGATCATATCTAACCGCGATGGGCCTAGGAAAAAGAAATACATTGATCGGTTTAGATCAATGGGATGAAGACAAATAGAGCGCATGCGAATAGTGTGCTAAGCGGTTTTCGTGGCTCCAAAGTCTTATTGGACGCCTGAAGGCTTTAAGGGCATTTCTTCAGTAGGATTTAAAGCCTTGCGAATGGCCCGAATTCGTTCAAGCAATGGCGGGTGGGAATCGTGCAGAAAAGAGCAGAAGAAGTGGGGCCTCAGGTTCGAAAGGTTGTGGGCGGCGAGTTTCTTGAGGGCGCCAATCATGTGTTCCGCTTGTGCGACGGTTTTGATGGCGAAGCGGTCGGCCTCAAATTCATTTTTTCTAGACAGGTGGTTTAAGCTTAACGACAGGACGAATTCGATGGGTGTGAAGAGCATGCCGAAGAACAAGAGGCCGGTGTAGATCGAAGGCATTTCAACATAAAAGGCATCGTAGAGACCGCTGTGGCTTAAGAAGATGGAGAGAAAGTAAAACATCAAACCACTATGGAGGATGCTCAAAACAAGGCCCTGAAGGATGTGGCCCTTCTTGTAATGGCCGATTTCATGCGCCAAGACGGCAAGGAGCTCTGGGGTGCTTTGCGATTCAATAAGTGTGTCGTAGAGGGCGATGCGTTTGTTTTTCCCGAAGCCGGTGAAAAAGGCGTTCGATTTGCTCGATCGCTTGGAGCCGTCGATGACGAAGACGTTTTTCAGCGGAAATTGAAGCGATTTGGCGAGGGCCATAATTTGATCTTTCAAGTCTCCAGCTTCCAAGGGCTTAAATTGATTGAAGAGCGGCATAATCCATGTGGGCGCGATGAATTGAATCAATAGAAGAAAAAGAGTCAGCGCAATCCAAGCGTAGAGCCAGGCCAGGGGTCCAGCCGTTTCGAAAAAGACGAGGAGTAAGGCCAGGAGCGGTCCGCCCAGAACAATCGAGAGGAGGGCGCCTTTAATTAAATCCATTACAAAAAGGGTGGGGGTGGTTTTATTGAAGCCGAAGCGTGTTTCGATTACAAAGGTGCTGTAGATGGAAAAGGGAAGGGAGATCAACGCCCGGACAAAAGACAAGAGCCCGATGTAGATCAGGCCATTGAGCAAGGGACTGAAAGCCCAGAGACGTACCATTTGGTCTAAAAGATTAAATCCGCCTGTGAACCAAAATAGAAGTGTGATCGCAAGAGAAATGCTTGCGTTGAGCAAGCCGAATTTTGTGTTTGCGCGCGTGTAGTCTTGTGACTTGCGGTAGGCCGCCGCATCATAGACCGACTGCATTTCTTCGGGGATATTGGGCGAGAGGGTTTTTAAATTTAAATAATCGGCATAACAATTCAGGCCGTATTCAATAAGGATAGCCAGGAGTATAAGGGTGCCGTAGGTGTTCATCGTTCCAACTTGGGTTTGCTCCCGGTTCGACTATGGTTCACGCCTCGTAAGTCTGGTGCTCCTACTGGAAAAACTGTCCTCGTTAATATTTGTTGTCCTCAATCTCGTCTATTTTGTCAAGATTATCGAAGTCATCGACACCATAGGGCAGGACGGCTTCTTCTTCGTCATCGATGTAGTTCCTTTTTTTGATCCAAAAGCGGACAAAGCCTAAAGCGGTGACTACGCCGGCAAGCGAAAAAAGGAAGAGGGAAAGATTTCCGCCAAGATAAACCCACCATGCCAACTCATTTTTAAGCTGTTTTTGCCAGTCTTTTTCCAGTGTGCCTACCGAGACCCCAAGGTTTTTTTCAAAGGCCGCTTCGATCTCATCTCCTCCCTGAAGGGATGTAAGGATCTGCCGGAGTGCATCGGCCCCGTAGTTTTCGTCGATTGTACTGACGATA
This sequence comes from Nitrospirota bacterium, assembly GCA_029261155.1. Taxonomy (GTDB): domain Bacteria; phylum Nitrospirota; class Nitrospiria; order SBBL01; family JAADHI01; genus JAJDBU01. The sequence goes on along the minus strand of JAJDBW010000046.1, from coordinate 24,929 downwards.
CTTTTCGATTGTTCGTAAGCCAATAGAAGTGCGGTCTTCTCTTCCGGAAAAGCGTGATCCAGGTTTTTTAAGGGGATTAATTGTCCCGATAGACCCGCTTTTCTCAGGAGGCCTCCGTCTCTGTTGATGAGAATTTCCGCGAAGCCGCCGCTGGCCCATTGTGCGAGGCCTTCATCGAGCCATTTCGGGAGTCGGTCAGTGGGGATGTGCCGGTGAAGTAGGAGATGGGCCAATTCATGTTTTAAAGTCATGTCAAGATTGAAAGGCCGCGTCGCCATTTTGCTGTAGTCAATGACGATGCGTTGTTTCTGCGGGCGGGCATAGGCGGCAAAGTGATCGCTACCGACTTGTTTCCGGAATGCGGCTTGATCGTTCATCAATATCACGGTCGGATTAAAATCAATGGCTAAGCCGAATGCACTTTCGAGTTCGGCGCGGATGGCCGGGTATATGTTCGACACCTCTTTTCCGGCAGACGCCAGACCCGATGCATAGTGGATCATGAGCGCCTGATCTTCGATTACTTCAAAGGCTTGGGCACCATGAGGTCTAAGCAAGAGGGCAAGGAGGGCAAGGACCTTGAGGGTGTTTTTATCGTTCTTCATTTTAAAGGCCTGTGAGAAGAGAGCGTCTGGCACCGAAGATGTTGTTTATCTGCTTCCTTCATTCTTTCCGACTTTCGGGTCGAAATCAACTCCAATTTCCTTAAGTCGCACCTGAGTGCTGGCTTCGCAGGCAATGCGCCATAAAAAATCAAGATAGATCCAAGGAAAAGGGCGATTAATGTCTGGGTGATCATTGGCCTTTGAGGGGCGTGAACGGGCGTCTTGATTTCTGTGCGACTTTATTTTAATTTCTCCATAGCGAAGCGGAGGAGGAGATGAACGCAACGGTTTTTATTGCCTGCAGTTTGGATGGATATATTGCCAGAGCAGATGGTGCGCTCGACTGGCTTCCCTCAAGCGAGGCGGAGGCGGGGGTGGAGGATTACGGCTATACGGACTTCATGGATTCGGTCGATGTCTTGGTGATGGGTCGGATGAGTTTCGAAAAGGTGTTGAGCTTTGAAAAGTGGCCCTACGGCATGAAGCCGGTCGTCGTCCTCAGCCGTCGGATGCTGCGCCTTCCCAAGGAGGTTCCGGAGTGCGTATCGCTTATGGCGCCCGATCTTCCCATTGTGATGGAGACCCTTTCTGCCCGTGGAGAAAAGCATCTCTATGTTGATGGCGGGAAAACCATACAAGGTTTTCTCGATGCCGGGCTTATTGATACCCTGATCATTACCCGGATTCCGATTCTGCTGGGTGAAGGCATCCCCCTTTTCGGACCGCTTAAAAAAGATATTCGTCTGCAGCATATCGAAACATGCGCCTTTGACAGCGGTTTTGTGCAAAGCCGATATGCCGTGTGCGGATGAGGGTTTGCACGCCCTCTAAACGCTTGAGGCGCTTAAGGATTCATCTCGGGTCCAGTGCTGAAAAAAGCGGCCTCGATCAGGGGGGATCTGTTACAATGACTTCATGTTTAAGTGCCCTTCTCATCTTCTCGCAGCGGGTTGGCCGTGCGCATAGACTTCCCTAAGCAAAAGAAGGTGCTCCGTTCGCTCCAGGGCTTCATTCTGTCTCTTGGATCTCCCCTCGGTTGGATCGCTATTCAAATGCTTTTCGGTGTCGATCCCATTGTCGATATTCGGGAAAATGTCGGCATTTATGTCTATATGACCGTGGGTACGGCCATTGCGTTTTCGGTGTTCGGATTTTATGTGGGTAGCTATGAGGGACGCGTGGAAGCACTGGCCTTAATCGATCCCTTAACCGGCCTATATAATAATCGATATTTTCACGAGCGTCTTCATCAGGAATTTTCCCTGGCTGTCCGGAATAGGGAATCCCTCTCCGTTGTCTTGTTTGACCTCGACCATTTTAAGCGAATTAACGATGAATATGGACACTTGGTCGGAGATCAGATCTTAAAAGAGGTGAGTAAGAATATGCGCCAATGCAGCCGTGAGGGTGAAACCATCGCCCGGGTCGGCGGCGAAGAAATTTGTGTTATTTTACCGGATTGTCCCGAGAAAAAAGCCGTGCAGGTGGCCGAACGATTTTGCACGGCAATTCGGAGTACCAGTGGAACCTATCGCGACGGGGTGCAGGTCAATGTCAGCGCCTCTGCGGGTGTCGCCACGCTTTTTGCCCCGGACCATAAAGGAAACGAATGGGACCTCTATGCCATGGCGGATAAGGCGATGTATGCGGCCAAGGCCAATGGTCGAAATCGGGTGGTTTTTCTCCGGCAAGGTGAAGTGGCACCCTAGACTTCCCTTATTTTCGTTTTAAACCTCCAGTCCTCTTATCTAATAGAAAATCCATTCTATTGTCTGAGTGACGTAACCTGTCTCCCAAGAAGCGTGCGTTCATAAAGGCTGATTTCTCAAGTCACGATTAAAATTGAAAAAAAAGCTAAAAATACAGATGGTCATGGGTAGATAAATCACGCTATCGCCTTAAAATTCAAAAAAAGGGGCATTAAAATCACTTTAATGCTTTAGATTTTTATTTGATGAACCGATAGAAAGCCGAGCAGCAAGTATTTTCCACTGACGATCTGTGCTAAAACGCAATTTTCCTTAGTAAATGTCGATCTACACCTTTGGGTTTTTCAATAAGGACTTCATCGTCGCTTACCCTGATAACATGGGCAAAATCCTTCGACATCGCCAAGTGAGTGGAAGGGGTCCCCGGCAAAGAAGCCTAGAAGCGTTTTAAGAGAAGGCGGATCGGAAAATAAAAGTAAATTCCTTTAAATTTTTTCTTCGACAAGGGCTGCTAACCTAGGAGTTGACCTTCATGAACGAAGCTGTGCAGATTTTGTTAATCGAAGACGACATGGATCAAGTGAAGTGCACCGTCGATGCGGTGAGGGCTTGGAAGTCCGATGCGCTGGTGCACGAAGCGCCGAATGGGCCGGTCGCCCTGGTGCAACTCGGACACGAGCAGTTTGACCTCATTCTACTTGCCGATAACCTTCTTGCGATGGAAGGTATCGAAGTCCTCAAGGCCATTCAATCTCGAGCCAAAGCGACGCCTGTGATTATACTGACCGACCAAGCGCGCATGACCCTCTCTGTCGAGGCCATGAAACAAGGGGCGCAGGACTTCATCATCAAGAACGCGGATTACGGCGACCTGCTTAATCTTTCGGTCGAAAAGGTATTTGAGCATAAGCAACTACAAATGGATTTAGACGAAGCCTCCGCGCGAACCCGCCATCTCTATGAGGTCCTACTTTCATTGACCCAAGAACGGAAGGTGGATGTCGTCGTGGAGCGCCTTGTCCAGGGCGCCAGTGCACTAACTTTAACCGAAAAGAGTCTTATTTTATTGATCGACCCTGAGCAATCGGACGTCATCTATTCAAAGTCCTACGGCATCGACATCGACGATGCGGCTTTTCTTGGTCCGGTTGAATCCACTGGGCTTTTGTCTCTGGCCTATACGGCAGAACAACCTGTCGTCATTGAGGATCCACCTCAGCACCGACTCTGGGAAAAGACCCCTTGGATGCATCACATTTTGCAACAACTCCTCGCCGTCCCTCTGGTTCTGGGGGGACGCATCGAAGGCCTTTTCTGTGTTTTAAACAAAAAAAATGCGGAGGTTTTTTCATCGGAAGACCTTAATGTATTGTCGACATTAGCCTTGCATGCGGGAACCGCCATCGACAATGCTCGTTTTGTTGAGAAGATGGAGAAGCAGGCGATTACAGATAGTCTCACCGATTTACTCAACCATATGGAATTTCAACAACGCTTAAACGAAGAGATCGAACGAAGTCGACGATATGGAAAAAGCTTTACCCTGCTCATGCTTGACTTGGATCATTTTAAAGAGGTCAACGACACCTATGGTCATCCGGTTGGAGACAAGGTCCTCATCGAAACCGCGAAAACACTGAAGACCTTACTGCGTTCCGTTGACTTGGCTTTTCGTTATGGTGGAGAAGAGTTCGCCGTGCTCCTACCCGAAACCGAGGTGCAGGGTGCGCGCATTATTGCTGACCGGATTCGTCAAGAAATAGCCGAGCAATCCATTTTAACGCAGACAGGAGAAACCCTTCATATCACCGTTAGTATTGGCATATCGGAGTTTCCGCAAGATGCCGACCAGCGCGAAGATCTCATTAGCACGGCAGATCAGGCCCTTTTCGCCTCAAAAAGAAACGGGCGAAATTGTCTCTCGCTCTATCGTGAAGCCCTCAAAACGGTGATCGAAAACGATCCCATCAATCTGGAAGATTACTTGCTCGATCCGGAGATGAAAACTCTGCTCGATCTTGCGGCCATCATCGATGCAAAGAGCCCCTATACCAAGGGCCACACCGAAGGCGTGTTGAAGTACACCATGCATTTTTCCGAGGCATTGAATCTGGATGAAGGACAAAAAAAGAGTTTGGAGTTTGCCAGTTTACTTCATAATATTGGCATGGTCAGTGTGCCGACCCGCTTGTTGAGCGGCGATCGACCCTTAAGCCTCGAAGAGCAAAAAATTATTCAGGCACATCCGATTTTGGGGCAAATGTTAATTCAAAAATCGAGTCGTTTCGAATCGGTTTTGCCAGCGATTTTGTATCATCATGAGCGTTATGATGGACATGGTTATCCGAACGGTCTCGAGGGCGAAGAGATTCCCTATTTGGCTCGGGTCTTAAGTGTGGTTGATTCCTTTTATGCGATGATCTCCGTCCGGGCTTATCGGCCCAAGATGACGAAGAAAGACGCTATCGCCGAATTACGCGCCAATTCGGGAAGTCAATTTGATCCGACAATTGTTGAAGCTTTCATCCAGCTCATTGAAGGCCAGGCACATCCCTTAGCTGAAAAAGTCCCCACTTCGATCTAATGCTTTCCGGTTTTCGGTGCTTTTTTGCCGAACTGAGGATGAACCTCCATACCAATTCATAAAAAACGGTCAGAATGAAAAAATTAGGGCTAGGTCTTTCTTTATTGCTCTCCTGCATCGCACTGGCGCAGTTTGTCGGTTATATATCCGATATGGGATCCCATGCTCGGCACAGCCACTTGGCACCCATGAAACAGTTATGGGTGAAGGAAGTTCCGCCGATCCGGCTCGATCAATTTCGGCTGATGGATACCAAGGCGCATCCTTTTTACCCGAAAGATCTGCAGGGGCGCTGGCATATTTTATTGTTCGGATACACCGCCTGCCCCGATGTTTGCCCTACGACGCTTCGTGTCTTGACGCAAGTCTTGGAGGTATTGGCTCAAGCGGGAAATTTGCCTGTGCCTCAGGCCCTTTTTATTTCAATCGATCCTGAGCGAGATACGCCTTCGCATCTGTCAAGATATCTTGACAAGATTCACAATAAAATAATCGGCTTGCTTGGGAGTGAGGCGGAGTTAAAGCATCTTCTACACACCCTCCGCTCGGATTTTAAGATCGAAAAGCATGATGGGAAAGTGACTGTGAATCATCCCACCCCGCTTTTTTTGGTCAATCCACAAGGAGAATGCATCGGCATGTTTACGCATCCGCAAGACGCGGCCAAGCTTAAGGAAGCACTTCAAGCCGTTTTGCAGGAATATGCCATTCCGGCTGAGATTTGAGCCCTCGATAAGTCCCTATGAAAGGCATGAATAAAGACCGTTTGGGGAAAATTGCGTTGATCATTTGGATCCCCTTGATCAGCATCGTCATCAGTATCCAAATGATCAATCATATCGTCTCGATACCGCTCCCGGAAGACTATCGGAAAATTCAAGCGCAAATGCCTCGGCTACGACAATCGGAGCGCTGGCTAATGGTGCATGTCATCGATGAAAACTGCAGCTGCACAAAGGCACTGACGAAGAGCCTCATTGATCGTCAGGCGCAAATTGATGTAGAAGAATGGGTGCTCTATGTCGGGCGCGATCCAATGATAAAAGCGCAGTTCGAAGGCGCGGGCTACTTATTTGACGCCGAAACGAGGCCTTCCCTGGATGATCGTTATGGCATTGAGGCCGCCCCGATGCTGTTTATTCTTTCTCCGAACGACGCGCTTCAATACGGTGGGGGTTATTTTGAGCGGCCCTCTGTCTTCCGCGCGATGGACCAGGCTCTTCTAAGGCAAATAAGGGCCGGTAATACGGTTGAAGCGCTTCCGCTCTATGGCTGTGCGGTGAGTCCGCGACTGCAAAAGTTAATCGATCCCCTTGGCATTAAATTCTAAGATAATAGGCTTGCTTATCTTTATTCCCATTTTTTTGATCGATTATATCCGTCATTCCTTTACAAAAGCCCACTTTCTCTTTATTGAATGCTAGTGCTTCCCCCCGTATAATAAAACGAATACTCAAGATGTGATGTCAAGAAAATGGGGGTCATTTTATCGAGGACGCCTTTATAAATAAAAGGAGGGAATATGTCTGCTAAAAAGATTATTGCAGTTGTCGGTGCCACCGGTGCGCAGGGGGGCGGCTTGGTTCGAGCCATCATGAACGATGCAAGCGGGGATTACACCGCCCGCGCAATAACGCGGGATGTCGATTCCGAAAAGGCCAAGGCCTTGGCGGCACTGGGTGCGGAAGTTGTTTCAGCGGATATCGATGATGTCGAGAGTTTGAAGCGCGCTTTCGAACGTGCCTACGGCGCATTTTGCGTCACTTTTTTCTGGGCCCATTTTTCCCCGAAACAAGAATACGACGAAATCGGAAACATGGCGCGAGCGGCCAAAGAAACCGGACTGAAGCATGTTGTTTGGTCTACTTTGGAAGATACACGGCGTTGGGTTCCACTCAGCGATAAGCGAATGCCAACCCTCATGGAGCATTACAAGGTTCCCCATTTTGATGCCAAGGGAGAGGGAGACAGGCTTTTTCGCGATGCGGGTGTTCCCACAACTTTTTTACTCACCTCATTTTATTGGGAAAACTTTATCTATTTTGGTATGGGACCCAAGAAAGGCCCAGACGGAAAACTGGCAATCACCTTACCCATGGGCGATAAGAAGCTTCCCGGTATGGCTGCAGAGGATATTGGGAAATGTGCTTTAGGTATTTTTAAGCGTGGAGAATATGCCATTGGTAATACGGTGGGCATCGCTGGAGAACATTTAAGTGGCGCGGAGATGGCCGTCGCCTTCACGAAGGCGCTCGGGCAGGAGGTGGTCTACAATGCCGTTTCACCCGAGGTCTATCGCGGCTTCGGTTTTCCCGGCGCGGAAGATCTGGGCAATATGTTTCAGTTTAAGCAAGAGTTTAACGCCGATTTTTGCAAGGTAAGAAATGTTGAGCGCACCCGAAATTTGGCCCCTTCCCTGCAAAACTTTGAAGCCTGGCTTTTAGAAAATAAAGGCCGAATTCCGCTGGAATAAATTCCCAAAGATATTTATGGCGGTCGCTTGGCTCTGGTCCCATGAGGGCCTGAGCCCGGGATGACTAGGTTTGATGTCGTTCGGGCGGGGCGCAGGTGCATCGATAGAGTCCACCGATGGTGGCGCCCATGAGATCAAAGAGGTACTCGCGCTCTCCCGGATCGACTTGGGTAAAGTAGGCCCCTTCCCAGTCCTTTAAGTAGACGTTCCGGAGGAAGAAATAGACAGGCATGTCTGGCGCAAACCCCTCTTCGTCCATTGACCGCTCCAACCATTTCAGCACCGCACCCTTTACGGGTGCCTCGTCTTCCTGAAGCGCATCGTCGGCATTCGACACAATGCGAATCAGTTTGTTGAAGTCTTCCGGGTGTGCATTGAGATACTCGGTGGCGACCATCTCGAGCCCTCTTAGATTCAACCGTCTTTCTGAGATTGGAAGTGTATTGTAGAGGGATTCCGTCTTATCGATCAATAGAAGCGGAAAAAAGAAGATGCTGATGAGCAGAAGGGGGAAAAGCTTGCGAAAGCAGGCCGCAAAAAGCGATGCGCTTAGGGCGAGACCGTCGCTAAGAGCCTTCACGAATGCGGGCTTTCCACCCAGGTTGGCCTGGATAAGTGGAGGTGTCCTGTTTTCGCTCCAATCCATTGTTAAAAATCCTTTTCCAAATGTGAAATCGTTCATGTAGAGCCATATTCCTATCTATAAGTGTAGCAGATCTTCGGGTAGATGGCAGTTGAAGTGCAAGTAAACTGACTTGATTGTTTCTGAAATATAGAGATCGAGGTTTTAATGCGGCCCACAAACGATCAAGGCGAGATTTCCCCACGAAAGGCCGCTTTATTTTGAGCTGAGCTTGAAGGCGCTTATCGATATCGGGTCAAGATTAAGGCGCTAGAGAGTGATCAGGGTTTGGGGCGATCACTTAGGCAATTGTTTTTCGTAGACAAAAAACGAGGGCTTTTTCGATCAATTGTAAAGCGCGAATAGGAAAAGCAAAGTGCGTGGATCACCGGGGAAGGGTGTCAACCCTTCCCCGGTGACGATTAGTTTAAGTCGCGTTCTTTAACGGTTTTGCGTTTGTTGGCTTTTGCGCGCTCGATCGCGTTTAAGCAAATGGATTCGACTTGCTTGCTTAAGGCCTCTATAAATTCGGCTGAAGTGTTAAATTGAGACTTTTCCTTGACATATTTACGGACTTTCGAGCTAACAACAAGTACATCAGACATACATCCCTCCCTGCGGATAAAGTGAACACGACTAAAATAATTCGATAATTTCCATGCGTTAAACGATTGAGCGTTTCTGTAATATAAGCCAAGGCAGTCACCTCTTGGGTCGAATGAAAGCCAATGGGTTTTTATGCGGCGAGATTTTTCTTCCGTGCTTCATACTCTGCTTTGTCGATTTCGCCTTCGGCATAAAGCGTTTGCAAAAAGTTCAGCATGTCACGATCAGGCTCTCCTTTTTTACGAAGATGCGTTTCTTGACGGTTTTTTCGGCTGCCTCGAATGGCCCAGACAAAAGCCAGAACAACCGAGAAAATAAGGACTCCCAAGATAAACCGGTAGGCCATCGGATAGAACATCATCGGGAAATCCCTCTACTGACGGGAAGGCAATATCATTATTTTATGGCAATCGCTACATAAACGCAAGTACAATCAGGGCAGAAGAAAGTGTATTGAATCATGCCTTGGACGCCCCCCATACTCATTACCGAACGATTGACCTTGTCCGCACCGACGGATAACGAACACGTCCGCTTTACTCCGGATTTACAGCCCGAGCGGGAAAGTGATTTACCCGGCTTGCCCAGCAACTGGCGCGTTTTTTTGAAATCAGCCGACAAAGCCATTGGCAGTATCGGCTATATGCGTTGGGACCGAGCGGCGAAGATCGCAGAAATGGGTTTTATTTTAGACGCCGCACACCGTAACCAAGGCTTTATGACAGAGGCCTGCCGCGCGGTAATTGCCTTTGGTTTTGAAGGCATGGCCTTGGAGATGGTCGAGGCCCGATCTTTTCCGCACAATTTGGCTTCCATCCGTGTCTTCGAAAAAGCCGAGATGAAATGCTGTGAACAAGTGAAAGTGAAAATATCTTTAAAGGGCGGCTTGGTCGATCTGCTTATCTACCGTATCCCGCGTATCTCGCGCAATGCGAAACAAGATGCCTCAGAATAAAATATAAAATTCATTTCTCAGATAGCGGCTTTTTGATAATCGTCAACCGTTCCGTTTTATTCTAAAACGCGATTGAAATGAAAAGGGCTTAGCGCTGCTTCCTGTCCCCTTTATTCGAAGCGCCGGATTCGGATAAAAAATAAAAATGGTTGATGGGGCCTTGTCCATGGCCGATGTGGAGTGGATGCCCGATGGCCGCGCTAAGATAGTGCTTGGCCGCTTTAATGGCGGGTACCAGGGCTTTTCCATGGGCGAGCTGCGCGGCGATGGCTGCGGAATAGGCGCAGCCGGTGCCGTGGGTATGCGGGGTCTCGATAAACTGACCTTCGAATCGGGTAATCGTGCCTTGATCGAAGAGGATATCGCAGCCAGGGGCTTCAGCGAGATGTCCGCCTTTAATCAGCACGGCCGGACAACCGAGTTGAGAAATGGTTTTAGCCGCTTGCTCCGCTTCTTCAATCGTTTTAATCGAGATCTTAGAGAGGGTTTCGGCCTCTACGATATTTGGCGTTAATAGCGTTGCGATCGGGATGATATCTGCGACGAGTGAAGCGATGGCGTCGGGTTTTAGGAGAGCATAACCACTTTTGGAAACCATCACCGGATCGACAACGAGATGTTTGGGGGACTGCTTCGCTAGAAACTCAGCAAGGCCTTTGACGATGGCCTTTGAAGCGAGCATGCCGGTTTTAATCGCCGAGATCTCAAAATCCTCAAAGACGGCCTGGAGCTGCGCCTTGATGATGGACAGGGGCAGGTCAAATGCGGCGATGGTCTTGCATGTGTTTTGCGCCGTGACTGAAGTAATGACCGAGAGCGCATATGCACCGTTGGCCTCAATCGCCTTAATATCGCCCTGTATGCCTGCGCCCCCCCCCGAATCCGATCCAGCGATGGTGAGTACTTGTGGACGGCGACCTTTCTCATGAGGCGGAAGGCCTTGAGGTCCTGGTGATTTTATCTGTACTGTGTGCTTCATCCCAATGTGTTTCGGATTCTTGATCGCGAGGCCTCGAATCCGAAAACCGACCTATAGACTGACGATGTCGAATTGCTCGATATGCAGGTTGGAATCCGCCTTGATGATGATCTTCTTTTTGTACTGACGTTCGAGGGCTTCGATATCCGCGCGGACCTCGTCATAAAGCAGCGAGGCCACGGTTGGATGGACGCCGATGATAATTTTTTTGTCTCGCGGTGAGGATCCAATAATGCGGATTTCTCGAAACAGTTCGTGGCAAAGGGTTGTCGGTGACTTGGTATAGCCCCGCCCGTCGCAATACTCACAGGGCGCACAGAGAATACGAATGACATCTTCACGGGTCCGTTCTCGTGAGATTTGAACCAAGCCCAGCTCTGTAATTTTTAAAATGTGTGTGCGTGCCTTGTCGTTTGCGAAGGCTTCGTGAAGGGCGGCCATGACTTTGTCGCGATTGCGTTCTTTTTCCATATCGATCAGGTCGATAATAATGATGCCACCCACATTGCGAAGCCGGACTTGGTAGGCAATTTCTTTGACGGCTTCCAAGTTGGTCTTAAAGATGGTTTCTTCGAGATCGCGTTTTCCGACGAAACGACCGGTGTTCACGTCGATCACGGTTAGGGCTTCGGCGCGGTCGATCACGATGTAACCGCCCGATTTCAACCAAACCCGTCGACTGCGCGCCTTGGAGATTTCTACTTCGATGCTGAAGGCTTCGAAAATGGGCTCGTCCTTGTCCCAGAGTTTTAGGCGCGGCAAAAAGCTGGGAAGGTAGGTTCCGACAAATTCAGTAATTTTATCGTATTCCTGCTTCGAATTAATGGTTAAGAGGCTGACTTCCTTCGTAAAAAGATCCCGGACGGTTTTAAAGATGAGATCAAGATCGTTGTGGAGCAAAGCCGGTGATGAAACCTTCTCGGCTTTTTTGAGAATGCCCTGCCACACCACTTCGAGGAAATCCATGTCTTGTTTAATTTCCTCTTCGGTCGTTCCGTCACTGACCGTGCGCACAATGTACCCCGAGCCTTTCTTGCGAAAGCGCCGGATCATTTCTTTAAGGCGCTGACGTTCCTCTTCATGGCCGATGCGGCGCGATACGCCGACATTGCTGACCATGGGCATGTACACCAGGTAGCGTCCGGGAAGAGAGATATAGGTTGTGACCCGTGGGCCTTTGGTTCCGATCGGTTCTTTGGAAACTTGAACGATGATGTCTTGTCCTTCCTTCACCAAATCTTCGACGGCCATGTTCGATCTTTTTCGCGAACGGCGTGCAACAGGTACCGGTGTTTCCGATTCCTCTTCAACGAGATCGAGATCTTCGTCCTCCTCGTCTTCTTCTACTTCTTCTTCGCCAAGGCTGGCCTCAGGACCGTCCAGCTCTCCCGCCATTTCCTCGTCTTCCTCGTCGTGGTCTTCGAGCGCCTCTAGGGCATCTGCTTCTCCGCCCTTTGCGTCGGCTTTGGCCTCTTTTTTAGCCATGATATCGGCGACATAGAGAAAGGCGGCCTTTTCAGTTCCAATATCCACAAAGGCGGCTTGCATGCCCGGCAAGACCTTAACGACCTTTCCCTTGTAAACATTGCCGATGATGCCACGGTCTTTCTTCCGATCAAAATAGATTTCAACCACAGCCTTATTTTCAATGAGCGCGACGCGAACCTCTTCTGGCGCGGTGTCGATAACAATTTCCGTTTTCATTCTGTCCTCTTTTGACTTATAGAATATCGGGTTAAACGCAGGCTTTCTGTTTTGCCGTTTTTCTTGCCCCTGCGTCTCGGGTGCTTCGTGACACGAAAATCCCGTCTAATCTCGTTTTTATGGCCTTGTGCCGCATCATTTCGAGGTTTTGAATCGTTATGCCTCGCTTATCGAATCATTCTTCTGACTTTAATGTTGAGGAGCAATCCCAACATGCCCAGCGTCGTTACCATAGCGCTTCCGCCGTAGCTGACCAGAGGCAAGGGCACGCCCACGACCGGCATTACACCCAGCGTCATGCCTACATTGACAAAAAAATAGAAAGAAAACAAGCCAACGATGCCGACGGCGATTAAAGAGCCCAAGAGATCCTTCGATTGGCTGGCCACCTCGATGCCCCATAATATGACAAGAAAGAAGAGGATAAACAAGACCAAGACCCCCAGAAAGCCCCATTGCTCGGCAAAGACGGAAAAAATAAAGTCCGTATGCCGTTCGGGCAAAAATTTGAGTTGGCTCTGTGTTCCGCCGAAAAGGCCTTTGCCGAAGAAGCCGCCCGAGCCGATTGCAATCTTGGATTGGATAATTTGATAACCGGTTCCGGTGGGGTCCTCTGCGGGGTTCATAAAAGTAAAGATTCGTTTTTTTTGATAGTCTTTCAAATTGTTCCAAAAGAATTGCCCTACGAAAGGAGAGACCATGGCCGAGATCAGTGAAAAATAGATCAAAAATCGAGATCGGAGTCCTAATATAAATACCATGCTCAAGAAAATGGAGGAAACCGACAAGGCGGTGCCCAGATCGGGCTGTTTAAGAATAAAAAGGGCAGGAATGATCAGGATGCCGCTCCCCAAAAGGAGTTGTCCGAGATTGAGGCCTTTTTTAGGGCCGTTATCCGAGAAGTATTTTGCCAAGGCGAAAAGAATGCCGATCTTTGCGAGTTCTGAAGGTTGAAAAGAAAAAGATCCAAGGGTGAGCCAGCGCTTGGCACCCATTCCCGTGCGGCCAAGGACGGGAACGAGGGCAAGCGTGAGCACCGTCACCAAATAGATTGGATAGGCAAAACGTGCCATCTCCCGGTAATCGATCCAGGCCATGACCAGAAACACAAGCCAGCCCAGCACGATCCAATTGATCTGCTTTAGATAAAGGGCTGTCCCCTGTAGGCTCGCACCGCCTGCCTCACTGGTGACGCTGTAAATCGAAAGGACGCCGATGCCCAAGATGAGAAACAAGACGACAAATAAAAATCGATCAAAGCCCGAAATCATTCGCGTGTCGACACGCATTAGGTCCTCATTTCCTTGCGGAGTGGATTACAAAGGGGCTGCCACCTGGGTTTCCACCGGCGAGGCGCTTTCGTTTTGGTCAAAATAGGCCTCGATGATGCGTGTGGCGAGTGGTGCGGCTGTTGCGCCGCCATGCCCGCCGTTTTCGACCAGGACCGCAACGGCAATCGTCGGCGCATCCACCGGTGCAAAGGCGACAAACCAGGCGTGGTCCCGCAAGGATTCCGGTAGGTCTTCCTCTATTTCCGAATTTGCAGCGCGGCCAACCACTTGGGAGGTTCCCGTTTTTCCTGCTATCGAAACCAGTTTCGATTGTGATTTTACCGCCGTTCCTTTTTTTTCTGAAACCACGCCGGCCAAGGCCTTCTTAATCACTTTGAGCGCTGCGGGTGAAACCGGGACACGCCGACCCGGTGGGGCTGGGATCTCCGTTATCTGTCCCGTTTTGTCGTCACGCCGCTTCAGTAAGAGGTGAGGGGTATACCACATGCCCTCTGCAGCCACGACGCTAACCATGGTGGCCAGTTGGAGTGGCGTGGTTGTAACGAAGCCTTGTCCAATGGCCACGGAAAGGGTTTCGCCGGGATACCATTGGTCTTTGAAAGCCTTCTTTTTCCATGCTTTGGTCGGGATGAGTCCGGCCTTCTCGAAGGGGAGGTCGATGCCGGTGAGGGCGCCGAGTCCAAACAAGCGCGAATAGGCGGCGATGATATCGACCCCGAGTTCAAGTCCCATTTCGTAATAATAAATATCGCAGGATTCCACAAGCGAGCGGTGGAGGTTAACCTTGCCGTGTCCGCCGATTTTCCAATCTCTAAAGTTCCGCTTGCCGAAGCGGATAAATCCTCGACATTCGATCTCGTGGTTCGCACTGGCTTTTTTTGTTTCCAGAACGGCGGTACCCACCACGATCTTAAAGGTCGAACCGGGGGGGTATAGTCCTTGGATCACACGGTTGGTCAGCGGCCGATATTTATCATCCAAAAGGGCCTTCCAGGCCTCGGATGAAGCCCCCGTCGATAAAACATTTGGATCGAAGGCGGGATGGCTTACCATGGCAAGGACTTCGCCGTTTCGCGGATCGAGGGCGACGATGGCCCCGGGGCGCATCGCGAGCGCGGCCTCAGCGGCCTTTTGTACCTTTAAATCCAAGCTTAAAAAAATATCGTCTCCCCGGCTCGGAAGCCGCTCATGAACCACTTGCCGCTCGTGGCCTAAAGCATCGACCTCGATTCTTTTTTCTCCTGGCACACCCTGAAGGATGGCATCATAGTTTTGTTCGATGCCGGACTGGCCGATAATGGTGCCGGGTTTGATGTCTTTGTATTTTTCCGAACCGCGTTGTCTTTGGTTGATCTCTCCGACATAGCCGAGAAGATGCGCCGCCAGCATGCCGGAGATGGCGTGCCGTTTAAATTCGGCTTCGACCTTTACCCCTGGCAGTTCCAGGCCATGGCCCTCGATTTGCGCAACTTCCCACATGGAAAGATCTTCTTTAATTTTCATTGGGCGATAGGGATCGCCTTTTTCTTTCTCTAATTTTTCGAGTACGCGATCCACGTCAATTTTAGAATAGTGGGCCAGTCGATTGACGAGGGCTTCCCGGTCGGGGATGTCGCCTCGTACAAGGTAGAGGTTGAAACTCGGAATATTATTGACCAACAAGGCCCCGTTTCGATCATAAATACGGCCGCGTGGGGGCGGCGTTTCGACC
The DNA here is from genome assembly GCA_029261155.1 of Nitrospirota bacterium. Classification (GTDB taxonomy): domain Bacteria; phylum Nitrospirota; class Nitrospiria; order SBBL01; family JAADHI01; genus JAJDBU01. Next base: position 9,689 of record JAJDBW010000046.1, on the reverse strand, counting down.
AAGCGAAGCCGATTGTTTTCCGAAAGATTGAGGTAGTAGTCTTCGTTGACGACTTGCAGATTCCAGGCGCGGAGCAAGAGCAAGGCGAGTCCGGTGACAATGATGCCGAAGAACCAATAGATTTTTTTTTCTAGGCCCCGATCTTCATGAGGGAAAAATCGTCCCGCCATAGATCCCTTCTCCTCGATTGCTCGGATTGCTCCGGGCGACAAGAATAAATCCGATTCCGAATAAACTATTGTAAACCGCGCGCGCCAAGGCCTCTGTCAGTCCGCTCTGAATGCTGATCCGATCAAAGCCGTGCAGAAAGATATTTCCAGAAAGATCATGAACCACGGAAACCAAGATAAAGATTAATACATGCAGGGGGAGTGATAGGTGAAGGAAGGATTTTCCGAAGAGGCCGGCGGCGGTCCCGACAAGGCTTTTGGTGATCAGTCCGATACCCAGGGTTCCCACCGAGAAGAGGTCGAGTATGCTCCCCAAAGCCATGCCCCAATAGAGTCCGTTTAAAGCCCCGAAATACCAGCCCTGAAAAAATACCCAGACCAAGGCGAGATCCGGTTTAATTCCTCCGATTTGCAGTTTTTCTAAAACAACGGACTGGAGCGGAACGATCGATAAAATCACCAGCGTTTTGATGAACCACTTCAACTTATTCTCTTTCTGCTTGTATTATCTGGCTCATGTCGATTCACTTGGGATATCTCACTCCGAATGATTCCGCCTGAGGTTCCGGCGGCGATGGGTGATGGCCGATCATGGTTGGCGGTCTTCGATGGATTGGATGACCAAGACCTCTTCGATATTGTTCACATCTACATTGAACGCCACATCGATTTTGAGAAACATTTCTTCTTCCCGTCCTTCGATGGCTTTGATTTCGCCGATCGGAAGTCCCTTCGAAAAACTGCCTTCCATGCCGGAAGTCATCAGGAGATCGCCAATTGCAAGCTTGGCATCGTGGGGGAGATATTTTAAACGGGCTGATCCCGCATCGTTTCCTTGGACGATCCCTTTTTCACGGGTTCGTTGTACCGTCGCGCTAATGGCGCTATTTCGATCGGTTGAAAGCAAAACCTGCGCATAATGCGGTCCGACGTGGATGACTTTACCGACCACGCCTTGGGGTGCGATAACGCCCATGTCGACGGCAATCCCGGCGGACTGGCCCTTGTTAATCATAATCGTGTCAAACCATTGAGAGGGTTTTCGCCCAATGACGGCGGCAGCCGTGGTCTGGATATCCGTATGGTTTTGGTAGTTCAATAGGGCTTGGAGCCGGTCGGCCAACAGGCCTTTTTCCTTTAAGCGATTGTGCGCCCCCTCCATTTCGGCAATGGTCTTACGCAATTGACGGTTTTCTTTTTCCACCTGGGTGAGATGGATATAACCGTTCCAAATTTCCCGCGCCCCTTTAAAAAAAGAATTTGTGCCGATTTGCAGGGAATAAACGGCGGTTCCTACGGGGAGACTGAGCCACTTGATCGGTGTTTTTTGCGACTCGGGGGAAAGGATGAGGATGGCCATACCGATAGACAGGAGAACGTAAAAAATACGCTTATAGAAAGGTATGAAATGAATCATGGCGCCGCCTTGGGAAAAAGTAAACGCAATGGCGCATGTGATCGATGCCGTCCCCGTCGCCCATTCGTCTGAGGGAAAAACGACACTTAGCCAAGCGCGGATTGCGAGGCAATCGCAATTTTTCGAAGCAGGCTTAACTGGTCCAAGGCTTTTCCTGTTCCAAGGACCACCGTGGTCAGCGGATTATCGACGGTGATAATTGGAAGGTTGGTTTCTTCGCGAACCCGGACATCCAAACCATGAAGCAGCGCACCGCCCCCCGCCAGGACAATTCCGCGATCGATGATGTCTCCGGCCAATTCAGGCGGCGTGTTTTCCAGGGCGACTTTGATCGCATTAATAATCGTCGCAACCGGGTCGGCCAGGGCATCGCGAATTTCGCCATCTTCGATGACAAGGGTCTTCGGAATGCCTGAAATCAAGTCGCGCCCTTTGATCATAAAGGTCCGTTTTTCGGCCAGGGGATAAGCGGAACCAATTTCAAACTTAATTTGCTCCGCCATGTGATCGCCTATGAGCAGGTTGTATTTCCGTTTAATATAACTCACGATGGCTTCGTCCATTTTGTCTCCGGCCGTCTTGACCGATTCCGAATAAACGATGCCCGCCAATGAAATCACCGCGATGTCCGTCGTCCCGCCGCCGATATCGACCACCATGTTGCCGGAGGGTTCCGAAATGGGCAGCCCGGCGCCAATGGCCGCCGCGATCGGCTGCTCGATCAAATAAATCTCGCGTGCGCCGGCGAGCTCCGCCGAGTCCCTTACGGCGCGCTGTTCGACTTGTGTGATTTTAGAAGGAATGCCGATAATGACTCTCGGACGAACGAAGGTCGAGCGGTTGTGCGCCTTGCGGATGAAGTAGCTCAGCATTTTTTCCGCGACTTCAAAATCGGCAATCACGCCGTCTTTCATGGGCCGAATGGCTTCGATGTTGCCGGGGGTCCGTCCTAGCATCCGCTTGGCTTCCTTCCCCACCGCGACCACCTTGCCCGATTTTTTCTCGATCGCGACGACAGAAGGTTCGTTAATGGTAATCCCTTTTCCGCGCACATAGACCAAGGTGTTCGCGGTTCCTAAATCGATGGCTAAATCGTTCGAAAACCATCCGAGTATGCTATTTGTCAGCCCCATGCTTCCCCCGTTACTTTTCCTGTGAAAAGGTCGTCATCTTTTGGTCGATTACCTGTGTGCCCGCGAGTTCGTCTCCAACGCGATTTCCTTTTGGATTTCCAATCAGCAGCAAGGATTCGAAACCTAGGACGATAAGCCCAAGTACCCAACCGACGATCGGAATTTGAATCAGGATGTAGGCGATAGCCAGGGGGAAATTTCGTAGGATGGATTCTCTGAATGACGCTGCTACATCGTTCTCGCTGACCCTGGCCTGGAGGCCGATGAGCTGTTTGCCGATGCTCCGACCTTGGGAAAACCCATCTGAAATCAGCAGGTAAGTCAGGGCTGCCAGCATACTGCTTTGCAACGGAATCTGGTCGAGTGCAGAAATAACCAGAAAGTCGAGAAATTTTGCGATGAAGCGATTTAGGCTATTTGCCTTGGGATAGGCTGTGGAAATCGCTAACCCCCCCTCCTGGGCGACCAACACGAAAACCTTTCTTTAGAAAGCGCTAAAATCAGTTTGTCTTGTTTTTTTCGGGGAAAGCGTAGTCCGTTTCTATGGTGCTAAAAAGGCAGATCACGGAAACCTTTTTCTTGTTGCACCTAGAATCGAGTGTGCTTATATACCGAAAATCGCAAGCCAGACGAAATCAGTGGTTCCTTTACAGGAAAAAATAGATCGTATTATAATCAGAATCGAGAAATCGTTTCAATACAATAAACATCGTGATCAGCATCAGTATATCAAGGATTGGGCGATGAAGGGGAAAACAAATGCATATTTTTCTAAGGAAAATCAGGGCGACAAGGCCCACTGGCCGAGGGACCCGTCGACGCGGTCCGATCGTATTCCCCTGAAAATTTCCCTAATTGTCCCCATTTACAACGAAGCGGATGGCCTTTCGGCCTTTCTCGACCATCTAAACACCTTTCCTATATTTGAAATGATCGTTGTTGACGGCGGAAGCAGCGATCAAAGTACCTGGATCCTTTCAAACTGGGAAAAGGACCCAAAGGCCCTGTGCCACCGAAGATTCGTGGTCACAGCCCGTGGACGCGGCAGGCAGATGAATGCCGGCGCAAAAGAGGCGAAGGGCGACGTTTTGCTTTTTCTCCACGCCGATACCCGTCTTCCTGCCGATGCCCTTGGACCGATATTAGAAACTTTGAGGGATCCGGCGTGCGTCGGTGGGGCTTTCCGCTTGCGCATTGACTCATCCCATCTTATTGTGAAGATGATTTCATTATTAGCCAATCTCCGTTCGCGTTTTTTTCAACTTCCATACGGCGATCAAGGCTATTTTGTTCGTCAGACTATTTTTGAAGCCATGGCTGGCTATGCGGACTTACCCTTAATGGAAGACGTCGAGTTTGTCGGACGCTTAAAACGCCGAGGAAAAATAGTGCTCCTGAACATGGCCGTGAAAACCTCTGCCCGCCGCTGGAAAAGGCAGGGCTATGCTTTCACAAGCCTACGAAATGCGACGATTCTCTGCCTCTATTTTCTCGGTGTTTCTCCCCATCGGCTTGCCCAGTGGTATCAGGTCTCGCCGCTGTCGATTTTTTGCAAGCGTTCCGTGTTTTTCTAATTCAAAGCGCTGCGCTGAGGAATACAGGCCTGATGAGATTATTGATCTGAGCACGATATGTTAAAAAAACCCGCCAAAATCGTCCGAATCGACCTGCCCATTAAGGGAATGAGCTGCGCCGCGTGTTCTGCGCGCGTGGAAAAAGGCTTGTCCTCGGTGTCGGGCGTAAAAACCGCCAGTGTGAATTTTGCCACGGGCCGGGCAACAGTAGATCTCGATCCCGAGACGCAGATGTCGTCCTTGGTCGAAAAGGTACAGCAAATCGGTTATGGCGTCGAGACCCAAAGTCTCAGCCTTAAAATCGAAGGCATGTCCTGCGCCGCTTGCGTCTCGAAAATCGAAGGCGCCTTGCTCTCGACGCCGGGCGTGCTGAAGGCCTCGGTGAATTTGGCGACGGAAAAAGCCCAGGTCGAAATCATTCCAAGGCTTTCTGATCATGCTCAGCTTAAGGCCGCGATCCGTGCCGCCGGATACCAGAGCCTTGAGGAGAGCGGCGATGCCGCGACGGAAGAAGATAAAGAAAAGGCACACGAGGTGGCCCTGCGCAGAAAACTGATCGGGGCCGGCATCCTCACGCTTCTGGTTTTTGGCGTGATGCACGGCGGCCCTCGCGCCGGCCTCGATGCCTCGACGCTGAACTGGATGCAATTTTTATTGGCGACGCCGGTGCAGTTTTGGGCCGGGCTTCAATTTTACAAGGGCGCCTGGGCCGCCGCCCGGCACCGGACATCGGACATGAACACCCTCATTGCCGTCGGCACCTCGGCCGCCTATTTCTACAGCCTCGTGGGCACGGCCTTTCCGGGATTGTTGGCCCAAGGGGGCATTGCGCCGGAGGTCTATTTCGACACAGCGTCCGCCATTATCGCCCTTATTTTGCTCGGCCGCTTGCTCGAATACCGTGCCCGTCGGCGAACTTCTGAGGCCATCCGAAAGCTCATGGGGATTCAGGCGAAAACCGCGCGCGTGATCGGTCCGGCGGGCGTCGAGAAAGATGTGCCGCTTTCCGAGGTTGCCGTCGGCGACAAGATTGTCGTCCGCCCCGGCGAAAAGGTCCCGGTCGACGGCGAAATCCGCGAAGGCCATTCCTCTGTGGACGAGTCCATGATCACCGGCGAAAGCCTACCGGTGGAAAAAGGCGCGGGCGATCGCGTTGTGGGCGGGACCGTGAATCAAACGGGCCGCTTTATCTTCGAGGCCCAGCAGGTCGGCGCGGAGATGGCGCTTTCGCAAATCATCCGCCTGGTCGAAACCGCCCAAGGCACCAAGCCCGCCATCGCGAAATTGGCAGATAAAATCGCCGCCGTCTTTGTGCCCACGGTCATCGGTATCGCCCTGCTTTCTTTTCTAGTCTGGTTTCTCGTCGGCCCGGAACCGGTGCTCACCCAGGCCCTCTTTGCGGCCGTCGCCGTCCTTATCGTCGCCTGCCCCTGCGCCTTGGGCCTGGCGACGCCGACTTCGGTGATGATCGGCATCAGTCGGGGGGCCGAAAGCGGGATTTTGATCCGAAGCGGCGAGGTGCTTCAGGAGGCCCGCCGTATCGATGTTGTCGTCTTCGATAAAACCGGCACCCTCACCCACGGCAAGCCGGAGGTTACCGACATCGTTTGCGAAGACGGCCAGCGCGAAGCCCTGCTCGCTTATGCGGCGAGCGCAGAGCAAGGCTCGGAACACCCCCTGGCGGAGGCCATCTTAAATGCGGCAAAATTGGAAGATCTTGACTTGACCCAAGCGGAGGCCTTTGAGGCTCTGCCGGGCTGCGGCATCCGCGCGACGATTTCGGGAAAGGCCATCCGCCTCGGCACCGCCCGTTGGTTTGAGGAAGAAGGGATTGCGACCCAGGCCTTTCAGGCCGAGGCCGAGCGGCTTTCGGCGGCGGGAAAAACCCCGATGTTCGTTGCCGCCGAGGGGCGTTGTCTCGGGCTGATTGCCGTCGCCGACACGGTAAAGGCGGGGGCAAAGGCCGTGGTGGAAAAGCTGCATCGCATGGGCTTGCGGGTTGTGCTACTCACTGGCGATCGAAGAAAAACGGCGGAGGCCATCGCGGCCTTAGTCGGCATCGATCAAGTGATCTCGGAAGTCCTTCCTAGCGAAAAGGCGGGCCAGATCGTGCGGCTTCAAAAGGCGGGACACCGGGTCGCCATGGTCGGCGACGGGATTAATGACGCCCCGGCCCTCGCCCAGGCCGATGTGGGCATGGCCATCGGCACTGGAACCGATATCGCGCTGGCTGCGGCCGACATGACCTTGGTGGGCGGAAACCTGAATGGCATCTTCAGCGCCCTGAAGTTGTCGCAGGCGACGATGACCAACATCAAGCAGAACTTGTTCTTCGCCTTTATCTACAACATCGTGCTTATTCCGGTGGCGGCGGGCGTGCTCTATCCCCTCTGGGGAATTCGGCTCTCACCGATATTAGGCGCGGCGGCGATGGGCCTGTCTTCCGTCAGTGTCCTCGCCAACGCCTTGCGGCTGCGGTCTTTTCGCGCCGATTGAAAAGGACGCGAGCCGTGGAGATTCAAGTGAAGATTCAAAAAGAACAGGTGCGAAGGTTTTACGAAGTGCTTTGGAACGGATACGATAAAACGGCCATGCCCGCTTTATTGCACCCGGATTTTGAATTCCGTGGATCCTTGGGACAGGAAACACGCGGTCGCGCGGGCTTCGCTGACTACCTTGATACGCTGCACAAGGCACTCGGTGATTATCGCTGCGCCATCGAGGATTGGGTTGCAGAAGGGGATAAAGTCTTCGCCAAGATGCGTTTTTCCGGCATCCATCGGGACCGCTTCATGGGATATGCGCCCACACAAAAACCCCTGTGTTGGATTGGCTGCGCCTTGTTTACCTTTGCTCGAGATCGTATTTCAAAATTCTGGGTGTTGGGCGATCTCAAAAACTTGGAAGCCCAATTGGAAGCGCAGCGAGATCGGGCACCCCAAGACAAACAAGCAAGCTCTGTTAATCCCCGCGTCGAAGGCGTAAAATAAAATTGCAAGACTTTCCCGCTTGCGCGGGATTCTACTTTCGGGATGGAGAGTTGATATGACGAATCCAAAAGAAACCCCTGTCCGCAAAGGGGTGAGCGCCGGGATGCTTTTTCTCATCGGCTTATCGGGTGGTTTTATTTCTGCGGTCTTTCCGAGACTCATTACCTTTTTAACCGTGTCGTCGGAGCGCACCGAGATTTTCTCGAGAGATTTTTTTGTGGTGGCGGCCTTTTTCGGATTGATCATCGGTGTTTCCATGTATTGGCTCTATTTGGATACCAAGGAAAGCGAATCGTCCAAGAATTTATTCATGGCCGCCCTTGCACTGCCTTCCATCCTTAGCGGCGGAATGAACATGGCCAACACCACGCAAGCGGGCCAGAGCCAGATTGTCGAGCTTTCCTCGACAAATAGAATGTTGGAACAGCGCCTCAGCGAGGCCCTCAATGTGCCGACCCTGCCTTATGTGAGCTTCGAAGACGGTCAAAATATCAGTTTGAATACAGGTGATGACGATTGGGTGGGTCCGAGCGTCGCACATGCTGGGCTACAATTTGCCGAAGGTGATACCCGGCAACAATTCAGTCCGGGCGTGAAATTTAATATTCCGGAGGACCAGCGGGATCACGTGATTGTGTTGTCTATCGTGCCTTCGGAAGCGGAAGCCAAAGACGGCGTGCAGCGTTATCAAAGCGAGATGCAGTTGACGGACTTGGTTATCCGGCAGGCGAAGGACCAATTCTATATTATTTTAGCGACGCCCCTTAGCCGTTCGGATGCCCTGATGCGGGCGGACGAGATTCGGAAACGGCATCCTGAACTAAGGCCAAGATTACTCCAAGTGAAACCAAAAAACTGATGAAAAAAAGATCGGGAAAAACACGAATCGAAACCGATTCCTTTGGTTCGGTCTTAGTGCCCGCCGACAGATATTGGGGGGCGCAGACCCAAGGATCGCTGGAAAATTTCGACATCGGCGATGAGCGTCTGCCACTTCCCCTGATCCGCGCCTTAGGCCGCGTGAAGCGCTGCGCCGCGCTTTCGAACATCGCCCTCAAAATGATCGATAAAAAAATCGGCCGGGCCATCGCCGAGGCGGCTCAAGAAGTGGTCGAGGGGAAGTGGGACGATCATTTCCCACTGCGCGTATGGCAAACGGGTTCCGGCACGCAGTCCAATATGAACGCGAACGAGGTCATCGCCAACCGGGCGATCGAACTGTTGGGTGGTCAACTCGGCTCGAAGACGCCGGTCCATCCGAACGACCACTGCAACCGGAGCCAGTCGTCGAACGATGTTTTTCCCACGGCCATGCACATCGCCGTGGTCGAGCAGCTTCATGTGCTGTTGATTCCGGTACTCGTGCATTTGCATAAAGTCCTCGAAAAAAAATCCAAGGCCTGGAAGGAAATTGTTAAAATCGGGCGTACCCACTTACAGGATGCGATTCCCTTAAGTCTGGGGCAGGAATTTTCCGGCTATGCCGCGCAAATTCGTCTGGGCTTGGACCGGGTCGACGACAGCCTTAAACGCCTTTATCCTCTGGCCCTGGGCGGCACGGCCGTGGGCACGGGCTTCAACGCCCCGGCGGGCTTCGGCGAACGCTTCGCAAAAGAAGTGGCCAAGGCCATGAAGCGCCCCTTCGTTACGGCGGCGAATAAGTTCGAGGCCCTCGCGGCCCACGACGCCCTGGTGGAATGCTCAGGGGTCTTGAATACTTTGGCAGTGGGTTTGAATAAAATCGCCAACGACATCCGGCTCTTGGGTTCGGGCCCGCGCGCCGGGCTGGGTGAGTTGATCTTGCCCGAAAACGAACCGGGTTCGTCTATTATGCCGGGCAAGGTCAATCCGACTCAGTGCGAGGCCTTGACCATGGTTTGCGCCCAGGTTATGGGCAACCACACGGCGGTGACTTTCGCGGTCGCGCAAGGGCATCTCGAATTGAATGTCTTTAAGCCCGTCATCGCCTACAATGTGTTGCAGTCCATCCGCTTGCTGGGTGACGCCGTCCGCAGTTTTACCGATCGCTGTGTTGCAGGCATCCGGCCCAACCGCGCGCGCATGGCCGAATTGGTGGATCAATCCTTGATGCTGGTCACGGCCTTAGCCCCGCACATCGGTTACGACAAGGCGGCGAAAATCGCTCAGTCGGCCTTGAAGAACAACACGACACTGAGAGCAGCAGCCCTGGCCAGCGGTGATGTGAGCGATGAAGAATTTGATCGCTACGTTCGTCCGGAAGAGATGATTTTTCCAAAATAAAATGTAAGAAATAAGCGCGTTGTTTACAGAATTTCGTGTAATTTAACGAAGAGGAGGTTCTGTAGACATGGTGATGCACAAGCGGATCAGGTTAACGCCCCTAGATCGACAGGAGATCTGGCGTTTGTGGAAAACAGGGCAGT
>JAJDBW010000045.1 GCA_029261155.1 Nitrospirota bacterium | reverse complement strand
ACGACCTTTAAAGCCGACAAAAGAGCATCCTTGGAGAAAATCTTATTTAGAATTGAAAAAGTCAGGGCCTCACCTTTGAATCTGAAAAACCGGACATTTCTATTTTGGTGACTTTAGGACATTTCTATTTTGCCTTGACACTGTTTTCTTCGAGGATTGACATTAAAAAATGTGCGCTGTAATCTTAGGTGGAGAGCCTTTTTCAAAGGAGGAATGGGCATGTCAGGTTTGGTTGTAACGGTCCTTGTTGCCTTATTTATTGTTGTCATCGCTAAAAAACTCTTCCCTGGATTATTTTCAGGTCTTGGTTCTCTTGTGAATGATGAAGCTTTGTACAGTGATGACCAATTTTATGATCCCTCAGATACTGCCAACCCTATAAATCATGGTCTCTTACCTGGTGACGTAGGATATGACGATAAAAGATAACTAAAAAATTTTGGGCTCGAATAGCTACTCCAGTGCTTCTGCAGCGTCTTTTATTTTTGATTTTATTGCATCGGAGCCATATTGTTCTGGGTTACTTGTCCTCGCCTTATCGTAGATTTCCGTGGAAAAATCAGAAATTTTTCCAGTAATATGTTCCGCCATTTTCTCTTGGTTTAATCTCAGAGATCTTCCTTCGCTGTAGGAAGATCTAATCAATTGGTCATATTGGGCAGTAAGAAGATCAACCGATTCATTTTCACGTTGAGATCTTCCCGCAATTACTCTCCCAACCACACCGGGCAAGGGAATATTACCGCCAGCATCTTCGCTTGTGTGGCCAAAATCCATTCCTTGGTGACTAAAGAATGCATTCATGTCTGTTGCGAGGTTCCTCGCGGTCGTCGCAACATTGGCGTCAAAGGCTCTGGGGTTTGTTGTAGCCAACTCCGGATCGGAGACAAAAGAGGCGATTTTTGAGTTATTGTTTAGGGCCATCTGCAAGGACTCCGGAAGTTTTACGCTGTCTTCAACGATTTGCTGAGAAACATTTTCGTTGACCGCGCGGCTTCCAGTAAGACTGCTACTGTGCGCCTTAAAGACCGATTCAATTCCACTTTTCGATAGTGAGAAGTTTTGTTGGGCAGCGGCACCGCCCGAGGTAACGGAAATAGTTCCTGTGCCTCCAGCAGTCCCTTTCGTCCATGAAACGTCCGCCGATTGGCCACTTGCCGCAAGTGATTTCAAAGCATTTGCGACTTGATTGGGGCCCCCTTCGGCCTGGACCTGATTGGCAAGCTCGGTAAGGCCTTCAGGACCAAGAGTTTGATTGTGTTGAATACCTTGTTCGACTTCACCCTTCGTAAGATTTAACCCAATACCCGTGATTGCGCCGTTCGAGTTCTTAGAGATACCGGTCTGAGTTCCCCGAAGACTGATGTCTTTACCGTCTTTAGTCGTGCCGTTAACGTAGACTTGGCTTCCCACGGACTGAGCCTTTCCGCTCTGGAGTTCGTAGGTGCCGTTTTGGGTTTGAACAGTGAAGGGACCGTCAGAAGGAAGTGTTGTTTCCGAAAAATCCTGACTTTGAACGGTAGTACTATCGCTTGCATGAAAGCTTCCTTTCCCGGTGTTTGGATTAATATCGTAACTGGCGATCATGCCGGGTTTTAAGGATTGGGAGGCATTATCGTGACCGCCTGCTTCGGCAATCTGTTTTAAGGCCTCGATGTTTTCAGAGGTGACCGGTCCGGAAGATGTCACATTTGATAATTGACCAGTGCTTGAATCGAATGTTTGCTGGGTGAGAGACATTCCCGGAATGACCCCTTGGAAGCCTTGTTCCTGGGCATGTTGGGCCATTTGAGGAGTAATATATTGGCCCGTTGCATTAAAGACGGCCATTTCTGAGGGGTTATTAATTCCGAGGACTTTTTTCCCGAAGCGGGTCTCTCCCTCAGTTTTACCAAACCATGTGCTTTTTTGGTTATATTCGCTTTTTTTCATGGCCCCCGAAACGTCACCCCTTGAAATATCATCCGCAAAATCCTGTTTTCCTTGTGCCGTTCCAACGGCGGCCGCGCCTTCGACCTGACCCGTCTCAAAGGCCATATTCTGAGATCCTAATCCCATGCCGGCCCCGATCCCTTTCGCCCCAGTGTTGGTTTTTGCAGTTGTGCGCGCATTGAAATTAAAGCGATTGGCGTTACTCATTACCGGGGGTGCGTTCTCCAATGAGCTAATAGTCGAGGCCTTGCCTTCAGGCGTCGTAACGGCTCCGGATTTCTCTCCCTCGCTTTTTGCCGTCGATGTCATTTGTCCGGAAAGATGACTGAGTGCGTGACCGCCAAATTTAACGAGCATAGTCGTAATAACAGTGGCGATGAATATTCCGGTCCATCGAATCGTTCCAAAGGCGGCGAGCGTTTTTTGACTGGCGGTAGCGAAAGCGGCGATCGCAGTAGTCCCGAGCTGATACTGTCGTACTTCGTCGAAAACGGTCGTTGCAAGGTCTATGGCAAATTGATGGGCAATTGCATCGGTAACGCCCCAGGCTGTGAGCCACAGAAAAAACCCCGCGATCACGCCAAGGGCCCGTAGGAAAATGGGAGTGGGAATGAAGATAATTAATATGGGAATAATGCCAATCGCCATGGCCGTCGCCACAGCGCGGATAATTGGGATCCATTCGTTTGCCATGATGTTTGAGGAAACCATGCGCGTGCCGGTGTTACGAGATCCGAGAATCTGGACCGCTGTGTCAGGACTGCTTGCCCGGACTACGGTTTCGATTTCATTTGCGATGAGGAACTGTCTGAACACTTCCGTCAGACTAAACACCCCACCCTGTAGCCAGTTGACCAGATTGGTCAACAAGGTCTTACACGTGGTGAACTCGGCTGGAATCGTTGGATCGAATCCGGCTTCTGCGCACCGGGACCGGGTTGAAGTGTCAAATTGGGCCGCGGGGGTAATAGCGGCCTGTATTTGCGTGTTTACTGTTCCGCAATCTCCCGAAATCCCCGCCGGATTCGCATTGTCATAAAAAACGGTGTAGATGGCAGGGCTTGCCGCAGCGTCAAAAAGAGGAAGGAAGTTGTTATTATTTGCAAATTGGTTGACCGTAAGCGTTGTGCCGGGCCGATTGAGCTCGAAGAAAATACAATCCTGAATATAATTGCGTATCGATTGGTGGAGATATTGGTCCGTAAGGATTACCCCTCTTGAGTTTAGATTATAGAGCATGTCGAACCCGACCCCTCCGGCTTGCGCCTGGAATCCAATAGGGTCGCCAGCGGTGGACACGATATCGGTTAGACCTCTTTCGATCATGTTAAGGAACCCTGCTATTAGGACGATGCCGTCTGGAACCCCGGCAACGGGTTGATACTGATTTTTTACGGGATCATAGATATGTAGGGTGCCAGTAGGAACGATTAGTGCGGAGTAAAAGATGATTCCTGCTAAGACAGGGATAACCCAAGCCAGGGGATTCCGGCCCCCGCTTTTCGAGTCTAGGTAGGTTGCGGCCGCGCCAAAAATGATCGCAATAACAATTATGACAAAAAAAAGAGCGCGGTAGTTTCCGTCAGTGGAGATAAGCGCGAGCTTTTCAAATGCGTTTACGATCGGGTCAAAGCCGTTATAAGTATAGTATTCCAACTCCATCGCCCATGTGGGCCTAGCGCTAGACAGGAGGAGGGTTAAAATGAGCATGAATCGATTCTTTATATTCATATTATTTATCGGCTCGCTGTATACATGGTTTTCGCGACATTGGCGTTGGTGATCTTTTCAAAGGTTTCAAGGCGCGCAGAGTAGGCCATGATCGACTCCTTTTCTGCTGTCATTGTTGAATACGACTTCTCCAAGCGGGTTAAGGTTTTATAAATATCGGTTGCAAGTGTATGGGTTGCGGCAATGGCCGGTTGGAAGAGTCCTATTTGACAGGTGGGTCCGGATGCATTGCCTTGGTTCGCCAAAATCTTATTGGTTGTGTTGATGCCGTTAATCGCAAATCGATATAAATCGGACATCATATTGAATGCGTAGGCTCGAGCGACGAGGTCAGACAAAGTCGTGATGATATTATTTTGTTGATTTGTGGCGACAGCAAATTTTAAAGCCGAGTAGACCGGGAGCGGCACATTTTCGATAAAGGCGATTTCAGGGGCCTGATGTGCGGCCTTGGTATTCATGTTTTGAACGATTTGGTCTAAAATTGTACTGGAATATAGCACCAGGTTTGCGTTTGTATCGGTGATGTTGACGCAGGCAGTTCCATCTGGGGGTCTGCTTTCGGCATTCCCCATAATGAAATTATCAATGGACGATTGGGCGTTGTTTTCGCAGGGAGAGATAATCTTAGGAACGATCTGGGTTGTTCCGTTGGCCGAAGTTTCCTGCTGGATTTGAACATCTCCAATATATCCTCTGGCAAGATCTACATAGGCACTTGGAAATCCCCTTTTAGTTGCAATCGCTTGAAGCACGGTCTGTCCCGGAGTTGCGAAAATGTCTTTTAAGTCGGTGGGGCAGCCAGCTATTTGAGCAGTGTCGTTGACGGTGGGTTGTTGATTTCCGGACTTCCAAATTGCAGAAACATCTTCTCTGAGATCGCTTATTCCCGTTGTGAGTGAAAAATCACTCTCTGCTTCCGCGCGGACCTTGCCGTTATCGGTGAAGGGCTGGAAGGCCTTGGCGACGAGTACTTTAGAGGCTTTGCAGTCATCGAATTGGAGTTGATTTAATGAGTCGGTAATGGCTTCAAATGATTTGACGGCTTTTGCGCAAGGTTCGCACAGGACATTGAATGCCAGGTCGAAAGCGATCGCGGGTGCAGCCGTGACCATGGCCTGTAATTTTTGGACAAGGTAATTAAATTCCATAAATGAGATGGCGCCGGCGAACATATCAATACCGCCACAGCCGGATTTAATCGTCGGAGGCATGGCGGTAACCGGATAATCCGTGCCGTTGTACCAGCGCGCGGAGAAGCTGCCGCCGTTCAAGTAGCCGCGTTTTTGTCCTTCAAAGCTTCCCGGCGGCACGCCATTTTTCTGGTCTATCCAATCGTCAACCCATCCGGCTTGGCTGATGCTCTGAAAACTTAAGAGAAGCGCTACTATTAGGAAAAAGTATTTCATGGCGAAGTCCTTTTTTTGCGGCCGGTCTGTTTTATTGAATAGGCCCTGATGTCAGTTTCAGCGGTGCGGTAACGTCAAAGCCGCCCCCTTTTTCAAAATCGAACATTGAAAAGGCTTCCGGCGTTATTGTTTCGTTAAGCAGCCGAATGCCGCGATGGAGTCGTGTTTCCAGTTCTTTTAAGGTAATGACGCCGGCAGCGATCGGAAGCGACTTTTTGGTTTTCTTGGAGAGCAGAACAAGATAGGGTACGGCATGGACCCCTAAATTCTCAGCGATTTTCGGGTTATTTGCAATATTAACTCCCTTGATTCTCCAAGGATGTTTCGTTTGAAATAGCTGTAAGATCTTGTTTTGCGCATCACAGAAGTGACAGCTGGGTGAATAAAAATAGATCAGAGCAAAGTCGTCTTGGGCCTCCCCGATGACGGTCTTTATTTCCGATATTTGTTGTTGGGTTTTAGCATTTTGACCCGGGATGTTCGTTGGGTAATCAGCTTCTAACGAGAGGCTAGGATACTTTTGGACGACCATAGAGGCGACGTTTGCGTAACCGAGCGCTTTGCGGCGGGCAATGTCTTGTATGACGAGATAATCCTTCACATCGGCCTCCTTAAGCGTTTTTACTGCCTTCTTATGTATGCCGGTTAGTAATTCGTGAAAATCGTCGGGGTGCATGTTCCAAAGCGCTTCGACAGTGAAATTAGACAAGCTTGGCAATATTTTTTCATCTTCGGTTGCGCGTTCTTCCTCTGGGGCAGGTTCCATTTCATACCACCACCAACCGACCTTGTCGGTGTCATCATTTGCCTGCACTGCCGGCAGAGTCGGGGTGAGGATAAAAAGACTAAAACACGGGATGAGCAATCGCCAATACATCTTTTTCCTCCATGAATCCATAGTATTTTGAGTCAAAGCTGTCTTTGCTCGGGGAAAAAACAAAGATTTGCCCTTCCGGAATAATGCCTGCATAAACGAAGTGATCTAGAATCTTGCCGTCTAGCGTCTGCTCTTTTGCAACCCCCAGATATTGTCCGTTGCAATAGTAATAAAGCCCCTCGACCGTAAGGACGTCTCCTTCTGTGCAGGCAACTTTTTTGATGACCTTTTGGGTTTTTAGATCCGTTATTTCAAAGTCTTTTATGACCTGCTCTGGTAAATTAAAGAGGACATGCTTGTTGTGCCGGATACGATCTGACGTTGGATAGCGGTCAAGAATGAAAATACGGCTTCCGAGCGAAGGGGTAATCGTAACGCTGACTCGAGGAGGAATCATCGCGCCTGCGATCAACAAGATACACGTGACGACTGCGAATCTAATCGGTGAGGGCTTTTGCATCGTTTAGCACCGTCTCCTTATTTAGAATGATGATGTTGCTGGGTTGGGATTGTATCTTCACCTGTAAGCCTGTTAGGTTTCGTTGAAGCGTGTCTTCGTCGATGTTGCCGGACAAAAAGAGCTTGCGTTGTTCTTCCAAAAATTCTTTATAATCGACCACCATTATTTGGGGTGCAAAATAGTGGTGGTAGATCAGGATAGATAGGACAGATACAGGAATGACGACCATAAAAGAAAACGCGATTCTCTGGAGCCATTGAAATTTCCCCGAAGGTGTTGCGTTGGTCCGCGTCATGGCTTTTCCCCGTCTTTTACGAAAGCGGTCAGCAGGCGTTTTATTGATCGCGCCTGTGTTTCTTGATGCAATGTCTCAAGCAGATATTCAAGGGAGGCGTCACCCAAGAGAGCGTAGTGAGGAGGGGCTTCTCCAAGCCCTTCGCTGTCTTCCGGATCTAGATCGGTTTGTGATGGGACATAAACCAAGGCAGGTACCTGAATAATGCTGTATTTCCGAAAGAGTAGCGGATCGACCACCAGGTTAATGTTTCTCGCCGGACATTGGGATTCTTTGACACGGCAACTTGGATCTTTGACCATTATTTCGGAAACGAATTGAAGGGTTGGACCGGCTTGTTTCATCCCATTTATAAAGCCGCGCATTACAACAGTGATATTTCCATTTCCAATATGATCCAGGTCTCTAATATAGTTACGGAGCGTGGCCATGGGCATAGAGGATGAAATAAAGAGATACACTCGCTCTTGGGAAGACAAGAGCCGTCCCTTTCCCGTCCTTTCTTCCTCAGCATTTGCCGCGACGGGAAGATTAAAGACTTCTTGTTTGATCCGATGGGTCTCTTCCTTTAAGCGGGATTGATAGTCAGCAGATCGGAAAAATTGATTTAAGGCTTTAGCGCGTTTCTCTCCACCTTCGCTAAAACGGTTTTCTTCGATTACCGTTGTGTTTTGCATTGTGGTGCTACTTTTCATGAGCTCCCTAACATCATCTTGGTTAAATGACTGAACTTTTTGTTTCTTCCAGAAAGACCCATCGACATAAATATCGACGGATGTGATATCGCGGGGAAGCGTCACTTTCACTTGGCCTAGCATCTGAATACATTGTTTTGTAGCGGTCTTGAGGTAGATCTTTTGGTTTTTAATGACGTCGATCACATGGCAGGGAGAAGGCGCGGGAATAAAAACCGTCTGAGACGCTTTTGGGGCTGGACTTTTTGCATAAATCGCTGTTGAGCCGATAATGAGTAATCCCATGAACAAGGGAAGGATGTAAGGTTTTTGGGTCATGGTTTTTCCTTTATATTGAACAGCAGGCCCGTTTTCTAAAAATCATCCATAAGAAATTATCGCTTGAGTTGGGTCCGGCTGAAAAAGGCGGATTTTTGACTTGCCCCCAAATCATGCTGGAGCGGCCGATAGGGTGACAGGTAATGTCCCTAATCGGTTTCGCGATGTGGATGCGATAGTTGTGCTTGACCCATATTGGTGTCGGGATACAACTGCACAAGTAGATCCCGGTATCGCAGACGAGGAGCTGTCGAGATAATTTATAGATCATCCGGGCCGCGATGGCGGCATTGGCTTGGACATAGGCGTCATCATTAACGTGTCCGGTGAGCGGATATGCCGATCCCCAGGACCCCATGCACCAATAAAGCGCGCTTAGAGGCAGACCTGCATTGGCAGCGACACTATCGGCGATACAGGCCATTTGCGCGATTGGGTTTGCAAATAGGAGGGCTTCCGGATTAATCACGAAGGCCAGCATATCGTTATTCCATAGTGGATCGACCTCCGTGAGATAGGCCAGATCAAAACCACTGGTCTCTACACAGATAAAATCGACGAGCAGTTCCATAATGGCCCAGGCTGGAAAAATGAAATAGTGGGCTTGCGCAAAGGTAGAGGTATCCACGTTGGCGCCATTTGACATTTCTGAATGGGTGCCGCTTAGGAACCCAGCATTTGGGTTCGTCATGGGAAATCCGAGGCTCGGAAAGTAGTAGGGATCTTTAACGGTTTCGACAAATCGAGCCGGTTCCCAGAACGCGATGGGGATGCCCGGCCGAAAAAAGACCGGTGGCGGCGCTGGACAGATGCAAATGGGGCCCACGGCAGGATCGGGCGCATCCATAACGACACCGGGAACGACTGGGATCCCACCGATTTTAATGGGGAAGATACAATGCCAGCAGATGTCTGTAACTGGATTAAGCGGTGTGCCGTAACCGAGCGCATTAGCGTCGTCGTGATTTACGAGTAACAATAAAAAAATGATGGCAGCGAGAAAAAAAGAGCGATTTCTTTTAATCGATGGCAATTTCATGTACCTCCATGACACTGTTGTTTTGGATGGCAATCGATGGTAACGCCTTTATTTGTAAACGCGTAAGTATCTTATCGTTGGCATAAAACACTGCGCGGTCAAGTTGTTCGTAGAGTGGAAAATATTCTCCGGAGGTGAGCAGGATCATTGTCTTTGGATCAGTTGCATAAGTAGAGGATTTAAACCATTCAACTTGTTCCGGATCGTTCGCATCGATAAAAACGAGGGTGTTTGGGAGCACCATATGATTTAGCGGGTTAAAGGAATAGCCACGGGGATAGAGAATGCCGCCTTCGCCGTTTGGGATATCCATCGTTAAGGTATAGGTCATGTTAACGATAAACCGGTCGTTTTTCTCGGCCCGGGGCAAACGCTTTAGACCTAAGGGGCGATATCCTTTTACGGTTTTCTCCGTTGTCTCTTTGTTAAGGACTTTATCCCAATCTACTTCCTTTGCACGCTCCTCTATTTCCTCCAAGGCATCGGGCTCGGCGATGGGATAGGTCGCACCGAAAGTCCCGAGGGTTTTTGCATGACTGTCGAATGGGTGTCCGAGCGTCAGCAAAATAAGGACAAAGCCTAAGAAAGTGTTTGGTTTAATTTTAGACATTTGAAAACGGCTCCTAGGGCCTAAGATTATTATAAAAATCTGAAATCTCATTATTCATGTCGGTTTCGATATTGGTTTGTGTTTTTGTTGAGATGTCCCCAAAGAATTCCGAAAGATCGATTTGACTAAAGTCGATCATTTGGAGGTCTTCCGGCAAAAAGCCGCTACAGTTTGGTGCAGGGGGTGTTCTCCAATCCCCTGTTGGACCGTATGTCAGTAATTGAGGCCTGCCTTGCTCATGAACGATGCGACCAAGCTTTCCACTAAAGGAACAGTAGACTTCTTCTTTTTGTACACACCCTAATAACGCAATGTTTCGGATGCATTGTGATCCGATGTAATGCGTTTGCCCGTTGTCTCGTGCATCGTTTAGTGTTCGTTCCGATGCCTGGCAGTTTTTTAAGAAATCAATCGGTGATGAAGATCCGTTGCTGCAACAATTAAAAAAGCCCGTATCGGTTCCAGACGGCCGGCAGGTCGCGCGTTCTCCACCGAATATTCGGATTTGACCTGAACAAATGCCGGTCGCTGGATTTGTTGTACCTTCACAAATGGTATCTTCGCCGGCCGATTCCAAAACTTCCATCATCGTGGCCGCTTCTAAAAAGTCGTTTTGACACTGGCAATCCGCTTCAAGGGTTTCCCCAGCCTCGAGGGGACAAGAGGGTGTACCTGAAACGATGGGGCACGATTTATAGAAATAATCCGTTCCCGCCGTCGAGGTTCTGAATTGAGAGGTTGTCCCGCTTATTGAGGCGTTGGTATTGGTTGTTGGACGGCTTGTTTTGCATGACAGTTCGCAAACGGGTGGAGGCGTCGTGGCGGGTATCGCAAAAGTACTGTTTTCCGATGTCCAGGTGGATCCGTCTTTTCTTAGGTCTTCATAATAGAAAGAGCTTGGGTTGTTGCTGACGTTTCCTGTGACGACTTCCGCGCGGGTTTTGGCGTCGCTAAAATCGAAGGTTAAATTCGTTTCGCATCGATAGGTTCGATCCGTGTCCCACCAACCGCGGCATCGAACATAGTTTCCTAGCGCCCCGGTAAAAGTTCTACAAGATGAAAGAGGTGAAATCCTGGTGGGTTGGTAATTCACGTAAGTCTGAACACTATCCACTGTTTCTTCCTGAAGTTGGCATTTCGGGTCTGTATCGAGGCCTATACAACCATCGTTGATGGTTTCAGTAATGGTGTCTGTGGTGTAGTTGAAGAGATAGTTGTAGTTAAATGGAGGGCTGAGGGGGCCACTACCGTGACAGGTCATGACGTTGGTCGGGGTGTTTTTTGAAGTCACACAAGCGGTTCCGGATGCAGGGCACATCCCCGTAGATGGATTCATACAAAAATTAAATGAAGTGGGGGGCGCGGGAAGATTGACTATTTCAAGCGTGTGCCAATCGTCCACACCGCCACCTGTGCTTGGACCCCCGCAGTTCCAATGCGGCGAGTTTCCTGGACTTGCATCTAGATATTGGAGGTGATATCGGGTCGGTGATTCTTCATGAGCGCGGATATAGACGAAGTGATCGGAACAAAGCGTGCCGGCACCTCCGTTTCCAATGGAACCGGTTTGACTGGTAACGGTAATGATCCGATCAAGTCCACAGGTTTGATAGCTTGACGAGGCGGTGTTGGCGGCCATGGTTCCGGTCATTAAGCTGTAATAACTGTTGGGATCGCTTGATTGGATGGATATTTCCGTCGATGTGTCAGGTGCTATTGCCGTTGGATTCCCAAAATATTGCTCTGGAGCGTTGGACCCGCTTGTAGAGGCTACAGTGGAGCAGCTCGCAGAATCCTGCCCATAATATTGAATAGTATTTCCCGAGATGGATGTATCGGTGATCGTATATTTTGGATCGCGCGCTTGAATCGCGGCGCTGATTCCACCCCCTAAGTCAGTGAGAATTTTGGGTAGCAATGTCGTCGACGGGGCACCACAGCTATTATTTATACAATAGCAGCCTCCTAGATTTGTCATGAGGGTTGGGCTTAGTGAGAGATTGATACTGGAGTCGACTTGCCAGGTGTAGTAACTACATCCTGTCCATGTTCCTGCCGAGCAAGAAATCACGCCGTTACCACATACGCCGGATATCGGCGCCGGAGGTGTGTAGGTATAGTCCGGTGTTCCATCCATGTCCCGGTCGATTTGAACCGTCATCGGAGATAAATCCCCGAATCCGGCCAAAGCTGCGGCCGTAACGCTCACAAAGCTTTGTGTCGATGGACAAGTGAGTTGAGCGTCAAACGTGGTGTTGTCATCGAGTGTGGACATTGTTGTTCCATTATTGGTGAGCGGGTTTGCGCTTCGCTCCTTAATTCCCTCTGTTGTTCCAAGTCGATCGCGAACCCATGCACCAAGATCCGTACCGGCTTGAGTCGGATCGGTTGTTGCCCCAAGTATCTGAGCGGGGCTGGATGGATTCAGCAATAAGGTCATAAAAATAACGGCCATTGTTTTAAGCAGCATATTTAAAAACCATGGTTTCAATGGCTTCTGCATAGGTTTTCCCCTGTGCGACCATCTCTTCAATTTCTGCCACTTCATGTTTCTCAGAGGAATTGATGTAGTATAAAAATTTATCGACAATGAGCCGACCGACGCCCTTGGATAAAGGGGTATCGAAAAAAATCTCCGAATAAAACGGTTTTTTACTGGCTGTGGTTTTAAGAAGCTTAAAAGTAAATGGATCGAGGTCTATCAAATTAAGTTTATGCGCCTGGTCGAAATCGCTGGATTGCAGGTAAAATTTAAAAGCGGAATTAGCTCGGATTACGTCCCCGACTTTTCCAAAATTATACAGATCTAGTGGAGATTGGGTGACAACACCAAAAGAACCGCCGTGCTTTCGGGCTCTTCTATATCCGCCTTCTATGACTTGTTGCAAGGAGTCCAGATCTCCGCCTTCTTCTCCCAAGAACTGTGAGGCTTCCTCGAAAATATTAAGGCTTTGACGGTAGGTTTTCGATAAATAAAGATCCTGCGTGATGGCGTTGACGATCTGAAGGGTGACGACCTTAAAGAGCTCCTTTTGAGGTTTTAGATTCTGGAGTTCCAGGACGACAAAGTCGTCATTGGAGATATCGAGTGTGGATTTTCCATTGACCCACTTACCGTATACACCTTTCGATGTGAATTCCGTCAGGTTAAATGCAAGACGTTTCGCGAGATCAATCAGATGGGGTTGATTAAAATCCGAGTTTTTTTCCTGCTCTGGAAAGGTTTTAAGATAAAGAAAAACAAGATCGATATGATTATGTTTTTGGGGTTGCTCATAATACGCCCAAGTGGTTGCATACTTTATGAGCGTCATAATACTCTCGGCGTCGTCTTTCGGAACGGATCCGGTAGCCGAATAAATCATCTGTAGAATAATCGCAGCGATAACGGATAAATCATCATCAAAATCGCCGACATTACTAAATGGATTGAGGCACACCTCCGAATATTTATCGAAGTCAAGATAAACGCCGTTGACCATTTTCGTCAGTTTGTTATAAGAACCGCCCAAATCGGCGATTCGAATTTTCGCCCCGGCCTTGTAGTACTTCAAACAAACATCGTTGATCAAAAAAGATTTTCCTTCTCCACTTCGGGCTCCGAGATAAAAGTTATGGTTCGGCGCTCTTTTATCGAAGAGGTCGATCCCGCAGACTTGCCCTTTTCGTCCGACGTAGGACAAAACGGGTTTTCCGATGCCGGAGAAATCCCCTTGAACAGGCATAAATGAAGCGATCGCGTTGGTAGGGGCGATAAAATCCCGTTCCAATAGATCAATATTTTTTTTATTGAGATAGAACCCGAAGGGAAGGGATCCGATGAATAGGCTTGTGAGGATGTTTCTGTCTTTCTGCATGACGAATTGAGCGCCTTCCCAAATACGCTTTATCCTCTCGATGCCTTCGGCAGCCATCTGTTCTTCTTTATGCCATACCCAGAGCGCAGGAATAATCCTCAAAAACTTTGTCCCTTTTTCGAGTTCGTCTGTAGCCCACTGATACTCTTCTTGTTTTCGAAATAGAGAGCGAGCCATACTTCCAACGCCTTTTTGCAATAAAATCAGATTACATTTTTTATGAAGTTCCGGTTTGAGGTCGTCAAAAATAATATTTAGGGTAAATAGGAAAGGTGTTTTGATTTGGTCATTGTCAAAATCTCCCCCTAAAAAACTACCGAACAGCCCATGCGTTATGAGGGAATCTATTGTGCTCGGAAATACTTTTGGCGTTATACATTTGAAATAGTAGTCCCCAATTTTAAGAGATGTCCCGAGATCTTCTATCGGAGTTTCAGCCGAGATAATCTGCTTTCGTATAGGCATCCCTTCTGAGTAGTGTCCTCCTGCTAAGCTCGGTTTTTGGTTAAAAAGCCGCCACATCCAATCGATAAGCAATCGAGGCGAAAGTTGTTCAGGACAAAGTGAGGCTCCTGATAGGTTTTCCGCCATCATATTTTTTATGTCGGTTAGCTGGCTGGAGGATAAGGGATTGGTGTGAGTAGGTAATTTTAGGCATTCGAAATGTCTGAAATTTCGAATAGGCATCCCAGAGAGCTTATCTAAGCCCGAGGTGCCTTGTTTTAGAAACTCGCAAAAATAATCAGTTGTTTTTTCGATTAAGGGACTAGATCTTTTTCCCGCGGCTCGAAAGGCGTCTAGAAAAGGATCGATATTGTTATCTGCATAAAGGATCGATTGTAGAACAGTCCCTGTTGGAAAAGGGTAATTAAGCATGTTTTCGAGCGTGCTGTGTGTTTTTGTGCCGGCGAATGCAAGGGGCGCGCATTCCCACAGAAATCCCTCAGACTCATCGGTGTTTTTATAAAGATTTGTTTCTGGGTCATAAAAATTCCAAGGCAAAAAATCTGAAAATTTTGTCCGGCTTAGAGATTGTTGTATCTCCTCGTGCGTGACCCCGCCGTTTTTTCCAAACATGTTTAATAGGTTCGGGATATTCATTATGGTCCTTATTGAAGTGGATTCGTTTGCCTATGCGGCATCGCTTCGCCCGGTTTTTGCCCTAACTTATTATCCAGCACCCACTGCGCTTGATCGACGACCAGATAGATGTGCCGAGCCATATAGAGTTCTCCTTGGTCGCCTTCATACGGGAGAATAAGTATTCGAATAACCCGTGGCGGCTTAATCAATGGTGTTTTTGGTGCCTTTAGAATGCCGGTGATTTCTTCAATTAGTGCGTTGTAATAGGTAATCTCCGAAGGAGGCGTAAGCGGTTTGGACGAGAGATCCAATGAGGCGATTTCTTCTATACTTTCGGAATCCTTTTCCAGCGCAAGATCTTCTATGGGTTTCCCCCCATCTTCTTGACCAATTGATTCTTTGTAGGCCTCCGTTGCTGAAACGCATTTTCCATTGAAAGTCTTTGGACAGGTAAAGTCGGATTCATAGGGTGTAAAAGCCGCGCATCCGCCTATGAATAAGACGAGAAAACCCGAAATAATCAGTTGTCGCATTCTTGGTCTCCTATACAGGTGTCTTTTATTTCAAGCGTGACGCCTTCGGTAATAATAAGGGTCACTGTCTTCGTCGCGCCCACTTCGATGATGGGTGTTGCTTGCCGGGCAAGCTCTAGAAAAAGGCGCTGAATTTCCTTACTTCCACTCGACAGACCGCCTCCAATCGCGGCCTTTTCTAAGTTTGTTGATTCAATAATGGCTGTTGACCCGAGTGGACTAGTTGATTGGGTGGTTGCGGCGGCGCTTAAGGCGTCTCCTGCGCCTCCAAAAATACCTGCCATCGTGGCATAGGAGATGCTGGCTCCCATTCTAGAGACGACATTCCCTCGGAGGCCATTTTTACCGTCCTCATCTGCGACGAAACCTTTTACGCTTTGGTCTATAACAGAACGGCCATCTTTGGCCAGGCAAGACAGTGTAACGAGGCGTAAAAGGACTCTTTCTTTTGAAAGTTTTCCGTAGCCATGTGCAATAGCAAAACATCCATTAAGATTGGCTTTGATCCGGTTCGGTAGCACGGCCAGATCTTTTATGCGAAGCAGGACAGGTTCGGGTTGTGCTTGAGCTGATTCAACGGTTTCTGCATCAAGGCCTGTTAATAAGGTTGCCTCCATAAAGGAAGGGGGAAGATAAACGCTTGTTACCCCTTTTTTTTTATCTGAGGATTTCTCGACAATCCCATCAGAAAAGGGGTTTGAAACGATCGTAATTTCTCCGATCATTTCTCTTAATGGGACGATCCTCTCTGTTGAGGGGTTTGAATTTAGTGCCAGTGGCGGTGGAGGGGGAGGGATATTTAAGGTCTTTCGAGAAGGAGAGGCTTTATGAATATTACGGGCCTGTCTTTCGGTATCGGAACTCTGTTTTTCTTTCTCTCTTTTGAGGTCGTCTAGTGTCTTCTTAATGTCGGCCACTTCTATTTCTAATTCCCGTCTCGATTTTTCGCTTTCAGCGACCATAGATTTTTCGATGATTCGGTTATCGAGTATGACTGGCTTTTTGGTATCCTGCGTATTCGCCAATGGACGTGAAGACCGATTCACCTTGTAAGCAACGACTGATCCAGCGATTACCGCTACGAAAAAAACAAGGAGTACAAACCGGCGCTTGCGCCCGGGGTTTAGATTGCGCCATGTTTCGCTAAAACTAGCCATTGGATTCGTTTCCCCTTCTTTCTATGATGATCATTCTAGCCGCCTCCCCAGATTTCAGAGACTTGACGTCGATGGAGATGGCGACAGGTCTCAGGGTGAGTGCATCGAGAAGGAAATCTTCTTCTTTTAAGCCCACAGCGGTAGAGACCTCTTTGGGTTGGATGACAAATTCCTTAATTCGATACCCTTCGCCTTCGACTTCGATACTTCGAATATGGGTAACGAAAATGTCTTGGAATAAATCCATTTTTTCCTGATGTGATTGTACCGTGAAGCTATTCGGTAGCTGATCGGTATAGGAGAATTTGAAGAGCCGGGATATCTTCTCTTCGTGGGGAAGGCCCTGAAAAAGAGATCGATTCTCCTCGATGGTTTTAGCGGCGCCATTTGTGAGTCGTAGCGTTTGTGATGGGAGTCTCTTGGGTATGGCAACCAGATGATAAGTATTCCCGTTGCAAATAAAAAAGATTTCCGTAGGATTAAAAGCGTATTGGAGTTGCGTGCCTTCCTTTATAATTTGAAATTTGATGTAGGCGTCGTTTTTGGTGAAACGAATTTTCAATCCCTTTTCTTCGGAAAAAACGACATCCGTAATCGGAGATCCGCAAATGACCCGGTTTGCGTCCGTGTTGCTCAGTAAAACCTGTGTCGTTATTTCAGGGAGTATGAGCGGGTTGGTTTGAGCATTGATATCGTTCGGCTCTTGAGAAAAGGCCGGTGTTGAAAAAACAAAAGCGATCAACAAATAGGGCACATATTTTAGTTTCATCGATTTTTACCTCCGGAAAGTGCTTCGTATTCGTTATAGTCCAGCAACGTAAAACGGCCATCGACTATTTCGTAGTTGATGATATAAGTTTTATTTTCAGGGGCTAAACTTGAGGATTCCGAAAACATCTTGTTAATTCCGTGGATCTCTATTTCGTTGTTAGAGGCGAGAACTTTTTGGATTACAAAAGCGTTGGTGACTTTGGCGATTTCGATTCGCTCAGCCAAGTCGTAGAGTTGGGCCTTCGCACGTTGATAGGTGTTTGGGGAAAACATGGAAAGCAAGGCATTAAATTGGCGCCTGGCCGTCGCGGGGGTATAATTACCGCTCAAGGCCATGACATAACGAGCATAAGCGTCGAGAGTGATATCCGAGGCTTCATTTCCGCTGATTTCGAGGGGGGAATTGAACGCCGGCGGTATCAGGATGGTCCGTTGACTTGAAAGGGCTCTTTCAAGCTGGAAGGCATTCCAAACGGAAATGACGCCGATCACCAAAACAACGAATTTTAGAAGCCTGTTTTGAGCCCATGTATTTGAATTCGGATTAAGGTAGTTACCATCCATAACAATGTCCTATTCGTGAAATTCTTTCTCGAAATAAATGGGATACCCCTTCAAAGTGGCGAGGCCGATGATAAAAAAGAGATGCTTGACGAACCCTCTGGGGTGCCGTTTTTTAAATCGAAGGTAAATCCAGGGTCCAAAAAAGATGAGCGGAACAAAATACCGACCGAAAATAAGAGAAAGCGTATAAAAGATAAAAGCCAAAATAAACTCATCCATTTCCAGCCACAAAATTTGAAATGGATTTGATAGATATTGGGGAAATCGATACTGCTCCATCGGACACCTTTTTTGACCGCACCCTGAGCCTCTCTACTCAGGGTGCGGATTTTGAGTTGTGTTAAATGATCATGCCTAGGCTTGCAACAACGGTGTCGGCCGAAAGGAGGACTGCTCCTCCCAACACGGCCGAGATGGCCATGATGATTTCGGTCCGCATTGCAGCCCAGGCCCCGAAGCCAATAGCAAGAACGCCTAATACAAATCCAATGGGGCCGTTTAAAATCTGATTGACCGCAATGTCATAGGCATCGAACGCGAAGCTACCGGCAACTGGAATGGCAATTGCCCAGGCGACTGTTGCAAACACCAATAAGAGCATTGGTGCTAACAGTGTGGCAGCGTTCTTATTCTTGAACCATTGGTGACTGTTTAAGAACATTGTTTCCATTTCGTTACTTCCTCCTTCCTTCCTTGTCGTTCCTGGATAATTGAGGCATCTTTCAGGAATGTCCA
Organism: Nitrospirota bacterium; assembly: GCA_029261155.1. Taxonomy (GTDB): domain Bacteria; phylum Nitrospirota; class Nitrospiria; order SBBL01; family JAADHI01; genus JAJDBU01. The sequence continues at coordinate 11,786 of JAJDBW010000045.1, read as the reverse complement.
TCTAGAATTTCTTGGATTTTTCTGAAATCTGCTCCTGGTACAAATTGGCCGTTAATCCAAAGTGCTGGCGTACCGCGCACGTTGAGTTTTCGGCCAATTTCTTGATGTGCAAGGAGGAGCGTAACGGCTTTTTCCTCCTTGCATTCCGCCAGCATGGTCCTATCTAAGCCGCCGGAGAGTGCTTCTTCATAGGCCTTGTTTCTGTCGTTGGCACATAAAATATATAGTGCTTTTTTTTCTGCATCAGGATGAATCTGAGTAATGGGAAAAAGAAAAATGTATCTCGTTAAGTCGTTTCTTTTATTAAAAAAGGCGTGGGTTTTTCGGCAAAAAGGACAGTCGGGATCGACAACTTCAATAACCGTGTTCGGGCCGTTCCCGATTCGAATCGCTTTATCCAAGGGCAGGTCTGCGATTTTGGCCGCTTGGAGTGCGTTTGTTCTTACGGCAGTCAGATTCTTCTTATTCTGATCCCACATCTCTCCAAAGAATGTAATGCCAGATTCCGGGGCGTAGTAGACGACCTGGTCATTGACGGTCAGCTCAAAGACGCCTGGCACCGGCGTGGCTTGGATATGGTCGATCGTGATGTCTGGAAATTTCGAACGAATAATTTCTGCTTCGTTTAATTGTTCTTCATGGCTATGTCCCACTTGGGCCGTGAGAACAAGAAGAGCTGTGAAGATAATGTAACCAAATGCCTTGACTGCCTTCATGATTGATCTCCTTTTGGATTGAATGGGTTTACTGAAATTTCTACCCTCCGATTAAGGCGGTTTTCTTGCGATACGGGGCAACAAGAACCCTTTCCCCTCGTCGAATCAACGATGATGCCTTGGGATTCAAGCTGGTCTTTGACGGTGAGGGCTCTTTGTAGGGAAAGAGGGTCATTATAGGAGGCGTCCCCGACATTGCAGGTATACCCATCTAAAACGATTTGTTTTTTTCCAGGGAGTGCATTTATTTTCTCTATGATTTTTTCCAATTTATCCTGGCCATATTCCGTAAGCTCGAAAGAACCAAAACCGAAATGAACGGTGAACACACGCGGCTCGAAGTCAGGTTGTAATATTGCGATCCTTGGTTTCGCTCGATTCGTCGTCATTTTAAGTGCTAACGGTGGCATATTGATGCGAAGTTTTAACGATGGAGGTTTCGGACAATCGCAAATAATGAAAGTATCGCCTTCTTCGATGAGGACTAATGTACTGTTCTCGTATCCGAAGGGTTCCACGATGACTTCTGCGCTTCGGCTTTGCGAGGGGGCCCAGAAGAGCATACCGACGAGCAATAAATATTTAATTACGTTGTGATTGAGTTTCGTCAATTTTTTCCCTCATAAAATCCTGTTAGCTCTGTTCGCAAAACAAACGATAACAGGGGTAAGGGGACAAAAAACACCCCAAATATCTCTATTTTTTTAGATATATTTGGGGTGTTTTTTGTCCCCAATAGTGTAATACGATCAAACCAAATGCATGGAATAAGGCTTATACGACGGAATCGAGTCTATATTGGAAAAAGGTTTGGCTTTAAGACCTATCTTCCCTGTCACAAACGATTTCCGAACCTGTTTATTCATTCTGATCAAGCATCTCTTCAGGATCGATATTGGCTGCATCTCCTAAAAATAGAGGCCTCCCTCTCTTGTTCCTCAATCGTGATTACACAAAAGAAAAGGCTAATCGAGAAAATTAAAGAAAATGCCCTCGGGGAAAGAAATGTGCTCTTTCTGGACCCCGATCACGCGCGGACTATGTCCCTAAACCCGGTCGAAAATTCAGGTGATTTTAAATTCGATGGGCTTGTTCGATCCTTACTGCACAAAGGCTATGAGTGGAAGGTCGCGACTTTGCTCAATCGCTTACTTAAGCTGGTTGCGTCGGAAGAGGGTGGGCGTATGACGCTACCGGCTCTGCAGGGGATCGCTGGAGAAGGCGTTGATGGCTTACAGTTTTGGTTAAATAGAAAAAAGACTTCTCTAAGGCTCGCATTACTAGACGATCTGGCTAGGATGGGTAAAACAGTTACCAATCATCTGCTAAGTGAGATCGCGCAAGGTATGGCTTTCTTGGCTGGTGGTCCGGTAAAGCGGCTCTTTCTAGAACCGACGATTTACGCGCCCATTTTTTTTCATGAGGAATCGGTACTACTTGTTTATGTTTCGCAAAAACATGAGCAAGCACAGCGAATATTAAATCTGATCTGTCAATCCCTCTTTCTTCAGATTGCCGGCTATTCAAAGAAGTGTTCATTAAAACCCATTTTTATTCATTTTGATTGGAATTCAGATCTATACCTTCCGGACGAGATTTTGATGAAATTTAAAACTGTAGGTGTGGGTCTGACATCGTATTGTAAGGACCGGGGTGGCCTAGATGAAGGTATTGCTACTGGAATACGGATTATTAATGAAAAGCAGGCCACGATCACGGAAGGAACCCGGACCAGGAAATTTACTCCCGTGTTTATTGAGAATAATTAGAGGGGAACGCTATGGAATTAATCAATAGAATAAAAAACAGTGGGTTTTTCTCCGGGCAAAAGGGGATGTTTTGGATTGGAATCGTTGTCATTATTATTCTCTTAATCGGTATCGCGAATCGCGCAAAAACGCAGGGAACAGGCCGATATGCGGGCATGTTTGAGAGTTTTTATCATCTAGGTGATTGGTCGAAATGGCCCTTATCCTTCTATGGCTTTATTCTTACTACGCTGGGGGGTGCGATTTTGGCTTTAGGGGCGGGATATTATTCGTGGGGACCTTCATTCATACAAGATCAAGATCGTATGATTATTACGCTTGGTCTTTCCTTCATTGGATCTCTTGTTGCCTATTGGCTTGCATTTGAGATCTTTTTTGTTCGTAAGAGTAAAAATCGCTTCGTATTAGGGGAACGATTTTTTGGGTTTCCTTTATTGCTCTCCCTTTCGGAAAAAGATCGTTATGAGCATATTCTTATAGAAGGCCGGGCAGGAACCGGAAAGACAACGGGTTTTATGTTTCCACAGTTGCTTGATGATGCGGAGGGCGATTGTTCGGCTGTGCTTCTCGACGTGAAATCGCCTGAAGGATTTGAAACCGTCGCGGGGGCCTGGTCGAAGCGCGGGAAGAAGGTGATTGTGTTCGATCCTTTTCAAGCGAACTGTATCGGGTTCGAACCCTTACGGAATACTGATTCGGACGGATTGGAAGCTATTGAGGAAACTGTCTTTGGGAAGCGGAATACCGACGAAAAGGAACAAACCGTCTGGTTTGAAGACCAGGAACGGCGTCTGTTCCGTTTTTGCTGTGAACTGGTGATGGGATACAAGAATCCCTCTCAATGTAGTTTGCCGATGGTGCACCAACTCCTGATAAGAGGAGGCACTGAATTACAAGGCGCGATCTCATATTGCAACAATACGCAACTGCAAAAAAAGTTCGAACCCTTATTTGACAATAAAAACCGCTTACAGGACCTCATTGGCGGCGTATTGAATAAGTTGGATTTATTTTCTTCAAAAGAGATTGCGGCCGCTTTCTCCCGTCCGGATTTGGATGTGGGTCTATTGTTTCGTGAGCCCTGCTTGTTAATCATTGCGAGTCCGCATAGTAACCCGAAGGCCCGATTGGCGGCATCAATTCTCTTAAGAGCGATTATGATGGAGGTTTATAAAAACCCGGTGCGAGCAATGGGAGATGGGCCCTCCCTGTTTTTTTATCTTGATGAGGTTTATGCATTGCATCTACCGGATTGGGCGGATTTTGCGAATACGGCCCGGTCGGCACGGGTGGGCCTTGTCACAGGTCTTCAAACCGAGGAGCAATTGCGCCGTTATCAACCCCATGAAAGGGCGACAATTAAAATCAATACAAAGACAAAAATCTATTTGCAGGGATGTGATTTTAGAACTTGTGAGGAACTGAGCAAACGCTTGGGTAAACGGTCAGTCCGGGACAAGCGTTACTCACGATCGATGCAGAGGGGATCGATGGTGTCGACAGGTTTTGTCGAAGTTCCCTTGGAGACTCCGGATTCAATAGAGAACCTGCCGCTTGATGAAGCCCTGATTTTTGTCGGAGGCCTTCGGGGGTTTAAGGCCAAACGGGTTACATCGTATAAAACCCGGCAATATAAGAAACGACTGAACCTCACCGCACAGGCATACAGGCCCACTATTGAGCCCTTGGTGTCTCCGAGCTATAAAGATATGGAATATGAGTTACCTCCGGGAGTTCAGTATCCGGATCATGCGACAACGGAAAAGAAACAATCCGATACGGGAATAATCACATATGAATAGGGGGTGCCTTCAAGTTATCGGCATCATAAACCAACTGGAGAGATCAGATGGCTTCAATAAATGTGTTTGCTGAAGTTAAGGAACGCGCGAATTTGGTCGAAATTATTTCGCGTTTAACTAATACGGTAATCACGGGGAGGGGAAAGAGCATTCACCTTTCGGAGTGTCCTTTTTGTAAGGGGCATAGTTGTTTTTCGATCTCCGCCGAAAAACAACTCTTTAATTGTTTTCAATGTTCGGGCGAATCGACAGGGGGCGATGTATTTACCTTCGTAACCCGCCTTAATGGCTGTGACAAGTGGGTTGCTCTGGAGATTGTTGCCGCAGAGATTGGTTATGATCTTCCAATACGGAAGCCCGCGGGCAAACGTAATATTCGCGATGTCATAATGGACTGCGCGAAAGGAAATTGGAATCTGCAGCAAGCTAGACCTTTTATGGATTACTTGGTACAGACGAGAGGACTGTCTGAGGAGCTTATATTAAGTCATGATGTGGGTTATCTCTTGGACCGGGATTCCATGATCTCTTATTTAAAAAAGGAGGGTTATACCTATGATGAAATTAAGGAGTCCGGTATTTTAACAAAGGACTTTGGATCGTTTTACCGGATTGTCTTTGGATGTCGAAATACCTATGGCAGTGTTGAGGGATTTATAGGGGGTGGAACAAGAGATCAGCTGGAACAACTCTCATTAGAGGCGAAAAAAAAACACCCGAAATATAAAAAAAACGCAGATTTTCATGCTTCTGCTCCGTTTAATTTGAATTACGCGAAGCGGTATGTTCCATCAGATGGAACATTGGTGATTGTTGAAGGAATTTTAGATTGTCTTCGGATTCAGACGATGGGCATTAAAAATGTGGTCGCTATCGCAGGGAGTGCATTAAAAGAGTCATTTTTGGATTCAATAGAACAGACTCGATACTCAAGGGTGATTTTGTTTCTGGATGGCGATGAGGGTGGGAGGAAAGGGACAAAACGTGCCATCGAGATGATGTTGAAACGCAAAACGCCGCTAAGGATATATGTTGCAGAGCTTTGCTTGGATGATCCTGACGATGAAACTCGCTTGATTAAAGACCCGGATGAGCTGATTTCAAAGAAGGGCATAGGCGCCCTCCAGGATTTGATTCTGTCGCCTGTGTATGGAGGGACTTGGTTGGTTGGAGCCATGTGGACGGAGATGGATTTGCGAAGCCCACTGACACGCGATAGCGCGATAAAATATTTTGGCGAGCTGTGGGATTTCTTTCAAGACGAAGTTGAGAAAAAGGAAATCCTAAAAGTAATGGCTGGCGCATGTGATTCGACACAAGATGACTTGCGTAAGTCCATTGAGCGTTGGGTACCAGAAAGAAAAGCTGTGGGTGTTCACAGTGAATCCGATGCTGTGATTTTCGTTCAGGATAGTAAATCGGAAGAATTGAAAAAGAAATATAAAGAGGTACTCGAAGAACACAAGCATTTAAAAAAACAATATCGGACCGTGTTAACCGGGTACACAAAAGCAGTGAAACAAATAGGTGCCTTATCCAAAGCAGGCCGTTTGTGGCATGTAAAACGTCTGACGGAAGCACATATGCGCATTCTTAAAAAAGTACGCCGTGATCCAAGGGATGCGGAAAGGATGTTTGAAAAGGTCGATGATATATTTTCTTCCGCCCGATTAAATGATGTGGATCGGATTAATCGGGAGATAACTCACTTTATAAATGAGGATCGATCTAAGGAGTAGGAGGATTTAATGCTAAAAGGTTTGCATCTGACGGACCGTGATTTCGATCTTCTAAAATATTTGGCCTATGGTCCTGCATTTGAAGACGATCTTCATGCCAGGTTTTTTATAACAGAAGGTCACCTCGTTCATCGGTCAACCCTATTAAGACGGATGAGCAAGTTAAAAAAGGAGGGCTTAATTGGTCGTTTAAATCCGCGGCGTATATCCGGAAAGGGTATCGGTCATAAAGCCATATTTGTCCTGGATAAAGCCGGGATTGCATTACTGAGTCGGGAAGGAGTGATGCTGTCGGAGCGGATTAGGCAGGTTCGGTTGGATTTGAGATCAATTTATCATGAAATAATCCTCACGCGTTTAATTAGAAAGATTTACGAAGGAGAGGCGAAACGATTCCAGGTTGAGCGTTTATATGACCATTTTGATTTAGCCAAGGTGGGGCACAAAAAACGATTGAAGCGGATTCCGGATTTACGGTTTACAGTAAAGTTGCGGAGTGGAGAATATTTTACTTTTATCGTCGAAGTGGACGCCGGCACAACGCATATGCCTGAGATGGTCCAGAAACTAGCGATGTTTCCTAAAATCAATAGAGCATTATCACCAATAGGGGCGTCGGGACGTTTTGGTATTCTCATCGTGTGCCACACAGAAAGTTGGATGGCACGAATTCAAAAGGCGGTCCTAGAGAGTCGCGAGACCGCGCCATTACTACAAAACTTTCTTTTTAATGCGATCAGCAGAGTGGATAATAGTTTGGGATTGTATAACCCTTGGTTCCGGGCAGATGGGAAAAAGATCGATTCGATTTTTAAAAGAGCTTAGTCAATCTTGAATGGAATGCACAGCTCATGGGCTATTCAATGATGCAATTTTGGTTTGTTTTTGGCGCAATCTTAGTATTTTCCGAATTTATTCTGCCGGGTCTGGTTGCTGTATTTATCGGCATGGGAGCGTTCACGGTCGTATTATTCTTACACTTAAAATATATCGATAATATTGCGATGCAGCTGATTACTTGGTTTAGTAGTTCGATGATTTATATTTTCAGCCTACGCCTTTTAGTGATGAAATTTTATCCCAGCGACACGATGAAATTAAATATTGATGAGGATGTCGATGCCTTCGGGAAAAGTGCCATAGTCACGGAAGACATTGCGGCTGGGAAAGCAGGAAGAATTTCCTTTGGGGATTCGACTTGGCGCGCGTTGTCTGAGGATGGAGCATCTTATTCCGTAGGCGATCGCGTACAAATTGTTGGCAGAGAAAATATTACTCGAATTGTAAAGAAAATCTAACCTTTTAAGGAGATATTCATGCTCACAATGATGTCCGTTTCAGTCATATTAATGACGGTTATTCTGGTGAAAACAGTAATTATTGTCGCTGAAAGAGAGAATGTCGTAGTAGAACGCTTAGGAAAATACCAGCGTACACTCAGACCGGGCGTTTATTTTCTGATTCCCTTTTTCGACCATGCCGCTTACAAACAAGAGGTACGGGAACAAGTGATTGATATTCCATCTCAAAGTGTCATCACAAGTGACAATATTCAAGTGAGTGTGGACGGACTGATCTACTTGCAAATATTAGATGCGAAAAAGGCAAGTTATGGCATTGGGAATTATCTGGCGGCAACAATAAATCTAGCTCAAACCACCATGCGGTCTGAAGTGGGCAAAATAACCTTGGGCGAAATCTTTTCCGAGCGGGAAAAAGTCAACGCAAAAATTATTACTGAAATCGATAAGGCATCCAACCCTTGGGGCGTCAAGGTTCTACGTTACGAAGTAAAAGATATCACGCCCAGCAAACATGTGATCGATACACTTGAAAAGCAAATGGAGGCCGAAAGAGAAAAAAGGGCGGAGATTACCCGAGCCACAGCGGAAAAAGAGAAACTCATTAATGTGTCGGAAGGCGAAAGACAAATGGCCATTAATATTTCGGAGGGAGAAAAACAAAAAAGAATTAACGAATCGGAGGGAGAGGCGGAATCGATTAATTTAATCGCAAATGCGACGGCGACAAGCCTGAAACTTGTGGGAGCGTCAATTGATGCTGAGGGTGGCAAAGAAGCGCTAAAAATGAAATTAATCGACCAATATGTGGATCAATTGTCAGAAATAATCAGCGGAAGTGACATCTCTTTGTTTCCAGGAAATTTAGCCACTCTCAAAGGGATTGTTGAAGAGCTGAAGTCGCAAAAAATTGAGGAAAGGAGATAGTTCATGGAAGCTTCAGATATGTCTTTAGACATCATTCTATTTGTACTCGTCATGGGTGGGATTTTTCTTTATGTTTTACTAGAATTGTTTCAGTCCATCCGTCTTGTGCCCGCGCAAGATGAATACATTGTTGAACGATTGGGGCGTTATCACCTTACCCTAAAAGCCGGTTTTCATGTGCTCTTTCCTTTTATGGATAAAGTGGCCTATGTTCAAGATTTAAAGGAGCATACGATGGATGTGCCACCACAACATTGCTTCACTAAAGATGAAATTCAAGTGGAAGTCGATGGGGTGATTTATATGCAAGTATTTGATTCAGGAAAAGCGAGCTATGGGATTACCGACTATCGCTATGCGGCCGTACAATTAGCACAAACCACCACGCGATCCATTATAGGCACTTTGGATTTAGACCGAACATTTGAGGAAAGAGAAGCCATCAGTGGGAAGGTTGTGGCGGTTTTAGATGAAGCGGCCCATAAATGGGGTGTGAAAATTCTCCGCTTCGAAATAAAAAATTTAGTGCCTCCGGAATCGGTACGGCAATCCATGGAGAAACAAGTTACAGCGGAAAGAAATCGTCGGGCGATTCTCGAAAAGAGTGTGGGGGAACGCCAATCATTGATCAATACTTCTGAAGGCAAGATGAAAGAACTCATGAATATTTCGGAGGGAGAAAAGCAAAAAAAAATAAATGAAGCGGCCGGGAAAGCGCAAGAGATATTAGCGATTGGAAAAGCGACTGCGGAATCCATTCAAACTGTTGCTGCTTCTATCGTTGGTGCTGGTGGGAGTAATGCCGTCAAATTAGCTCTGGGGCAAAAATATATAAAGACGCTCAGTAAATTGAGCAGCGATAAAAATAAAGTGATTCTCTCAGGAAACCTCACAAATATGAATGAAATGCTTAAAGCAATGGAATTAGATATCTGAAACGGGTCTAAAAAGAGGGTAGTCAAATTTAGATAGACAATATTGAAACCACCGATCGGTGGAAAAATATCGAAGTCAAGGTCTTCTGTAAGGAACAAAGATTTGCGTTAGAAATGTTGCACAAATCCATTTGTATCAATAATAACACTTCGGAAAGAAAGAGAGGGAGTCTAGTTCATCTTATTATCGATAATACTCGAATCTCTTAAAATTGAGGAATGCCAAAAGAAATAGAGCAAGCTTAACTTTACAATTCTTGCCTCTATAGTATTCACAGCCAAGCGCAATATGCTTGAATTGTGACTATGCTTGAACACAATATAGTGTGTGAAAAAAGGAAGAGGCTGAAAATTGTATATAGGCATGTTACAATTTATGTATTTTAGAGTTTTCATACAGTCTGAGTCCTTGTTAGGCAGCACACTTCCTCCACGCTGCAATGTTTCTACGAAGAGTGAAACAGCTCTGAAGTGAGACTGAGTCGGGAGTACTTGACCAAGTCGGCGTCAAACCTCGCCCACACGCCGCGCTCAACCCTCCGAGATGCGTAGCTGCTAGCCATTCGGAGGAACGCCGCACCGACAACCGCTAGATCCACGAGGAATTGTCGAATTCCGTCCTCCCGGTTCGGGCCGTAACTCAGGTAAATCGAATCTCGGTAGTTCGCCTTCCCACGGTAGCGAAAGGCCTGGACAAGGAAGTTGACGTGCTCGCGAGCGAATGCACGATCGCGAAGCTCGCGTGCCGACTTTTTCTGGAATGACTCCACGCTGAGGTTTCTGAACTCAGGGGTCGCGCGAACTCTGGTTTCGATTCGCTTCTGCTCGTAGTCGGCTGTGCCGCTGACGTAGGCACATGCTGCTCCCCAAGCCTCTGAGTAGTTTGCTGGCGACTCCACCAGCGCGAACATTGAACCTTCCCGAAGAACCGCGAGTCTGGCTTTGACCTCACTACGCACGAGGGTGTCAAGGTGGAGCCCGAACGGCCCGGGAGCGAGGTCTTTTGTAACAATGCCTGCATGCCAGATCCGCGCCGTTTTTCGATGCTCCTCCGCATTCGCCCCTGAGGCCGCAAGAGTCATCGAGCTTGCTGATTCGTAAACCACGTAGTACCAAGCGACAATTGCTGAGCGAACTACGTTGTAGGGACTCGCAAGATTATTGGAGAGCGAGTCCAGCGCAGCAAGGTTGTGCTGGGCCATCAGGAGGTGTTCGAACACTCCAGTATCGGCAGCTTTATTGGGCGTTCTGCGTTGAACATTGGAGTGCAGAGACGAGAGCTCTTCGGATGTGAAGTCACGCACTTGAACCAAGATTGCCAGGGCTCGCATCCAGTTCAGGGTTGACTGAGCAGCGAACCGTGGGGTTGGCTGATCACCCTTCTCGAACAACCTATCAAGCAGCCAACCAGCCATGCTTGCGCCCCCACCGCGCTGCCTAACGCAGAAACCACCGATGCTTGACACATAAGGTGTTTATTGCTAAAAGATGATTTGCACGTTTCAAACTAATCACAGTCAAAATCGTCACCGCTGTCATGCATTCGAGTGCGTTGACATGTTATAAGTTCATCTTAATAAGACTTCCATCGTACCATCGTCAGATATATCCCAATATTTTCGCTGTTTAGGTCTCAATTTGCCATCTGCAAAAGTACAATCAAACAACTCTTTTTCAATTAAACAAATATCTTCAATATTTCGCTTTGCGATATCTTTTATTGGAACTTTTAATATAGATGGATTCATATGATGAAAATCATTACGAAAGCTTCGTAGAATACGCTTTGAAGCTTCTCCCGCCTCTGTTGATATTATGACATGCATGACTAAACGTTCTACCGAGACAGAACGATCTATCTGGTCAGTAATACTATTTCGTTCTTCAATAAATCTAATTAATCCTTCATTTAAAGCTTGAGTTGCCATAACAGTAGCAGTCAAGTGACCATCTTGATATAGACGGATACACTCTGATGAAACCATAGAGAAATGATGATTAGGAATTATATTTTGCTGCTGAATTTCTAATGCTCGATCTATACTTTCTTCAAGTCGTGAATTAAATTGTGATTGGAGCTTATGTCTTATTGCATCCCTTTCATCATTCATATATTTCTCTCTTATAACAGATATTAGATTACATGTGGCATATTCATATGTGACTATCCGCCAATATGTAATAGGTGACACTCAATCTAGTATGGATTAATATTTTTCTGAACTCAGGAAAAGTTTCTCTCGACAGACCCTTATAGTATGCGGAGAAAATATTGCCAACAATGAATTCCATTTGCAACCTTACATAGATTTGAACATATCAAAAAACAACATTCGGGAAGGACTTGAGGGCAAGACTTCATCTCAAAAAAGTGCATCTATTACTGATTCAAATATCTCGACTTCAGTCAAAACGTGCCCTCGGGGTTTTGTTTCAACAAAAGACAGACCTTTTCGTTGTATTAGATAAGAGATCAGATTATAGAAGAGCCAGGTATTCCCTCAATGAAAGTATTTTTACTTCATTATATTGTCCGAGATTGAGCATCGCCCGATCACCCGTAACAATCATTTCCGCTTTCCCTGAAATAGCACATT
>JAJDBW010000044.1 GCA_029261155.1 Nitrospirota bacterium | reverse complement strand
ACAATCGGCATTATCTCGACAAGGTCATGGTCTCGGAAATCGGCAGGGCCTCCCGTTTAAAAAGCGCGCTCTCGATCATTATGATCGATGTCGATTATTTTAAACACATAAACGATAAATTTGGCCACCTCGTTGGCGACCAAGTCCTTCAAGGCCTGTCCAAGTGCTTCGAGGGGATCATTCGGCCCTATGATGTCTTGGCCCGCTTTGGTGGCGATGAATTTTTAATCCTGATGTCCGAAACGGACGAGGTCGAAGCCCTCGCAACCGCCGAACGCCTACGCCATGCCACCACCGAAACCGCCAACTTGCTTCCAGACGTCTCCCCGCTGACCTGCAGCTTCGGGGTCTGTGCATTCCGAGAGATCAACGAATCCGCTCTCTCTCCCAAAGAACTCATCCGCTGCGCAGATGAAGCGCTCTATCTTGCTAAGCTGGAGGGACGCAATCGAGTGCGTTTCCACAAAAAATAAGCCTCCCTCTCACCACCGGACAATTGAATCCCATCGCTCTGCCCAGCTAAACTTCTTCCCGTATTTGAGATTTTATCTCCGAGCAAACTAACACTACCTTTCGATCGGCATTCAATAAAATTTTGACCAGGAACACCTGAAAGGAAAAAAGCTTCAAACATCCAAGCTTTCTGCCGGAATAACCATACAATGTAAGAATTGCTATCGCCAATTTGATTCGCTACTATCGAGGGATAAGAAACTCACTTGATACCACGGATGCTATTTGAACCAAGGAGAACAGGGAGCTCAACTTAAATCGCGGACAGTGATGACTTAGCTGGCGCACTAGGGTCTTCGTTGAATATGTCCAACAAACAAAACAAATACGGATTAAGCAGAACCATTCCTGATGATATTAAGAGGGCAATAAGGCAAGACTGCGGGTTCGGGTGTGTTTGTTGTGGGCTCGCAATTGCCAGTTACGAACATATAGATCCTGAATTTTGTGAAGCAAAGAGCCATGACCCTGACAAAATGGCTTTCTTGTGTGAAGGATGCCACTCTCGTGTCACTAGAAAATTTTGGTCAAAACAGAAGGTAAGGGAAGCAAGGGAAATTCCATATTGCGTTCACGAGAGAAGGTGCCACGATGCCTTTGATATCGGTGATAACGAACTTATTGTGTGGGTTGCTAGCAATAGAATCGTTAACATAGAAACCATCTTTAAAGTTGATGACACCATATTACTTTCCATAGAGCCGCCAGAAGCATCAGGGGGACCATTTCGTTTATCTGGTCAGTTTTATGATGAACAAGGTAACTTCCTTTTTAAGATTCTAAGAAATGAATGGTTTGGTGAGGCTAGTAATTGGGATATAGAATGTGTCGGTGGAAGAATCATCGTTAGAACTGAATCAAAAAAGATAGCCCTTCAAATTCTCTGTGATCCTCCTAGAGGGATTGTCATTGAAAAGATGAACATGTTCTATCAAAACACTCAATTTGTTACCGATAATTATGAGCTTAGAGTCAGAGCACACGATAAAGGTAAAATCATTATTTCTGGTAGGGAGATCGTTGCCAAAAGTGAAGGATGTGTCGCTTTTACAGCAGTAAGTAAAGGTGGACAAAATGGTAATAATATTCAAGGAGGTGGACTTATAGTAGGAACCGGAGGTGCGTTGATGATGGGTGGTGGTGGGACATTTTCTGTAGGTGCTTTACCTAAACCTTCGGACTTACCTAAATCATTAAAAGGTGAATATGCTGCACGTCACTGGGGGACAATAAGAACTATCGTACCTGAAAAGAAGAAAAGTGTAGGTAGGAATGACCCGTGTACTTGCCAATCCGGACTCAAATATAAAAAATGTTGTGGAAAGTAGCAAGAGCCTAATCAATGAGTCGTTGGGCTTTTACCCTCCGACCAGATTCTTCTCGAATACTCGAAAACCAAGCTTCATTCACTGTACTCGGTTTGAAATGGTATTCGTTAGATATTGAATGTAAGTTTGTATTGAAATACATTTCCGGTTGATGTAGGTTTTATCTAAATCGGAAACACAAGTAAGAAGAGGCTGGCATTCCTAACATCGCTTAGAACACTGCGTAAATGTCAACAGTAGGTTTGACGCTTTTCCTTTTCATTACTCGCCGGTGAGTCGCGATTGAGGCGTGCAGAAAAATGAGATATGTGATTGCAAGACCTAATTTCGCTCGGAATGAGGGAAATGGCAAAGTAGGTGACCAAACGGATTCAATTCTCACAAACTTGAAAGTTCAATGAAGACTTACCGTCACAAATTTGTTCGAATTATTATTATTTTTATTTTATTCAACTTCTATTTATTTTATTCATCCCTATATTTTTCACCAGAGATATTTGCTCAAAAACCATCTTCTTCTAGGGAGGAATGTCAAAAATTATATAATAAAGGACATTTGGAGAAAGGCATTACGGTAGAGGAATGCATTAAATTTCTTTCTAGAACACCTCAAGGTTCTCTCCCTCTCCCCCTCCCAGCCAATGGCGCTACTCATAAATATTCATCAGGAGAAGGAATCGCTCCACTCAGAATCATCACTCGTCCCGGAGGGTACTACTTTGTAAAGTTGGTGGATTGGGAATCTAATCTTCCTGTGATGACTTTTTTTATTCATTCCGGAAAAACTGTTGATGTGGATGTTCCCTTGGGATCCTACAAGTTAAAATATGCTGCTGGGCAATCATGGTATGGCGAGGAAGACTTATTTGGTCTAGACACGATCTATAGCCAGGCCGAAAAGAAATTTGTTTTTAAGATCGACGGAAATCAAATCAGTGGTTACTCCGTCGAATTGATTTTGCAGCCACAAGGAAATCTGAGCACAAAGAGAATTGCTAAAAGTGATTTTTAATGCTCCCACACTTCGAAGCGTGTTAGCCTCATATACCGTTGATTGGAAATCTACAGATTTCCAATCTCACTGGTGTTATCCAGAAAAAAATATTGCATAACGTCACTCTGCTGCAAGAAGGAGGCGATCAAATGAATGCTCATCGGATAAATGAAAACAGTAAGCATCACGTCAGTAGTTTTTATACTATTACAGCGTCCTTTTACATCCTGCTGTTCATACTGGTCGGCTGTGCGCCAACCCTGAAAACAGTGGCACGCACAGCCGACCAGAGCCAACTTGCCAAAATCGCCATGGAGGCCGAAGATTGGCGTGTGCGACGTGCCGCCGTGGAAAAGCTCACCGACCAGTCTTTACTGGCGAAGGTCGCGATGAAAGACATACGTGGAGAAGTCCGTCATGTTGCCGTGAGAAAGCTCACCGACCAGACATTTCTCGGAAAGGTTGCTGTGGAGGCCAAAGATAGGGACGTCCGCAAAGCCGCCGTGGAAAAGCTCACCGACCAGACACTTCTCGGAAAGATTGCTGTGGAGGCCAAAGATAGGGACGTCCGCAAAGCCACCGTGGAAAAGCTCACCGACCAGTCTTTACTGGCGAAGGTCGCGATGAAAGACATAGATGGAGAAGTCCGTCATGTTGCCGTGAGAAAGCTCACCAACCAGACACTTCTCGCAAAGATAGCTGGGGAGGCCAAAGATGGGGACGTCCGCAAAGCCGCCGTGAGAAAGCTCACCGACCAGACACTTCTCGCAAAGATAGCTGTGGAGGCCAAAGATAGGGACGTCCGCCTTGCCGCCGTGAAGAAGCTCAACAATCAAGCCTTGTTGGCGAAGGTCGCCGTGGAAGACAAGGATAGGCCCGTCCGTCGTGCCGCCGTAAACAAGCTCACTGATCAGGCCTTGCTTGCAAGGGTGACCGTGGAGGCCAAGGATGGGGACGTCCGCCTTACCGCCGTGAAGGAGCTCACCGATCAGGCCTTGTTGGCGAAGATCGTCATTGAGGATGATGTTGTAAACATCCGTTTAGCTGCGTTGGGGAAACTCACCGACCAAGCTATGCTGAAAAAAGTGGCTGTGGAGGCCAAAGATAGGGATGTCCGCGAAGCCGCCATGGAAAAGCTCACCGATCAGCTTATTTTGTTAAAGCTCGCCGTTGAGGCCAAGGATAAGACCGTCCGCCTTAATGCCGTGAAAAGCCTCACGGACCAAGGCTTGCTGGCAAGGGTGGCCAAGGAGGCTAAGGATGGGGATGTCCGCGTCGCCGCCAGAGAGAATATGAAGAATATGACCGATCTAAGCCGTGAGTTAGTATCAACTAACTGTGCTTTGATTGGTATGAATGGATTTTGGGCAAATGGCGGAACGAAGTTTTTGGGGGGCAGCGTCGAAAAATTTCGTTGCGGCGAAGACAGTATAGAATTAAAAACTAACAGCATAGTTGATACCCTTATTGATACAGAAAAATATGGAATGGTAAAATTTGGATTGCATTCTTTTAACAGCGGTGTGGTTTTTTATTTAACAAAGAAACAGAAAATAATGCTAAAAAAATATATCTTAGAATGAGGAATCAATCTTAGTACTATTTTATCCAGAAAAGAAAAATAGCGACAGTCACTATTTCCCTTTTCTCAATTTCTATTGGAATTCAATAATCCCTAAGTGAACCCAAAAGTGAAGACTATAAGCTTGCTATAGTGTAGAAATTGTTTAAGCCATGATAAAAGGCGATACTCTTTCTTGCCGAGTCAGTGTGCACGCTGGTCACTGATCAACCCCAGGGAAGGAGTACTTGCCGTGAAAAAACTGAAGACAAAAAAGAATCAGTTCATCAAAGGAAAGACCTTAATTGCCACAGTCGATATCAGCAAATCTAAGCATATGGGATACTGCAGGGCCCCTGACGGATCCGAAGTAAACCCCTTTGAGTTTCTCAATAACCGTAGTGGTTTTGATCGGTTTTGGAAACGGATTTCTAAGGCGATGAAGACCGCTCATCTAAAAGATGTGGTTTTCGGGTTTGAATCCACAGGTCCCTACGCAGAACCTTTGATCCATTATTTAAGGCAAAAACCTGTGCGTCTGGTCCAGGTGAACCCGATGCATACCAAACGGGTTAAAGAGCTTCAAGGTAATTCACCGAACAAAACGGATCGGAAGGATCCCAAGGTGATTGCAGATATCATTGAGCTGGGCCATGCCCTCACCTTGGTCATTCCAGAAGGTCCTGCGGCCGAGCTTCGCCGGCTCACTCAGGCCAGAGACCGGAGTATGAAGCGGCGGACCGCTCTTTATAATCAGCTTCAACATATTGTCTGCCTGGTCTTTCCTGAGTTTTTTCATGTCATCAAGAACATCAAGACCAAAACCGCGAAATACATAATCAGACACACGCCAACACCCCAGGATCTTTTGGCAGTTGATAAGGAATCGATGGTCAACACGATAAGAAAGGTCAGTTATGGAAAGATCAGCCCCAAACGTGTTGAGGCCCTTTATGATGGCGCTAAAAACACCGTGGGTATCCAGGAAGGGCGTGAGGGCATTGTCTTTGAGATCGGGAACATATTGCAAATGATCGAAGCATCGGAATCCTTTATTAAGGCACTAGAGAAAAAGATGCCGGATCACCTCCACCAGATTCCATACAGCCGATCCATACTTTCGATCAAAGGAATCGGAGAGGTCACCGCCGCGGGGTTGATTGGTGAAGTGGGAGACTTCAGGAAGTTTACAACCCTATCGGAAATCACCAAACTGGCCGGTCTAGACCTCTTTGAAATCAGTTCCGGCTTACACCAAGGGAATCGCCGTATCTCAAAAAGGGGACGTCCCCTGCTTAGAAAACTTTTGTATGGCACCGCTGTCCATATGGTGAGTCCTGTTGGCATCATGCGCCAGACCTATCAGGGTTACCTCGACAGGGGGATGATAAAAAAGAAGGCCTTGATTGCGATTACCCGAAAACTTCTCAGGCTCATCTTCGCCCTTGTGAGAAATCAAAGTGAATACGTCCATGGGTATACTAAGACGAAAACCGTGTTGAAGGAGGCGGCTTAGACTTGTGAATTTATCTTAGTGTGCCGGTGGAGAGATTACCAGCTACATCATAAAGGCGACCTTGTCGACCTTCGGTATAAGCTTTCGTAACTCTCCACCTGCACCTTAGCCCGAATGAAGCAAGATTAGAGCTCTGTTGAGACTCTCAAATGACCAGAGTTGGGCAAGGTGCAACCCCTAAGATAAATTACAAGACTCGAAACATGAAAATGAAAATTTAAAATAAAAAACCTTTACTACAGTAAACCAGATGAAGCTGAGAATTTCCCTGCGGTTATTGACGTAGGAATTTCATACCCCATCGGATTTTCACACTTCTATTATTTCGTCTAAATCATTTCACTCTCAACAACTCCTCCAAGGCAGTCTGCCGCAGTTCCGTATCTTGCTGCCTGATCGCCATCGAAAAAGCGCGCCGGGTCCCGACAATGACTGCAAGCTTCCTGGCTCGCGTCACCCCGGTATAGATGAGTTTCCTGTAGAGCATTTTATAATGCTGTGTAAAAATGGGGATAATCACCGCCTGAAATTCACTGCCCTGTGACTTGTGGATCGTGATGGCGTAGGCAAGATCCAACTCCATCAAATTCTCTTTCTTATATTGAACCTCCCGTTGGTCGGGGTAAAAGGAGACGACACAGCTCAGGTCTTCATTGTCTATTTGGGTGATTTTTCCGATATCCCCGTTAAAAACATTCAGGTCATAATTATTCCTGCGATGAATGACTCGGTCTCCTTCCCTGAATATCTTCTCG
>JAJDBW010000043.1 GCA_029261155.1 Nitrospirota bacterium | reverse complement strand
GGAGAACAATCACTGGGCCTGCGCTTAAGTTTCAACTGTTGTTGAGGACGAAGTCATTGAGCCGATGTAGACAAAGCGTTCTCAAATTGATGTCTCGGTCTTTTTTGAAGAACCGGAAGACGACTTTTTCAGCAAGCCCTATTTAGGCCCCTCAATTCAAATGGGGAAATGCAGCATGTTGAGTCCAAGGTGTGAAGCCTTGGGCGGAAGGGGGTTCTTTTCCTCAATAATTCTGCACGGTGCATAGGGAAATGAATTCGTTTTATTTCTAGGTCGCTTTAGTTTTCGTCGAGTGTCTGAGGTCTAACGAAGCCCATTTCTGTTTATGGCGATAAGCAAGCCCAAGCAAGGGGATTTTCGATTAAAAACCGGATCAAGATCTATAAGCAGGACGAAGCGCAGGTGCTTGGGCTTTCACAGGGCGAGTTGAACGTCCTTTTTTATGCTCTGGATCAATCCTTATTGATTGCCATTCTAAATAATGAAGGCGACTTTCAATTTGTGAATGGTAAATTTTGCGAGGTTTCTCAGTATGAAAAGGGAGAACTCCTCGGTAAAAATCAGTCCCTTCTCGATTCCGAATGCCACTCTAAACGCTTCTTAGCGAAAATGCAGAGTATGATCGAAGGTGGAAAGGTCTGGAAGGGAGAGCTGCGAAACAGAAGGAAGGGAGGGACTTTTTATTGGGTGGAGTCAACGATTACGCCCTACCTCAAAGGAAACGATCAAGCCTACCAGTATCTGATTATTCAAACCGACATTACCAAGAGGAAGGTGGCGGAAGAACGCGCCCGATACTTGGCGCATTTTGACAGCCTGACCGGAATACCCAACCGCACGCAGTTTTCCGATTTTCTGACCCATGCCGTGGTCGAGGCGGAGAAACATCAACAAACGATGGCGATCCTCTTTCTGGACCTAGACCGATTTAAAATGACAAACGATAGCCTAGGCCATCGAATCGGCGATCAACTCCTTGAGCAGGTGGCTGCACGTTTACGAAGCTGTCTCCGTGGGCGGGATTTTGTCGCACGGATGGGAGGAGACGAGTTCGCGATTCTGCTCCCCGATGTCTCGAAAGATAACGATGTGGTTTTACTCATCGAGAGAATATTCGACACACTCAAACAGCCCTTCCAGGTGGCCTCCCAGGAAATCATCATCAAAGGCAGTTTTGGAATCAGCAGCTATCCGAAAGATGGAGAAGATGCGGAAACCCTCTTGAGAAATGCCGAAATGGCAATGTATGACGCAAAACAAGAGGGGAAAGGCCGCTTTAATTTTTATGTGCCGCAACTCCATAAAAGGCTTCATCAGACCCTTAAGATAGAAACCGCGTTAAGACACGCCATCGATCTGGACGAGTTGAAGCTGCACTACCAACCCTTGATCGATCTGAGGACGGGAGAGATTATTGGCATGGAAGCGCTCCTTCGCTGGGAGCGTCCAGGTGAGGGTTTGATTTCCCCTGCCGATTTTATTCCCGTTGCGGAAGAAAGCGGTTTGATTCTTCCCATCGGGGAGTGGGTCATCAGAACGGCTTGCGCACAAAACAAGGCTTGGCATGAAAAAGGGTATGGCGGTCTAACGATGTCCGTCAACGTGTCGTCGCTTCAATTTGAACAAGAGGATTTCGTCGCCCAGGTGGATCGAATTACCAGGGCGGCGGAGCTGGATACGCATTATCTAAAACTGGAGATGACCGAATCGCTCTTCCTGAAAAATACTGAAATAATTATCGAACGGTTGCAGCAATTAAAGTCCTTAGGTTTCCAACTCTCGATCGACGATTTTGGTACGGGGTATTCATCACTCAGTTACCTGAAGCGTTTTCCGATTGATAATTTAAAGATCGACCGATCCTTCGTGAACAATATTGCAGAGGATGCGGACGATGCCGTCATCGCAAAAACCATTATTTCCTTAGCCCATAATTTGCGGCTGCAGGTCGTGGCAGAAGGGATAGAAACGGAAGAACAGCTGGTTTTTTTACAGGAACATCACTGCGATATCGGCCAAGGTTTTTTATTTAGCCGTCCTGTTCCGAATGAAGCCGCCGAAATATTATTGTCGAAAAAAATACATCGGAGAAAAGAAGAATAGCCTCGAGCCTTTCTGAATCCGGGCTTAGAAAGCCTTAACCAAGCGATCTAAACAAGCAGAGATGGAAACCATATCCTTAAAAAGTGCAAAAGCCCGTATGATTCTCGCGGAGGATATTGTGCGGCCGAATGCCGCATCGAAACTGCCCATCGCCCGGAAGGGCGCCGCGCTTACGCAGAGCCTCATCGACCAGTTACGGGAGATGGGCGTCCAATCGCTTGTTGTCGAGCAAAATCCGGCTTCCGATCTTTGCGAAAGCGCGCTTGAAGACGCGCGCGATCAACTCGCCCATCGTTTCAAACATTTGGAGGAAATTCCACGGATGATGGAGATAAAAGTGATTTACGAGAAACGGTTAATCCGTAAAAAGGAAGAGGCACATGAAAAGTAAACAGACGTCTTTTCTTGAGATCATAAAAGATGTCCGTTCTTTGCCAACGATCCCCGGCATTATTATGGAGATCCTTTCATCGATAGAGGACGATAAGGCCTCTTTTAAGGAAGTATCCGATTTAATCGCAATGGATCAAACACTCACCACCCGCGTTCTTCGTCTTGCGAATTCGCCCTTTTATAGTTTAAAAAACAATATTTCAACCGTTTCTCAGGCCATGCTCATTCTGGGATCAAATGCGATAAAAGGTCTCGTTTTGTCGACCTTTGTTTTCGAGATGATGAAAAAGGACGCGATGGGCCTTTGGGAACACGCTCTTGGTGCAGCGACCGCAGCGAATATTATCGCCAGAGAATTACAGGTTCCGAAGCCGGAAGAGATTTCAACTGCGGCACTATTACATGACATCGGCAAGGTCATTATTCGGGCGCGACTTAAGGAAGATTATGAAGGTCTCTTGTTGCGGGCAGAAGAGAAAGACATGTATATGAGAGAGGCAGAAATGGCCTTGTTGGATACAGACCATGCCGAAATTGGCGCGTGGGCGGGAAAAGTCTGGAACCTTCCGGATGAGCTCGTCGAGCCCATCGCTTGTCATCATGATCTTGCGCGATCGGAGACGCATCAAATGAAGACCGCTGTCGTTCATCTGGCCGATGTTTTAATCAAGGCGAGCGGTTTTGGATTTAGTGGTGACCCGTTCGTCCCCCCAATACAGGATGCGGCATATGACATATTGGAACTCGATGCGAACCGACTCGAAAGACTGATTGAAGCAATCGAAACCAAACTCATCGAGGTAAAGGCCTTTAGCAATGCCATTCAGTAGGGCTTTTATTTTAAGGGAACCTCTGCCAGGCCTTCTTTTTATCTGAATCACAATCCAAGAAGCGCGCCCTCTCCGTTCTATTTTCTCCCTATTTTTAGCCCGCTTCCAGTAATTTGGTTTATCCCCTTAATGCGCCTGCCTCATGAAACCGAGAGGCTTAAGCCTCTCGCGCCAATCCGTATGATCATCATAATGTCTATGAGTGCCCCTCGTAAAAAATAATAAAAAAACCCGTATATTCACGAGTTGTCTTAATCGACTCCCGGTTGCTAGACTCCATACAGTTGCTTAGAAAAAAATGTCCGTGAAGAAGGGGCTTCTCATCACCGTTTTCCCCATTGACTCGGTCATTTTTAGATCGGCAGGAACTCACCCCGTGTATATGGAGGATAGGAATATTGAAAATAATAACCGGGATCATCACGCTCATCATGTTTTCCTTTGCATCAATCAGTCAGGCCGAAATGAAGCCCAAGACCTATTCGTTTAGCCCCATGATCGGCCTATACGAATTTGAAGGCGATCAGGATCTAGATACAAGTCCGGTCCTTTCGCTCCGACTGGCCTACCAATTTACAAGCCGGTGGGCGCTGGAAGGTGCATTCGAATTTATCCCATCGGAATCGAATGCGGGCCTCACCTCGGGTCAGGATGTCGACGGTTTTCTCTACCATCTCGACGGCCTTTACCATTTTAGAACAGCCAAGAAGTTCGTGCCTTATTTGGTTGCGGGCTTGGGTGCCATTACACTCGATGATAATCCCCAAGGGGACGATACAAACCTGATAGGAAATTACGGGCTAGGCGCGAAGTATTTTTTTGACGATCAATTTGCGCTCCGAGCAGATGTTCGCCATATTTTCTACGATGACGATCAAACGGAAAATAATTTAGAAGTGGCCCTAGGCTTGGTGTTCACCTGGGGAGGAGATCAAAAACAAGCCCCCCTTAAAACCGGCATGGCCGCCCCAGCCGATGCAGACGGGGATGGCATCGCGGACAGTCAAGATCGTTGTGCCAATACGCCTTCAGGCGCCAAAGTGGATTCAAAGGGTTGTCCCCTCGACAGCGATCAGGATGGGATCGCCGATCACATGGACCAATGCCCGAATACCCCCGCCGGGAAGGCCGTTGACGGCAAGGGCTGTTCAGTTAAGACAAAGGATCGTGATGGCGACGGCGTCTTAGACAAAGATGATCGCTGTCCCAATACACGCTTGGGCATAAAAGTCGGTAAAGAAGGCTGTCCTGCCGATCAGGACCAAGACGGCATAGCGGATCACCTCGATCAATGTCCGGATACCCCCAAAGCGCTGATTACCGATAACAAGGGATGCACGCTCGACAGCGATGAGGATGGTATTTCCGACAGCCGAGACCGATGCGCCAATACGCCAGTCGGGCTCAAAGTCAACGAAAAGGGTTGTCCCATTGTCCAAAAAGACAGCGATGGAGACGGCGTGTTTGATACACAAGATAAATGCCCCAATACCCTCAGCGGTGCACCGGTTGATTCAGCGGGATGTATGGCCGTTAAAGATAAGGCCAGCGTTGAATTAAGCATCGGCTTTGATTCGGGAAAGAGCGATATCAAACCACAGTATGAAGCTGAAATCCGGAAGGTCGCAGACTTCATGAAGGCTTTTCCGAATACATCGACCGAAATTGAAGGTCACACCGATAATACAGGCTCGGATCGAACCAACCGTGTCCTTTCCCAAAAACGAGCAGACAGCGTAAGGCAATATCTGATTACTCGTTTTAAGATCGATCCGTCCCGTCTCACTGCAAAGGGCTATGGCGCTTCTGCACCGACTGCAGACAATACATCACCTGAAGGGAGAGTGAAGAACCGTCGGGTGGTCGCCACGATCACAGCAGACAAGAAGTAAATCAAGACCCTCGATCCAAGGACCACCCGCAGGCGCGGCTCTGAATAAGGGCCGCGCCTCTTTTCATTTTGGGGGGGATGGTTTAAGGTTGCGCGTGCTTCAGGATTTTAGCGTGGATCAGATGGAGACCCAATGACGATCCCATTGTGATCATGATCCTAGAGGCGTGTTTTATTGTGGTGAGAGGATTGGTTTAAGCGCCCGGGTTTAATCGAGATTACGGTTTTATGAAATAATTGTCGCGGTAGAATTTCAGTTCTTCGATCGATTCACGGATATCGGTCAGCGCCAAATGCGCGCCTTCCTTCTCGGGTGGCTGGGGGCCATCGGCGTACCATCTTTTGACGAGTTCTTTGATCGTGCTGACGTCCACATTGCGGTAGTGGAAAAAGTCGAATAAGTCAGGCATGTCGCGTTCTAAAAAGCGGCGGTCATGGCCGATGGAGTTTCCACAAAGTGGCGATTTCTTTTTTGCGCAATAGGTTTTCACAAAATCTAAAGTCTGGGCTTCTGCCTCTTTCATTCCAATGGTTGAGGCTTTGATGCGGCGGATCAGTCCCGATTTTGTGTGGGTGTTGAGGCTCCATTTTTCCATATTTTTTAAGATTTCTTCGTTATGGTGAACCGCAATTTCCGGGCCTTCCGCAATAATATTCAGTTCGCTGTCTGTCACAATGGTTGCGATTTCCACGATGGTGTATTTATTGGGATCGAGGCCGGTCATTTCGAGATCGAGCCAAATGAGGTGGGGAACTTTTTGTGACTTAGGCATGGAATGCCTCCTTTTTAATTGGCGGAAAAAAACTAAACCGTATCGCGAACCAAAGATTTTCGGAATAAATCGGGTGGATCCGTTTACCCGTACCCACAGCGCTGTGTGGAAAGGTTTTGCATGAGTCGCGGACTAAGCGCGCTTAATCTTAGATGTTAAAATAATCGCATCGGCGACATCGCGCATGGTTTTACGATTATTCATGCTTTGGCGCTGAATCACGCGAAAGGCTTCGTCTTCTTCGATGTTTCCTTGTTTCATTAAAATGCCTTTGGCGCGTTCGACCGCCTTTCGTGTTTCCAAGGCTTCTTGCATGGCGGAGGACTGTTCGGTGAGGGCGGTATTTTCGATGGCCACCGCGGCCTGATTGGCCACGGATTGCAGGAGATTAATTTCCTCCTCCGTAAAGCGATGCTTCTTCGAGGTGTAGCTGTTGAGGACCCCGACCACGCGATTTTTCACCATCATCGGCACCGAAAGCAAGGAGCGGAGTCCTTCTTTTTTTGCCAAATCGGGAAAACGAAACTCCGTATCGGCTTGTACATCGAGAATCGCGATCGGATTTTTTTCTTTAACAGCGCGGCCGGAAACGCTTTCTCCCACCTTCACGTTCGCTTTACGCCGATAGGTTTCACTCAGACTTTGGGTCGCGACAACCTTTAACTCGCGCTTGGCCTTATCGAGGATCATGATCGAACAGATTTTCGAATTCATCATCCCCGCCGTCATCGTCACAAGCAGATTTAAAATTTCTTCGATATAGCGTCCCGAAGAAATGGTCCGGCTGACGCGAGAGAGGGTGTCAATCTGCATGGCCTTTTTTTTCATTTCGTCATAAAGCCGGGCGTTTTCGATGGCGCTGCCCACTTGGTGTCCGATGGTCGACATGAGATTGATTTCGTTTTCGGTTTGCTGATGCGCTTTTTTATGCTGCACATTGAGTACGCCAATCACCTCGCCCTTGCTCGTCACCGGAACGGATAAGAAGGCCTGGTAACGGTCTTCGGGCAAGCGCTGAAAGACTTTAAACCGTGGATCATCTTCCGCATTCTCTGAAATGGCCACCAAGCGCCGCTCGCGCGCGACCCAACCCGTAATTCCTTCGCCCACTTCCAAACTAATTTGTCCAATTAATTTCGGATGCGGAATTTTGGAGGCCTGAAGCACAAGTTCATCTTTTAGCTCGTTAAGGAGGTAGAGGAGGCAGGCATCGGCCCCGGTTTTTTCGACGACTAGGGCGACGATTTCGCGTAAGACAATCTTTAAATCGAGGTTGGATCCGATGGACTCGGTAATCCGATGAAGGAGTTCCAGTTCCTTGGTTTTTTCCAATAAGGCGTTTTTCGCGACACCTTTCTTTTTGGCGACCGGTTTTTTTGAAGTGGCGGATTTCAAAATTTCCCTTTAGAAACATAAAGCTTGATGGGCTTAAAACAGCGGAAGCGACTATAGCACAGTCTTCGAATGGACATCAAGGATTGCCGAGGGGGCTTCGAATGGGCTTAAGGGAGCCGTAAATCGACAATCAGGGGGAGGTGATCCGAGGCGCTCCGTGTCAGGGCCGTCCCCGGCACCATTACGGAATGCACTTCCAGGGACTGATCGACGAAGACATGGTCGATACGGTTAATGGGAAAGCGACCGAACCAGGTGTGCTGGGGCTGATGATCGATCAGGACATCCTGCGCATCATGGAGCGCCGTCGTCAGCTTTTTGCAGACCGCAGAGCGGGGCGAGGCATTGAAATCGCCACAGAGAATGACACGCTCTCCGCAGTGTTGATGGCCCAGCCACTCCGAACCCAAGAGGGTTTCGCAATGGAGCAGGCGCTCTCGGCGAGAGAGCCCGAAATGGGTATTGATAAGCTGATATTCGATGCCATTGACCTCCACGCCCACCCAGAGTGCGCCACGCGCTTCAAGGAAAGAATGCTCACCCAACTTAGGCAGGGCCTCGGCCCGGACCAAACGGATTGGGTGATGACTCAGAACGGCATTGCCATATTGTTCTCCCTTCATTTGCATTGCGGGATGGAAATGAAAATCCATTTCCAGGGTCCGCGCAATGGTGTCCGCCTGATGAATTTGGGCCGTGCGCAACCGGCCGGCATCCAATTCCTGAAGCGCAACGATATCCGGGTCGAACTGCGCGATGATGCGGGCAATCCGATCCGGTGAGTGTTTGCCATCCATCCCGATACAACTATGGACATTGTAGGTCATTATGCGCAGGTGTTTTTGTATTTGCGCCCGCGGACGCCGCCGTCCGGGAAACGCACCCGGTGATCTTCCCATAAATTGAAGGACGCCTTCTCTCAAATCCCTCGCGCGGAGGAAGCCGCGCTCGGGCAGGCTCAAGGGCGCGGATGCCGGTAATAAGGCGAAGCCGGTGGTCTCATTCGGTCCAGGCCCGGCATGGGCTCCGTTTTCCCCCGGAAAACTTAAGGAGAGCCCTTTTTTCGACCAGCCGAAGAGCACAAAATTGCCACTGTCGGGATGTTGGCAAAGCGTGACCATGTCTTCCCCAATCAGATCCAAATACGGGTGGTCTGCGCCGAAGACGGCTGTAGAATCTTCCCGCGGATCGAAGAGGCCGTCCTCCGTCATGATTTGAACCCCGCCGTCTGGGCGCCTGAGTGCGACCATGGGGACCTTCGCTTTTTCGATAAGGTCCTTCGCCTTCACAAGAGAGGCTTCCCAAGAGAGCGGGCTGGGTAAATAAACGTGCCCGACCGGTCCCATCGCCGCCACGACCGTTTCCGATTGACCCGGGGATTCATTGCCTTCCAAACGACCGAAAATCCATCGTCCGAGGGGAAGTCCCAGCCACTCGGCCCGCTGGAGTTGGATGCCTTTCGATCCTTTTTTGGAGCGCGGTCTATTTTCTGGCGTCGCCGAATCGCCAATGGGCGGGTCGAAAATTTCGCCGACCGCCGCTTCAATCGATTGCCCTTGCAGGTTTTCGTACGGGATGGCCTCTTCCTGACCATGATCCGAATAGACCCAAATTTCGTAGTCGCGCCGCCCGGAGCGTTTCGCCGCCTTCCAGACCCGTTTAATCGCGTCATCAATCCCTTTCAGGCTCCAGTGCGCAAAGGCGGAAGAGGGACCGCGCCGGTGGGCCTGTTCGTCGTAGCCGACAAAGTTTAAGTGAATTT
The DNA here is from genome assembly GCA_029261155.1 of Nitrospirota bacterium. Classification (GTDB taxonomy): domain Bacteria; phylum Nitrospirota; class Nitrospiria; order SBBL01; family JAADHI01; genus JAJDBU01. The sequence continues at coordinate 10,470 of JAJDBW010000043.1, read as the reverse complement.
CGGGCAGGCCCCGGGCGGCATCGAGCATGGCGTTCATCGTCACCAATTCCCGAAGGAGAATGGAAATGGCCACGCGCGCCGGCACGAAACGCAACTCTTTCCATAGGTCCTGACCTTCGATGAGTCCGCGAAAAAAATCCGTGATGGCCAAAAGCAACTCTAAAATCAACAAGACCCCGACGCGGATAAAACTCCAAGCGTTCGAAATAATAAAAACGGCCATAAAAAAGGGATTCGCCCCACGGAGGCTCTTCGACCAACTCAATGTCGCCGGACAAAAAGAACTCTCCGTCGCCCCGCCCGAGAAGATATTGGAATAAGCGCTCCCGTCCTTAAGGAGGCCCTCTCCCTCTTTTTCCAGTTTCGCTTGCACCTTCGCTGCCGCGGTGGGATCGAACATGCGCATGAGTTCGCCCGTTTCATGGTCGCGGTAGCTAAAGGCAGGCACGCAGCAACGCACTCCATAAAACAATTCGCCCTGAAAAGAAGGGGTGTTGCTGGGCAGTCCGGTATACACGGTGTGGAGCGCGTAGGCTTCTTTTCGCATCAGTTTCTTGAGAAAAGGCATGCGCCGTTTTTGAATTGCTTTTTCGAGCTGGGGGCGCGAGAGCCCGTCGATTTGAATGAGGACGACGCCGACATCGGAATCTTGTCCCTGTGCCTTGGACAAGCCCAGTAGGCGCACGAGCCATTCGCTCCGGCTGATCCAGCGGCGAAGTTTCAAGAAGGCCCCTTCGATCCGTCCGATCATGTTTCTTCCTTCTCGCTGTCCGTCAAGGCCGCCGTAATCGCATTGGCGCGATTCGCCCAAAGCTCCCATTCGGTTTCGAGCAGGGGCAGGAGCGATAACCAATGGCTTCCTTCAATCTCTTTTTTAATGCGTTCTTGCTCAATGCATTTTTCGTAGAGGTTCAAAACCTGATCCGCAGTGCGGGCGATAGAAAAACGATCTGCGGTTTTTCGTGCAGTCGCTTGAAGGGCCTGCCGCTGGTTGGGGGAACGTGAGAAGATCCAGGAGAGGGCCTTTGAAAAATCTTCGAGAGATTCGCTTTGAAGCAGGCGGCCATTTTTTTCGTCTTCGAGGACCTCGCGCACGCCAGAAGCATCAAGAGCCACGATGGGTACGCCGCCTGCCATGGCCTCCGTCAAGACCATGCCCTGTGTTTCGCTTTGCGAGGCGAAGACAAAGACATCCATTGCGTTGTAGGCCCGGACCAGGGCGCTGGGCGCAAGCTGGCCAACCAGGTGGAGGCGATGGGAAAAGCCCGCCTTTTTAAATAGTGCGCGCATCTTTTTTTCGAAGGGGCCGGTCCCGGCGATAAGCATATACGTCTCCGCGTTGCGCCGCATGAAATCGATGAGGGCTCCACACATAAAACTCAGGTTTTTCTCCGCTGCAAGCCGACCGACATGGCCGAGAACAAAGGCGTCTTTGGGAATCCCAATCGATTCGCGATAGGCCGGTCCGTCTTTCGGGACAAACCACTCCGGCCCAATACCGGTGGGGATGACGGTAATGGGTGCGGTGACGCCTCTTTTTTCAAGCAGGGACGCGACACTCTCGCTTGGCGCGATGACGCCGTCACAAAGATTGGCGTAGCCCGTGGACAATTCGATGACAAAGCGTTTCATAGCGGGCGAGTCGCCCGGAACATAATGTGTGTATTGCTCGTAGAGGGTGTGATGCGTAACGATATGGGGGATTTGATTTAGGGCGGCGATGCGTAAGGCCGTGTCACCCAAGAGGAAGGGATGGTGAGCATGGACGACATCGGGTTTAAATTTATCGAGTTCAGGAAAGAGTAGGGCGGGAATGGGCAGACGCAGAGAAAAGTCGCTGCCGTTGAATTGTTGGATTGCGGGAATGCGGACGACATCCACTTCGTCTTCCGGCATGTCTTCAAAGGTGGGGGCCACCACCAAGTCTCGATGGCCCAACCTTCTGAATTCGGCCCGAAAGCGCTCCAAGGATCGAGCCACGCCACCGACATGCGGCGTGAAGGTATTGCTCATCGTCAGTATATTCATCGCTTTTTATTCAATCTTCTCTATTCATTCAAGCCCCCCCTTTATTCATACATTCCCCCCTTTAACAAAGGGGGGCCAGGGGGGATTTGCATTTGAATCGTACTCTTGATTTAGATCTGAACCTTAAAACCAAATCCCCCTCACTCCCCCTTTGTTAAAGGGGGAGGCCAAAGTCAAAGGCACGTGATGTCTATCTCCGAGACGGCAGCGTCGGGAAAAAAGGGAGCGCATCCCGGCAGTCGGATTTCAATTCGGGGCGCGCCTTGTCGCCAGGTCCCTTCCCATTGCACATGAATCTTGTCGGCCCTTGGCTCTAAAAAGATTGAAACGGAACCCCATGGGGTTGGGGCGGGGCCGAAGCCGAGGGTGCTGCCGGGTTTGCGCCAAGCGGCAGGAATGCCGGAGGCGAGGATTAAGGTCTCGCCTTCTTCTCGCACGAAACAGTTTCGGATCATCATCACCCATTCGGCGGAAGCCCAGATATGCTGGCCGTCCCCCATGCAGCCGCCGCCGGTCCGGGGATGGATGGCCTCGGGCCATTGGCCGGTTGGCGAGGCCGATTGGGCGACCGACTGGATCAGATCGAAGAAGCGGGGATCGCCCGCCCTCAGAAGAACCTGCGCGACATGCAAAGTCAAATAGGGGTTAATGCCTGAATGGATCATGTCCTGAAAAAATCCGCCTTTGACAAAACAATTTTCGAGGAGGAAGCGCAGGGTGTCTCTCAAGCGTGAATCGTCTTCCTGCCAAAGTTGCAAGGGATAGCCCACAACGAGGGAGCCGATGGCACCGCCGTCCATTCGACGGTAGGGCGAGGCGGGAATGCCATCCCAACTGCGTAAGGCCTTACTTTTTTTTAGACTGTCTTCAATCGCCGCCATCAAGTGCTTCGCCGTTTGACGGTAGGCCTCAGCCGGACCGGCCTCGCCCTGCTTATCGAAGAGTGTGGCGGCGCTTTGAAGCCCGGAGACGCCCCAGAAATCGTCCCAATAATAATGGTCGTTCGGACCCAGATGTTCGGCGCTGAAACCCGCAGGCAGTAGACCGGCATGGAGGGCGTTTAGCGTGTCGGGATGCCGTTTTTTGAGTATCCAATCCGCCCCTTTTTTGATGGCTTTCAGCCAGGCGGGCTTGGCCGGCAGGCCTGTCAGTTCACAATAACGCTTGAAGATCCACAGCACCTGCCCGTTGGAATCCCATTCACCGTCCTGCGAATGAAAATAACCCAGCCGCGTCTGCCGCGATGGGAAGCGATCCAGGACGCGCTCTGCCCGATCGTGAAGCCCGGCGCAAAGCATGGCGTGGAGGATAAATGCGGCATCGCGAAACCAAAAACGCTTGTAGGTATAGGGGCCGGGATAAACGTCGTCCGACGCGTGAAGAACAATGGCATGCAGGGCGGCCTCGTACAAAAACTGGATGTGCGCATCGGGAATTTGTAAGGCACAATGGCCCTCCAAGGCTTTGGCCCAGGCGGCTTTTTCAAAAACACCGGATAAAACCGGGTGCGCACGGCGCGAACCGTTTTCTTCTTCCAACAACACTTTGACCTCAAGCGACTTGGTTTTTCCCGCTTCTAATGGAAACAATGCGGCCGCCGTCACCATGCCGACATCACAGGTCATTTCCACTTCATCGGTCTTTGAAAACAGCTGACTCAACACATCACCCCGTGCGTAGTTGGAAAAGCAAGATTGCGGGACGGCTTCGTTAAATAGGACCTGGCGGTCTTCATCGATGAGCCAAAACGAGCGGTCCGTCGATAGGGCGGCTTCGTGAATAAAGCTCACGCCTTCCGGATTGTAAGGCCGCAGGCTGACCACCAGGGTGGCTTCGGTGTCGGTGGAGGCTTCCAAGTCAATCCGGCAAAATCGTCCATCTTCGCTGTGCAAGACCTCGACACGGCTGCTCAAGGAAAGGCCTTGGTGGAGGGCGAGGGTCTCTATGGCCAGGGATGAATCGATACAGAGCTTTTGAGAAAGGCCTTCCAATTTCGAAGGGATGAGCATGCGTCCGTCCTTTGCTGTCATCCAAAAATCCAGAGACCAGCCGTCTAAAAAGGGAGTGACCAAGCCTCGGGGATCGACGATGGGGAGTTCGTCAAAATCGGGCAGGCCGACGGCCGTCCAGTTTCGATGGGTGAGATTGACATGGGTGATTGAAAAAGCCCGCGGAATAAAGGCATCGTCCAAAGGATTAAACTGGCGCTCGACCCAGTAGGGCCAGACCCAGTCGAGATTGTGTTGAATGGCGCGGGTATTGATTAAGCCGCGTGCATGAAAAAGGACGCCTGCGCGGAGAAGCTCGATAGGCTCCGTCACTTCCGAGGGCTGGGCGAAGCGATTAAGCCGGGATTGCAATGCAATGGGGTCGAGAAAATCGTGTGCCTGCGCCGCCTGTTTGATCAGGAAACGCCAGGGCAGCCATTTAAGCCACATAAGCGCCTTTCCCATTTGCTTCGGGTTGCGATCTTGGCCGGACCCAAAACATGGCGGCGAAGCCCACTGGGGCCAGCCCGGGTCTTATCTTTTCTATAATTCCCCAAAACACGAATGTAAAGGGGGGACGCGAATAAATACGCTTTATAGCTTTATCATACGCTTCAAGCCCGCTGGGATGCAAAGCAGGTCAGGTGGGCTTAAGCGAGTGCGTTTTTACGAGGAGATCTTCATTTTGTGTGTTTTGAGTTTTTTCCAAAAAGGCCCTATGATGCCTTGTCACTGCCGGGAACGCCTTAGATGAAAAAAACAATTTTAGTTGCCTTGCTCCTTCTGGGTTTCTTGGTTTTCGCAATCGGGAAAGAAAAGGCGAAAGCCCCCCCGGCCGAGGCCACCTTCCGCATGCACTTGGCCTCCGAACCGCCGACCTTGGACTGGTCGCTCGCCACCGACAACGTCTCCATCCGCGTCATCGAAAACCTGATGGCGGGATTGGCAGAATACGACAAAGACCTGCGCCCCAAACCCGCCATCGCCGAGCATTGGGACGTTTCTCCCGATGGGCGGCGCTATCTCTTTTATCTTCGAGAAGATGTGTATTGGACCGACGGGGTTCCGCTGAAAGCCCAGGATTTTGAATATGCCTGGAAGCGCCTCTTGAATCCGGAAACGGCGGCGGAGTACGCCTACTTTCTTTTCGACATCGTCAATGCCGCGGAATACAATGCGGGCGAAATGCGAGACCCCGCGCAGGTCGGCGTAAAGGCCTTGGACGATCATCTCTTGCAGGTCGATCTTAAAAAACAGGCCGTCTACTTTCCAGCCATTACCACTTTTACGGCGACTTTTCCGCAACGTGAGGACCTGATCAAAGCCTATGGCGAGCGCTGGACGGCGGTCGAACACTTCGTGACCTTGGGTCCTTTCCGACTTGAAGAATGGCGGCACGAATACCGTTTGACTTTGCGCGCGAACGAACATTATTACGAAGGCCGCCCTCCACTTGACCGCCTGATTTTTTATGTGGTCTCGGAGGAGACGACGGCGCTCACCCTCTACGAAACCGGCGACCTCGATCGCGTGACCCTCCCGCCCATCGCCATTCCCCAATATCGCGGTCGGTCCGATTATCGCCACGCCCCTTTTCTGCGCGGCTATTATTATGGTTTCAATGTCGCGAAACCGCCCTTTGACGATGTCCGTCTCCGGCAGGCCTTTTCCCTGGCCGTCGACCGCACGGAGTTGCCGCGCATACTAAAGGGCGGTGAAATTCCGGCGACTTCCTGGGTGCCCGAAGGCATGTTCGCGCATAATCCAAAGATCGGTTTGGGCTTCGATCCCGACCGGGCCCGGCGTCTGTTGACGGAGGCCGGTTATCCTGAAGGCACGGGTCTGCCAGAAATCACCCTGAGTTTCAACACGGACCCGACCAATCGCCTCATTGCGGAAAACATTCAAGCCCAATGGAAACGCAACCTCGGCGTGAGCGTGCAGCTCGACAACATGGAATGGAAGGTCTACCTCAGGCAATTGAAGGAAGACACGCCTCAAATCTTCCGCCTGGGCTGGGGTGCCGATTACCCCGACCCCGATAACTTCCTCAATCTCTTCACCGGAGCGAGCGGAAACAACAACACCCACTGGGGCAATGCGCGTTATGATCAACTGATCGCGGATGCGGCCAGCGAAGCCGACGCGGCCCGGCGGATTGTCCTCTACGATGAGGCCCAGCAGATTTTAACGGAACAAGACGTGCCGATCATTCCGCTCTTCTTCGCCGCGCAAAACCTGCTAATCAGCCCGGCGGTGAAAGGATTGGAAATCAACGCCATGGACCTACTCTATTTAAAAAAGGTGAGAAAGGCGCCGCTGTGATCGGCTTCATTCTCAAGCGTATCCTCTGGGCCATCCCCGTGCTCTGGATTGTGGCGACGATCACCTTTGCGATGATGCACCTTGTGCCCGGTGGTCCCTTCGACCGCGAGAAAAAACTCCCGCCGGAAATCAAGGCTAACATCGAAGCGAAGTTCCACCTCGACAAACCGCTTCCTGTGCAGTACGCCCTTTACTTAAAAGGTCTTCTGCGCGGAGACTTGGGACCCTCTTATAAATATCTGGGCCGAACGGTCAACGACGTGATCGCCGATACCCTGCCCGTGTCGATGCAACTCGGCTTCCTCGCCCTGCTCGTCGGGCTCGTCGTGGGGCTGAGCGCCGGCGTGGCCTCGGCGGTGTGGGCGCGCACGGCGCTGGATAAAACGAGTATGTTCCTCGCCACGGCGGGTATTTCCATTCCCAACTTTGTCTTGGGCGCTTTGCTGATTCAACTTTTTTCGCACCAATTCAAACTGCTGCCGCCTGCCCTCTGGGAAGACGCGCGCCACGCCATCTTGCCTGCTGCCGCCTTGGGCCTCGCGCCCGCGGCCTACATCGCGCGGCTGATGCGAGCCAGTATTTTGGAGGTGATGGACAAGGACTATGTCCGCACCGCGCGGGCCAAGGGCCTGGGCTTTTGGGCCGTGCTTTGGCGTCATGTTTTGATCAACGCCATCTCGCCTGTCGTCACCATCCTCGGCCCCCTCACTGCCGCCTTGGTGACGGGTTCCTTTGTGATCGAATTTATTTTTTCCGTGCCGGGCATGGGCCAATTTTTTATTACGGCGGTGACGAATCGCGACTATCCGCTGATCATGGGGGTGACCCTTGTTTACGCGGCGCTGATTGTTTCGGCCAATCTCTTCGTCGATGTGCTCTATCTTTTTATCGATCCTCGGGTACAGATGGAGTAAAAAACGGTTTTCAGTTTACAGTTGACCGTTGACGGTGAATGGAAAGAACGAAGGATAGATGTGATTTAATGACGAACAGCCCCTTTTGGAAACGTTTTCGGAAAGACCGCTTGGCCCTGCTCAGTGCGTTCTTGATCGCGGGCCTTTTGATTGTCGCCCTCTTCGGTGAGGCGCTCTCGCCTTATCCCTTCGATCTGCAAGACACCCAAAATGCCCTGGCCGCGCCCGGCGACCTGCATTGGATGGGCACGGACGAGTTGGGACGGGACCTCTTTTCGCGGCTCATTTATGGCACGCGTATCTCGATGGCGATTAGCCTGCTTACGGCCTTCTCGGCGCTCATACTCGGCACACTCTATGGTGCGGTCTCCGGCTATGTCGGCGGGCGTGTGGACAATTGGATGATGCGGGCGGTCGATGTGATTTATGCGATCCCGGATCTGCTCTTGATCATTTTAATTACCGTCCTCATCGGACGGGGCGTTCTCGGGGTTTTTCTGGCCTTGAGTTTGGCGGGATGGATTACGGTCGCCCGGCTCATCCGAGGCGAAGTCTTGCGTTTAAAAGAATACGACTACGTCGAGGCCGCGCGGGCCTTCGGGGCCAGCCATCGGCGCATTCTCTTAAAGCACATCCTGCCCAACACCCTCGGCATCCTCATCGTCACCCTCACCTTTCGCATCCCTTCGGCCATACTGGCCGAATCCACATTAAGCTTTATCGGCTTAGGATTAACGCCCCCTGCCGCCAGCTGGGGCACCCTTGCCAACGAAGGCTGGAAGGCTCTCAAGTTTTACCCGCATTTGATTCTCTTTCCCAGCCTCGCGATTTTCATTACGATGCTGGCCTTTAATTTTCTGGGGGATGGGCTTCGGGATGCTTTGGATCCGGGTGCCCGAGGGCGGGGGTGAGTTGGGAAGAGGTAATGCTTTCAATTTCTTAGCCGATACTATTATTTTCGTGCTTATCTTGTTTTTCTAAGTCATTACATATGGCATGTTATTTTAGTAGAATTGGTCAAGGCGATTCTTATGACTTACAGATCATTCTAAGGTAGCCTTCTCGTTCACCAATTCTCTGTCACACCGTGTAAGAAAGAATATGCCTGCGGAGATTGCAACACGATAGTCAACGCTCTTATCTGTATCCCTTTTTAAATCGATATAAGCATGCGTTCCTCGCCAAAGATGATGTTTTCCTATTACTTGTTCAGTATACATTGGAATATCTGATGTATGGCACTTTATTTCACAGAGCACCTGCTCGTTTGATTTAAATACGAAAGTAAATAATGGCCCTTCCCATGTGTCGGTTTCAGCCCAAAAGCCGTCAATGCTCGCGATTTTTTTTCCGTCATTCTCAAACAAAGTCCAATACCGGTCTGTCGTAAAAATGCCATCGTTTGATCGGTTGCTTTTTAATTGCCCGATCGGCCGCTTGTTTTCGACCAATGTGGTGACATCTCCACTCAGATCTGTTCCGATTGAAAATATTTTCCTCGTTTTGGTTTCATCCGCGTAAAAGATCGTTCGTTCGTATCGGCTTGTCCAAGACCAGAAGACATCCTCGGCATATAACAATCTAATACCGGCCTTGTCCAAAATATCGTATTTTGTTCTGAACCAAGGCGCGTATTTAATAATTTTAATTTCGTCTAAATCAAGAAGCTGCGTCATGAATTCATAGGGCCTTAGGTTTCTTTAAGAAAGAGGGCGTAATAAATGGCGTGATTAAGTAATTAAAAGGTATCATATTTTGTTTGAAGCTTGGGTAAGGCAGGAATCAGCAGGATTAATTTTTCGAGCTTACAAGCAGCCTGGGAATCTTCATTAGTAAGGTGTTCAAGCTTTTCCCAGAACCATCGTCCTAAATCTAGGCCTTAGGCCAGCCTTGTTTTAATTACCATCTGTAGATCAAGAAGGGGAAGTGGAGTAGCATTGGCGGTGATCGAAAGCTGCGGCTTTCTTCAATGAATTGAGTAGAGAAGTCTTTAGTTCGATCTCTTATGCGATCGAGGGTCATGGCCTGCAGTTCGGGCGGCGCGGCTTGACTCGAAATTTGTGATACCCGAGTCCCGTGCGCGAACCGCCACCAAAGTATTCCTCCCCCCACGACGACGGCCCCGCCGAAACTAAATCGTATATAGACCCGAGTCTCTGCAGCCTGTGTGATCGCGGGTCCATGATTAAGCGAAATAATGATGAGCAAGATCAAAATGAGACCATTCTTCTTCATGCGCGAAACTTTACTGCGATTGAAAGGCGGATGTAAAGACAAGTTGACCCTGCCTCATATTGAAACACCGATGTGCACATCGCGCTTGCTGTATCTTGTAGCCACCTTTTAGAGTTGTCCACATTTAGTAGCTTGACATTATTTTAAAAAACTGAGCCCGCCGAAGTTAGTGGTGAAATGCTTTGTTTTGAGTGCAAGTCGCTGATTTAATAGCACTTTATTTCCTGCCCTTTTCTTGTGCAAAGTCGTAAAACTGTAAGGAAAATCAATGAGATTCAGAATGGCATCTTAAGTTATGCCCAACTTATCCACCTTGCCTGTGGGCAATTCGCTGTTCCAATATTCGATTGCGACCGAACACTTCTAATCCTTCAAATATCAGAACGCGATGGGGCAGATGGATAGGTAATTTAGTGTCGGGATGATGTAAAGTCGGATGAATTGGGTTCTATCTTCTTTTACCTCGAGGTCTTACCTAAGGGTGGGATTATCTTATTAAGGAGAAGATGTCCAGTTTTCGGAAGCATGCTGCTTGGATCTTTTTCTGGGCTTGGGCGATTTGCGGGTGCTTGAGTGCATCCGTATAATACGCCCGAAGGGCGCAGTGGAAAATGTGCCTCAAAATCGTGTGACCTGAAGGAAATAAAATTAGTGACTTGGCGCGATTAAACTAGGAGGAAGGCAATCATGTACAAAGTGGTGCATTTTGAAATTCCATCCGATGACACCGAACGGACCAAAAAATTTTACAGCGACACATTTGGTTGGCAAACGGAAGATTTCCCAGGCATGAATTACACGATGCTAAGGACCGTGGAAACCGATGAAAACAATAGGCCTGAATCGACCCCATTTTCATAGACACTCCTAAAGGTTAAACTGAAGTTCAAAGGAGGAGCATATGAGTGGGAAGAGGTACACGGAGGAATTTAAGGTTGAGGCCGTCAAACAGATCACAGACCGGGGATATTCGGTGAGAG
>JAJDBW010000042.1 GCA_029261155.1 Nitrospirota bacterium | reverse complement strand
TGGGACGGTGCTTGGATGCTTCTGCAAATATGCATTGACGATTTCTAAAGGCTCAGGTTTTACTTTTTGCAAGTCCGTATATCGAATGTCCACAACTTTGTTCCCGCTAATCCAGGAATAATGGGTTCCTAAGTTATAAGTAAATATCCTGTTCCCATTGATTTCACGGAGCACCCCTTTGAACTTGTCTTGTTCTGGGTTTCCTCGGAAGGCATCCTCCACCTCATGCAGCAACCATTGGTCGGAATCGGAACCGGCGTGCTGGGTGACTTGGATGTCTACCCCTAGAGCAACGGTTTTGTCAAAATAGCGTATGTCACAAAGTTCATCGTTATGGTTTAAATCGAAATGCCTTGCTCCCATAATAATCCCAGAGCCCTCTGAGCAGCCGCCGGGATAACTTCTAGCGAATTGCCCGATGTTGGTGTCTATTATGTAATCCGTCACTTCTATTGCTGATGCTAAGTCAGGGGAGATTGTGATAAACATTACCCATAATAAAACTTTTTTCATGGCAACCCTTCTCCTATCGTTAATCAGTACTGTCTCGAAATATTTTCTTTAATGATGTCCGGTAGTCGCCAATTTCCTTTACATGCACTGCTATCCATCTTACACAAATGGTCTGCTTGCAAGATGCCCTGAATTTCTTCCCGGTTTCCTCCCGGATAGGAGATAATAAAAGGAACGTAGGAATCGGAACGGACCAAGCCCCCGTGCCAAGCTTTTCAAAAACAAAGGGGCCGCGCTATCCGGTATCTATCCTTTTCGCTTACTCAGCCTTTAACCCCTGACCACCCTCTAGTTTATCAGTGGATTTCATTTTTGCTAGGCGTTTTAACTGTCGCCATTTGGCAACATGCTAAGGGGCTTTCAATCCTCGATCAAAGCCCTGGGGATCTGCTCTCGATAAAATTTTTTCCATTCTCAAATTGAGTAAGCAGGGTCCGCGTCGCCCCCTTTATAGATCGAAGGTATTCAATCTCGGCCTAGGCCTTTGGGTAGTTGAGGGTTTTTCTCCCGTCTTCCTTGTTTATCGAAGACCCTGTCCTTCAGCTTGAACATTGCGGCAATGCCTTTCTTTGGCGGCCCTCTTTTTTAGCGGAGGCATGGTTTTTGTAATACTTTGGGGAGAATCCTTTTGCCCATTATTTATTGAGGGATTGTCCTGGTTACATCGCCCCGGTTTATAAAGATTAAAGAAGACAGAGGAGGACGAACGCGATTTTGGGCCGCTTGGGCGACATTGTGAAAAGATTGAATAGGAGGACTTGAAGGGAAATCGAAAGAATGCATTGAAGGACGGAAACCGAGGAGGCGAAGCACCACTCAGATGGAGCGTCGGCGCTGAGGCACGCTGTATAAGGAGACTGAAATGCCATCTTATTTCGAAGCGGAAGGTCTGAATTCAACAGTACCCGAATTGTCTTTTGAGGAGAAAAAAAACCTTCACTTAAAACGCTGTGTACGATGTAAAAAACTAAAACCGGAAGAACCCGCCTATTTTTACCGAAAAGGAAAAGGCCTCAAACCCTATTGCATTCCTTGCAATAAGCTTATCAATAAAGAACGACATTCCAGAGACCTGCTTGCCCTCTACCGAAGCTCGCTTATTTCAACGGTCGAATTCTACGATTGGCTCAAAGAAAAATTCCCAGGTCGCGCCCTCAACATGCTAAACGATGAACGAACGCGTTTCGGTCTGCCTCCCGCAAAGGAGTCCTGGTAATCGCTGGACCTATTTCATAAGATTTTTGGAGGGCGCCGACGGTCTGAAGGCGTGGAAAGGGAATGCGCTTCTCTTTTATCGTTCCGGGTATTCGATCTTATTCTTCTAGTACTTCCTTAAAAACCACATCGTGTAGTTCTGGGCGAAAGGATTGGATCTTTTTGTTTTCGTGGCTGGGGTGGACGCGGTTGCTGAGCAGGATAACGCATAAGTGGTTTTCCGGATCGATCCAAATGGAGGTGCCGGTGTACCCGAGGTGGCCGACGCTCTTTTTTGAAAAGAAGCGGCCCGAGGAGGAGAGGCCCTTGGCTTCGCCTTGCGAGGCGGGAGAGGGGGTATCCCAGCCCAGAGCCCAGGATGAGGATTCGGGGAGACGTTCTTGCTGGCGGCGAAAAAAGCGGGCCGCGATTTTAGGATTGAAAATTCCCGATCCCGAAATGGCATCGAGCCAGAGCCGCACCAATTGGTAAACCCCGAAGGCGGTTGCGAACACGCCCGCATGACCCGCCACCCCGCCCATGGCATAGGCGTTGTCGTCATGGACGATCCCGCGAATGACCCCCTTGCGCCAAGCCAGGTCTTCCGTGGCCGCGACCGCATCATTTAATTGTTGGGCCGTTGTGGCGCTATTACGGATAAAACGAGGTGCTGGGGCATCTAAGTGCGTGAAGATTTTTCGTTCGCAAAAATCGTCGAGCGGCATGCCCGCGGCCTTTTCCACGACTCGCCCCAAGAGGATAAAGCCGATATCGCTATAACACGATTGCTTTCCCGGCCTCGCGATGAGCGTTTCTTGATGGGCCATTTGATAGACGGCGCGCTTGGCCTCGGGCGAACCTAGAAAACCGGCTTCGACCGCCTCGCGTTTCGCGATTTCCTTGAAATAGGGTTTCCAATCCGGCAGACCGGAGGAATGGGTCAGGAGGTGGACGAGCGTAACTTGATCTTTATCGCCCCCGGAAAATTTGGGGATAAATCTTTTCAGCGGATCGTCTAAGGCGAGATCGCCTTGTTGAAAAAGGATGGCCGTTGCGGCGGCGGTCGCTAAAGGCTTGGTTAAGGAGGCGATGTCGAAATAGGTGTCGCGGGTTATTTTACTTTGTTTGGGCCCAAGCTCGTTTACACCAAAGGCTTCGTGAAAAACGATTTCGTTGCGGTGGGCGACCAGGAGCGTGGCTCCCGGAAAGACTTCGTCTGCAAGCCCTTGCGCCATTTTCTCGCGAATTTTTTTGCTCATTCGGCGGGGCCCTTGGCCTTCAATTGCGCAAGCAACTTTTGATGGATGCCGCCAAAGCCACCGCAAGACATGATACAAACCAGGTCGCCGGGCGATAGGTCCTTGAGCAGCGCCGTCACGATTTCATCGGGCCCCGGGATAAAGCGGGCTTCTTTCCCGCGGGCGACGAGATCGGAAACCACCTTTTGCGGACTGAGACGGCGATCGAGACTGATTTTTTCAGGCGCATGAAGATCTGCGATGACGATGCGGTCGGCGGTTAGGAATGCTTTCACAAAGGCGTCTTGAAAAACATTGCGGCGGCTGGTGGCCGAGCGCGGTTCGAAGATCACCCAGAGGCGGCGGGAGGGGTACTTCAAACGCAGCGCACCCAAGGTTTCCGAAATGGCCGTGGGATGATGCGCGAAGTCGTCCATGACAATGATGTCGTTTTCGGTTCCGATAATTTCCTGACGCCGTTTTACCCCTAAAAAAGTGGCGATGCCTTTTTGAATCTCGGGCCAGGATAAACCGAGGTGGTGGGTCAAGCCGATGACGGCCAAGGTGTTATTCAAATTATGGCGGCCAATGAGGGGGCTTCGAATCGTGCCCATTTCTTTTCCGCGATACCAGACCTTAAAGTCGAGACCTTCTTCTTGGGCTTTAACCGAATCGGCCCACCATTCGCAGCGATCTTGAAGCAAGGTTTCGTCGAGAGCCGTGCCGTAGCGTTCAACCGGGCACACCAGGCCTGTGACAATGGATTCGATTTCGGGAGAACCGGAGGCAATCAGCAAGCGGCCTTCCGCCGGGATCAACTCGACAAATTTTTTAAAATGATTTTTGATGACGGTGAGGCTTTCAAAAATATCGGCATGGTCATATTCAATGCCCGTTAAAATGGCCTGATGGGGGTGATAGTGTAAAAATTTAGGTTCCTTGTCGAAAAAGGCCGTATCGTATTCGTCACCTTCGACGACGAAGTTTTCCCCTTCGCCCAGGCGATGGTTGCTGTCGAAATTTTTGACCCATCCGCCGATCATCGCCCCCGGATCGCGTCCCGCGGAAGTGAGGACCGAGGCCAAAAGCGAGGACGTGGTGGTTTTTCCATGGGTTCCCGAGACGACGAGAGCGCGTTTCCCTTTTAGAAAAAATTGCTCCAAGGCCGAGGCCATGGAAAGATAGGGCAGCTTGCGCCGTATGGTTTCGAGGACCTCGACATTGTCCTTCGATACGGCGTTACCGATAATCACCCGCTCGGTTTCAGGATCGATATGCGTAGGGTCGAAGCCCTGTTTGCAGGGGATGCCGGCGTGTTCGAGCAGGGTGCTCATGGGCGGGTAGACCGCTTGGTCCGAGCCGCTCACCTGGTGCCCCGCTTTTTTCAGTAGGCCGGCGAGGGCCGCCATGCCGGTGCCGCAAATGGCAATCATATGAATACGTTCCGCTTTGATCAAAAGACCTCCGATGCGCTCTGCTTTGGGTCTTCCCTGTAAATAGAGGGGCAGATGGGTGGATGAGAGAGACGAATTTAGAACAGCCCGATTGTAGTCGTCTTCGGGGGTGATGTCAAAGCGATTTCTTCCCCTGCCGTAAGGCGGAATCCGCCGGGTCCTTCAAGCTTTTCTTGGGGGGCTTTAGGCAATTTATCGGCCTCGAAAAATGCTGCGTGTATTTCATCGGGGCGATTGATCCCTCGTGTTGCTTCTGTTATCTTAGATCCTTGGAATTTCGATATAAAAAATGATGCGCCTTCATTCCTATAGAGTTTTTCCCACCATGCGATCCCTCGGATTGATTCTGATCCTCGTTCTATTCACTTCAACGCACCTGGTCTTTGCCCAGGGGCGGCCCCCGGCTAAGGTGGTGGTCTCTCCCGTGGTGAAGCAAAGCGTTCAAGACCAAGTGCTGCTCATCGGTACCGTGGAGGCCAAGCGTTCCAGTAAAGTGGCCACGGAGGCCGCTGGCCGCGTGATAATGCTGGGGGTGCGTCGTGGCGCACGGGTCGAAAAGGGGGCGGTCTTGGCCGAGCTGGACGCCAGCGAGCTTCTCTTGCAAATTAGGGCTTCCGAAGCCGGGCGCAAGGCGGCGCTGGCGCGTCTGAATAAGGCGCGGGACAATTTAAAGCGCGCCGAGGGTTTGATCGAAGAACAGCTCATTTCAGACAAGGATTATCGGGAAACCGTTCTGTCGGTGGCGGAACTCGAAGAGGACCTCGCCGAAAGCCGGGCGGAACAAATGCAACTAAAAGACCTGCTCGCCAAGAAGCAAGTGCGCGCGCCTTTTAAGGGCATTGTGACCCAGGAGTGGGTTGAAGTTGGCGAATGGCTCGAAAAGGGCGGCGGTGTGGTCCAGCTCGTCGATGCCGCGAAGGTCCGCATCTTGGTCGACATGCCCGAGAAATATGTACCCCATTTAAAGACCGGCGGGCCGGTGGGGGTTCGCTTCGACGGCATCGGAGATGAACGCTTTAGCGGCACGGTTCATGCCTTGATCCCACAAGGCGACCGGGAGGCCCGGCTTTTTCCCTTGGAGGTTCATGTCGACAACGCGGACTTTCGAATTAAAACGGGAATGCTGGCCCGGATTCATTTCGACTTGGGTCTGGAACGCCGGGTGTTAATGGCTGACAAAGATGCCATTATTCGACGGGGCGCCGAAATTTTTCTCTTCGCCGTGGAGGGGGACAAGGCCGTGCAGCATAAGGTGAGCTTGGGCAGCGCCAAGGGCGGGATGATCGAAGTAAGCGGTTCGATTCAAGAAGGGACGCCCGTGGTGATCCGAGGAAACGAACGCCTGAGGGACGGCCAGCCCGTTCAGGTTGTGCCTTAAAGGAAATGCCCTATCGCCTTATATGATCGTTTGTCCATTCGACTGGAATCAGCAAGGCTCCCCTCCGCCTCCTTTATCTAGGGCGGCAATTTATTAAATGATGTGACCGAAACCCAGGGCCGGAAGTGCATCTATGAAATTTATTCAAACCATGATCAATCGGCCGGTGTCCGTTGCGGTCGGCGTGATCCTCACACTCCTTTTTGGCCTCATCGCCCTTTTTAAAATTCCGGTTCAACTGACGCCCGAGGTGGTGAAACCCGAGATTACGGTCGAAACCACTTGGCGCGGGGCCAGCTCACGCGAAATTGAGCGGGAGATTACGGAGCGCCAGGAAGAACAGCTCAAGGCGATTCCGGGCCTGGTCGAGATGACCAGCGAAAGCCAAGAAGGCCAGTCTTCCATCGTTCTCAAATTCAAAACCGGGACGGACCTCGATCCGGCCTTGCTCCAGGTTTCGAACCGCTTGGACCAAGTGAAGGATTTTCCGGTGGATGCCGACCGGCCGGTGCTCCGCACCGTCAACACGGCGTCTTCGGCCATCGCCTGGTTCATTCTCAAGACGCTTCCCGAAAATAAAAACGATATCAACGGTTACCACGATTTTGCCGAGGACTACATCAAGGCCCGTTTTGAACGGGTTTCCGGCGTGGCCTTGAGTAATGTATTTGGCGGCAATGTCCGCGAGATGCAGGTCTTGGTCGATCCCAATGCGGTGGCGGCCCGGAACATTACCCTCATCGAGTTGATCGAAGCCCTTTCGCGTGGCAACGCCGATGTGAGCGCGGGCGATTTCGACGAGGGCAAGCGGCGTTATCTGGTTCGTACGCTCGGGGAGTACCGCACGCCGGAAGAAATCGAAAACGTGGTGATTAAAGGCAGCGCGGGGAAGCGGATTATGGTCCGGGATGTCGCTCAGGTGCGCCTGGGTTTTCAAAAACCGCAACGCTCGGTGCGGCAAAACGGCGATCCTGCTGTCGCGGTTAATGCCCTTCAGGAATCGGGGGCCAACACCCTCAATGTGATGGCGGGGCTCCAGGCCGCCGTGGTGGATCTCAATGCCGGTATCCTCAAAGAAAACGGCCTTACCCTCTACCAAGTGTATGACGAGACCGATTACATCAATAGTTCCATCGACCTTGTACAGCAAAACCTGATAGTCGGCGGCATCCTGGCCGTGGTGGTGCTGCTGCTCTTTCTGCGGAGTGCTTCGAGCACCTTGATTGTAGCGACGGCCATTCCCATCAGCGTGATCGGTACTTTTATCGTGCTCTACCTCATGGACCGCAACCTCAATGTGGTCTCTCTGGCGGGTATGGCCTTCGCCGTCGGTATGGTCGTCGATGTGGCGATTGTGGTCCTCGAAAATATTTATCGGCACCGGCAAATGGGCAAGAGCCGCGCCCAGGCCGCCGAGGAGGGCATGAACGAGGTCTGGGGCGCTGTTGTGGCAAGCACGCTGACGACTATCGCTGTGTTTCTCCCCATTCTGTTTATCGAAGAGCAAGTCGGGCAGTTGTTTAAAGACATCGCCATCGCCATCAGCGCCGGCGTGGGGCTTAGCTTGATTGTCGCCATGACGGTGATTCCAACCTTTGCCGCCAAGGTGATCGGAAAGACCAAAGCACCCGGCGAAGAGGTGCAACTCTTCGGCCTGGTTCCGCTGGCCGCCCGTTTTGCGGATTGGATCGCCTGGGGGGTTTACAAAATTTGCCGGCGTCCGCTGCTCTCCGGCTTGGTTGTCGTGGGCATGACCCTGTTGTCCATCGGCCTGGCCTGGTTTCTCATGCCCAAGGCGGAGTATTTGCCGGAAGGCAACCGCAACCTTGTTTTAGGGATTCTCCTGCCGCCGCCCGGTTACAATTTGGAAGAGATCCGCCGCATCGGCGAGGGCATCGAGGCCGATATTCGGCCCTATTGGGAAAAGGACATTGCCCAGCCGAAAGCAGGCGATCCGGAGGGCCCGGCCATCAGCAACTTTTTCTACGTCGCTTCGGGCCGGCAATTGTTCATGGGGCTTCGGACGCGCGAGCCGCAGCGGATTCGAGAGATGATTCCGGTGATGCAGGGCACCCTTCAAAAGATTCCCGGCATGATCGCCATCGTCGTCCAGTCGGGTTTGTTTTCGCGGGGCCTTGGTGCGGGGCGTTCTATCGATGTGGCCTTTTCCGGCCCCGATTTAAACAAGCTCGTCGGCCTGGGCGGACGGGCCTTCGGGCAACTCATGGGCCTGATGCCGACGGCTCAGCTTCGGCCCATCCCCAGCCTAGACCTCGGCACGCCGGAGGTGCAAATTTTTCCCGATCCGGTCCGCATGGCGGACATTGGCCTCACGGCGGAGGCCCTGGGCAAGATCGTAGACGGCCTTCTCGATGGGACCACGGTAAGCGATTATTTCGATCAAGGCAAGCGGCTCGACCTGGTCGTGAAAGGGACCGAGACCTATCGATGGCAAACCGACGATCTGGAGCACTTGCCTATTCGAACCCCCACGGGAAAGATCGTGACCCTCGGTGCGATTGCCGACATTGTGGTGACCAACGGTCCAGAACAGGTGAATCACCTCGAACGGGAGCGCACGGTTTCCATCAGCGTGGTCCCGCCCATCGAAATTCCTTTGCAGGCGGCGATGGAAATGATCGAAGCCCAAGTCATCGGGCCGATGAAGGCCGATGGATCGATCGCGCCGCCCTATCGCGCGCGTTTAAGCGGCACGGCCGACGATCTCGTCGTCACGCGCGAGGCAGTGAAATGGAATCTCATCCTTGCGGCCTTTATCACTTATTTGTTGATCTCGTCGCTCTTCGAAAGTTTTTTCTACGCCTTTGTCATTATGATCAGTGTGCCCTTGGCGGCAGGCGGCGGGTTTTTGGGGCTGTGGCTGGTCAGCACCTTTGTGGCTTATCAAACGCTCGACATCCTTACCATGTTGGGCTTTATCATCCTCATCGGCATCGTGGTCAACAACGCCATCCTCATCGTCCATCAGGCCCTCCACTACATCCGCGAAGAAGGATATACGCCGGTGGATGCGATGCGGCTCTCGGTGCGCGTCCGCGTGCGACCCATTTTTATGAGCACGCTCACGAGCGTCTTCGGTATGATCCCGCTCGTACTTTTTACCGGTCCGGGATCGGAGATTTATCGCGGCATCGGCAGCGTGGTCGTCGGCGGCCTCGTCCTCTCCACCGTCTTCACCCTCTACCTCGTCCCCGCGCTCTTTATCCTCATGCTCAACCTAAAAAACGTTTTTTCGAAAGGGGATGCCCCAGAGATCTCGATCCCCGAACCCGAAGAAGAAAGTCTGCGAAGCTGAGCGGGTTTGTTAAAGACAGACGAATTTAAAGAGTGCTGCGAGTAGCGCCCTACCAACAACAAGTGACTCACTCCCTTTTTTGCCTAGGTACATGGCACGTTAAGCCCGAGCGATTCCTATGTCCCACTTATCGCGGCCTCTACCCGGGAGGAAACAAAGAAGAGCTAGAGACCATCATCAATAACGGGATTGTTTGTCCTCAAGATGTCTGTGAAGGGAATTGGAAAACCACAGATCTGATATTAGACCTGATTCGACGGCAGTATTAACGATGGAGTACACATGGAAAAAAAAACGATAGCTACTATTTGTGTGAGCTTAAGTTGCCTCTTTTTTTCTAGTTTTGGTCATGCTGAGGTTCAAGATTATCTTTTGCTGCAAGATATAGAGAGTTATAAATTTATTACGCAAAGAAGACATCAGCTCACTAAAAAGCTCATTACAGTTCAAGGGTACACCGAAAGGGGAGGGCCCGGTATTCTGGGTGCGACTGGACATTTCAGTTTGGATCATCAGGATACGACTTATGAAACAGATTATGAAAGTGAAGTAACAGACTTAGGTATGGATATCCAAGTCACCCAACACGCTGGATCGGATTCAGACCAATGGTTTCTGCATGAGGTGGAAAGAGGTTTTAGGGGCCCGGATGTTTTAGATGCTGCACCTGCCGAACATACCAGCATCAGAACGATCAATGGGAATAAGATCTTTTTCCATGGGGCGGGAATCATTGGCTACCGATGGCTGAGCAATAATGTCTTCGTCAACATTCAATACAGCGTATTAAGCGGCGATAAACCAGAACCACTCGAAGTCATCCAAGCCTATCTTGCCAAACATCCCTCCACAATCACGCTAAGCAACGCGGAATTTCAAAGCAATGCCCACGACGAACAATGGATCAAAGACGAAATGGCGAGGCGTTTGTGGCTGAGCGACCGTTGGTTTCTCCAAATCCAAACCGGCAAGGCCACGCAGGACGAAGTCTTGCGGGAAACCGCCGATCACCTGAGAACGTTCCTCGACTATCGGGAGAAATATTTCGGCGTGGATGCATTTGATGAAAAGGAAGCCCTCTCCGAGTTTTTATTTTCTAAAAACGGCACCGGGATTAAGAACAAACTCACCGAATACAAAGCCTGGTGGGAAGTGAATAAAAACAAGGCGATTGTGTTGGAGTAGGAAGAAGCGTGAGCGTGTTTGGAGCGTGAGGGGCTTGTGGTGATTAAATCAAAAAATATGAAGCGGGCGAGCGAAGCAAGCATCGGTTTTTTTATGTCCCAAGTATCTAGCCTCCACTCTCCACATCTCTTACAGGCCGATTTCCACTATCAGTTTTCCATTTTTTACCTGAACGGATTTTAATTTCATTAAGCCGAAACCCATTTTCTGCTCATCTTCGTCAAGGCGATAGACCACAATAATGGGCAGATGCTGGCTGGCGATCATGTTGACCGAATCCCGCACGATTTTTTCAAAATCCGTCGGCAAGCCTTCCACTGAAAACGACACCAAGGCTGGATTCCTAAAATGAAGTTCTCCTTTCTTAGCATCGTAGCTAATCTCTCCTTCGAGGTGTCCCACGCCTTCGGCACGCTTGGACTCGGGCATCTCCATGGTGAGCATCATCTTGAGGCCCAGCCGTTCCGAACCCGTCTTTAATACGGCCCGAGGCGTATGCAGCCGAAGGGTATAAAATGGCGTTTCCAGAATAAAAGGGAAAAACTTTTCAATCCTTTTATCCAGATCCTCACCGGTCATCGTGATGGTGTAGGCCTGGGCCGTACCCACCCCTAGCAGGAAGAGGATGCCAAACAGCACAAGGATTTTTCTTGCGATGTTGATCCCTTCAAATTTAATTCGACTCTCCATATAATGATCCCTCACCAACATGTTCTTTACCCCATCCCTTGGACCGTTCTGTCGATTAAACCAGAAATGGAACATTCTCAAATAAGCATGATGGCTTGAGAACCGGCTTGTCAATAGGCCTGTGAATCGATGGCAAGGACGGGATAATCCATCTCTTTCATCAGTGCTTCGCCTTGGTCGCGACTGCAGAAGGGTGTTTCTAGGGGGCTGACTTTCTCAATCTTCTAGAATATCTCGATTGTTCCTGCGAAAAATCACTAAAGAATTAAAAGAGGAATCCGATAGAGAGTATCGCCCAGCCTCGACTCGGCGATCGCTCAAGTTTCAAAGCACAAGAATACACTTAACACGCTGGATTTATATTTTGCGGCACGAATCGCTTTATTAGCAAGGGATAGCGTTTCAATTGTGCTTGGCGGGTTTTAGCCAGAATCAAGTGAACCGCGCCGACTTTAATAAAAACGGTTGATAAAGGGAGAGATGATTATGGATCTCATGAAAAAAAGGAGCTTCGTAAAAACCCTGGTCCTGGTTTTCGTCCTCATATTTTTTAGCGGAGTTTTATCCGCTTGCAGTAGTGGAAGCAGCTCCGTGCAGGCGGATCCTGCAAAGGAGAAAAGTTGGAACAAGATGGTGTGGAACACGGGAAAATGGGGATGAATTTGTCGAATTGTGTCCAAGCCATTCATTCGATATGACTTTAGGGAGGGTAAAGATGAAAAAGAAGGTCAATGGATCCTATTTTCCGGTAAGAGCGCTCGGACTGATGATCGTAATGGTCGCCTTGGGCTCGGCCGCAACCGTCGGCGCCCAGACGACGGTGCCGCATAGCTTCAGCGCGGATACCACCGCAATGGCCTCGGAAGTCAATGCGAACTTTCAGGCCCTGGCGGATGCGATTGACAATATTCCTGCAGGAGCCACCGGGGCGACGGGCGAAACGGGTGCCACCGGGGCAACCGGTGCGGCCGGTTCTCCCGATACGGCCGACCAAGTCCGGGGCAAATTTTTTTCAGGAAGCACCTGCACCGACCCGAACAACCCGAACGACATTATGGTAAAGGTCGGACCCATTTGCATGGATAAGTATGAGGCCTCGGTTTGGACGGCTGCGGACGGGACCGGTACGCAATATGGAGCCAGCGCTTCAGAGGGCTTATCCCCGCCTGTTGACGATTACCCCGGCACCTTTCCAGATAATGGCAATTGGACGAGTCCTCTATATGCGGTTTCAAAAGCCGGCGTTTCGCCTTCGGGGGCCATTACCTGGTTTCAGGCCCAGCAGGCCTGCGCCAACAACGGTAAGCGACTGCCGACAAACGCCGAATGGCAGATGGCTGCCGCGGGCACGCCCGATCCCGGAGCCACGGACGACGCGAGCACCGAATGCGTGGTGTCGGGTACGAATGGCGGCCCTTTTAATACCGGTGCACGCAGTGCCTGTGTTTCCAATTGGAGTGTAAACGATATGATTGGTAATCTATGGGAATGGGCTGCCGAATGGGTGCCGCTTTCGACGGCCTTTCCGAACTGGGGTGCCTTCAGCGGCGATTTTATGGGCCTAGCGGGTGCAAGTACCACCGACACCATCCCCGGCGCCTTACAGCGCGGCGGGAGTTGGCATGATGCTGATAGTTCTGGAATATACGCCATTCATGGGACGGCCGGGCCAACGGGGTCGCTCGGCCACAACGGATTCCGCTGCGTGCGGTAGTGCAGGATGACATGACAATAAAGGCTGGTCGGGGTGAGAGGATTTGAACCTCCGACTCCCTGCTCCCAAAGCAGGTACGCTACCAGGCTGCGCCACACCCCGTTTCAGCTTATGGATTCCCTATCATAATCGGATTGGGAAAGCAGATCAATCTATTTTACTTTTTGATTTTAAAAAAAAAGCGATGGCCGCTTTCAGAGCGCGGCCCCGATGGCTAATCGCATTTTTCTCCGCCGCCGACAATTCGGCGAAGGTTTTTTTTGCGGGCGGGTAGTAAAAAATAGGGTCGTAACCAAAACCCTTCCTCCCCGATTGCGATAGGGTTATTTCGCCCTCGCAAATCCCTTCGACAATCGAGACCTCGCCTTCCGGGCTGGCGAGCGCGAGGGTGCAAATAAAGCGCGCCTGGCGCTGGCCTTCCGGAACATCCTTCATCGCCGCCAACAATTTATTGAGGTTATCTTCGTAAGTGGGATGATGCCCTGCGTAGCGTGCCGAATGTAGGCCGGGAGCCCCGTCGAGCGCCTTCACCTCAAGACCGCTGTCGTCTCCCATGGCCCAGTGCCCCGTCTTTTTAGCGACGGTGCGCGCTTTGGCGGCGGCGTTTTCGCTGTAGGTCGCCCCGATTTCGGGCGGGAGTTTCAGCCCCGGATAGTTAGCGAGAGACTCAAGGGTGAGGTCCAAACTCGCCTTCTGGTACTCGCTCCATTTTCTAGAGTAGAGGATGGACGCGATTTCTTCGGTCTTGTGCGGATTTTCGGAGGCAAGAACAAGATGCAACTATTGAAGGTCTCCCAAGAGGGCCTTTTGCTGATCGATGAGTTCGCGAATGCCGCCGGCCGCCAGGGCCATGAGACCGTCGAGTTCTTCCCTGTCGAAGGGATCGCCTTCCGCCGTGCCCTGCACTTCGACGTATTTCCCTTGACCGGTCATGACCACATTCATATCGACCTCGGCCTTTGAGTCTTCCGAATAGGCCAAATCGAGCAGAAGTTCACCGCCGACCTTGCCCACGCTGATCGCCGCCAAATAATCTTTGACGGGCAGTTTTTTGAGGCCGCCCTTCGTTTGCAGATCGCGCAGGGCATCGACCACGGCAATAAAAGCGCCGGTGATGGACGCCGTGCGGGTGCCGCCGTCGGCTTGGATGACATCGCAGTCGATCCACAGCGTGCGTTCTCCAAGCGCGTTCATGTCGATGACGGAACGGAGCGAGCGGCCGATGAGCCGTTGAATTTCCTGAGTGCGACCGCCGACCTTGCCCCGGGAAGACTCCCGCGAGATGCGGTCCTTCGATGAGCGTGGGAGCATGGCATATTCGGCGGTCACCCAGCCTTGTTTTTTATCCCTTAAAAAGGGCGGGACGCGCTCTTCCACGGTTGCGGTGCAGATGACCTTGGTATCGCCCATTTCAATGAGCACGGCCCCTTCGACATCTTTTAAATAATTGCGCGTAATCTTGAGGGGGCGCAGGTCCCGTTCTTTTCTGCCGTCTAGGCGCATGCTGGCTCCTTTTGTTAAAAGGGGGCGATTATATCGGGCGAGGCATCAAAGATCAATGGCTAGTTAAAACGATGCACGATGCCAAGCGTGAGCGATTGAGATTCCCAATTGACTTCGTTCAAGCAATTAAATTGATCCGATCCGTCTGGGTTTAAACAGCTGATGCCTAGTGTTCCGTCGGCGTTGAAATCGATGGCCGTCCCGCGTTTGGTTGTCCAATCGAGGTATTCCAGTGCGACGCTGACGGCCCACCTCGGAAGAAATTGGTATTCCCATCCAGCGGAAAGGAGAAGTCCTTGGCCTTCGGCGGTATGCGTAAAACTTACGGGATGGGCGAAGTCAGGCCGCAAATTCCAGTTCGCCTCGGCGGCGTAGTCGGGCCAATGGTATTCAATAATTCCGAAGAGGCTGAGTTGCTTATCGGTTTCCAGAGAGAAGTCGATGCCGACCCAGGGGCCTTTCCATTCCGTTTTGTATGAAGAGTTTAAGCCAGGAAAAGTGGTGGCGGGAGACGGAACGGTCTGGACCCCATTGAGCATTTTGAGGTTTTGTTCATGGTAGGAATAGCCCACGAGGGGCGCAAACTTGAACAACCAACCCCTTTGCTTCAACTTAGTATTCTTTTGAAGCCCAATCCCAAAGGAGCCGTCGAGGACACTGCCGTCATCGGCATCGTTGTTGGAGCGCGAAAATTCGTCTGTACGGTCATGACCAAAGAAATCTGAATCTTGGTTTTCGCCTTCCACGATTTGGCCATATCCGGCAGAGCCGCGCACATAAAGCGCAAGCCCTGGTTCAATTTCTTCGACGATGAATCGGCCACCTCCCTTGATCTCTTGTATCCTAATATCGTCCCAGGTTAATTCCGATAGAGCCGGTAATCCTAAAAAAACCCCACCGGTGTTCCAGTCCAATCTATCGACCCGGTACCCGAGGCCTAAATCCAAATCGACCGTGGCTTGCTTGGCAAAAATGGGCGGGTTTTCTATAAGGACCAATAAAAAAACGAGCGTCCGCAAGATGGTTTTGTGCCAAGAAGTCATGCGAAATTCCCTCCTTTCCCGGTGCGGGCTGGAAGTCTACCACAAATGGAACTGAATGCCGACATAAACGGTTGCGAGAATGAAATAAACCACACAGGCGATGCCCAAGCCAGCACCGGCGGCTCGGCCCGGTGCATAAGTGGGGTGCCCCCATCGGGGCAGGGCGCGATGGTTTATATAGAGCACGGCGACGGAGAAGACCACGGTGCCTGCGAAGCCGATGACGGCGGAGAATTGAATCAGCGTCCCGGGTGCATCGAGTAGCATGGTCAAGAGCGTAATGGCGGTAAAGGCATACAAAAAGCGGCGATACCAGGCCTTTCGATCCAAGTCGCGGCATTTCGGAAAAAGCTGAAGGACCATGTCGGTGTTGATGCGGCAGACGGCATCGATGGTGGTCATCCAGGTATCGGCCAAAAAGGCGGCGGCGACGAAGAGAAAGAGCATGCGGCCGAGCGGCCCCCATTGCACCTCGAAGAACGTCGCCTGCACCACGGCCAGCTGGTATTGTTCCGGCAAGAGGCCCTGCGGAAAAAGGAGGGCGTAGGCCAGGAGGCAGGTCATCATCGTTGTAAAGAGATTTCCCACCACACCGATACCGCTGTCCATCCACAAAAATTTTCGCCATCGCCCAAGCTCAGGACCCGCTTCGCTTGTCGGGGGGAGGGTCCAGCCTTCCAAGTGATGGGCTTCTTTCAGATGATGCGCGGCCATGCCCACCCCTTTTTCGCGAAGCCAATAGGAATAAAAAAGCGTCCAAAAGCCGCCGAGGCCGGCGAAGGTGACAGCGGTTAAGAGCTTCGTGATATCGCCGTGATCCCATGGGCGGTTGGCCGGCCATTCCGGCCAAAAAAGCGCGGCAGAAAATTCGGGTAGGCGCGACAGCACATCCGGGTGAGTGCAGGCAACGATCAGGCCGATTAAGGTCAGGGCGGCGACAGCGAACATCAGTCGTTCGATTAAAATGTAGATCCGATTACTGAAACGGAGAGCGATAAAAAAGAGGCCGATGGAAAGATAGCCCCAAAATAGGCTCTGTTGGCGTGGCGACCATCCTCTGGGCCAATCGGTCATGGCGGCCAGCGCCGTTCCACCTGCCGAAGCGAAGGCCCCGAACCAGAGAAAGGAGATCCCCATCAAAATCCAAAGCACGAAGGCGAAGCGGCGGTTCAGCCGGACGAAGCCTTGCCAGATGGACTCGCCTGTCATGGCCGTGTAGTGGCCGATTTGAACGTTCAAGGGATATTGAAGGAGGCAGGCCGGGATCAGCAAAAATAAAAAACCCAGGCCGTACTTGGCGATGAGATAAGGCCACCAAATCAATTCGCCGCTGCCTTGGGCCAAGGCCATCCACACGACGCCCGGTCCGAGGGCGGCCCGCCAGCCAGGAAAACGGGGCATGGGCGCCGGCTTGAGCGGCGCCATTTCGGCCAACTTGAAAGCCCTTTCTTTAATGTCCTGTGTCATCGCGCGACAAAGTTATATTGCCAATGGCTTTCACCGATGAAGGCGGGCCCAAAATGCGCCAAGATAACATGGACGGACTTAAGGGGTAAACTGGCTGTTTAATTGACCGCAGGCGGCGAGGATGTCGCGGCCCTTGCTTTTTCGCAGGGTCGTGCGGAGCTTGCTTTGAAGGAGACGGTTTTGAAAACGGAGGATTTGATCTTCCGAAGTCGATTGAAAGGGCGCGCCGGGAAAGGCGTTAAAGGGAATGAGGTTCACCTTGCAGCGGATGCCCTGGGTGAGTCGCAGCAGGCGCTCGGCGTCTTCCAAGGAATCGTTTACACCGGCGAGCATGACATATTCGAAGGTTAAGGATTTGCGCGGCGGGAGTTTTGCCCGCCGGCATGCGGCCATGAGCTCGGCGAGGGGATAGAGCTTGTTGACCTTGGGCATGATGCGGTCGCGGACGGCGTCGGTCGTGGCATTTAAGGAAATCGACAGATTGACCGAGACCGGACCCTTCCAAAAGGTCTCCATCTGCGGGATGAGCCCCGCCGTTGAAATGGTGACGCGGCGCGGCGCCAGCTGAAGACCTTCCGGGGCGATCATGCGGGCACAAGCGGCGCTGACGGCGGCAAGATTGGCCATGGGTTCGCCCATGCCCATTAAGACCACATTGGTGATCGCTTCGCCTTCGGGGAGCAGAGCCTGAACGCTAAGGAGCTGATTGACGATTTCATCGGCCTTAAGATTGCGCTTTAGGCCTTCCAGGGCAGTGAGGCAGAAAGTACAGTCGAGGGTGCAGCCGGCCTGGGAAGAGATGCAAAGGGTCCGACGGCGCCCTTCCCGGATAAGGACGGTTTCGATCTGTTTGCCGTCCGCTAAGGTGAACAAAAATTTTTCGGTGCCGTCGGATGATTTTAAGTGGGTGTGAATTTGAAGGTGGGATAGCGTGGCCTTCTCCGAGAGTTTCTCGCGGTCGCCCATCGAGAGGTTAGTCATGGCCGCGATCTCGGAGACATGGCTTTTGTAAATCCAAGCCAAGATTTGATCGGCACGATAGCGCTTCCAGCCGAGGTCTGCAACAAAGGATCGGAGGGCTTCAAAATCGAGGGCAAGCAGGTTGGTTTTATGTGGGGTCACGGGGGTGCCGATCAGTGAAAAAAAGAAGGGACCGTGTACGGCCTCCAGGCCGGCAACACGGTCCCCCTCAATTACGAACGGTTATCTTTAGTCTTTAGCCAAAAAAGCCTGCCGGGGAATGGCTGGAAGCGGCCATGAAAAAAAGCATGGGAACCGACATCAGGGTATTGGCGCGAGAGGCAAGGAAGGCGATGCGTGCAGAGCGAGCCTTTTCCTCCGCTGTGGCCTGAACCATGCCGAGCACCTTTTTCTGGTTGGGCCAGATGATCCCCCAGACGTTCAGAAACATGAGTGTCCCAAGCCATGCGCCTATGCCGATGACCGCGTCTGGACCCTGCAACATAAAGGCGCTGCCGAAAGAACCGCGGATCATGAGAATAAGCGCGCCAAAGACCCAGGTCCCGAGTGCGCCATAGCGAAAATACGCAAGTGCGCGGGGCACGAGGTGTTTTGCGGCTTCAGCCTTTGCTTCCGGCGTAATCGCCTTCAGGTAACGCCCCTGAATGAGGTTGAAGTACCAGAGGATGCCGATCCAGGTAATGCCGAAGAAAAAATGTCCCCATCGAAAAAAAAGTTCCAGCGCTAACATAGTTGCCCCTCTCTCCCTAAATGTCCGTGCTCTCTTACAGGTGTCATTTCACTAATCCGCGATCTATATTTTTCGTTTTGAACGCCGCACCCCCGAGACTACGAAAAATGAGTCAATTTTCAAAGCCCGCCGGGTTTTAAATAATGATTTTTACGACCAGATAAAGCAAGAGTGTGAGGATAAAACCTAAGATGATGGTTCCCATCTCCGAGTCAAGCGGATTTTTCATGGTGGATCTCCCTCAATGAAATACTGCGATCTTGGATATACCCGATACGATTTACCAAGCTTGAAGATACACAAGTTGCCGATTGCTAGTCAAACAAAAAAAAGTGCGTTTGTCGGCTTCGGCCTCTGGTTTCTTTAATGATTGCGCATGAAGGACCGGCTGTCAGCGTCCTTAACGCTAAACCGGAAGGGGGACTTGGCTTGTCCGCCGGGAAGTGTTTAGAGCCTTATTCTTATCCGTATCGATGCGCATAAAAGGGGTGTAGATCCTGAATTTAATGTATGCTATACTTTTGGTCAGCATAAGATTGCTCTCCCCGATGTTATCGACTCCATCCCCTCATATGGTCCCAGAGCAAGGTAGGCATACCCATCAATGCGTGCTTATGTCACAAAGTCTTTCATCGGTCCGCCATGTGGAAAGGGGGAATCTAGGGGAATTAAGCATTGCATTTTCTCCGGAAGCTTGATTATAATGCGGAAATTTTGCTATTTTTTAGACAGAACGGTGCCCGGATCTGTGTTTTTATCGGGTTCCACAAATTTTAAAGTACAGAGGTAAATTGCATGGATCAAACAATAAGCCAACCCATTGTCTCCGACGCGGAAAAAAAGAAGATCAACCAGATCGTTGACTACCCCACCCTGATTGTATTTAGCCTGGTTTGTACCGTGGCGATCATTGGCGTTCCCTTATTTGGTGTCGTCTACGGCTACACCACAGCGGATTGGATCCTTTTTGTGGCCTTGTACATCGTCACGGGTTTAGGCATCACGGTCGGCTATCACCGGCTTTTTTCCCATCGCAGTTTTACCTGTCCAAATTGGGTTGAAATGGTCTTCTTAATCGCCGGAGGTTGGGCGATGGAGAATTCGGCCTTGAAGTGGTGTTCGGACCATATTCGCCACCACGCCAAAACCGACACGGATGAAGATCCCTACAATGCCAAAAGAGGTTTCTGGTACAGCCATGTGCTCTGGATTTTTCGTAAGGATCCGGCCCCTAATTTACAGGCACGAGAAAAATACAAAACCGCCCTCCGGAAAAACCCCCGGATCATGTGGCAGCATAATCATTACCTCGCCATTGTGCTCACCGGCTTGGCCTTTCCCTTTGTGATTGGTTTCCTTCAAAGGGGATGGATGGGCGGCGTTTCCGCCTTTCTTCTGGCGGGTGTTTTTCGGCTTTTCTTGGTCTTGAACTCCACCTTTTTCATCAATTCGATCTGCCATATGTGGGGCGATCAGCCCTATGGCGATGCGAATACCAGCCGCGATAATTGGTGGATTTCGCTGATTACCTTCGGCGAAGGCTACCACAACTATCATCATAATTTCCCCCGCGACTACCGGAACGGACCGAAATGGTACAACTTCGATCCTTCCAAATGGCTGATTTTCAGCCTCTTCCTGCTCGGCCTTGGCAAGAAAGCCAGCTAGGCGTCTTCCGCAGACAGGCAGTATCGTTTCCCTCGCTTGACAAGCCAAGGTCACTCTGATAATCAACGGACATGAACGACGCGATCTATTTGGATCACATTGCTGCCACGCCCTTATTGCCTGCGGCGCGCGAAGCGATGCTTCCTTATTTTGGCGAGTCCTTCGGCAATCCCCAGAGCCGACACCAATATGGCGAGGGACCCCGCCGCGCCCTTGAAACCGCCAGAGGGCACATTGCCGATTTGATTGGATGCGATGCGCGCGAGCTTATTTTTACCGCTTCTGGAAGTGAAGCAAACAATCTGGCAATCAAAGGTTTTCTCGCGGCGCATGCGGATAAAGGACGGCATATTATCACCACCGCCATCGAACATTATTCCGTGGCGCATCCCATAAAACACCTCGAAAGGGAAGGCTATACCGTGACTTGGCTGTCCGTAGATCAACATGGACGGGTGCAGCCCGAGCAAGTTGCCGAGGCGATTCGAGACGATACGGTCCTGGTTTCCATTCTGCACGCCAATAACGAAATCGGCACAATCGAGCCCCTTGAAGCCATTGGCCGCCTCACGCAAGCGGCCGACATCTTGTTTCACACCGATGCGGTCGCCACCGTGGGGGTCATTCCTTTTAATTGCGATACCTTAGGCATCGACATGGCCGCTTTCTCCGCTCAGCAATTTTACGGACCGAAAGGCGTCGCTGCGCTTTACTTACGTAGAGGAACACGTATTGCGCCGCTTGTCGAAGGCGGTATTCAGGAAAGCGGCCGTCGTTCAGGGACGGAAAATGTGGCTGGCATCGTCGGGATGGGTGCCGCCGCGCAGGCGGCCGGCGCGCGAATGAAGGTGGAGATTCCGCGTCTGAGTGCCCTACGGGACCGGCTGATTGATGGACTGATGCATACCGTGCCCTTTCTGCATCCAACGGGAGATCGGACACAACGTCTTCCTCATATCGCCAGTTTTGCGGTCGAATATGTTGATGGCGAAGCCCTGGTGAAAATGCTGGAACGGCGGGGTATTATCGCGGCAAGCGGCTCCTCGTGCAGCTCGGATGCCTTAAAAATTTCCCCGGTCCTAACCGCCATCGGCCTGCCGGGTAATGTGGCCCAAGGCGGCCTGGTTTTCAGCCTTGGCAGGGGGACCAACCTGGCTGAAATTGAAACCGTTCTTTCCGTCTTTCCGGAAGTCGTTCAGACCCTACGCCGAGTCTCTCCCCTTTATGCGGATGCAGCACAGACACAAAAAAAGGGGGCGGGAAAACCCGTCGGATGATCACCGCAGATCAGACACTCGACACGCTGGGCCTCTACTGTCCGATTCCGGTTATTCTGACGTCTAAAAGAATAAAAGAAATGGCGCCGAATCAGGTTTTAGAGGTGCTTTCGGATGACGAGGGGATAAAAAATGACATGCCTGTTTGGTGTAGAAACAGCGGAAACCCATTACTCGAAATGATAGAAGAGGGTGATGTGTTTAAAATATATGTTCGTAAATCGGCCTAAGATTTTTTCTCCCCCCTTGCATTCAAAAAGAGATTATTTACCAGTTAGAACTGCAATGGTCTCATCATTGCTGTTGGCGACAACAAGGTCCATCCGTCCGTCTTGGTTTAAGTCTTCTGCCAGAATATAAAAGGGGCTCATGCCCGTGAAAAGGTTTAAAGGTGGATAGCGGAAGCCCCCTGATTTTCGACCGACCATGTATGAAATGTGGTTTCCCCGAATGCCGGCCAGGACAATATCCACGATCTTGTCGCCGTTAAAATCGTGAGCGACCGCCGAGATGGGTCCGCCATCTGCCCCGTAATCGCTTTCTTTGCGGTAACCTTCCTTTTTGTCCGAGACGAAAAGCGTGAGGGAATCGCCCAAGCCGTTAATCGCCAGCAGGTCGGGCCGCTTGTCGCCGTTAAAATCCTGAGCGACGACGCCCAGGGGGTTCATTTTCGTCCGATAGCGTTTTCCCCGCTCGAAGGTGCCGTCGCCTTGCCCCAAAAAAAGGACGATGGCGTTGGTATTGGCAACGGCCAGATCGATTATTTGATCCTCGTTGAAATTGCCCGAGATGACCATCGCGGGCTGACCGCCCGGATTGCCCACCATGCCTTTCTTAAATCCGCCCTTTCCGTCCCCCAGCAGGATTGCGAGATGATCAAATTTTGAAACCACGGCCAAATCAAGATGCCCGTCATTATTAAAGTCTTCCGCCACGGCGGAATGCGGCGAGCGCTCCAATTTAAAATGAGCGGATTGGGTCATGATGCCCGCCCCTTGATTAAAGAGGATGTCGAATCCATCCTCGTCATTTAAGATTACGCCCAAATCAACCCGTCCGTCTTCGTTGAAATCGCCGGAGACCAAGGCTTGTGGTCCTTTCCCCACTTTTACCGTGAGCGATTCAGGGAAACTCCCATCATTTTTTCCAAAAAGAAAGGTCACAGAGTTTCCTTGGGCGTTGGCCACGGCCAAGTCGAGAAAACCGCTTTGGTTGAAGTCGGCCGCGATGATGTGCGTGGGGCGCTTTCCCACTGGATACGAGATAGGTTGGCGAAAGGGATCCTCGGGCGGCTTCTGTTCCTCGCAGGCGGAAAAGATAATACAAATGAGAAAGATAAACAGAAATCGACGTCGCATGCCGCTATTGTACGGGGTTTTGTCTGCGTGTCAATTGTTCATTTAGGAATGAAATCGCGATTGAAAAAAAAAGCCGGGCGCGTTAGACTCGCAGCATGACTGAGCCAAATGGCGAAGAAGCCATCCCCTTGCGTGGATTGCGGCATTTGGCCCTGCGCGTGCGGGACCTCGAAAGATCGCGCCGGTTTTACGAAGGGCTTCTGGGCATGAAATCGGTATGGCAGCCTGATGCCCTCAATCTCTATTTGAGCTCCGGTACCGACAACCTCGCCTTACACCAGGTCGGCCCCGGTGAAGTCCTCAAACAAGAGGGCCAGTTTCTTGATCATTTCGGATTTATCGCCGAGAACGAAGCGGTGGTCGACCAAGTTTTCGAGAGGATGAGTGCCGCTGCGGTAAAGATTGTCAAGCCGCCGAAGCGCCATCGCGACGACAGCTACTCTTTTTATATGGCCGACCCGGACGGCAACGTCATCCAAATTTTATACGAACCCCATATCAGTTCGATGCCATGAATTCACACAATCTATCCCCATTGAAGGGTAAGGCTTTGAAAACCTTTACCGGTTTGGGTCGAAGCCCTTTCCACTTAAATAAGGAGACCATGATGAAAAAAGCGATCCTTGCATTGGTTTTTTTGTTATCCGTGTTTGCATTCGAGGCCCATGCCGTCGTCAAAACACAGGAGATTAAATACACGGTCGGCGAAAACAGCTACACCGGCTTTCTGGCTTACAATGACGCCGTTTCCGGCAAGCGGCCCGGCGTCCTCGTCGTGCACGAATGGTGGGGCCTCAACGCCTATGCCCGCAAGCGCGCCGAGCTACTCGCTGCTTTGGGTTACACCGCCTTCGCCCTCGATCTATACGGTACGGGCAAGTTGGCCGATCATCCGGAGGATGCGACAAAGTTGATGAATGCGGCCTTAGGCGATTTGGCCGAAGCGGATAAACGGATCCGTGCCGCCTACGAGATTTTAGCAAAACACGAAACGGTGGATAATAAAAAAATGGCGGCCATCGGCTACTGCATGGGCGGCGGGGTGGTCCTGCACATGGCGCGGACTGGCGTGGTCAATTTGGCCGGCGTGGTGAGTTTTCACGGCAACCTTCAGCTTGCTAAAAAGGCGCCCGCATCTGGCTCATCGAAGGCAAAGATCTTGGTCTTTACCGGGGGTGCCGATCCCTTCGTACCCACGAAGCAGGTCCAGGACTTTGTAGAAGTCTTAACCACGGAGGGCGTCGAATTCGAACTTAAAAGTTACCCCGGCGTTCAACACAGCTTTACCAACCCGGAGGCCACTGCCGCCGGAAAACGGACGAAGTTGCCCTTGGTTTACAATCGCGCGGCCGACACCGATTCCTGGAACCACATGCAAGATTTCTTCGACGATATTTTCGAGGAGCGTAAGGCAAAATCGTAAAATGTCAAAAACTAGAACGCAATAGTTCAGGTGACATGATGCCAAATGCTTAGATCCTTCCCGTATTCTTCATATTTGTTATATCCCAACGTGTGCTAGGATTGAAATGGTATTCGTTGTCTTCTTTACTTTTCCCTATATCTATAATAGACTCCGACCCATAATTTATGGGTAGTTTTTAACGTAATACCTTCCATCATGGCCAACTGCTAGTAATGGCAGGGCGCAAAGCCACGGGTCTTCTTTAGATAGCCGGGTTGCCGAGGTGACAAGAAAATAATGTCATTTTGGCGGCCCGG